>CAIQVJ010000035.1 GCA_903875225.1 uncultured Pseudomonadota bacterium
CAGGGCGGAACAGGACTTGGCGACCTCCAGCGCGAGCTTGTAAGCATCGAGATTCTCGTGATCGAAACGGTACTCCATCGAAGACTCCGGAGGGCCGCGGGTTGAGTCCTCCAGACCGGGCGGTACGCGGCCCTCCCCCCCGCGGGGGGCCGCGCCGCAGCCAACCCGTGGCCCGTCGAGTCGATGATGCGAGCGTCGAGATCCACAATCGACACTCGGAAGTCGAGACTCGAACATCGAGACTCGATGCTCGAAAGTCGATTTCCGATCCGAGCCTGTCGGACCGCTACGATGAGCGGCGATCCTGTTTAGAAGGTCACCCGTGCGCTCACCGAGAGGTCGCCCCGCACCTCGGCCCCAAAGATGGACGGCCCACCCGCCTCGGGAGGGTCCTGTTCGAGCGCAGCAGTCACCCGCAGCGCGGGCACGAACGCCAGGAAGCGCCGCACGCGCACGTCGGCGCCCAGCCCGAGGCCGAGCGCCGGCGCGACGTTCCAGCTCCCGATCGCCATACGGCCGCTGAAGGACGGCATCACCACCACCGTGTGCGTGGCCACAAAACCCATGCCGATCTCCGCCAGGGGCTCGACCACCAGGCGATCGGCGGTCGGGTCGGCGAGTTGAAGCTGGAACCGCCCGCCGACGGTCACCTGCCACCGATCACGCGCGCCCTCGATCACGTCGTCCGGCACATCTTCGTCCGGCAGGTACCCGCGGCTGTCGGCGAGGACGTGGTGTGCGTGCTCCACGGCGAGCACGATCGAGTGGATGTGCCCGGCCGGCACGTCGAGCCCGAACCGCTGGGAGGCGCCGATCGCGTAGCCGCTGCCGTTGCCCCCGCCGAGCAGGCCGAGCCCCAGGCCGGCCTCCAGGGACACGTTCCGCGGTGGCGCAGCGGGGCGCGCGGGTTCGGCAGCGAGGGCGAGGGCGATCAGGAGCAAGTTCAGGCCGGGACGAGGCGGTGGAGTGCTGTGCCTATCGCGGCGGTGCAGGCCCGGATCTGGCTCGGCGTCATCGCGAGCGGCGGCATGAGCACGATCGCGTCGCCGAGCGAGCGTACGATCACGCCCTCGTCCCGGCAAGCCAGGGCCACCCGGTGCGACATGCGGGCATCGGCCGAGAACGGCCCGATCCGTACCGCCGCCATCAGGCCCCGCTGGCGTCGCTCGAGCACGCAGCGGTGTCGCAACAGCAGCAGCCCGTTCCGGAGCGCCTCCACCCGGGGACCCAGGTTCTGAAGCACCGCCTCGTCACGGAAGATGTCGAGCGAGGCGAGCGCGACGGCGCAGGCCAGGGGGTTGCCGGTGTAGGTGTGGCCGTGGAACAGCGTCTTCCACGCGGTGTATGGCCCCCGGAAGAGGTCGAAGATCGCCTCGGTGGTCAGCGTCGCGGCGAGCGGGAGGTAGCCCCCGGTGATCCCCTTCGCGATGCAGAGGATGTCGGGCCGGATGCCCGCCTGCTCCACGGCGAACATCGTGCCCGTGCGCCCGAACCCGGTGGCCACCTCGTCGGCGATCAGCAGCACCCCGGCATCCCGGGCGAGGGTGCACAGGGCGACCAGGAACGCCGGGGAGTGCATCCGCATCCCCGCCGCTCCCTGGACCAGCGGCTCGAAGATGAAGCCCGCGAGCGTCTCGCCGTGCTCGGCGAACAGCCTCTCCGCCTGGGCCAGGCAGCGGGCCTCGGCCTCGGGGTCCGGCCGATCCGGGCAGGGGATCCGCAGGGCGTCGAACAGAAGCGGTCGGTACACGCCGTGGAACAGGTCGATCCCCCCGACGGACACGCTCCCGAGGGTGTCGCCGTGGTAGGCCTCGGTGAAGGCAGCGAAGCGGGTGCGCTGGGTGTGGCCCCGCTGTTGTTGCGCCTGGAACGCGATCTTGAGCGCCACCTCGACGCTGGAGCTCCCGGAGTCGCTGTAGAACACGCGGTCCAGCCCCGTGAGCGCGCAGAGCCGCTCGGCAAGCTCGATCCCGGGCGGGTGGGTGAGGCCGAGCATCGTCGTGTGGGCCACGCGCCCCACCTGGTCGAGCAACGCAGCGTCGAGCTTCGGATGCCGGTGGCCGTGGACGTTGCACCAGAGCGAGCTCACCGCATCGAGGTACCGGCGGCCCTCGGTGTCGATGAGCTCGACGCCTTCGGCCCGCTCGATGCACAGCTTCGGCTCTCCGGCCCACTCGTCCTGCTGGGTGAACGGGTGCCAGAGGTGCTGCAGGTCGCGGGTGAGCCAGTCGTTCATCGGCAGCGGGTATCAGGTTGGGGGGGCGTCGTCCCCGGTGCGGCTTGAGCGCGCGGCCTCGCCACGCTATTGCCGGTGCATGAAGTTCGTCACTCCGGTTCTGTTCCTGCTCGCGGGTATCTGGGTTTCGTGGTCCAACGATGCGCATGCGGACCGGGTCTTGACGATGCCCTTCATGGACGTCTTCACCGACGACGTGCACGAGCAGGGTCGGCTGACCGCCTACGTGTGCTGGGGCATCGCCGGGGTGCTCTTCACCTCGGATCTGGTCTCTGCGCTGCGCAGGAAGCCGCGTTCTCCCGACCTGGACGGCTGACCCGAGCGCCCGCCCGCGACTTTGCGCGGCGGGAGGTTTGCCTGCCTGACCTCCCTGAAGTACCATTGAGGCGATGCGCCCGACCCGTCCACTCCTTCGCACGGTGGCAGCCGTTGCGGCCCTGTTCGGAGTCGGAATCCGGCCGGCGCTCGCGGGGAACGCGCTGGATCTGGACGGCGCGGGCGACTATGTCGAGCTTGGCACGCTGCATCCCGGCACATCGTTCACGGTCGAGGCGTGGGTGAACGTCGACGCTTACCCCAGCCCGGTCTACACGACCCTCTTCGAGGCGGTGGACACCACGAACCGCAACAACTCGTTCTATGTCGGCTACGTGGCGGGCCGCTGGCAGATCGAGATCGAGGACATCAACTCCAGCGAGGGCTCGAGCTGCACGACCGATGGCATCGACGGCATCTGCTACACCGCCGCGGCCGCGACCGGCACGAATTTCCACGTCGCCGTGGTGGACGAGCCCACCCAGGTGAGCCTGTACGTGGACGGCGTGCTCGTGGACTCCGCAGCCACCTCCACCACCCCGGGCTTTGGCAGCGACACCTGGGTGCTCGGGGGAGACGACGACGGCGCGGGCTTCATCAGCGACAACCTCGACGGCCGCATGGACGAGGTGCGGGTGTGGGATCGAGCGCAGTCTGCTGCAGAGATCGCCTGTCTGGCGCCGTACGAGCTCACGGGTGAGGAGGAGGGGCTCTACGCCTACTACGACTTCGACGACTCCGGGACGACCGCGACGGACCGATCCGGGAACGGCTGGACGGGAGCGCTGTACGGGGATGCCCACTTCGTCGCCTCACCGTTCACGTTCACGCGCTCCCTGGGCGGTGACATCGGCTGCTACGACTACGATCGCGATGGGCAGACGCCTGATGGCGGCGATTGCGACGATCGGGACCCGACCATGTACGCCGGGGCGCCCGACACGCCGTACGATGCGATCGACAGCGACTGCGCGAGGGACACCGACTACGATGCCGACGGCGACGGCAGCGAGAGCGCGGCGTACGGCGGGGACGACTGCGACGACACCGAGGCGAGCACCTACGTGGGGGCCCCCGATGCCCCGTACGACGGTGTGGACAGCGACTGTGCGGGCGACGACGACTACGACGTCGACCGCGATGGCTATGAATCCGGTCGGTACGGGGGGACCGACTGCGACGACTCGGACGCCGCCGTCCGGCCGGGCGCGAGCGAGGCGTGGTACGACGGCGTGGACGGGAATTGCGACGGCGCCGACGACTACGACCAGGACGGGGACGGGCAGGAGAGCGCAGCCTACGGCGGGCCGGACTGCGATGACACCGACCCGGGCATCTACCTGGGCGCCCCCGACCCCGCCTACGACGGGGTGGACTCCAACTGTGGTGGCGGCTCCGATGACGATGCCGATGGCGACGGGTTCGACAGCCGCGCCTACGGCGGAACAGACTGCGATGACGCCGACCCCACCGCCTACCCCGGCGCCGTGGAGATCCCGTACGACGGTGTGGACAGCGACTGCCTCGGGGACGGCGACTACGACGCCGACGGTGACGGGTACGTCTCCGACGCGTACGGAGGCACCGACTGCAACGACGCGGATGCTGCGATCAACCCGGGGGCTGCCGAGCGCTGGTACGATGGGCTGAACAGCAATTGCGACTCTGCTAGCGACTACGACCAGGATGGGGACGGCTGGGAGAGCGCCGCCTACGCCGGCAGCGATTGCGACGACACCAACGCCACGGCCTACCCGGGCGCGCCCGAGCTCCCCGACGGGCTCGACAACGACTGCGACGGCGTGGACGAGCTCACAGACACCGACGGCGACGGCCTCTACGACGAGGAAGAGCAGGCCATCGGCTCGGACGCGGCGAACGCAGACACCGACGGCGACGGCGTCTCCGACGGAGTGGAGGTCTCCGACCCGGGCGCGCCGACCGACACCGACGGGGATGGCGCTGCGGACTGGAACGACACCGACGACGACGGCGACGGGCTCTGGACCTCCGATGAGCTCCAGGATCCCTCGGCGCCTGCGGACACGGATGCCGACGGCATCCCCGACTACGTCGACTTCGACAGTGACGGAGACGGCCACCTCGACGCCGACGAGCTGGGGGACCCCTCCTCGCCCACCGACAGCGACCTGGACGGGCGTACCGACGTGATCGACTGCGACGACGACGGGGACGGCATCGCGACCGCCGACGAGGACCTCGCCGACGCCGATCTCGACGGCGTGGCCGACCCCGATGCAGACGGCGACGGCATCCCCAACTACCTCGACGCCGACAGCGACGAGGACGAGGAGACCGACCTCTCCGAGGGCGACCGCGACCAGGACGGGAACGGCATCGCCGACTACGTCGACCCCTCGTGTTGCGAGGGGCCCGACTCGGACGGCGACGGGCTGGACGACGAGGACGAGGGTGTGCTGGGCACCGACCCGGACAATCCGGACAGCGACGGTGATGGCCTCTGGGACGGCTACGAGGCGGGCGACGTGCGCGCCCCGACCGACACGGACGGTGACGGCGGGGTCGACGCGCTCGACCTGGACGACGACGACGACGGTGTCTGGACCTGGCAGGAGATCGGGAGCTACGACGCGAGCGACCCCACCGCGACCCCGCCCGACTCCGACGGGGACGGCACGATCGACGCCCGTGACCAGGACGACGACGACGATGGCATCTCCACGGCGGTCGAACAGGCCGTGGATGCGAACGACGACGGCGTGGCCGACCCCGACGCCGACTCCGACGGCACGCCGAACAGGCTCGACGCCGACAGCGACGCCGACGGGCTGAGCGACCAGGAGGAGGGTACGAGCGACGACGACGCCGATGGCATCCCCAACTGGGTCGATCCGCTCGGCGGGGGCACGGTCGACACGGGTGACACCGGTGACACCGAGGACACCGGCGACACGGAGGACACCGAGGACTCGGGTGAAACCGGGGACTCGGGTGACACCGAGGACTCGGGTGAAACCGGGGACTCGGGTGAAACCGGGGACTCGGGTGAAACCGGTGACTCGGGCGAAACCGGGGACTCGGGTGAAACCGGGGACTCCGGTGAAACCGGGGAAACCGGTGAAACGGGCGAGACCGCGGACACGGGGGAGACTGCGGACTCCGGGGACAGCACGGACACGGGTGACACCGACGTGCTGCCCGACACTGGCGAGGCCCGCGGCGGCGGCGGGTGCGGCTGCGCCGTCACCGAGGTAAGCCCGGTCTCCTGGAGCGGCCTCGGGTTCGGGGTCGCCGCGTGGCTCGTGGTACGCAGGAGGCGGACGTGATCGTGTTGTTGTTGGCAGCGTGCACCGGGACAGGCTCCGGGGTGCAGGACCCGGGTGACGACTCGTCCCCCGGGGGCGTGGCGAGCTTCTCGGCCACCGGGCTCACCTGGACGGGGCTCACCCCCGGCTTCTCCGAGACCCGGTCGCTGGACGTGACGAACGTGGGTGCAGGCCCGCTGGACGTGACCGAGGCCACGATCGTGACCGACCCGACCGGGGTGTTCAGCGTGGACTTCAGCGCCGTCACGCTCGATCCAGACGCAACAGCGAGCGTCGTGGTCTCGGCGCTCCTCGAGGTCGAGGGGCCGGCCACCGGCGATCTCCGGGTGCGAACCTCCGATCCCGCGGCCGGCGCGGCGATGTTTGCGCTCACGGTGGAGTAGCGGGCGGTACCTTTTTCGGGGCCGGGGGATCTTTATCGGTCGCCAGCGTGCGTTCTGGCACTGAGCGACAGCCAGGGTTTGCTACCATCCTGCTGTGGCCGAACCGGTTCTCCCCCCTGAGACCCCCGAACCCGAAGATTCCGGGGAGCTGCGGCTAGGCAACACCGCACGGGGCAGCGCGGCGAACGATGTGGTGCTGGCGCTCACCCGCGCGGCGCGCTCGTTCCTGCTCTACGACGCGCAGAACTCTGCCATCCGGCACTTCCTCGACGCCCTGCAGGACGCCGTCGAGAGGTACTCGAGCGAACACGGTGACCTCGCGCTCTCGGTGCGCCCGTTCGAACTGCTGGTGGGCGCGGAGGTCGTCTACCTGGACCGCGATCGGGAACGCTCGCTCGCGTTCCGGCTCTACCGGGACGGCGTGCGCAAGATCACGGTCCGGGCACAGGCGCCGTGGCCCGAGGTGCTCAAGCTGCTGGAGGTCCTGTCCATCCGGTTCGTCGGCGTGCGGCAGGCCGAGGATGACATGGTCGTGCTCCTCTGGAAGGCCGGGTTCCAGTCGATCGACGTGGAGGCCGTCGAGGGGTTCGTACCGGACGAGGAGGTCGGCGTCGAGGATGGGGAGTTCGCAGGCGGTGGCGCAGGGCCTCATCGGGCGGCGGGTGTCGTGGATGCGCCCGTCGACTTCGACCTGCCGGCCCCCGTGCTCACCCGGCGCGCTCTCGTGGAGCACCGCCCGTTGCCCGAGCTCTGGCGGGAGGCCCTCGTCGCCGAAGACGCCGCGAGCCACCTGCCCGAGAACTGCCTGCGGCTCACGGAGCGCCTCCTCCAGCACGTGCACGATCCGACGAACCCGCTCACCTTCGGCGAGATCCTGCCGCTGCTGCGGGAGATACGCGACTTCGTCCTCACCGAGGGCCAGCTCCACTGGGTGCTCGAGCTTGCGCGGCGGCTCACGTCGCTCGACGCGGGAGAGGCCGCCGCGCGCGAGCGGGACCAGCTCCTGCTCAGCTTCGTCGACCAGCGTGCGCTCGCCCGGCTCGTCCACGGTGTGCCTCCGGACCTGCACGAGGCACCGGCCGACCTCGTGGGCCTGCTCGACCTGATCCCCGGGGACCACTTCGCGGCGTTCGTGGGCGTTCTCGAGTCGGAGTCCGGCGGGAGCAGTCGGCGGGTGATCCGGTCCCTCATCGAACGGTGCGTGCCCACGGAGGGCGAGGCGGTCGTCGCCCAGGTCCCGCGGGCTTCCCCCGAGGTGGCGTGTGAGCTCCTCCGCGCCTTGCGCTACGTGAGCCTGCCGCGCGCGGTCGAGGCAGTCAAGCTCGCCATCGGGCGGGGCGAGATCGACTTCGAATTCGCCGCGCTGCGGGTGCTCGGGGTCGCCGAGGTCACGCACCTCGTGGGGGTGCTGCTCGGAAGCTACGTCGGGTCCGACCACCACGAGGTTCGCGCCCGGGCGTTGGAGCTGATCGGAAAGCGGCGCGTGCGGGACGCCTTCCCCGCGGTGCTGGAGCACGTGAAGCGGGAGGCGCTGCATGGCCTCGGACCTGTCGACGCCGAGCGGTTCGGCGTGGCGCTGGCCGGGGCGGATCCTGCGCAGGCGCTCGTGGTTTTTCGTGAATGGATCAAGCCCCGGGGGTTCTTCACCACGCTGGTGCCACAGATGCTGTGCTGGGTCGCGGTGAGCGGGTTGGCCGAGACGCAGGCGGAGGGCGTCGAGGACCTGATCCGGTACGCCGGGGACAGGGGCAGCGCAGACCTGCAGCGACACTGCACGGCCTCGATGGTGAAGCATCGCAGGCTGATTCGTGGAGCTGCCAGATGAGCACCGAGCCGGACCCCGACTTCGACTTCCAGCGCGATCAACAGGCCATCGGCCAGGCGATCGACGCCGCGCGGGCGGGGGAAGACAAGGCGCTCGCGCAGCAGGTGCGCGACGGCGGTGAGCAGACCGTGCGTCTGCTCACCGGGCTGTGGCGGCTGATGCGTACGCACGACCCGTCAAACGACGCGTTCGACACCCCGGTCGCCGATTTCGTCGAGCTCCTGGCACGCCTTCACGACCTCCTGGGTCCCCTGCAGATCGTGTGCGTGGAGGGGCAGGTGTACCTGAATGACGTGCGCATCCGGATGGATGAACGCGTCGGTGGCGGTGCGGATCTCGAGCAGGAGCTCCGCAAGCACGGCTGTGGGGGCATCCATTTCGGCGTGCCGCTCTCGGGACCCCAGATCCGCACGCTGCTGCACGTGCTCGCCGCCCGCCCCGCGGACGAACACCCCCTCCGCGCCCTCGCAACCCGCCTGCAGGCTGCGGGCCTCGACAGCATCACCGTCAACGGGCTCTTCCGGCTGCGGGTCACGGGCGAGGCCGCCAGCCCCGCCAGTCCGGTGACCCACGAGCTCCAGGAGGCCCTGGACCGAGCCTCCTCCCTCGTCACCGATGCCTGGGACAACCTGGCGGCGGGCCGCACGCCGAACCCGCTCCCCATCCGGCGCCTGGTGAACGACATCGTCGATGGCTCGGGACATGCGGACGAGCTCTTCGCCGAGGATGACGACGAGCGCAACCTCGTTGGCAACGCTCCTTTTGCCCGCCACTCGCTGCGCGTGTGCACCCTCTCCGTCCTGATCGGCGCGGATCTGGGACTTTCTCCCCCGGCGCTCGCCGATCTCGGCGTTGCAGCGATGTTTCACGACGTTGGCTACTCTGCCCGGGAGGACGGCTACGCGGTGCCGGCCGAACGGCACACCAGCGCAGGAGCCCGCCTGCTGTTGCGGCAACGCGGCTTTCACGCTGCGAAGATCAAGCGGTTGCTCGCAACGCTCGAGCACCATGACGATGCGAGCACCAACCCCATCCTGGTCTCGAGGATCATCCACGTTGCGGACACGTTCGACACGCTCACGCGACCGCGGGTGGGCGGTGCGCTGTACAGCCCGGCACACGCGATCGAGCTGATGGCGGGGGCGGCCGGTCGCCGCTACGACGCAGGTCTCCTGCAGATCTTCATCAATCGCGTGGGCAAGTACCCGCCGGGCACCCTGCTCCGGCTTCGGGACGGACGGTGGGTGCTCTCCATCTCGGGCGTTCGAAGTCCCGAGACCTTCGCGCGGCCGATCTGCAGGCTCGTGCGGGCCGCCAACGGTGTGCCATTGAGCGTGGGGCCCGAGGTCGATCTGGCAGAGGGCGGGGCCGTCGTCGAGGTGATCCCCACGCGCCCCGGATAGGGATCGGGGATGAAGATCCATATCGGGTCGAGCGCGCTCGACAGTGCATTTGCGTGGCCCTCCGGGTTGGCCGCGGATGTGCTGCGCGAGACCGAACCCGCGATGGGCGCCGTGCGGGCGCGGATCGCCGCGCGGATGGGGAACCCCGATCCGTTCACGGTCCGGTCGGCGCTGATCGCCTCCCCGGGTGCGGAGGTCACCGGTTGCGCGGGGGTGCCCCTCACGCGCGATGCGGTGGACGCGCGGCTCGTCGGGCGCCCCGAGATGGTCGGCGTGCTCGCCTTCCAGGCCCTCGGCCCGCTCGCTCGCAGCGTCGTGCCCGATCCCACGTGGACCTGGCTGCGATGGCGCTCGAAGGGACCCCCGCCACCCCCTGCGCGCACCGGGGCCGTGAGGCGGTTCACCGCGAGGGAGCTTGGCGACGACGAGCGGGCGACGTTCCGGTGCATCGCCGCGCTGCCCCGGGGGCGGGTCGCCATCGGCTCCGACTACGGCCTGCAGATCGGCTCGAACGCAGGGTTCCAGAGCTTTCCGTGGCCCGCCGGCGCCCGGCGCGAGGCCCGCCGCGTGGAGGCGATGCTCGCGATGCGCGACGTGCTCTACGTCGCCACGCAGCAGGCGCTCTACACCTGGGACTACCAGGGGGACCCCCACGCAAAGAAACATCCGGCCGACACAGACGCCGGCTACGACGACATCCTCGCGCTCACCCACCTCGGTACGAGGCCGCTCGTGGCCTGGCGGACCCACCTCGAAGGCGGCGTGGGACCGGCGGACATCCTCTCCTTTGCGACCGACCCGAACGGGGTCGTCTATGCGGGCACGCGCACCGGGGAGGTCTGGGTGGTCGACGGGGGCGGCCCCGTTCGCACGTTCAGCGGGGAGCGCGTGCTGCGAGAAGGGGTGGCGGGGTCGGTGGGGCGCCCGGTCCGGCACCTCGCGTTCGCCGAACAGCACCTCTGGGCCGCCGCGGCCGAGGGGTTGCACCGGTTCGACGGGGCTGCATGGTCGAGCGAGCCGGGGGAGCCCGGCGCGCTCGCCGCCGACGAGGCAGGTCGCCTGTGGCTCATCCGGGACGGCGCGGTGTACGTCCGGGACCGCGGCGAGCTTCAGCGCGTGGAGACCGGCCTGGAGCGGCCCTGGGCCATCGCGTGCCTTCCCGGAGCGGTGTGGGTGGGCGGCGTCGGAGGGGTTGCTTGTGTGCCGCTGCGGTAGCGCCCCTTGACTGCGCGGTCCGACGCGATAGACGGCGGGGCTTTCCAAGGAATCTGATGGTCCGCATCCGCCTTACCCGTCTCGGCGCCAAGAAGAAGCCCTTCTACCGCGTCGTCGTCGCCGACAGCCGCGCACCGCGCGATGGCAACAACATCGAGCAGATCGGGTATTTCGACCCGCTCACCACCCCGCCGGTCATCAAGATCGATCTTGCGCGGGTCGACCACTGGATCGGTGTTGGCGCCCAGCCTTCCGACACGGTGACCGACCTCATCAAGAAGGCCCGCGCGGCTGTGGCCGTCGCGTGACTGAGCTCGTCCGCTTCCTCGTTCAGGGCGTCGTCCGGCACCCCGAAGCGGTGGTGATCACCGCCCAGGAGGGGGACGCGTCCGTGGTCATCGAGCTGCAGGTCGATCCGTCCGACGTCGCCCGTGTGAACGGGCCGGAGGGGGACACGCTGCGCGCGATCCGGCAGGTGCTCTCCGCCTCGGCGGGGCAGCGCAAGGCGATCCTCGAGCTCGTTCAGCCGGGCAGCGACGTTGCGGATGCGCTCGCTGACGGTCCCGAAGCCGATACCGACGAACGCTGATGCTCGGCCCCGATGAGGTGCTGGTCGCCTCGATCAACGGGGTTTTCGGCGTGCGCGGCGAAGTCCGGCTGTTCCTGCACGACAGGCAGAGCCGCACCCTCTCCAAGCCGACGAGTGTGACCATCATCTCGCCGACAGGCGAGCGGCGTACGGTGAACATCTCGGTGCGGTCCGGCGCGGGCAAACGCGTCATCGCGCGGATCGAGGGCATCGAGACCCCGGAGGTCGCCCACACGTTCATCGGCTGGAACGTGATCGTCCCGCGGTCGGCGCTGCCTGCCCCCGCAAAGGGCGAGTACTACATCCACGACCTGCTCGACCTCCCGGTCTTCGAGCAGACGGCGGACGAAGAGCCCGTGGAGATCGGCAAGCTGGAGGACGTGGTCTCGGGCGACCGCGACATCTGGGTGATCGCTACCCCCGGGGGCGAGGAGCTCTACCTGATGGCGAGCCCCGAGAACGTGCGCGACGTCGATCTCGAAGCAGGTCGGCTCGTCGTGCTCAAGGGCGCGGCCCTGCCGGCGGAGTAGTCCGTGCGGTTCGACGTCCTGACGCTTTTTCCGGAGATGGTCCGTGCGCCGCTCTCGGCCTCGATCGTCGGCCGGGCCCAGGCCGCGGGGGCTGTCACCGTGGACGTGCACGACGTGCGCGAGCATGGCATCGGGCGGCATCGGACCGTGGACGACACGCCCTATGGTGGCGGCTCGGGCATGGTGATGCGGTGCGACGTCGTCGCCAACGCGCTTAGAGCGGTGCAGGCCGCGCACGGGGCTGGGACGGTCGTGCTGTTCGAGCCCAGCGGTCGCCGGTTCGACCAGCGCGCGGCCGAGCGGTTCGCGACGCTCGACCACGTGATCCTCGTGTGCGGGCACTACGAGGGCGTGGACGCGCGGTTCGCCGAATCGCTGGGCGAAGGCGTCGAGGTGATCAGCATCGGAGACTACGTGCTCACCGGCGGGGAGTACGCCGCCATGGTGTTCATCGACGCGGTCTCGCGCCTGCTGCCGGGGGTGCTGGGCAACGCCGAGAGCTCCCGGGTCGAGAGTTTTGCCGAGGGGCGCGGGCTGGAGTTCCCCCAGTACACCCGGCCGCGCGAGTGGGAGGGCCGCGAGGTGCCCGACGTGCTGCTCTCCGGCAACCACGCGAAGATCGACGCCTGGCGCGACGAGCGCTCGGCGGACCGTACGGCGGCGGTGAGACCGGACCTCGTGATGCCCCGCAAGGGTTGACGGCCGGCCCACGGCGGCGGCAGACCGGGCCGCGGGGGGCGAGAGGCCGCCATCCGAGCCGGACCGCCGCCTGGGCTCGAACTACCCGCCTTGAACGGTCAACACCCGCTGGGCGCTGCGCCAGGCGAGCATCCCCGCCATCCAGAGCAGCGCGGCCCAGGCGGCCTGCTCACCGAGGAGCCCGGCGAGCGGCATGTCGCGCTCCAGGAAGATGCAGGTGGGGGTGTGCGCCATCGAGTGGAACGGGAGCGCGAACACGACGGTCCTGAGCACCCCGGAGTAGAGATCCAGCGGGATCAGCGCCCCCGAGAAGATGCTCACCAGCGTGCCCTTCACGTGCGTGAGGCCGCTGATGTTCTGCAGGGGGAAGGCCGCGAGCCCCACCAGGAACGAGAGGCCGAAGTTGATCATGTGCGAGAGCAGCAGCGAGATCCCCCAGTAGACCCAGGTCTGGGGATGGGATGGAAGCTTCACGCCAAACGCGAAGAACCCCATCACAAACATCGGGAATGTCTGGAGGATCAGGGTCGCGCTGGCTCGCCCGACATCCCGGGCATAGCACTGGAGCTGCAGGGACATGGGCCGAAGGAGGTCGGCGGTGATCTGCCCCTCCTTGAACCTGCGCCCGATGTCCTCGTTCACCTTGCTCGCGAAGAAGCTCACCGCGACCCAGGCCATCACCACGTAGCTCAGGAGCTCGTCGCTCGGAACGCCCGCGATCCCGGGCCGGTCCTTCGTCGCGGCGCTCCACAACAGCCCGTTCAGCGAGGCCATCAGGCTCGCGGAGAACAGCGTGACCAGCGCCTCGGCGCGGTAGGCGAAGACACCGCGCGCGCCGATCCGGAAGCTCGCCCACAGCGGTCGGACCCAGCGCCGCAGGTGCCACGCGAGCTGGGGGATCACGCGCCCGGCCCCTCGTAGAACTTCGCGATCCACTCCTCGGGGCTCGGGTCGTCCACGCGGAGATCCTCCACGTCGAACTGCGCGAGCACGGCCCGGACGGGCTCAGCGGCGTCGCCGCTGAAGGGCAGGTGGAACCCGTCGGAATCGGGGATCGCGCCGGGGGGCGCTGCTGCGGGCGTACGCAGGCGCACCCGGAGCACGCGCTGTCCACCGAGCGTGCCGAGCAGGCTCGCCATCGACCCGTCGTGCAGCAGTCGGCCCTGCGCGAGCACCATCACGCGGGGGCAGAGCGCGGTGACGTCGCCGAGATCGTGGGTGGTGAGGAGGAGGGTGGTCTCGCCCTCGTTGCGGAGCTCGGTCAAGAAGGCGCGCAGGCGCAGCTTCACGGCCACGTCGAGCCCGATCGTGGGCTCGTCGAGGATCAGGATGGACGGCTTGTGGATCAGCGCGGCGGCAAGCTCGCAGCGCATGCGTTCGCCGAGCGAGAGCGCGCGCACCGGCGTGCGGAGCAGCGGCCCGATGCCGAGCACGGCGTCGAAGCGCTCGATCCGGCTGCGGTAGTCGGCCGGGGAGACCCCGAACATCGCGGCCAGCAGGTCGTAGCCCTCGATCACCGCGAGATCCCACCAGAGCTGCGAGCGCTGCCCGAACACCACGCCGATGTTGCGCACGTGCCGCTGGCGGTCCTTCCACGGGTCGAGCCCCGCCACCGTGAGCGTGCCGGCGTTGGGCCGGAGGATGCCTGTCAGCATCTTGATCGTGGTGGATTTCCCCGCCCCGTTCGGGCCGAGCAGCGCGACCGCCTCTCCCTGCGCGATGTCGAACGAGACGTCGGTCACGGCGTCTCGCTCCTCCGAGCGCGTGCGGACCAGATCGGTCAACGCGCCGAGGAATCCGCGGGAAGGGGTCTCGCGCTTGAAGCGGCGAACGAGATGGCGGGCTTCGATCAGCACGGCGCGGGATAATCCGGCGCTCCCCCGGAGGCCTGATTGGCGACCTGCTACACCACGTGGACCGTCCTCAAGCACAAGCCGATCGACAAGCTGGCGCCGAACCTCTGGCGGGTGGAGGGCATCATGGAGTCCGGCACGCGCCGGGTGATGTCGCTCGCCCGGCTCGTGGATGGCCGCATCCTGATGCACAACGCGATCGCGCTCGGCGAGGCCGAGATGGCCGAGATCGACGCGTGGGGCGAGGTCGCGGGGATCCTCGTGCCCAACGCGTTCCACCGCATGGACTCGCGCATCATGCAGGCCCGCTACCCGAAAGCGAAGGTCTACTGCCCGGCGAACGCCGCGAAGTCCGTCGCGAAGGCGACTCCCGTGCACGGGACGTACACCGACGCGCCGGGCGACGAGACGGTGCGCGTCCGGCACCTCGCGGGCATCAAGGAGAGCGAGGGCGTCATGGAGGTGCAGACGAGCGAGGGCCTGGATCTCGTGTTCAACGACATGCTGATGAACGTGCCGAAGCTGGGTTTTCCAATGGAGCTGTTCATCGGGCCCTCGGGGCGGCCGGCGATCCCGCGGTTTGCGCGCTGGTTCTGGTTGAAGGACAGGGCGGCGCTCAAGGCCGATCTGGAAGCACTGGTGGCGCGGGACCCGAAGCGCCTGGTGCCCGGGCACGGGAAGGACGTGACGGCTGACGTGGCTGCGGCGCTCGAGCAGGCGATCACGTTGATCTGAGCTTAGTACGCCGGATGATCTGCGCGAGCTGCGGCGTCCAGACGCCGGTCGATCCCTGCGAAAAGTGCGGCGCTGCCGCGATCCTCGATGGGCGTTACCGCCTGGAGCGGATCATCGGCCGGGGCACGACGGGCAGCACCTTCGCGGCGGTGCGCCTCGAGGATGGGGCCCGGCTCGCGATCAAGGAGATGCCGCTGCGGCAGGCGGAGTCGGCGAAGGGCCGGGAGCTGGTGGCGCGGGAGGTACGGGTGCTGCGGCAGCTGCACCACCCGCAGATCCCGCGCTGGATGGACGATTTCGTCGTCGGGACGGGCAAGCACGCCTCGCTGTACCTCGGGATCGAGCTCATCGAGGGCGTGGACCTCGCGCACGAGCTCGAGGAGCACCGCTACGACGAGCGCGAGGTGCTGGACGTGATCATCGGGCTCCTGCCGGTGCTGGTGTACCTGCACAACCTCTCGCCGCCGGTCATCCACCGCGACATCAAGCCGCGCAACGTCATGCGCCGCTCGGGTGTCGAAGGCAGCGCGGGAGAGCTCGTGCTGCTCGACTTCGGCGCGGTGCGGGACGCCGTCGCAGACGCCGAACTTGGCGGCAGCACCGTCGCCGGGACCTTCGGCTACATGGCGCCCGAGCAGTTCCGGGGAGATGCCGGCCCCGGCTCGGACATCTACGCGGTCGGGGCGCTCGCCGTGGCGCTCCTCACCCGTCGCGAGCCCCACACGCTGGCCGACCCGAACGGCATGCTGGTCTGGGCGCAGCATGCGCGGGTCTCTCCGCCCGTCCTGCGGCTGCTGGGCAGGATGCTCGACCGCGATGCGCGCCGTCGCCCCTCCGACGCCGCAGCGCTGCTCATCGAGGTCCAGCAGCTCCGGGCCAGCCTCGATCTCGCGCCGCCGCCCCCCGAGCCGGTCCCGCTCCCGGACGCTCCGCGCCCGACGCGCGTTGCCCCCACGTCCGACGTGTTCGCCCCCGCCCAGCCCTTCGAAGCCCCGGTGCCCGTCGCTCCTGACCGCCCGGTGCCGTACGTCCCGCACGCCCCCATTCCGCTTCCTCGCCTCGTCGTGCCTGCCGTCAGCGCGTTCACCGCCGTCGTGGGCATGGGCCTGGTGCTGGGTGGCGGCCTGTTGTTCTGGGGGCCTGGCGCGTCCGCGCCGCATGCGTCCACTCCCGATTTCCCCGCGCCCGTGCTGCCCGCCCCGGCCTGCACGATCACGCCCCGGCCTCCGCCGTCCGACTTTCCGCCGTCCACCTCGCGGTTCGAGTTCGTCGGCGCGAGCGAGGACGGCTCCCGCGTTGCCCTGGCGCTGGGCCGGCAGTCCGACCAGCGGGCGGAGCTGATCGTGTACGAGGCGGGCTCCCGCTCCGACACCGAGCGCATCCTCAAGCCGTCGACGGTGCCGTCCGATTGGTCGTCCCTGCTGCAGAAGCTGGTCGTCGACAACGCAGACGTGCTCGCCAGGAAGGGGATCCAGGCTGCGCTCCAGCCCGCCCCCGTCGCCTGGTGCCAGTCCGGCAACGCCGTGCAGATCGGCGACCAGACGTGGAGCTTTCGAACGTTCACCGAGTCCTGCGATCTCGGGTCCGGCGACAACACCAGCTACGAGCTCTGTCCGCCCGGTGCGAGCGACGTCTCGGCGTGCATCGTGCCCCCGAAGCTCCACCTCGGCTGCTGGAGCGATCCACCCCGGCTCGTCGATGTCTACACCATCGGCGATGCGGTCTGGGCGGTGGCGGAGCGAGCGCACGGATCGACGATCCCGAGGTTTGCGGCCGGGGTGATGCGGCGGTGACCGGGGAGGGCCGTCTGGCGGATGGATGCGGGGGCTGGTGGGCATAGGCTGTCCACGTATGTCCACGCCCGGGTCGTCCACGCTTCTCTCCCTGTCCCCTGCGGGAGCCGTGACCCTGGGCGCGGGCCCGCCGCCCGGAGGGGGCGGATGAATCCTGCCCACCGCGACCAGATGTTCGAGCTGATGTCGCAGGGAGTCTGGCAGACGGATGCGTCGGGGAGGACGATCTTCGCAAATCGCCGCATGTCGGAGATGGTGGGCTGGCCGCACGAGGAGTTCCTGCAACAGCCTGCGCCCTCCTTCGTCGGCGAGGAGGATCGGGGGTGGATCGGCGCCCGGATCGCGGCGCGCCGCCGCAGGGAGCGGGACAACTACGAGTGTCGGCTCGCGTGCAGGGACGGCTCGTGGCTGGACGTGATGGTGGAGGCGGTCCCGCTCTTCCGCGACGACGGGCAAACGGACGGCGCCATCGCGCTCGTGACGGACATCACCGAGCGTCGGTGGACCGCGGATGCGCTGCGGTTCGTCACGCTCGCGCGAGACCTCCAGATCGGCGTGATGACCCAGGGGCCGGACGCAGGGATCCTGCACTGCAACCCGAAGGCGCTGGAGCTGCTGGGCCTCACCGAGGACCAGCTTCGGGGTCGCACCTCCTTCGACCCGGCGTGGAACGTCATCCACGAGGACGGCACCCCGTTCCCCGGGCCGACCCATCCGGTGCCGACGGCCATCGCCACCCGCCGAGCGGTGCGAGGTGTGGTGATGGGCGTGTTTCGCCCGACCACCCAGGACCGGGTGTGGCTCCTGGTGGATGCGATCCCTGAGCTGGACCCGGACGGGACCTTGCGGCAGGTGGTCTGCACCTTCACGGACATCACCGCGCGCAAGGAGGCCGAGGACGCGCTCGCGGCCACGGCGGAGCGCTTCCGCTTGAGCATGGAGGCGACCAACGACGGGCTGTGGGACTGGGACCTTCGGACGGACGAGTGCAATTTGAGCCCCGGCTACTACCGCATGCTGGGCTACGAACCCGGCGGCCTGGCCGCGAGCGGCGCGACGTGGAGCGCCCTGATTCATCCCGACGACCGGGAGCACGCGATGCAGGCGAACAACGCATGCATCGAGGGGCGCTGCGACGCTTTTGCGGTCGAGTACCGCATGCAGGCAAGGAACGGCGAGTGGCTTTGGATCCTGGGGCGAGGCAAGTGCGTCGCCCGGGATGGGCAGGGGCGCGCCCTCCGGTTGGTCGGCACGCACGTGGACGTCACGGCTCGCAGGCAGGCCGAGGAGGCGCTGCGCAGGAGCGAGGCGTTGTTGAAGGCCCTCACCGACACCGCCCCGGACGCGCTCTTCATGAAGGACCGCGAGGGCCGGTGTCTCTTCGCCAATCCGGCAACGCTGAAGTTGCTGCGGAAATCGCCGGACCAGGTGCTCGGCAGGACCACTCATGAGGTCCATGAGGACTCCGGCGTGGCGAATGCGCTGTCCCAGAACGAGCGGCACATCATGGAGTCCGGCGTGTCGCGGGAGATCGAGGAGGTCATCCGGACCGCCGACGGCGAGCGCATCCTCCAGACAGCCAAGGCGCCGCTGCGGGATGACGATGGCCGCGTGATCGGCATCGTCGGCTGCGCACGTGACGTCACGGAGCGCCGGAGGGCGGAGGACGCATTGCGGGCAAGCGCATCCGCGCTCCAGCACAGCGAGGCCCAGACGCAGGTGGCCCTGAAGATCGGCCACGCCGGGTCCTGGAACTACAATGTCGAGACCGGGCAGATCTGGGGCTCGGCCGAGGGGCTCCGCATGTTCGGGTATCCTCCCGTGGCGAGGTACTGGCCCATCGAAGACATCGAAGCCTGCATCCCCGAACGCGAGCGCGTCCACCAGGCCCTCATGGCGCTGCTCAGCGAGGGCCACCCCTACGACCTCGAGTACACCATCCACCCCGCCGATGGATCTCCCGCCAGGGAGATTCATTCGGTGGCCACGGTGACGAGAGATGTCGATGGAGAACCGGTTGAAGTCGTGGGTTTCGTGCAGGACATCACGGTGCGGAAGCAGGCCGAGCGGGACCTGCGACGCCTCGCGGCCGAGCTGACAGAAGCCAACCGCCTGAAGGACATCTTCACAGACGTCCTGCGGCACGACATCATCAACCCGGCGGGAGCGATCCAGACCGCGACGGACGTGCTCCTGAGGAGGGAGTTGGACGCCATGACGACCGAGGGGCTGCGACACATCCGGCGGGCGGCCGCAAACCTCATCGAGATGACCGTTCTCGCATCCCAGCTTGCGGCCATCGCCCCCGGCGATGCGCTGACCTTCTTCACTGGCGATCCCGTTCAGGCGATGCGCTCCGTGGTCATGGATTTCGAGCACAAGCTCGCAGAGAAGCACATCACGCTGTCCGACCATTCCGGCGCCGGGTTCTCGGCGAACTTCCATCCGATCATGAAAGAGGTGTTCGCCAACCTCATCTCGAACGCCATCAAGTACAGCCCCAGCGGAACGCGGATCGACGTTCGCGTGGAAGACCGGGGCGACCTCTGGGTCTTCTCCGTGAAGGACCAGGGCGTCGGCGTACCTGACCAGCACAAGCAGATCATCTTCCACCGCTTCGAGCGGCTGGCGCGAGGAGGTGTGAGGGGCACCGGGCTCGGGCTGGCGATCACGGAGCAGATCGTGCGGCTGCACCGGGGGCATGCCTGGGTGGAGGACAATCCATCCGGTGGGAGCATATTCTTCGTGAGCGTGCCGAAGCCGCCCGGCGCTGGCGGGTGAGGCTGGCCGGCGTCACGGTCATGGGGCTGCGCCCTCGTGGTATGCTCTGCCATTCCCTCGGGGCAACATGCTTCACGCCGTCCTCGGCATCCTCTCCTGCGCGGTTCCGGTCGCGCCCGAGGGGTTGAGCGCGCGGGACGCAGACGGGGAGCCGCTCGATGCGCATTCCGGGGTCGCGGAAGGCGATTTTCAGGTGGGCATGCGGGACGAAGGCGTGCGCTCCCCGGTCCCGGTGGACCTCCTGTACACGACGGCGAGCGCGACGTTGGAGGGGGAGGCGGCCTCGAACGCTTTCGGGTACTCGGTGTCGGACGCGGGAGACGTGAACGGCGATGGGTACGACGACGTGATCGTGGGGGCCAATGGCACGTTCGACGGCCATGTGCAGACCGGCCGCGCCTACGTGTACCTCGGATCAGCCAGCGGGTTCTCCACAGCAGCGGACACCACGCTCCCCGCATTGGACAGTTGGTGCAGGTTTGGTGGGTCGGTGTCCGGCGCCGGGGACGTGAACGGGGATGGCTACGACGATGTGATCGTCGGCGCCAGGGGGTACAGCTCGAATGCCGGCCGGGTGTACGTGTACCTCGGGTCGGCGAGCGGCGTGTCCAATGCGCCCGCTACCACGCTCACGGGCGAGGACGCCCACGACTATTTCGGGGGCTCCGTGTCTGCGGCCGGGGACTTGAACGGGGACGGCTACGATGACGTGATCGTCGGCGCGGACCGGCACGGCGGCAGTACCGGGCGGGCGTACGTGTACCTCGGGTCGACCGATGGGACGCTGGAGACGGTGGACAGGGTGCTCGACGGGGAGAGCAGCGCCGACCACTTCGGGGCGTCGGTCTCGGCGGCCGGGGATGTGAACGACGATGGGTACGCCGATGTCATCGTGGGTGCGTACGGATACGACGCCTCTGTCGGCCGGGCATACGTGTACCTGGGATCGCCAGACGGCACGGCAGCCGCTGCCGTGGCCACCCTGGACGGGGAGACCGGGTCCATGGACTTCGGGGCGGCTGTCTCTGACGCCGGGGATGTGGACGGCGATGGCTACGACGACGTGATCATCGGGGCCTGGGGTGCGGGGATCTACCCTGGGCGCGCGTACATCTACTCCGGCTCCTCCGGTGGCATCTCGAGCGGGCCCGACGCCACCCTCGAGGGGGACGGGGCCACGTTCGGCTTCTCGGTGTCCGGCGCGGGCGACCTGGACGGCGACGGCTACGCCGACGTGGCGGTGGGCGCGTACGTCACTGGAGCGGCCTACGTCTATTCGGGGTCTTCGGCTGGTGTGTCGGGCATGGTGACCACCAGTCTGGTCGGCGTGGGTTCGGACGATTTCGGATTTTCGGTCTCCGGCGCCGGGGACGTCGACGGGGACGGCTTCCACGACCTGATCGTCGGAGCCTACGCCTCCAGCTCGGTCGCGGGTCGTGCCTACCTGTACCAGGGCACCGCCGACTCCGACTCCGATGGCTACGCCTCCCCTGTCGATTGCGACGACACCAACCCTGCGGTGCACCCCGAGGCCGACGAACTCTGCAACGGCGTCGACGACAACTGTGACGGCCTCGTGGACGAGGATGCCGTGGACATGTTCACGTTCTACGTGGATGCGGACGGCGATGGGTCTGGGGATCCCGACAGCGCGTCGATCCTTGCCTGTCCTGTCGATGGGGGCATGGCGCCGGAGGGGTACACCTGGGACAACCTGGACTGCGATGACGCGAACGTCGCGGTGGGCCCAGGCACGTCCGAGATGTGTGACGGCATCGACAACGACTGCAACGGCCTCATCGACGAGACCGGCCTGATCCTGACGCGGTACTACCAGGACACCGATGGCGACGGCTATGGGACGTGGGCCGCCGTGGTGTACGCATGCGATGCGCCCCTGGGCTACGCGGCCACCTTCACCGACTGCGACGACGGCGATGCGACGATCAACCCTGGCGCCCCGGAGATCTGCGACGGCCTCGACGACGACTGCGATGGGCTCACGGACGACTCCTCCTCCGTCGACCAACCCACCTGGTACCTCGACGAGGACGGCGATGGCTACGCCGGGTCCACGCCCACGGTCGCCTGCACCGAGCCCGCTGGTGCCCTCGCCGACTCCACCGATTGCGACGACGCCAACTCCGCCGTGAACCCCGGGGCCGCCGAGATCTGCGACCCCTTGGACGTCGACGAGGACTGCGATGGGCTGTCCGACGACTCCGACCCCTCGGCGACGGGGCAATCCCCCTTCCACCAGGATGCGGACGGCGACGGGTACGGCGGCGACAGCCTCGGCCTGTTCTGCGATCCGCTCGCCGGATACGTGTCCGACGTGGCCGACTGCGACGACGGGGACGGGGCCATCCACCCCGGCGCGGCCGAGATTTCCGGCGATGGCGTCGACCAGGACTGCGATGGCTCGGAGACCTGCTACGTCGACTCGGACGGAGATGGGTACCGACCCGATGGGGCCGCCACCTTCGTCTCGCTGGATGGCGACTGTGGCGACCCCGGTGAGGCGCTCGCCAGCGCCCTGACTGGCGACTGCAGGGACAACGACCCTGCCTTCCACCCCGGCGCGCCAGAGCCCGATTGCAGCGATCCCGCCGACTACAACTGCGACGGCTCCACCCGCTACGCCAACGTGGACGGAGACGCCTTCGCGGCCTGCCAGGACTGCAACGACGCAGATCCCGCTGTGTTCCCCGGCGCCGTCGAGCGGGGAGGGGATCTCGTGGACCAGGACTGCGACGGCCTCGAGATCTGCTTTCTCGACGCGGACGGCGACGGGTACCGGCCCGACGCGACGAGCACCGTCGTCGGCCCCGACATCGCGTGCGACGGCGCGGGAGAGGCCGTGGCCACAGACGGGACCGGCGACTGCGACGATGCCGATCCCGCGGTCCACCCCGCGGCCGCGGAGGTCCCGGGCGACGGCGTGGACCAGGACTGTGACGGGGGCGAATGGTGCCTGGTGGACGCAGACGGGGATGGGTACACCGCCGACGACGCCGGCGTCGTCGCCAGTGAGGATCTCGCGTGTGTCGGGCCGGGCGAGGCGTCTGCCGCGGCGCCCGCAGGGGACTGCGACGATGGCTCCGCGCTCGTGAACCCCGTCGCCGAGGAGGTGTGCAACGGGGTGGACGACGACTGCGAGGGCACCATCGACGAGGGCGCCGCAGACGCTGTCTGGTGGTACGAGGATGCAGACGGAGACGGGTTCACCGACCCGAACGTGCGGGTAGCGGCGTGCGAGGCGCCCGCGGGCTTCGCCGTCCGCACGGTCGACGACTGCGACGATTCGGACCCTGCGATCCACCCGGGGGCCGAGGACCCTGCCGGGGACGGCATCGACCAGGACTGCGGTGGCAACAGCTCCTGGCCGACCACCGACTCCGGGAGCTTCCAGGGGGGCGGTGGGCTCGCGTGCGCGTCGGGCCCAGCGGGCGCTACCACGGGAGGCTGGCTGTTCGGGCTGGCGGCGATCGGCGCCCGCCGCCGCCGATCGCTCACGGGACTGCGAGCACGCGCAGGAGCCTCCGAACGGTGACTATGTTCTCGTCGATCCAGAGGGAGTCGACGATGCGTGTATTCATGACGGTTCTCGCGGTTGTCCCGCTGCTTGTCGCGTTCCGTAGCTGCCAACCCGAGCCCACCTGGTTCCAGACGTGCGGAGACCCCGTGTGCCAGGGCTACACCGGGCCCTTCACGGGAGTGCCCGAATGTACGGACGAGGTCGAGGGCGAGAGCTGCGCCGACGTCGACGCCGTGTGTGATCCGCACGACGACTGCAACGCGAAGCTCATCTGCGCGACCGAGGATCCCACCACGGGACCGGGGGGCTGTCCGATCTCCCGCCGCATGTACAAGCACGACATCCACTACCTCGACGCTGCCCAGCGCTCGTCGGTGGCGGACGCCGCGCTGGGGATGAAGCTCTCGACCTGGCGCTACAACTGGGACCCGCCGGACGCGCCCGAGCACCTGGGGTTCGTCATCGACGACACGCAAGGCAGCTACGCCGTCACGGCCGACGGGGGCCACGTGGACCTCTACGGGTACACGAGCCTCGCGCTCGCGGCGGCGCAGGACCAGGAGCGCAGGCTCGAGGAGCAGGATGCCCGGATCAGCGCGCAACAGGCCGAGATCGCGGCGCTGGAGGCGCGCCTGGCGACCATCGAGCGCTCACTCCCCCGGTGAGCGCCCGCGGCCCGGCGTTCGTGACTACTGGACCGCCCAGGCCGCCACGTCGTCCTTGAACGCCGCCTTGTTGTCCACGAACATGTGGTCGCCGCCGGCAGCGCTCCAGAACTGGATGTCGGTGCCCGAGGAACAGCCCTGCCACTGGTTCACCGTGGTCTCCTCTCCGTCGCTGTTGGTCAGGTAGTCACGGGGACCCATGACAACGGGGTCGGCGTCACATCCCGCCTTGGTGGACCAGCGCTCCACCGACTCGAGCGCCCCGGCGTGGTTCGGGTTCGAGTCGTAGGGCACCTCGGTGTCCTCGGTGCCGTGGATGTGCAGGACGGAGACGGGCTCCGTGCCCACGCAGTCCGACTCGTCCTTGTAGACCGCGCCCGCCAGGACCGCGATCCGGTCGATCTTCTCGGGCACCTCACACGCCATCCGGTAGGACATGTACCCGCCGTTGCTGTGGCCGACGAAGGCGACGGTGGAGATCGGGTACAGGCCCTTTGCCTCGTCGATGAGCCCGCTCAAGTACCCGACATCGTCCACGCCGGTTCGGTAGAAGTCGCAACACTCCTCCGTCGCGTTCCAGAATTGGCTGCCGTCCGCGTCGACGGTGCCTTCGGGCTTGACGAGGATGAATTGCAGCGGATCGACGTGCGCACCGAGCGCGAAGATGACCTCCTGGATGTCTGCCGTGACCCCGTAGCCGTGCAGCAGGATGACCAGTGGGTAGGTGGTGTCCACCGAGTAGTCCGACGGGAGGACCACGGCAGCCTCCCTGTCCCCTCCGATGACCGTGGGCGGGTTCGGGTCGAAGGTCTGCTCGTTCGAGGAGGTGTCCTTCGGCGCGCCCCCGCAGGCGAGGAGCAGGGCGAGGGGAGAGAGGAGGAGGGCGTTCATCCCGGGCACGTAGCCGGTCCCGTGCCGATGCGGCTCCGCCTTGTGTAGGTGGGGTTACCTGCAGCCCTCCACCGTCCACCCCACCGCCGCAGGCTCCCATGCATCCCCTCCGACACGCTGCGCGGGTCGCCCTGTTCTTCTCCCTGCTGCTGTGGACGTGGCTTGGACCGTTCGGCAACCAGGTCCTGCACCGCCACTGGTCCTGGGCGCAGCATTGGGTGATGTTCTCGGGGGCCAGCCTGGATCTCTGCGCGGTGCGCTACACCGAGAAGCACCCGGACGGAACCGAGTCTCCGGTGGACCGCTGGCAGGTGCTCGGACTGGATCGCTGGAGTGTGCCGCCGAGTGGCCGGGTCATCGGCACGGCGGCGGGGGCGACCCGACAGGGTCAGCAACTATGCCGTGACCTGCCCAGCGGAACGGATCTTCGCGTGTACGCCCGTTGTGCCACCCGCACGGGCTGGGCACGCCAGCTCAAGGGTGAGACCAACGTGTGCTCCAGATGAGCAGTTCGAGCCCCCTGGATCGATTGTGGACCTGGCTCCTGGATGCCGAAGGGTCCACGCGCACCTATGCGATCCTGCGCGTGGGGACCGTGTGCTTGTGCTGGAGTGAGTGGGCCGAGGGGTTCACCGGGCCGCACGGGTACGGGCTGGATCGGGTGCTCACGGGCCTCGGGCTCCAGGTCTTCGGGTTCCTCACGTTCATCGGGCTCTACACGCGCTTCGCCTCCGCCGGCTTTGCGGCCACGGCGCTCGGCATCTACTACTATTGGGGCCACGACAAGGGCGTCGAGGCCTATGCCCACCACCACAGTTGGCTGCTCACGGCCCTGTCGGTTGGGGTGGCGCTCGCCCCCAGCGGCCGAAGCTACAGCGTGGACCGGTGGCTGGCGCTTCGGAGATCCGCCGCAGCCGAGGAGCGTGGCCCACTCTGGCCGCTGCGCCTCATCGCGTTCCAGTTGAGCGCGATCTACTTCTGGGGCGCCTATGACAAGCTGCAGCCCGGCTTTCGCTCCGGGGTCCGGATGCAGCATCATTTCATGAGGTATTTCTGGGGGAGCGACTATCCGTCGTGGCCGTGGTTCCCCGCGGCGGCGCAGGCAGCGGCCATCGGGACGATCGGCATCGAATTCGCCCTGAGCGTGCTGCTGTTCGTGCCGCGGCTCCAACTCCCGTGCATCCTGGTCGCCGTGATCTTCCATTGGGGGCTGTACCAGTGCCTGCCCGTCGGGCCGTTCAGCCTCGCCATGTTCCTGGGCTTCCTGGCCTTCCTCGATCCCGATAGAGTCCACCGGATGATCGACAGGTTGAGCGCCTCCGCCGCACGGGGCGAAGCATGATCGCGGCTGCGCTCTCCCGCCTGGCTGCCGCCTACGCGAGCGTGCCTGTCCGTCGCACCGAGCGGCTGATCCTTCGTCCCTGGCGGGAGGAGGACCGCGCAACGTTCGCAGCCATGAACGCGGATCCCGAGGTGGTGGCACACTTCCCGGCGCCGCTCACCCGGGTCGAGTCCGACGAGCTCATCGACCGGTTTCGTGTGCAGGCCGCGCGCCGGGGCTTCGGCGTCCAGGCGGTGCAGGAACGGACCACCAACGAGCTCATCGGCATGGTGGGGTTGTGGGTGCCGGAGTGGGATGCCGACTTCACGCCTGCGGTCGAGATCGCATGGCGCTTCCGCCGCGCGAGTTGGGGCCAGGGGCTCGCGTTCGAGGCCGCCCGGGACGTGCTCGACTACGCCTTCCAGGTGCTCCGGTTGCCCCAGGTGATGTCCTGGACCGTGCCGGCGAACGAACGGTCCTGGCGCCTGATGGAGCGGCTGGGCATGCAGCGGGCAGGCACGTTCGAGCACCCGAAGGTGGCCGAAGGGCACCCGCTGCGTGAACACGTGCGGTACGTCATCAGCGCGCCCGCGGCGGTTCGGCCGGACCCGGCCAGCGTCCAACAAGCCGCCGTGGTGCCCCCGGCCCGGGTGTCGGGGGCCGGGCTCCCGAAGGTCTGGATCGACGGAGACGGCTGCCCGCGCGTGATCAAGGAGATCGTCTGGAAGGCCGCTCATCGCGGTGTGATCGACGTGACGATGGTCGCGAACCGCGACATGGTCGTGCCGAGGAGCCCGCGGATCCGCCTCGTGGGTGTTTCCCAGGGGCTCGACGTGGCAGACGACTGGCTGGTGGTCAACGCGGGGCCCGGCGAGCTCGTCATCACGGCGGATGTTCCGCTTGCCGCGGAGCTGGTGGCTCGCGGGGTGAACGTGATCACGCCGCGCGGCGAGTGGTTCACGCCGGCGAACATGGGCGAGAAGCTGAGCCTGCGGGACTATTTCACGGAAGCCCGGGCTTCGGGGATGATGGAGGGCAGCGGCCCCGGTCCGTTCGACGAGCGCGCCAAGCGGATGTTCGCGAGCGGTTTCGACACCTGGGTCGCCACGAAGCAGCGAGGCAGGTGATCAGAGCCGCTTCTTCGGCTCCAGCGCCCAGGCCAGCCAGGTGATCCCCAGCCACTGTCCGAAGGTGGCGTCCGGGATGGGGGGGGCGTTCCGGATCGCGGAGATCGGGTAGGTGTAGAAAGTGTTCCGGATCTGCTGCTCGGTACCGGGGTCGAAGCCGGTGAATTCGAGGCTCGCGCTCTTTTCGTGCGGGATGCCCCGGATGCTGCCGCTCTCCACGTGCGCCACGGCCTTGCGAAGCTCGTGCTGGAACGCGTGGGGCACCCGGCCATGCACCACCAACATCTTGCCGTTCCGGATGGACACCCTGAACAGCGCGCGGGAGCGAAAGAACACCCAGGCCAGAAACACGGCGATGGCGAGGAGGGTCAGGATCACGGCGCATCTTTAACATGCGACGACATGATGGCGACCAACTGTCCTCGCCGACCGCCGCGCCTACTTCACCGGTTGCAGGGCGGAGCAGTCGATCGAGGCGGAGATCACGCCCACAGGTGCCTTCCAGCGTGAGCCATCCGGCAGCGTCGCCCAACGATCCTGGGGGATCTCGCAGGAGAGCGCGCGGCCGCCGTCCTCGGTGAAATTCACGGTGTACGTCTCGGTCTTCGCGCCCTCGCGCTCGTTCGGGCCGAGAGCGACAGTCGGCCAGGCCGGCGCCGGAGTCACGGACTTGCCTGCGGCTTCCGCCTTGCGACCGGGCACCCACTTGTCGATCGTGTAGCTGCACTTCTGGCCGTATACAGGCTCGTCGCGGTACTTCGTGACGCACTTCTCGGCCTCGCTGAACGTGCCGTCCCCGTTGTCCTTGCGTTCGTTGTGGCAGTCCTTGCCGTCCTCGACCTTGTTCGTGGATCGCTGGGCCTGTGCGCACGACACGCTGCGGGCGCCCGTGGGGACCTCGTTCTGCCACGCGCTCTCGTTCACGGCCGTGAATTGCTCCACGGCGACGGTTCGGGCCCAGGTGTGGCCGGCCACGGCCACCGCGGCGTCCTGCTTCCACATCATCGCGATGCCACCGAGGCAGCACAGCAACATGAAGAACCCGATGGCACCGATGCCCAGCATCATGGGCAGCTTCGAGCCCGAGGGCGCAGGTGGCGGTGGTTCGCGCTCTGCCTGTTTTTTCGCTCGTTGCTCGGCGGTCGCGGCTTTTGCAGAGTCGTCTGCGAAGGCGGCGCCCTTCTGGGCCTGTGTGTCACGTTGGACCACGGGCCCGGCGCCTTCGAGGGAGTTGCCGCAGCACACGCAGAACTCTGCTGATTTTGCATTGGGTGCGTCACACCCCTTGCATTGCTTGTCTGCCCCGACGAACGGGTGGTCCTCTACCGCGACCTTGTCCTCGTCCTTCGGAAAGTAGCGCTTCGTCGGGTCCTGGGGGGCGCCGCAGTTCGGACAATTGCGGTGGCTCAACCCCAGGAGCTTGGGGGTTTCGCAGCGGGGACAATCCCAGAGCATCTCATACCGCTTCTCAGTCGCCATCCGGCCTCGGTGGAAGACGGCCCTCCTATCGCGAACGCTCACGCGTGGTGGCGATCACGACGCTCAACACGTCATCCTGGGGGTTCTCGCGCGTTCTCACGCGGAGCTGCGTGGTCGGGCCGCTCGCAAAGCCTTCCACCACCAGCGTGTCCCCGGGCCAGGCCGGGCGGGAAAACCGGGCCCGCAGGCTGGTCACGGCTTGTCCAGAGGCCAGCGCCACGGCGCGCCCGACGAAGCCGAACGTGCACAAGCCGTGGAGGATCGGGCGGCCGTGGGTGATCGCCGGCAGTCCGGCGGCGGCCGCAGGGTCCACGTGCAGCGGGTTGTCGTCACCGCACAGACGGTACATCAGCGCCTGCTCGGGGCGCGTCTGCAGGTCACGCACCCAGTCCGCGACTCGGGCGGGCGCGATGGGCCGGGAGGTGCGGGGAGGGCGTGGAGCGCCGATCGGGCCGCCGCCCGGGTAGTACATCTGGAACTGGACATGGGCGAGCGGCTTCGAATCGGGGCCTGCGATCGAGAGGTGCAGATCGGCGATCCCCAGATCCCCGATCGCGTAGATCGCGGCGACCCGCCCCGAAACGAGCACGTGGTCGCCCGGCCAGCCCGGCGGCGCGTCGGGATCGACCTGGACCGAGCACTCGCCGAACACCGCGCTCTCGCGGGGCGCGCCGACCCGGGCCAGGAGCTCGCCGCTGGCCCGGAACGCCAGGGCGGTCCAGAAGGTGGGGAGGATTCGCGGCCCGCGCGCCTCGTAGAGGTAGTCCATCTCCCCGGGCCCGGCCCCGACGGCGAGCGCGTAGAGCACGGCGTCGCGCCAGTGCATCGGGATCGATGCCGGGCCCGTTCGGGCTCCGACTGTCGTCAGGTCCAGGAACATGCGGCCGAGTAACCCCGTCTGTCCAACACGGTTATCGGCGCCGGTCCCCGAGGTTTCCGTGACGTTGCCTGGCTCGCCTTCCCCCCGCCGTTGGCTTGTGCTCCTTGTGTTCATGTTGGTCGCCGGGCTCTCGCAGGCGCTATGGCTGAACTTCGCGCCGCTTCTGCCCACGATCCAGGCCAGCTATGGCGTGGACGAGGCCACGGCGGGGCTGCTGATGCTCGTGTTCCCGCTCCTGTATGTGTTCCTCTCCATCCCCGCCGGCGTGCTCACGGACCGCAAGGGATACCCCTTCGCCGTGAGCCTCTCGGCTGTCGTGATGGCGGTCTCGGCCGCCTTTCGCATCGTCGCGATGCCGGACTCCGGGGGATTCTGGCTGCTCGTCGCGGCGCAGACCGGCATGGCCGTCGCGCAGCCGTTCGCGGTGAACGGCATCTCCAAGCTCGTGCTCGACTGGTTCGCCCCGGACGAGGTGGTGAGCGCCACCGGACTGGGCACCGCCGGCATGTTCATCGGCATGGCGGCCGGCCTCGCGGCCACCCCGCCGATGGTGGAGGCCTGGGGGATGCAGGGGACGATGGTGGCATGGACCGCCATCTCGGCCACGATCGCTGCACTGTCGCTCACCTTGATCCGGACCAACCCCGCGGTGACCACCCCGCCGCCTCCGGAGGCCGGCGTGCTCGAAAACCTGCGCCCGCTGCTCACCTCTCGGCCCCTGCTGCTGCTCTTCGGCATCACCTTCCTGGGACTGGGCTACTTCAACGGGCTCACCGCCTGGATCGATCTCATCCTCAAGCCCAACGGGATCGACGAGGTCCACGCCGGCTACATCGGTGGGGTGTTGATCGTGGGCGGCATCGTCGGCGCTGCGCTCATCCCCCTGCTCGCGGAGAAGACCGGTCGGCGTCGGCCGTTCATCGTGCTGAGCGTGTTCGCAGCGCTCCTCACGCTGTGGCCCATGTCGCACAGCCACGACTTCACGACCGTCATGGTGACGAGCGGGTTGCAGGGCTTCTTTTTCCTGCCGGCGTTCGCGTTGCTGCTCGATGTGGGCAGCGCGCTCGCTGGGCAGGCGCTGGCCGGGGCGGCCACCGGTCTCCTCATGCTCGCGGGCAACGGCGGGGGCGTGGTCGTGATGATCGTGATGGTGACCATGGCGCAGTCGGCAGGAAACTGGGAGGGGGCGGTCATCCTGCTCATCCTCTGCCTGCTCGGTGCTGCGGTGGGCGCCGCACTCCTCCCAGAGACCGGTGCTGTCGCTCAGACCACGGTGAAGTCGACTACAGGCTGATCCCGACCGTTCACGCGCAGCGTCAGGCGGTGGGCCCCGGACCGGATCGTGCGTCCGGAGCTCGAGCGGATCGGGAAGTCGTGGTCGAACGTGTACGGGGACCGCGGCAGGGCGACCGTGCCCGCGCGGAACGTCTTCGAACCCCAACCTCGCGTCGTCGGCCACTGCCACACGAGGTCGATCCGGGCCTGCGTGCCGCCCGCCGCTGTCAACCAGGCCGAGACCGGGAGCCGGCCGCCGATCGCCACGGTGGACCCGACCCTCAGGTTGGACACGAGCACCTCCGCGTCCTGTCCGAAAAGCGCGAGCGCATCGGGTCGGCCGCACTTGAGCAGCCACCGGAGCCCATGCCGGGCAAGCTGCAGTCGGAGGTCGGACGGCTGCTCGAGGATTCCACGCGCCGCGCGCACCGCCAGCGCCGGGTGGTCCTTGGCTACGTCGCCGAGGTGGTTGGCGACCGATCGGCGCACGTAGGCCGAGGGGTCGTCGACGAGCTTGAGCACCCGCTGGAGTCCGCGCTCGGGTGACCGCGTGGCGTGCTGCAGCCGGATGCCCCACGGCAGTCGGGGACGTGAACCCTCGGAGACCAGCCTGCGAACGTGCGGATCGGGGTGGGTGACCCAGCAATCCAGCACGTTGTCGGTCAGCTCCGGCCAGCGCACGATGTAGGGCCGGATCGCGAACTCCGAGGACCAGCGGCGCGTCATCTCGCCGAGCAGGTCGAGGCTTGCCTCCGGGTGTGCGAGTCCGAGCTCCGCGACCACCTCGGTGAGCGGCCACACCCGGACGTTTTCACCGAAGTCCGCCTCCCGGTCGAGCGGCGACGGGAGGATCGCCTGGAGGATGCTGGCAGCGTGCGGCCAGGCCTCCGGCAGGTGGTGACCGAGCGCTCGGGCGACGTGGGTGACCCGTGCTTTCAACTCCAGCCGATCGAGACCCCTGGCCCGCGACCGGAAGCCGTCGATGTCGAACGAGGGGTACACCCGGGCGACGTCCTCGGCCAGGTGGTCGACCACGCCAGGGTGGATCCAGTTCTTGAAGGGCTCGGCCAAAGGCACCTGTGCCGGGGACTCTACCCTCGCCGCCCCGAAAGGTCACCGACCCGGGGGGCGGCACCTACCCGAAGAGCCCTATCTGGCGGTCGGGGACATCGGGCTTCCAGGGCACCACCCAGCCGCCGCGGTCGAGCACCAGGTTCTGCACGTCGCGGGTCAGGGCTTCGCCCGCGAGGCGCACCAGCGCCCCCTGTGTGACACCCTCGGCCTCGTCGTGGCTGCGCACCTCCAGCATCGGGCGGCTCGGGAGGTCGAGCCACCGGTATCGAACCGTGCGGTCGAGCTCGAGAAGCCCGCAGCCCTTCGTCTCGCGGCGCTCCGAGAAGGCGGTGCGCTCTGTGGAGCCCGTGTAGTAGACGGTTGCCGGACCGAGCGTGTGGCTCTGTCGTGGATGGATGTGGCCACACAGGATGGTCCGAACCCCCGGGGGGAGGTGCCTCGGGGCGATGGTCTCGTCATGGCCGGCCCGGAACACGAAGTTGCCCACTCGCGCCCCGTCGAAGGCCTGGTGCGCCACCAGCAGATCGCAGTCGCGGAGTGGAGCCGCGGCAGTCGCCCACGCTTCCGGTGCTGCATGGAACGGGACCAGCCCGATGCGGGCCCCTGCGATGTGCACGGCGAGCGGCTGGTCGGCGACGGTGAGCCCCGGGATCCGCCCGAACGCGCCGTCCGCATGGTGCATCAGGCCGAGCCGATCGTGATTTCCCGGGACCAGGAAGACCGGGAGCTGCCGCGCGAGATCGGTGAACGCGCTGATGGCGGCCGCGACGGCGTCGGCAGGGGGGTGCGACCGGTCGAAGAGATCGCCCGAGTGGATGACTGCATCGATCGGCCCGGCGAGCGCCGGGTCGCAGGCAAAGGCCAGCGCCGCGCGGAAGGCGCCGAAGTGGTCGTCGGCGCGTGACCAGCCTGGCGGGGAGCCTCGAAAGTAGCGGCGGATCCCGAGGTGGGTGTCGGTGACGTGGAGGATTCTCAAGGGGGGAGCCCTGATTGCCTTTAGTGCACACGCAACGTGGCGTAGGCAGGATTTTCGTAGCCGACGGTTCCCGCGCGCTTGAAAAAGTCGGAGGCCTCCGCTCCCGTCCCGCCGTCGGGGTCGAGGCTGGCGAGCATGGCTGTGGCGAGCCACGTGTCCGCGCAGCCCGGTGCGAAGAGGCGCGCGAGGTGCACCGCCTCGCGGGCGTCGTCGAAGCTCCCCAGCGTGACGAGGAAGATCGCATAGTCCGCCCACATCCGGCCATCGCGCGGCGTGGAGGCGAGCGCGGCCTCGAACACCCCGAGGGCGCGGAGCCGGGTCTCCTTCGCCTGTGCTGCGCTCTCCGGGCTCCCGCCTGTCGCCGCCGCCCGCTCCTGCTCCCTCGTGAGCTGGGCGAGGATCACGGGGTCGACGGGCGACTCCTGGGCCAACGCCTGGAGGTCGGCGAGGACGGTGCCCGCCGCCCGCCGGTCGTCGGCCCAGAGCGCCAGCGTGAGCAGGTCGGTGCGGCCGTCGTAGCGAAACCGGGTGGGCCGTAGCTGCTCGGACGCCAGGGCCCGATCGTCGGTTCGACCCGCGACGAACAGCCCGATCCGCGCGGCCTCGTCGTCTCCCGGCTGGTTCACGGCGACCGCCTGGAGGAACCGCGTCTGCGCCGCCTGCTCGTCCCCGCGCAGCCACGCGGCGAGTCCGGCGGCGCGGGCGAGCCCGGGGTCGTCGGTCGGCCGGCGGTAGAGCTCCTCCACGCCCGCGAGGTCACCCTGCAGGAGCTTTGCATAGGCGAGCTTGCCGGGAGCGGCGCTGCAGGTGCCGGGCGGGCCCTGCAGCTCGTCGGCCTTCGTCAACGGCGCGGCGGCGTCAGCCGGGCGGCCCAGGTCGAGGAGCACCTCCCCGTAGGCGAGCCAGGCTTCGCAGTCTCCGGGCGCGAGCGCGGTGAGGAGCTTTCGCGCGACGGCTTCGTCCGTGGACCGGCCCCGCACGTGGAGGAACGTGGCGACCGCCCCGAGCGCCTGGAAGCGACGTTGCGCCCCGACTGCGGTTCCGTCCTCTGGGGGGACGGCAGCGACGAGCCGGGCTTCCAGCGCCGGGCCGTAGTCGGCCTTCACGAGGCCGCTTGCGGGCCGGACGGCGGCCTGATGGCCTGCGTTGTCGAGGGCCAGGTCGAAGTGCTCTGCGACGTCGATCCCGACCGTGGCCGGCACGCGCGGGAGCCAGGGGGACGCCTCGATCCCGTGCCGTACCTCGGCGAGGATGCCGAACACCTCCCGGGGTTCGAACTGCGCCGTACCGTAGGACCAGCTTCCCACAGCGGGCAGCGGGGTCGATGGAGGACCCCCCGCCGTTGGGGGCTCGGGGTTCGTCGCGGTCGTGCCTGCTCCGGTGTCCCAGGCGGCCAGGAGCGCCGCGCCGGAGATCAGGCCTGGAAAGAGCAGGACGTCCGGTCGCAGTTCGACAGGACTGCCGCCGATGCGGACACGGCGGGTGTGCAGGTGCGCCGGGTCGACCTGGCTCGCGGGCGGAACGTCGAGGGCCTTGACCAGGGCCGCGCCTTCGGAGGCGGGGGCCACGGCCACCACGCCGGCCGAGGGCAGGACGGCCCAGGACACGTTGGGGAAGGCCAGCAGCCCGATCGTCCCATCGACGCCGTAGGCGAGGGGATCTCCGCGGTCCACCTCCACGACCACGTGGGTGAGGGACACCGGACCCAGCCCGAGCACGTCGATCCGCCCGACCCGGCCCCGAGGCCGAGCGCCGACACGAGCGGCGGCCGCGCTCGTCAGGCGCACCTCGGCGCTCGAGCTCTCGATGCGGAGGAACAGGGGCTGCCCGCCCGCCCGGGCCTCGACATAGAAGAACGGGTCGGTGGCCTGCAGGCCGCCGTACAGCGGCAGGGAGGCGGCCTGGCCGGGCGTGGTGGTGCTCGCCGGAGCCACGGGTCGCGCGAAGCCCGGGAGCGGCGAGAGGAGCGCGGCGAGCAGCGCGGCGAGCCGCCAGGACGAGCAGTGGGGCGCACCCAGCCACGCGCGCCGGTGGCCTTGCGGGGAGGGCGTTGTACGCGCGCGCATCGGCAGTGTCTAACGGAGGGTGTTCGACGCTGTGGGGCCCCGGGGGAGGCGAATTCGCGGCAGGCCTACCAGTTTCCCGGACAGCCCACCGGGGTTCTTGATAGTTGGGCCGCCCCTCGCCACCGGAGCCCCCATGTCCCTGATCCAGGAAGTCCACGCCCGCTTCATCCTCGATTCCCGCGGCAACCCCACGGTAGAGGTCGAGGTCGTCACGGACGACGGGGTCGTCGGTCGCGCTGCGGTGCCCTCGGGGGCGTCCACGGGCGAGCACGAGGCCGTCGAACTGCGTGATGGGGACAAGGCCCGGTGGCTCGGAAAGGGCGTGGACCACGCCGTGCGCAACGTGCACGACATCATCGCGCCCCAGCTGATCGGCCTCGACGTGATCGAGCAGCGCTCCATCGACCAGCTGCTGATCGAGCTCGATGGCACCCCGAACAAGGGCCGCCTCGGCGCCAACGCGATCCTGGGTGCATCCCTCGCGGTGGCGCGCGCTGCGGCGCTCGCGCACGGCGTCCCGCTCTACCGTTGGGTCGGCGGCGCCAATGCACACACACTGCCCGTGCCGCTGATGAACGTGATCAACGGCGGCCAGCACGCCGACAACAACCTGGACATCCAGGAGTTCATGATCGTGCCCGCGGGGTTCACGAGCTTCGAGGAGGCCCTGCGCTGTGGCGTCGAGGTGTTCCACACCCTCAAGAAGGTGCTCTCGTCCAAGGGCCTGAGCACGGCCGTGGGCGACGAGGGAGGGTTCGCTCCGAACCTCGGGTCCAACCAGGAGGCGCTGGAGCTCCTCTCCAGCGCCGTCGAGAAGGCGGGGTACAAGCTGGGCGAGCAGGTGTTCTTCGCGCTGGACGCGGCAGCGAGCGAGTTCCACGAAGAAGGGGTGTACACCTGTGGCGGAAAGGCCATGGACAGCGCCGGAATGGTCGCGATGTACGCCGAGCTTGCGGCAAAATTCCCGCTTGCCTCCATCGAGGACGGGCTCGACGAGGACGACTGGACGGGCTGGAAGCTCCTGAACCGCGAGCTCGGCGGCAAGCTGCAGCTGGTGGGCGACGATCTGCTCGTCACCAACACGACCAGGCTCTCGCGCGCCATCGAGGAGGACGTGTGCAACGCGATCCTCATCAAGGTCAACCAGATCGGTACGCTCACCGAGACGCTGGACGCGATCCAGATGGCGCAGACCGCCGGCTGGCGCGCAGTGCTCTCCCATCGCTCCGGGGAGACGGAGGACACCACGATCTCGGACCTCGCCGTCGCGACCAACGCGGGTCAGATCAAGACCGGTTCGCTCTGCCGCACGGACCGGACGGCCAAGTACAACCAGCTCCTGCGCATCGCGGGCGAGCTCGACAGAGCTGGTTCGTATGCAGGGCGCAGCGCGTTGCGTTGGCGATGATGCCCTCCTGCCGGAACGTGTGCTATCCTTCTCGCACTTTCGAACCCTGGTGTCCGTGATGCTGATCCTCTCCCTGCTTGCCTGCTCGAACGTCAATGACCACCTCTGGGGTGGTGGCGGCACCCATTACTCCACGGGCGAGATGTACAGCCCCGGTGGGTCCGACACCGGCGACGACACCGGTGGCGCCGACACCGGTGGCACCGACACCACCGACTCGGGGGCATCCGGGAGCCTCGCTTCAGTGGGCAGCCCGTACTGCGGGTTCGTCGACGATCCGCGGTTCGGAATCGTGATCATGTGCTCGTCGCAGTGGGCGGTGGGGGACATCCCGGCCATCACCGGCGGCACCATCTACTACAACCTGATGGACAGCGACGGTGCCTCCCTCGCCAACATGGCGCTGGACATCTCCGAGACCGCGACGAGCACCGATCAAGCGGTGGTCGACGGCACCATGCTCACGTTCTTCATCGGCGATCTGGACGAGAGCAAGACCTACATCGTCTCGTTCTACGTCGAGACCAACGATGGCGGCAATTCGTCCACCGAGGGCGAGTACACCGTGACGCCCTTCTCGGGGTGACGAGGAGTCCGGCTGGGCGGGGGCTGGCATACAACAATGGCGTTGGCGCGACGATGCTGATGGCCGCTATGTTCTGCGGAGTGGAGTGCCGATGCGCGTCCTGTTGATCAACCCCGCGATGAACATGGCCAAGCTCGGCCGGTTTGCGAGCCTGCTCGAGCCGATGCCCCCCACGGGCATCGCGTACATCGCGGGCGCACTCGTCGCGGCCGGTGTGCAGACCCGCTTCATCGACATGTTCGCAGAGAAGCTGGACGGCAAGCAGGTCGTGGAGCGGGTCCGGCGGTACGCGCCTGATCTGGTCGGCATGACCGTGCTCACGCCCAGCGCGCCGACGTGCGAGCTCCTGGCGCTTGCCATCCGGGCGGTGCTGCCCAACGTGAAGATCGTCTGGGGGGCGGTCCACGCGGACGTGTTCGCGAAGGACATCCTTCGCGCCGGCTCCGCCGACTTCATCGTCCACCACGACGGCGAGGACACGATCACGGAGCTCGTCGCCGCGCTGGAGAGCGGCGAGTCCGACTTTTCGAAGATCGACGGGCTGAGCTGGATGGACCACGGGGAGGCCGTCACCAACAAGACCCGTGCGCTCCGCCGGGATCTCGACAGCCTCGCCTACCCCGCCTGGGACCTCACTCCCTACCACCGCTACGGACTGCTCCCCTTCGCAGACATCGAGAAGCCGGTGCTCACCATGGCGGGCTCTCGTGGCTGCCCGTACCGGTGCGACTACTGCTCGCTCCTGCACTCCGGAAAGGTGTACCGGCGGCGGGACCCCATGAAGATCGTCGACGAATACGAGTACCTGGTCGACCGCTACGGGGTCAAGCAGATCGGGCTGGTCGATCCCATCTTCCCGCTCGTGGTCAAGGATCTCAAGCCCTTCTGCGAGGAGCTGGTGCGGCGAAAGCTCGACCAGAAATGCGTCTGGCTCTCGGAGACCCGGGCGGATCGCCTCGAAGAGGAGACCTGCCGCCTGATGTACGAGGGTGGCTGCCGTCGCGTGCTGATCGGCATCGAGTCTGGCGTGGACATGCTCCTCGGCAACGTGAACAAGAACCTCACCACCGAAAAGGTGCGTTGGGGAGTGAACAATGCCCGCAAGGCCGGAATCCAGACGGTCGGGCTGTTCATGATCGGGATGCCGGGGGAGACCCCGGAGATGACGCGCGAGACGATCGAGTTCGCCGTGGACCTGGATCTCGATTTTGCGAAGTTCGCCATCACGGTGCCGTTCCCGGGCTCGAAGCTGTTCGAGGACCAGTGGCAGAAGACGCTGTTCCGCGACGACTGGGAGAACTACACCACGTTCAATCCGGACGCCGACAGGCTGATCTACCATCCCCACGGCTACGATCCGGAGCTGCTCATCAAGATGCAGTCGTACGGGCTCCGGCGGTTCTACATGCGCTATGATCAAGTGCGTCGGCAGCTCATCGATCTCAAGACCATCAATCCGAAGATGATGCTGTACGGGCTGTACGGCATGGCCATCTGAACCGCTCCGGAGGAGATCTCATGACTCGCACCCTGTTCTCGTTCTCGCTCGTCGCGATGGCGCTCTCCGGCTGCTCCAGCGATCCCTGTCAGGAGGGCTTTGCCCGCGCGGCGGACGGCAATTGCTACGCGATCGCCACGGGGGACGACACCAGCGGAGATGCGGACGCGGACACCGATGCCGATACCGACGCCGACTCCGACACCGACGCCGATTCGGACACCGATGCCGATTCGGACACCGACGCCGATTCGGACACCGACGCCGATTCGGACACCGACGCCGACTCGGACGCTGATCTGTACATCTCCAACCTCGTCGGCGAGATCGCGGACGACGGTTCGGGCCATGCCCTCATGCTTCGGATCATGTTCGACTGGAGCGACGTCAACCCGATCATCGGCGGCACCGTTACCGGCTCGGCCACCGACGGGTCCAAGGTCGCCTCGGGCAGTTGGGCCATCGTGGACGCGAGCGCGGTGACCGACCCGTTCCACCAGGCCGCTGCGGGCGGCAGTGTGGTGACCGCGAACCTGGGAGGCATCTCCAGCGCTCCGAGCTTCACCCTCACGCTCTCCATGACCGACTCCGTGGGCGCCGTCTCCAACACGATCGTTCAGACCGTGCCGTAGGCGCCTACCAGGCCGCCGTCTGCCAGCCGCGCTCCTTCGCCACGCGCGCGAGGCGCGGGTCCGGATGTACGGCCACGGGCCGACCCACGGCATCCAGCACCGGCAGGTCGGACCAACTGTCAGTGTAGAAGCTGCAGTCCTTGAGGTCTGCGCCGAGGCGTTCGGCGAGCCTCCTGGCATAGGTGAGCTTGCCTGCGCCAAAACAAAGCGGGAGCTCGGGCTTGCCCGTGAACCTCCCGTCGCGAAGCTCGAAACGGTTGCAGAGCGCGTGGGGGATCGCGAGCGCCTGTTGCACGGGCTCGCAGAGATAGAGCGATGACGACGTGAGCAGCGCGATGGAGTCCCCCGCGGCGCGGTGCTCTTCGATCACGGGCCGCGCACCCGGACGAACCTGGTGAGCGACCTCGCGCAGAAAGAACGCGTAGGAGTCCGCGCGCAGCTGCTCCTCCGTCTGCCCGGCGAGCGTGGCGATGGCGTCGAGCAGGACACTCTCCATCTTGTCGTAGCCGAGGTGGTAGGCGGCGATCCAGACGCCCGCGCGCGCGGCCTGCAGCCTGGTGATCCGGCCGCGCCTGTACTCCGATCGCACCCACAGCTTCCCGGCGTTCACGCGCAACAGGGTGAGGTCCAGATCGAAGAACGCGATCGCGGACATCAGCCGTCGTACCACTCTGGGGTCACCAGTTGCTGGTAGTTCTCCACCTTGAGCGGGTTGATCCGCTGCTTGATCGCCTCGATCGCCACGCTGGCCGAGACCTTGGCGAACCAGATGTACATGTCTCGCTTGTACGGCACGCGGGACATGAGGCCCTTGGCGAGCCACCTGTTGTTCACGAACTGCTTGTTCATCTCGTACAGGGAGACCGCGATCTCGTCACGCGTCATGTACTTTGTGTCCAGGACCGGGGAGAGCCAGTCGAAGTTGTCGAAGTCCTCCTCGGTGATCCACCCTTTTTCCATCGCTTCGTCATAGATCGGCGTCCCGGGCACGGGCGTGATCGGGTGGAACGCGGGAAAGTCGATGTCCAGGCGCGAGGCCAGCTCCACCTGCTTCTTGAGGCTGGCGGGGCTCTCGTCCTTCACGCCCACGATGAACGTCGCCTGGACGAACACGTCCGGGTACTTCTCCCGGAAGATCGTGAGCGCCTTCTCGGCCACCCCGCCGGTGTAGAACCGCTTGTCGAGCAGCGTGAGCGAGTCGTCCTCGGCGCGTTCCACCCCGATGAGGATGTGCGAGAGGCCGGCCTGGATCAGCTTTTCGAGGATGCCCTTCTTTTCGTCGCGAACGATGCAGTCTGCGCGCATGAACGCGAACCACTTGGTCTTCATGCCGGACTTGATCATGGCGTCGGCGAACTGGTCGTTGAACCGCGGATCGATGTTCCAGCTCTCGTCCACCCACACGTAGCTCCGCTTGCCGTACCGGTAGTAGAGCTCGGAGATCTCCTCCATCATGCGGTCCACCGACTTCGTGCGCCAGCGCGGGGAGAGCTGCGCCTTGCCGTTGTCGTCGTACTTCCGGTCGGCCATCACGGTCCACCAGGCGCAGAAGGAGCACTTCGAGACGCAGCCCCGGGAGTGATGGATCGTCGTGCCGCCGGGGGAGAACAGGTACCGGCTCTTGCCGTACAGGTGCATCGGCAAGAGGTCGTAGGCCGGCATCGGGAGCAGGTCGAGATCGTGCACCAGCGCCCGGGTGCGGGTGCGCACCGACTTCTCGCCATCGAAGTACGCGAGCCCGTCCACCCCGGAGAGGTCTGGCTGGGAATGCGACCACGCCTCCACGACCTCCACGATGGTCTGCTCACCCTCGCCGATGCAGATGGCGTCGATGTCCGGCGGGGAGCCGTCGGCCTTTGCGCGGGAGTACCGGTGCGCGAGGTTGGTGAAGTGGCCTCCACCGGCGAGGGTCCGGGCGCGGGGCGCGACCTCTTTGCACATCTTGAAGAAGCGCAGCGCCTCGCTCGCATAGAGCGCGTGGTTCTCTCCAGACGCGATCACGTCGGGATCGAGTCGCTTGAGCTCGTCGGCGAGGGAGCTCCAGCCGATGTGTAGCGGCATGCAGTCGATCACGTGGACCTCGTGACCGGCCTCCCGCAAGGGGGCTGCGAGCGCAGGAAGGGCCTGTTGCAGGAGGAAGTTGTCCCCCTCGCTGGTGTAGGGCCAGTACTTTCGGGGGGGCTGGACGAGGACGACGCGCACGGTTCACCCTAACCTACCCCCGATCCGCGCCGCCCGCGCCCGTTGCGCGTCGGTATGCCACCCGCGAGGATCCCGTACTATCTGCCGCGCGGGCGCCTTCTCGCCACGCCCACCCAGGCCCGGTGCAGCGGCGCAGCCACCGGGTGGGCGGCAAAGCGGTCCTCGAGCGCCAGCAGCCCCGGGAGCGCGGCCTTCCCTCCATCCCGCCCGGCACCGTGGGTGATGTCCGCACCCACGAGCATCTCGAACGGGCCCGAGAGCACCCAGTGCGTCGGGACGAACTCGACCGTCCAGCCGGAGAACAGCGTGCGCAGGTCCTCGGCATCGAGGCAGCGCACGTGCCGGTCACCGCCGCAGTGGGCGAGTCCGCTGAAGAACCCCTCCGTCAGCCCCGGCCCCACGTCGGTCGAGAGCGCCCAGCCCCAGCGGGCCTCGACGGAGAACAGGACGGTGCCATCGGCCGCGAGACGCGCAGCGACGGCGTCGACCACGTCCCGGGGCCGCTCGACATAGTTCAGGATCTCGGCGAGGACGGCGATGTCGAACTTCTCCTCGGCAGCGGGCAGGATCTCTGCAGTGGTCCAGCATGCATCGAGCCGTCCCTTGCGCCCGGCGCCGTGCCACACGGCGTGTCGGAGCGAGCGCAGGTCCCCATCCACGAGCAGCACGTCGTCGCCCCGGTCGAGGAACCAGGCGGCGAACCGACCGACCCCACAGCCGACGTCGAGCACGCGCTGGCGCTGCCCCTCCGCGGGCAGGCCCCCGAGCTCCATCCAGCGGTGCAGTGTGAGCGCCCGCTCGAGGATCTTCTTGTCGTGGACGGGGCTCTCGGGGTCGAGCGTGTCGATGTAGTCGGGGTAGCGGGCCCACCCGTCGGCGTACCCGACCAGGTTCGCGAGCGCGGGCGTGGGTTCCACGCCGCTCCGCTGCAAGGTCCGCAGGCGGGGATCTTCGGGTGGCAGGTCGAACTCGACCCCTACCCACGCACCGAGGGCGGCTGCAGCGTACGGCGGGCCCGGTGGCAGGAAGGGGGCGCCCGCGAGGGGGACGGTGGCGCGGGCAAGCGACATTCCGCAGCCTATCCGCTCCTGCGGGTCCTCCACTTTGCAAACCGCGCGCGCCCCGCCTTGACAAGCGCCCGCCGCTCGGCGACACTGTGTGCAACCCTTGGAGGTCCTCTTGAATTGGCGTCCCTCTCCCCGTCCCAAGCCAGGCCCGAAGCAGTAGTCCAGCTACGCCGCAAGGCCCGATGGTACGTTCGAACGGGAGGTCATTCTGACCTCCCGTTCCTGGTTTTGCGCACCGGTGCGCCAGGGGTCAGCCTCCGAGCCAGGCCCCCGGGTCCTGGGGGGTGCCGTTGTAGCGCACCTCGAAGTGCAGCCGGGCCTCGGACTCGTCGAGCAGGCCTGTCGACCCGACGAGCCCGAGCACGTCTCCCGCCTGCACCTCCTGGCCCTGGGAGACACGGAGTCCGTTCGCATGGGCGTAGAGGGTGGCGTACGTGCCGTGCTGCACCATCACCACCTGGCCGTACCCGCGGATGTAGCCGGAACGGGTGACCGTACCCGCGAACACCGCGCGGAACGGTGTTCCCGGGGGCGATGCGATGTCGTAGCCGAGGCTCTGCAGGGTCTCGTGCGTCAGGTCGTCCACGTACGGCCCCCACCCGAGGATCAAGCGCCCGCGGAGGGGCCAGGGCAGGGTGCCGCGCGCTTCGCGAAAGGCTTCGGAGTCGCCGCCTGCGCTTGAGGCCGCCGCGGCTGCAGGTGCGGCGCCCTCGTGGGTCGCGACGTCGCCGTCGAACTCCGCGCGCGCGCGAGCGGTCTCGTTGGAATACTGTCGGGAGATCGGCGGGCTTCTCTGCACCGAGCGCAACAGGGCGAGCCGGCGGTCCCGCTCCTCCTTCAGCGATTCGCGCTGCTGGACCCGCTCCGCCGCGAGCCCCTGCAACGCCTTCATCTCCGCTTCGGCGGCGGTGGCGGCCGCGGCGCGCTTCTGCACCACGGCTTCGAACTCGCTCATGGCGGCGTCCTGGGTGCGCGCGGTCGCGAGCAGGTAGTGCACCCGGCGTCGAAGCTCGTCCGGGCTCTGCGCATCGAACAAGAGCCGGGCAAACCCACGACGTTGCAGGCGGTAGGCGGCCCGGAGCGCGCGGTCCACCTCCGTCCGCCGCTTCTGCACCTCGGCCGTCGCGGTGGCCTGATCGGCGGTGTGGGCAGCGAGCGCAGTGTTCAGCTCCGCCTCCCGGGCGGTCGTACTGGCATCGGCGCTGTCGAGCGCCGTGAGCTGTGCATCGTACCGGGCGATCTCGTCGAGGATGCCCTGCACGGGCTCCTCCGCCTGTGCCGGCGCGAGCATCAGCACCATCAGGGCTGCGCCTGCCCCCCACCGGCTCACGGCAGGCTCGCGAGGAACCGGTGCACCGCCGCCCACGCCGCGCCCGCGCCGAACGCCACGCCCAGGGTCATCAACACGAAGACCTGCGCGCCGGGCAGAAAGGTCGGGGCGGTGCCCATGGCGAGGGCCAGAAGTTCATGCAGCCGAATGAGCAGGCCGGAGTGGATCCCGTAGAGCACCCCGGTCGCGATCGCCCCGCCGAGCAGCCCCTGGAGCACGCCCTCCATGACGAACGGGCCGAGGATGTAGCGCTCGCTCGCGCCGACCAGTCGCAGGATCTGCAGCTCGTCCTGGCGGGCGTGGACCACGAGGTGGATGGTGTTCGCGACCAGGAACAGGGTGGCCACGGCGGTGGCCACCCCGAACGCGACGCCGAGCGCCGTGAGCAGGGAGAGGAACGTGTGCACCCGGGAGACCCAGTCCTGGCCGTAGTCCACGTCTTCCCAGGTGCCCGCCCCCGAGTCCGTCAGGCTCTTCACGAAGGCGCCCATCCGCTCGGGTGAGGTGGCCTCCGGCTGCAGCGTGATCTCGAGCGAGGCGGGGAGGGCGTCCGGGCCCAGCTCCTTGAGCACGGGTGCGGTCTCTGGCGCCTTCGCCGTCATCCAGCTGGCGGCGTCGGCGGCGGTGACCAGCTCGACCTTGAGCACCTCGCGCCGCTGCTCCAGGAGCACCTTCATCTGGGCTTGCGCCTCGGGGCTCACCTCGGGAGCGAAGTAGGCCGATACATGCTGGTCTGCCTGCCAGGTGCCCACCATCGCGTTCACGTCCCGCACCACCATCGCGAACAGGCCGAGGAGCACCAGCGCCGAGGCGATCACGCCCGTGGAGACGGCAAAGAAGTACAGGTGCTCGCGGATGCCGCGAAATACCCGGCGAACCCCCTCCATCAACGCATCTCGGGTGCGAGGCTGCGTCGCTTGGGCACCTCGGTGCTGGTGAGCTTGCCGTCCAGGAGGCGGAGCACCCGCTTCGGAAACCGGTTCATCAGGCCCTGGTCGTGGGTCGCCACCAGCACGGTCGTGCCCCGCAGCTGGATCGCCTGCAGGATCTCCATCACTTCCACCGCCATGCCTCCGTCCAGGTTTCCCGTGGGCTCGTCGCACAGCAGCACGGCCGGATCGTTCACGATGGCCCGGGCGATCGCCACGCGCTGCTGCTCGCCCCCGGAGAGCTGCCCCGCGAGCGAGGACTCCCGGCCCTTGAGCCCGACGATGTTCAGCGAGGCGGGCACCCGGCGGTTGATCTGCTCCCGCGGCGCGCCCACCACCTCCAGCGCGAGCGCCACGTTGTCCGCCACCGTCCGGCGGGGCAGCAGCTTGAAGTCCTGGAACACGATGCCCATGTTCCGCCGCAGCTGCGCCACGCGCTCACGCCCGAGCGTGGTCACGTCCAGCCCGCCCACCAGCATCTTGCCGCTGCTCGGCTTCTCGGCCCCGTAGAGGAGCTTGAGCAGCGTGGACTTCCCCGCGCCGGATGGCCCGGTGATGTAGACGAACTCGCCCTTCTCGATGTGCACCGACACGTCTCGCAGCGCGTCGTGGTCGCCGAAGGACTTTACGATGTGGTACAGGCGGATCACGGTTGATCTCCTATCTGATGCCGATGGCCATAGCTCCCCAGCCCGCAGCGCTCCCCGTCACCGTCATCTTCGGGGGCAGCTTCAATCCGCCCCACGTGGGACACGCGATGGTGGCGGCGTGGCTGCGCTGGACGCAGGGGGTGAGCGCCGTGTGGTTCGTGCCGGCCTTCGAGCACGCGTTCGGCAAAGAGCTGGCTCCCTGGGATCGGCGCCTGCGGGCGACCCGGGCGCTCGCGGCGATGTTGAACGACGGCGGAGATTGGGCCGGAGTGAGCGACATCGAGGTGGACCTGCCCCGCCCGAGCTACACGATCCGCACGTTGGACACGTTGCGTTCACGCAATCCCGACCGGAGGCTGCGGCTGGTGGTGGGCTCCGACGTCTGGGAGCAATTTGGGATGTGGAGGGATCACGAGCGCGTGATCGCGGAGTACTCACCGATCGTCGTCGGGCGTGCGGGGTACCCCGAGATCCCCGGGGTGCCCTCGTTCCCGGACGTGAGCAGCAGCGTGATCCGCGAGCGACTGGCACGCGGGGAGAGCGTCTCGGGTCTGGTCCCCGGTTCCGTGCTGAGGCAGTGGATCGGGTGAGGGCGGGCATGCACCCCGGCGGTCACGGGGCGTAGGTGTACTCGTACAGGCGCGCCGGGTCCGGGTCGGGTGAGGTCTCGGCGAAGTGGTAGGCATCCTCGGCCTCGGCTTCCACCGAGGCCTGCAGGGCCTGGAGCTCGGCGACGTCGGCTCCCATCTCCCGGAGACGATGCTCGGTGATGAGCAGCGGATCGGTCTTCTTCCTCGCCTCCAGCTCGCCGTCGGGCCGGTACTTCGCCGGGTCCGACATGGAGTGGCCCCGGAACCGGTAGGTGATGGCTTCCAGGATGACGGGTCCGTGGCCTTCGCGCGCGTGGGCGACGGCTGCGCCCACCCGGTCCCGCACGTGCTCCACGTCGAAGCCCTCGAACTGCTCGCGCATCATCCCCACGCCGAGTCCGCGCAGGCTCATGTCGATGAGCGACGATGCGCGCTCCACGCTGGTCCCCATCGCGTAGTAGTTGTTCTCGCACAGGAACACGATCGGGAGCTTATACAGCTGTGCCAGGCACATCGCCTCGAAGAACGCGCCCTGGTTGGCCGCGCCGTCTCCGAAGAACACGACGGCCACCCCACCGGTCTTGCGCATCTTCAGCGCCCAGGCAACGCCCACGGCCAGCGGCACGTGCGCGCCGACGATCCCGTAGCCGCCCATGAAGTTGACCTTCGCGTCGAACAGGTGCATCGAGCCGCCGAGGCCCGAGGTGCAGCCCGTGGCCTTGCCGAACAGCTCCGCCATCACGGCGCGCGGCGAGACCCCCTTGGCCATGGCCTGACCGTGCTCGCGGTAGGCGGTGATCCAGTGATCCTCGGGCCTGCAAGCTGCCGAAGCCCCCACCGCCACCGACTCCTGGCCGATGTACAGATGGCAGAAGCCGAGGATCTTTCTCTGGGTGTAGGCTTTCGCGGCGAGCTCTTCCACCCGCCGGATGAGCAGCATCTCGCGGTAGAGCCGGGTGAGCTCCTCCCGCGTGCAGGGGGGGAGCCCCGGGACGGGCAGTGAGGGCGCGTCGGGTGAGGAGTCCATCTAGTTCAACGCGTAGGGTTCGACGAGGGTGAAGGGGGCGATCTCCGCGTCGAACCGCTCGCCGCGCGAGGTGACCATCTGGTAGGTGCCGTGCATCGTGCCCATCGGGGTCGAGAGCGGGCACCCGCTGCGGTAGCTGTACTTGCCGCCGGGCTCGAGCACGGGCTGCTCACCCACGACGCCCGGTCCGCGGACCTCCTCCACGCGACCCGAGGCGTCGGTGATGGTCCAATGCCTGCTCACCAGTTGTACGCGTTCGCTCCCCTCGTTCTGGATGGTCACGTCGTACGCGAACATCCAGTGGCTGTTCTTGGGATCCGAGTGTCCGGGCAGGAACTCGGGAGCGACGTCGACGCGGATGCCGCGGGTGATGGCGGTGGACATGCCGCCCGCGTAACCCGCTGACTGCGGCCGCTACCCGGTGCAGGTCTGCGCGATCGTGTAGGCGACGTCGATGCTCTGGTTCCAGGTGAGCCCCGCCGCCGTCGTGAAGACGATGCTGTTGGTAGGGGCATCGTAGGTCCAGTCGTAGGAGACCCGCCCATCCACGGTCACCACGAGGGTGCCCGGATCCGGCTCGGAGCTCAAGGGGTAGGCCGAGGCCAGACCGGCGCTTTCGCGGACGATCTCCTGCAGGTTGGCGGTCCAGCTCGTGGAGCTGGCGCAGATGGAGTAGGTCGCGCCGCCCGTAAGCTGCGCCACGTTCGCCCAGTTCGTCGCCGCCCTGGCCTCGTCGCAGCCGCTGGGCAGATCGCCCGCGATCGCGTTCACGTGTACCCGGGTGGGATCGGGCTTGAGGCTCGTGAACGATGCGACCCACGTGGACGCGTCGCCCTCGGACTGCTCGTCCTCGTCCGAGACACCGAGCAGCGCGAGGGTGCCGGTGGATCGGACGAGCCCCTCGTTGCAGCCGCGCTCGGAGGTCGCGGTGGGGCTCGTGCCCGTGTAGAGGATGGTGAAGCCCTCCTCGGCCAGCTCACCCCCGTAGTACGTGGAGTCGAACATCGCGGAGAGCGTGGCGATCACCTCGCTCTGCGGGGTCGACCCGGTCACGAAGTTGTGGGGGCCGTTCACGCACCCGTCGTCGTCCGTGATGACGGCGAGCTGGAAATCGGCGGTGGAGGCGACCAGCGCGTCGTACAGCGCCCGCATGTTGGAGCGGAACAGCGTGACATAGCCGCTGTCCTGCATCGACTGGGTCTTGTCGACGAAGGCGACGACGTCGAGCACGCCGTCTGGCGTGACGTAGTGATCTGCGGCGGTGGGCTCGGCTTGCGACGCTCCGAAGTAGGTGCCGCTCACGGAGGGGGTCGTGGTGCTGGAGGTGTTCACGAGCAGCGAGCCGAACACGACGTGCTGGAGCGTGGGGGTGTAGTGGATGGTGACCGGATCGCGCTGGTCGGCGCCGAGGGTCCATGGGAGCGGGGTGCTCTCCGTGACCGAGAGCTCGCCGTCGGCGCCGGTGAGCTGCACTGAATTGACGGTGATCGCGCTGCCGCCCACGTTGTGGAGGTTCACGTCCACGCTGGCCGTGCACCCGAGGGTGACGGTCCCAAAATCGTAGGAGGAGGGTTCGAGCACGAGCCCCCCGTCGGCGGACTCGCCCACGAGCACGACCTCCGCGATGCCGTCCGGGTCTGTCGACGCGATCTGGAAGTTGGCGCCGTAGCTTCCGGGCGTCATCGGCGTGAAGGTCAGGATCACGCCGGTGCTCTCCCCGGGCGCGAGCTGGGTGGATCCGGTGTCGGTGATCGTGAACGGTGCGGTCGGGTCGTCGACCGAGAACCCGAGGATCTGGAGCGTGGCGTCCCCCGTGTTCGAGAGGTCCAGCACCTGCGCCGACCCGCCCATGCCGGCGGGTACGGATCCGAAGTCGAGCAGATCGGCCCCCACGGTGAGCTCCGGCTGCCCTGTGGCGGTGTCGCTCCCGCCGATGGTGATCTTGGCCTCGGAACAGGCCGCGAGAGGCAGGAGGAGCGGCAGGAGGGCGATGCGCATGGGGGCTCCCTTGGGCTGACGAGTTCTTGACGTACTGTGACGATATCCTGGAAATGGCACATTTGCGACACTCATGAGGGGATCCGTCCGTGCCTGTCGATTAGAAGTGGTGCATGCCCGATCGTCGCGACCCCGAGGATCCCACCGAGTACGGGGCGGGAGTCCACCACGAGCCGCACCCGGAGGAGGTCCGGGAGGACCACGCCGGGCGCTTCCGCAAGCTCGGACGCAGGCTGATCGGGCAGGAGCGCGTGTCGGCGCGTGAGGTCATGGGCGCGATGCTCGAGGGCGGCGACAAGGCCAAGACCGAGATCGTCAAGGCCGTGGCCCGCGAAGTCCGCTCCTACCTCGAGGAGTTGGGGCTCCGCGAGTTTTTGAGCGACTACTCGCTCGAGGTGCGCGCAAGCTTCAACCTACGCAAGTTGTCCGAGGCGGAGAAGGCTGGGCCCGGGGCGCTCCCCCCTGATCCGGCAGTATCCGACCGGCCCCGCCCGACCTAGTCACCCCGCTCGTCCAGTTGGGTCTGGAACTCCCTGTACCGAGCCGATACGCTCGCAACCACCCCCGGCACCCCGCAGTGAGCACCGAGTCCAACGGCCAGATCCTCCAGTCCCTCGCGGGAAACACGTTCATCGCCTGCATCAAGGGGGTGGCGGCGTTCATGACCGGTTCGGGCTCGATGGCTGCCGAGACCGTGCACAGCTTCGCCGACTGCGGGAACCAGGTGCTCCTGCTGCTTGGCGTGCGACAGACCCAGCGACCGGCAGACCGCCTGCACCCCATGGGGTACGGCCGCGCGCTCTACTTCTGGTCGTTCATGGTCGCGATGCTGCTGTTCTCAGGTGGCGGCGTGTTCTCGATGTACGAGGGCCTGCACAAGATCGTGAACCCCGAACCGCTGGAGCACGTGGGGATCGGCGTCGGGATCCTCGCCGTCTCGCTGCTGATCGAGGGCGGGTCGACGCTCTCCAACGTGCGGGAGATGAACCGGCGGCGCGGCGGCAAGCCGTTCCTGCAGTACCTGCGGGACACGAAGGACTCCGACCTGATCGTGGTTTTCGGGGAGAACTCCGCCGCCTCGTTGGGTCTCGTGTTGGCGGGCGCGGCCATGCTCATCGCGGCCTACACCGGAGATCCCCGCTGGGATGGTGGGGGCAGCGTGGCGATCGGCCTGGTGCTCGTGGGCGTGGCCGTGTTCCTCGCCCGCGAGGTGCAGTCGCTCCTCGTGGGAGAGAGCGCCGACGAGGAGATCATGGAGGTCGTGCGCAGGGCCGCCACGGAACACCCCCACATCCTCGAAATCCTGAACCTCGTGACGATCCAGCAGGGACCGAACGAGGTGATGGTGGCCGTGAAGGTGCACATCACCCCCACGCTCACGGTGCGCGAGGCGTGCGACGTCATCAACACGTTCGAGCAGACGGTACGGACGCAGTGTCCCGAGGTCGAGTGGCTCTTCGTGGAGCCGGACATGCCCAAGTAGGCGGAGCTACACCGGGACGTCGGCCAGGTAGCACCCCGTCACCGCCTGCCGTGCGATGAGCACGACGGGCGCCAGGTCCGTGCCTCCGAGGATGGGAAGCTGGACGACCTCGGCATCGGACACCGCGAAGAACGCCGCGCCGTCTGTGGTGAGCCGTGCCAGCAACGCGACGGGGTCCATCCTCGCCGAGAGGTGGAGGTGCCCCATGACCTCGGAGCCAGCGACGGTGATGAACACCGGGAAGGCCTGCTTGCGCTGCATGTAGGTGCGGCGCTTGTCCGGGGCCTCGTGGCGCTCCTCCAGCGAGGCGATCAGCGTGACCGCCAGCTTCGGGATCACCATCCGCGGGAGCATCGTCAGCGCCTGCGAGAGGTCCGGCTCGGTGTGCACACGGGCCTCCGTGAGCGAGAAGAACTCGCTGGCCCGGTCGTTGGCGACCTCGTTCAGTCGGCGGTTCTCGGTGTTGAGCAGACCGACGATCCAGTGGGTGCCGGCGTACACCGCTACGCGTGTGGACGACATTGCGCAAACTCCTGCGGCACCGTCCCCTTTCAGGGGCGCGGCGTCAAGGGCGGGGTGGAGAGGCTTGCCTCGATCGCGGGCGAGAGCGTATTCCAGAGCCCATTCGCGAGCGAGGTCCTTGCTGCGCAGCGCTGTCGCCCTACGGCGCGTACTCGGTCAGAACCTTGCTGAACACCTGGGTGTAGTCGCCGTTGACGACCTCGAGGTTGAAGTCCGGGTCGATCAGATCCACGCAGGGGAAGCCTCGCACCTTCATGTAGGTCTCCATCGTGCCGTCGGTGTCCACGAGGACCGGGATCTGGTCGTTGGGGAAGTCAGCCGCCCACTTGGAGGCATCACGCGCTGCCGGCGTTCCGCCCGACTTGTCCTCGGTCAGGATGGTCACCCAGTAGACGTCGCCATTGGCCACGAGCTGCGGGATGACATCGTACCAATCCTGGCCGGACATGCTGTCTTCCCAGTTGTACCCCTCGGCGGTCTCGGTCGCAGCTTCCGACATGTCCTGGCCGAGCCACGCCGCCATCTCGCGACACCAGCCGCACCACACGGTGGAGACGTCGATGATCACGGGCTTTCCCTGGTTGGCGAAGTCGTAGAGATCCACGGTCTCGCCGAATTGGTCGACGAACTGGACCCGGGCCATCGGGTTGCCCTTTGCCACCTTGTCCGCCGTGCCCGGGTCGGTCATGCTCTCCTTGTCCGCATTGTAGGGCCAGCCGCCGGTATAGATCACGCTGCTGCCGTCGGTCGGATCCACGCCCGCGGAGACCTCGTCGCTGTCGGTGTAGCCGTCGCCGTCGGTGTCCGTGAGGGTGCCGTCCGTGCCGAGGTCGAACTCGTCCTTGTCCGAGAGGCCGTCGCCATCGGTGTCCGCCACGGCGGGGTCGGTGCCGAAGGTGCTCTCGTCGGAGTCCGTCAGGCCGTCGCCGTCCGAGTCCTTGTCGGCATTCTTGTTTCCATTTCCATTTCCATTGCCGCCAGAGCAGCCGACCAGGAGGAGGGGGAGCGAAGCGAAGAGGAGGAAGGAACGCACGGGCACCTCTGGGGCGGGGAGTGGTTGCGCCGGACGACCGGCGCGCGGAGACGCGTGCAATCTTGTCACGGTCTGTACGAAACCGCTACCCATCCCCCCCCATTGTCGGACCGAATCTCACGTCATTACAGGATTCTGACGTATGCAGTCGAAACCGCTGCACCTGTTCCTCGGGTATGATCGGGTATGCGCCCTGGATACGCCCCGCTGGTCTGCCTCCTGGCCGTTGGTTGTGGCACCGCCGCCCTGGAGGTCACCCCGCCCGATGGGAAGCAGCCCGTGGATACGTCGATCCCCAGCGTCCCCCCCGGGGACTCGCGCGGAGACTCCGCTGACACCGGGGAGACGGGGGACACGGGTGGTGTCGACGACGCCACCTGGCAGACCGGTTTCTTCTCCGATGCCGTGGTGCACGAGGTCGCCATCACGCTCAGCGACGCCTCGTGGAGCGCGCTGGTCGCGGATCCCTACGAGTTCACGGTGGGCGACGTGTCGTTCGACGGGGAGAGCGTCTCCGGCAGCGGGGTCCGGCTGCGTGGAAAGGTCGGTTCCTTCCGCCCGATCGACCAGAAGCCGAAGTTCAAGTTCGACTTCGGCGAGTTCATCGACGGCCAGGACCTGCACGGGCTCAAGGCCATCGCGCTGAACAACGAGGTCGTCGATTGCTCCTACCTGAAGGAGCCCGTGGCCTACCGCATCTTCCGTGACGCGGGGATCCCCGCCCCCCGCACGAGCTTCGCCCACGTACGGGTGAACGGCGAGGACTACGGCCTGTACGTGGTGATCGAGGTCCCCGACAGCCGCTTCCTCTCGGATCGCCTGCCCGGTGACGACTCGGGGCAGCTCTACGACGGGAAGTACGTCTACTACGACGACGGCACCTACACGATGCTCGACTTCGCCAACCAGGTGGACGACCTGTTCCAGCTCGAGGAAGGTGTCCCGGACGGAAACGCCGAGATCGTCACGGTCTCGAACCGGATCCTGGCGACCCCCCCTGGCTTCCAGTCCGCCATGTCCGACCTCGTCGACTGGGACGAGCTGCACACCGTGTTCGCGGTGGAGCAGTGGATCGGGCACGTGGACGGGTATGCGATGGACCGGAACAACTACCGGGCCTACTTCCGCCCCTCCGATCAGAAGATGATCCTCATCCCCTGGGACTTCGACTACGCCTTCATCGAGGACTACCAGTGGGGCATGAGCTGGTCGAGGCCGGCGGGGGCGATCGCGCACTATTGCTGGGTCGACGCCGACTGCTACGCGAGCCAGACCGCTTCGATGTCCGCGCTGCTCGGGCTGGTCGACACCGACTCCGTCCTCGCCGACTACGACGCGATGGCCGAGCTCACGCACGATCTGGCGAAGGACGACCCCAGGCGGGAGTGCGCCGCGCCCTCGGTACGTCAGGAGCGCGCGAGTGTGCGGTCGTGGATCGAGGGGCGGACGGCTGCGATGCAGGGCCTCTGGGGCCTGTGAACCGGGGGGGCCCCGGGTTACGCCCCGGGCCGATGTCGCCCCCCACTCTTTCCCCATCCCGACTGAAAAAGGTGCTCGTCGCCAACCGCGGGGAGATCGCGGTGCGGGTCATTCGAGCCTGCCATGAGCTCGACATCCCCACCGTCGCCGTCTACTCGGAGGCGGACCGCGCCGCGCTGCACGTGCGGAACGCCGGCGAGGCCGTCTGCATCGGGCCAGCACCCTCGTCGGAGAGCTACCTGCGGGGTGAGCGCATCATCGAGGCTGCCCTGAAGACCGGCGCCACGGCGATCCATCCCGGCTACGGGTTTCTTTCCGAGAACGCTGCGTTTGCGCGGATGGTCGTGGAAGCCGGGCTCGTGTGGATCGGACCGCCTGCGTCGGCGATCGAGGCGATGGGGTCGAAGACCGGCGCCCGGCAGCGCATGGTGGCGGCGGGCGTGCCCGTGGTGCCCGGGACGACGCACGCGATCGACACGGAAGAGGAGGCGTTGGCCATCGCCGAGAAGATCGGGTTCCCGGTGATGCTCAAGGCTGCCGGCGGCGGCGGTGGAAAGGGGATTCGCCGGGTGGACCTGCGAGGGGAGTTCGCGAGTGCGTGGCGCTCCACCAAGAGCGAAGCGCTGCGTTCGTTCAAGAACGATGCTGTGTACCTGGAGAAGTTCGTCGCGAACCCAAAGCACGTGGAGATCCAGGTGCTCGCCGACCAGCACGGCACCTGCGTGCACCTCTTCGAGCGGGACTGTTCGGTGCAGCGCCGGAACCAGAAGGTCGTGGAAGAGACGCCCTGCGTGGTGCTCCCGGCCGCCACGCGGCAGGCGATGGCGCGGGTCGCGGTCCAGGCCGCTGCGGCCGTGGACTACGTCGGTGCAGGCACCATCGAGTTCCTCTACAGCCAGGCGTCGGGCGAGTTCTACTTCCTGGAGATGAACACGCGGCTGCAGGTCGAGCACCCGGTCACCGAGATGGTCACGGGCGTCGACCTGGTACGCGCGCAGCTACGCATCGCCGCAGGGGAGCCGCTGTGGTTCACGCAGGAGGATCTCCGCCAGTCCGGACACGCGATCGAGGTCCGGATCTACGCCGAGGATCCCTCGAACAACTTTGCACCTGCGCCCGGCCGTATCGGCGGGCTGCGCGAGCCCGGCGGCCCCTGGGTGCGCGTGGACTCGGGCGTCTACGCCGGCTACGAGGTGCCGATCCACTACGATCCGATGGTCGCCAAGCTGATCTGCTGGGGCAGCGACCGCGAGGAGGCCACGACCAGGCTCCTCCGGGCCCTGCGCGAATACCGGGTGCGCGGAATCCACACCTCGGTTGCATTCCTGAGCGCGATCCTCCGGGATCCCGAGTTCAGGCGCGGCGACTACTCCACCGGGTTCCTGACCCCCGAGCGGCTCGCCCACCTCACCCAGGCGGGGCGCAACGACAGGATCGCGACCATCGCGGCGACGCTCGCGCGCTTCGAGGGGGACACCCGCCCTGCACGGGCAGTCACGACCCCGGATGCAAGTGCGTGGAAGCTCGCAGCACGCCCTGGAGGTGCCCGATGAAGTACGAGGTGACGATCCGGGAGACGACGCGCGTGGTGACGATCGAGCCGGAGGGCGCCTGCTACCGGCTCACGTGGACGGAGACCGACCTCGATGGTGAGGAGTCGGTGGAGTCGCACCTCGTCGATCTGCTGCGCCCCTCGCCGGAGGCGTTCCACATGCTCATCGACGACGGGAGCTGGGAGGCCGGCTGTGTGCCCTCGGCCGATGGCTACCTGGTGGACGTGGTCGGCGTGACGACCTCCGTGGCTGTCGTGGACCCGCGGCGGAAGGCGCTACGGCTGGGGGCAGCCAACGCCGGCGGGCTGCTGTCGACGCAGATGCCGGGTCGCGTGGTGCGGCTCCTTGTGGCGCTCGGAGACGCGGTGAAGAAGGGCCAGCCCCTGGTCGTCGTGGAGGCCATGAAGATGGAGAACGAGCTCAAGAGTCCGATCGACGGGAAGGTCGCCGAGATCTGCGTCGCCGAGGGAACGACGGTCGAGAGCGGCGCGCGGCTCCTGCGGGTGGACCCGTGAGCCGGGACCCGGGCAACGCCGGGGAGTTCCCCTACACCCGCGGCATCCACCCGACGATGTACCAGGGCCGGCTCTGGACGATGCGGCAATATGCAGGCTTCGGCGATGCAAAGGCGTCGAACGAGCGGTACAGGTACCTGTTGGCGCAGGGGCAGACCGGGATCTCCGTCGCGTTCGATCTGCCAACCCAGATGGGCTACGACAGCGACCATGGGATGGCCCGCGGAGAGGTCGGCAAGGTCGGGGTCGCCATCGACCACCTGGGCGACATGCACCAGCTCCTCGCGGACCTGCCCCTGGACCAGGTTTCCACGAGCATGACCATCAACTCGACGGCGGGCACCTTGTTGGCGCTCTACGTCGCGGTGGCCCGGGCGCGCGGCACGGATCCAAAGCAGCTCCGCGGCACGATCCAGAACGACCTGCTCAAGGAGTACATCGCCCGCGGCACGTACATCTACCCGCCCCGGGCGAGCATGCGGATCGTCACGGACATCTTCGCCTGGTGCCGCACGGAGGTGCCGCGCTGGAACACGATCTCGATCAGCGGGTACCACATCCGCGAGGCCGGATCGACCGCTGCGCAGGAGGTCGCGTTCACGCTCGCCGACGGGATCGCGTATGTGGACGCCGCGATCGCGGCGGGGCTCGGCGTGGATGAGGTGGGTCCCCAACTCTCGTTCTTCTTCAACGCGCACAACGACTTCGTCGAGGAGGTCGCCAAGTTCCGCGCCGCCCGTCGCATGTGGGCCGCCATCATGCGGGATCGCTTTGGCGCGAAGGACAAGCGCTCGATGATGTTGCGGTTTCACACGCAGACGGCCGGGAGCACGCTCACGGCACAGCAGCCCGACAACAACGTGGTGCGTGTGACGATCCAGGCCATGGCCGCTGTCCTCGGCGGGACCCAGTCGCTCCACACCAACTCCCGCGACGAGGCGCTGGCCCTGCCCAGCGAAGCCTCGGCCCGGCTGGCGCTGCGTACCCAACAGGTGGTGGCCTACGAGAGCGGGATCGCAAAGCACGTCGATCCGTTCGGCGGCAGCATCGTGATGGAGGCCGAGACCGATCGCATCGAGGCCGAGGCCACCTCCTTGATCGCCGAGATCGACGCGATGGGGGGCATGGTGAGCGCGATCGAGCGCGGCTTCCCGCAACGGGAGATCCAGAACAGCGCCTACGCCCACCAGCTTGCCGTCGAACGCAAGGCGGAGATCGTCGTGGGCGTGAACGAGTTCGTGATGGAGGAGCAGTCGCAGGGCGGGCTGTTGCGCATCGCGGAAGGGCTCGAGGCGGAGCAGGTCGCGCGACTGCGGGCCTGGCGGGCGGGGCGCGACGAGGCCGCCGCCCGGGGCTCGGTGGAGGCGATCGGCGAGGCGGCCGCCGGCACGGCGAACCTGATGCCGTTCATGCTCAGGGCTGTGGAGGCGAAGGCCACGCTCGGCGAGATCGCCGACGTCCTGCGTGGGGTCTTCGGGAAGTACCGGGAGAGCGTGGTGGTGTGACCGTCGGCCGGGCCCGGGTCACCAGCCGCAGCCCCGTGCATAGAGGTCGTCGCCAGCGGCGTCGTAGGCCTCGGTCCACGTGCCCCAGAAGTCCTCGGTGTGTCGCACGAACTCCGCCACGTCTGCGTCGGAGGCGGCCACGTCGGTCATGGCGTCGCTCTCCGGGTCGATCAGGCCCGTTGCGTTGCCGAGGCCCGGGATGCGCGTCGAGAGGCGGGCTACGTCGGCCCCTTCCGCCCAGGTGTCGGTGTCGGCGCCCGGTAGGAGCCCGGGCTGGTCGGACCACGCCTCGACGAAGGTGACCTCGCCCGGGTCGTTGAAGGTGAACTCCTCGTAGATCGGGCAGGGCTGGCCATCGAAGTCCATGGTGACACGGCAACGGGCGAAGGGCTGGACGCCGAACGCGCGGCAGTCCCGCTCCGGCACCGTCGTCGTCGGGTAGACGGCGAGCACGACAGCGTCCACCGCGATGGTCAGGTCCCTCCCGTAGCCGGTCAGCAGCAGCCACGGCGGCCACTCCCACCGCGCGACGAGCTCCGAGTACGTCGGCCCGCTGGCGGGATCCGCGCTGGCGTCGAGGGTGTCGAAGTAGCGCTCGCCCTGGTCGATGTAGGCGGCGTCGGTCTGGGTGGGGGAGAGGCATGTCGAGAGCGACGTGGAGGTGCACGCAGGCGCTGCCGTGTCCGGGGCGCACGCGGATGCACACACCGCCATGGCGCAGATCAGGGCAGGGTGCAGAGAACGCGGGGCTCGGGGCGACATGTGCGCGACGTATCCCTGCCCCCGAAGGGAGGTCGAGCACGCGGGTGGCTACCCGCCATCGCCTGCCGGCGGCGTTCGTGGGGCGCTTCCAGCGGCCACCCATCGGCGCCATTCGATGATCGGTCGATCCGAGTGGACGAGCACCTCCCCCATGCGGAGGTCGGTCTCGAGGGGCTCCTGCGTGAGCACAACGCGCTTGTCCTGGTGGAGGATGTGCCGGTTGAACCGGTTCGAGAGCCAGCACACCAACCAGCCGAGGCCGGGGATCGTGACGTAGCTCTGATAGAAGCGCAGGTACAACCGGGTATGGGTGTCGTCCACCGGTACGAACGCGATCATCGCCCAGACGTTCTCGCTCAGGCGATTGCGCCACAGCGAGGGGGCGATCAGCTCCACGAAGAACCCCTTTGCATCGTACGTCGCAGGATCGTAGGTCACGTGGATGCGGTCACCGGTCACCGTGGTGATCACGTCGAGCCGGTGCGGCACGCCGCGGCCGATGCTGGTCGCGTGGACGAACGGCAGGTGGGTGAAGTCCAGCTGGTTCTCGACCGCGCGGGTGTAGTGGGTCTCCCAATCGTCGCTGAAGCTGGCGTGCACGTAGGTCTCGTCGATCTCGACGAACCAGGGGGGCTCGGGGAGGAGCGTGGGGTCGGAGACGGGGAGATCGGTGTACCAGAGCCAGACGAACCCATGGGCCTCGCGGACGATGAGCGCGGGGGTGCGCATCGCCGAGGGGATCGGGGCATCGGGGGCATTCGCGGGGATCCGGGTGCAGGCGCCCGCTCCGTTGAACCGGAACCCGTGGAACGGGCACTCGACGCAGCCTCCCACCACCTTGCCGAGGCTCAACGCGGCACCCCGGTGCGGACACCGGTCGTGTGTGCATCGCAGCAGGTTTGCCTCGTCGCGCCACACGACGAGGCGCATGCCGAGTCGAACGACGCCCACCGGCCGGCCGCTGGGGACCTCATGGGATTCGAGGATGACGTACCAGCGGTCCTTCACCATGTTCACCACCTGTCTCCGGTTGCCACGGGTCTACCGCAGCGACGCGCCGAGGGAGAGCGTCGCGAAGTGGAGCCAGTTCGCGGTGTACCCATCGCCGAACGCCTCCGAGTTCTTGGCGGTGCCCTCGGCTCCCCCGCCGATGTACCGGGCGCACAGGAACACATCGGTGCCGTGCGGCAACGCGAACCCCCCGCGGACCGAGGTGTCCAGCAGCGCGCCGACCACGTCGACGTTCGAGCCGTTCAGGTACTTGATCGGCGCGTAGATGCCGGTCGCCTCGGCCCCGACGAACCCCGCCTTCCCCACGGGGAGCCGCAGCCGCGCTGCGAGTGCGGGCACGGGGCCCACGTCGTGCTCCACGAAGCGTTTTGTGCCATCGGCGGAGGTGAACGAGATGTTGGCGTCCCGGAGCTGCAGCGCGAGGCCGATGGAGAACTCCCGCTCGGGCGCAGGCAGCAGTTCGTGCAGCCAGGTTGCCCGCCAGAAGCTGAAGCCGTACCGGAGGTCGACGGGTTCGCCCGCCTGGAACGTGACCGTGTCCACCAGGATGTCCTGGTGCAGCACCACCTCGGTGCGGAGGTCCAGCGGCTGGTACAGCAGGCTGAACGTCTCCCGCTTGCCCACGTCCAGCCCGGCGTCGAACCGCAGCACCGGGAAGAGCACGTTCTGGGCGCCGTCCGCGACGTAGTCGAACTTCGTGCCGCTGTGGCCGAACTGGATCGTGTGAGCGAGGGGTGCCAGGAAGCCGACCTCGGCGTCCAGCCGCACGGCCCAGGCCCGGTCTGGAGCGTTGATCAGCGAATCCGCCGCGGGGGGCGTGACGGCGAGGGCAGCCGCGGTGAGGGAGACCAGGGTGAGGATCATGATTGCTCCAGTGTGTTCGGGGACGGGGGAGTCAGGGGGCGGGCGGCGCGCTCCTCCCATCGGGTGATGAGCTCGGCGGGGGTGGCGCAGACCCACAGGCGCGGCCCCTCCTTGGCGCGCAGGCCCGCGGTGGCGGGACCGCCGAGGGCGACGGTCGTGCCGCGCGGTGCGCTTCCGAGCACCGTCCGCCCAGCGGCGAGCACGACCTCGGGGGGGTGCGAGTCGATGGCCGACAGGCAGACGAGGTCGGGTGCACGGGTGGCGACGAGGGCGCAGAGGTCGGCGAGCGGCACGTCCGCGCCCAGCCAGATGACGTGCCACCCCGCCAGCGAGAGCTCCACGGACGCGGCCAGCAGGGGCAGGTCGTGGTGCTCCTGCGGGAGGCACGCGCAGACGACTTCGACAGCCCCGGGCCGCGCGGGCCCCAGGCTCCGGAGCATCGCAGCGAGGGCAGCCCGGGCTACCCCGGAGGCGAAGTGCTCCTGGGCAACCGAGATCTCGCCGAGCTCCCATCGTCGGCCCACCTCGAACAGGAGGGGCTGCCACACCTCCCGGATCGCATCGGAGAAGGACATCTGGTCCACCCGGCGCATGATCGGGAGCGCGGCGCTCCCGTTGAAGCCCACGAGCGCGTGCACGAGCGAGGCGACGAGGTCCGTCTGGACCGGCGTCACGGCGGGCGGGGGCGGTACCGTGACGGGTGGGGCCTGACCGGGCCGTGCGGTCCGGCTGATCGCCTCGGAGATGGCCACCCCACCGTCCACCAGACCCTTCAGCTCGCGAAGGTAGGCGACATCGGAGTCCTCGTAGATCCGGTACCCCGAGTCCGATCGTCGGAGCTCCAACAGATCGTAGCGGCGCTCCCATGCCACGAGGGTGTTTCGGGGGATCCCCGTCAGCTGAGCGACCGTCTTTATGCGGTAGGACATGGGGTGCCTGACTCGGGCGCGCCGAGGGAGAAGGGGTGGAGCGCCGGATCACGCGATCGGCTGCCGCCCCATACCCGGGGCAGCGCCGCTGTGAGCAGCCCCCGGAGCACGGCGGTGCCGAGCGAGAGCCTCCCGAGGACCGTGCGGCCTCGGAGCGCGAGGGCTCCTCGCCGCACAACGGCGTGACCGATCGCCTGGTAGAGCGATGCCGCGACCGCCACCGCGAGCCGGCCGCGCAGCGGCAGGAACCCGAGGCCGTCGAGCGCCGACGCGTAGTAGCGGTCGGCGAGCGCGACGAGATCGCGGGAGACCGTCGCGAGTTGTTCGGGGTCGGCGGTGCCCGCGACCACGTCCTCGGGGTCGACCCCGAGCGCCCTTAGCCGCTCCGCAGGCAGGTACAGCCGATCGCGCCGGGCGTCCTCGGTCACGTCGCGGGCGACGTTGCTGAGCTGCATCCCGATGCCCAGGTCGATCGCACAGGTGCGCGCCTCCTGCGTCCTGGCTCCGAGCAGGCTCGCCATCATCAGCCCGACGGTGCCCGCCACCCCGTACGCGTACCGCAGGAGCGCCGGGTCGTCGGAGATCCGCACGGGTCCGGCATCGTCGGCGATGGTGTCCACCAGGGTCCAGGCTGCATCGATCGGCAGCCTCCTCCGCAGTGCCATCCGGTAGAACGCGACGACCAGCGGGCGCGGGCGCCGGCGGCCGCGGAGCTCGGCCCGCAGCTCGTCGATCGCGGTGGTCGCAGCCTCCACCGAGGGCGCCTCGTCGACGAGGTCGTCGGCCTCCCGACAAAACGCGTAGGTGAGCGCTGCGTCGTCGGCGTCTTCTGCGCTCAGCAGCCGGGCGGCGATGCGAAAGGAGCGAGCGTGTTTGCGCATGGTCTCCCGGGCAAAGGGAAGCACCGCGGGCGTAGGGTCGAGCGGGATCATGCGACCCCCCGCAGTCGAATGCCGGGGATCGGCGTAGCGATCTCGGGCGCCGACACGAGGCGCTCCAACACCTTCGCGCTGTTGAGCACCCCGGGAACGCCCGCCCCCGGGTGGGTGCCCGCGCCCACGAAGTAGAGCCCGGCGACGTCCTCGCTCTGGTTGTGGTAGCGGAACCACGCCGATTGCTCGAGCCGCGGCTCGGGGCCGAAGGCCGCGCCCTGCACCGTTCGTAGGCGCCCCTCGAAATACCGCGGATCGACGGAGAACTTCGTGGTGATCCGCGAGCGCAGTCCGGGCAGGAGCCGTCGCTCGAGCTCCCCGAGCATCGCATCCTCGTACCGGGCCTGTTCATCCTCCCACCGGATCCCGCTCAGCTGGTTCGGGACCGGGGAGAGCACGTAGAAACACTCTTTTCCGGCTGGAGCGAGTGAGGGGTCGGTCCGGGTCGGCGCGTGCACGTAGAGGGACATGTCGTCGGCCAGGATCCGCTTGTTGAACACGTCGTCGAGCAGGCCCTTGTACCGGGGCCCGAGCACGATCGTGTGGTGCGCCAGCTCGGGCCAGGTGCCCTCGGTGCCGAAGTAGGTCACGGCCAGGCTCATCGACTGCCGGACCCGGCCGACCTTCGCGTCGGTCCAGGTGCGGCGGTGCTCGGGATCGATGAGGTTCTTGTAGGTGTACGAGGGGTCGCCGTTGCACACGACCCCCGCCGCCTCGATCACCGTTCCGTCGGCGAGCTCCACGCCGCTCGCCCGGCCGCCTTCCACGCGGATGCGCGTGACCGGCGAGTTGCACCGCACGTCGACGCCCACCTCACCGAGCAGTTGCACCAGCGCATCGACCACCGCTCCGGTGCCGCCGCGGGGGAACCACACGCCCCACTTCCGCTCGAGCCAGTGGATCAAGAGGTAGATCGACGGCGCGGTGAACGGGTTCCCGCCGATCAGCAGCGGCTCGAAGGTGAGCACCTGGCGCAGGCGCTCGTCCTTGATGTGCTTTGCGACCATCCCGTACACGGAGCGCCAGCTACCGAGCTTCACCATGTCGGGGATCACGCGGAGCATGTCCGGCAGGCGGGTGAACGGCTGATCGGCCAGCTTCGTGTAGCCCACGTCGAAGGTCTCCTGCGCCTGCTTGAGCAGCCGACGGTAGCCATCGACATCCGGCGGGGACAGGGCCTGGATCTGCGAAAGGAGCCGCTCGTCGTCCCCGACGTAGTCAAAGTGGCCGCCCTCGGGGAACATCACCCGGTAGAAGGGATCCACCGCATCGAGCGTGTAGTAGTCGCGACGGTCGCGCCCCAGCGCCGTGAAGAGCTCGTCCAGCAGGTAGGGTGCGGTGATCACGGTCGGGCCGGCGTCGAAGGTGAAGCCGTCCTTGCGCCACACGCTCGCGCGACCGCCCGCCTGTTCGTTGGCTTCCAGCACGATCACGGGGTGACCCATGGCGCGGAGTCGCACGGCCGCGGCCAGCCCTCCGAACCCGGAGCCGATGACGACGTACGGCTTCATGCGGCGCTCCCGTGGGCGAGCGCGCCGATCTCGGACGCCGCTCGCTGTACGTGCGCGACCAGATCGCCTGCGACCCCGGCGAGCTCCGGGACGGCGCGGAGGGTGGGGTCCTCGAGGACCGACCGGGCCGCATTTTCGACCTGTTCCTGGACCCAGGCCACGGCCCCGCCCTGGAAGAGGCGTTCGATGAAGGCCTCGATGGCGGCTTCATCGGCGCGTCGGGCCGGCGACCGGAGCAGCGCGAACGTATCTGCGGCTTCGGACGGGTGCAGCTCCAGGTGCGCGACGACCAGGGCGCTCACCTTGCCTTCCCTCACGTCACTGGCGCGGCGGGCCTTCCCCTTTTCCAGGCTGAGGTCGAGGAGGTCGTCCTGGAGCTGGTACAGGACTCCGGCGCGCGAGAACGCGCTGTACATGGCCCGTGCCGACCGATCGTCGAGGCCCGCCAGGATCGCGGCGCCCTGGACCGGGAGGCCGAGGAGCGCCCCGGACTTCCCCTCCGCGGCTTCCACCCATTGCTCCCATCGGACCTCGTCCCGGTTGGGCAGGTCCATCTCTTCGGACTGCCCGCGCACCGTCTGGGCCGCCGCCTGCGCGACCGCTGAGTAGAGGCGGGCGCGGGCCGTCGGTCCCGCGTCGATCTCGCCCACCGCCATGAAGGGCAGCATGAGCATGAGGTCCCCGGCGTTGATCGCCTGACCGGCCCCGTAGCGGGCCCATACCGTGGGGTGTCCACGCCGGAAACGGTCGCCATCCTGCACGTCGTCGTGGACGAGCGTGGCATTGTGGAGCATCTCGCAGGCAGAGGCCCAGGGGATGAGCGTCTCGAGGGGCAACCCGAGCGCATCCCCGCAGGCGAACGCGAGCCGGGCACGAAGCCGCTTGCCGCCGGTGCGCAGGGACTCGCTGACGATGTGACCGGCGAGGTCCACGCGTTCGCCCACGGCCAGGCGAAGCATCATGGCATCCACGGCCCGGATGCCGGCGCTCGACGCCAGCGGGCGGGGGGGAGACTCGAAGAGCGGGAAGGACGGTTTCATGAAAGCTCCAGTTGACGGGTTGTGATGCAAAGTATATACATGGTGCATCGGATGTGCAACAAAATGTTGATCCCCAGCCCCCCCCGCCCTCATCATGGTCCACCGGCAGGAGCCGGAGCCTTCGCGTGGCGCTACCTGGATCTCGTGGATCCGGCAGGCGACGGTGTCGTCCTGATCTGGGGTTGGGCGTTGCCGTTCCTGGCGCCGGATCCTGCCGGGGCGGCGTCGGGGGCGCCGAACCTCAACTTCATCGCCTACCGCGGGGGCATCGCCGTTTTCTACCACCTGCAGGTGTTCGATCCCTCCGAGGTGCGGCCGGAGGGGGCCGGCTGGCGCTTCGGGCCAAACCTGTTGCAGAGTGAATGCATCGGCGACCGGTGGAGGGTCCGGGCTGACCTCGACCTGCCCATCGCGGGCCAGTCCGAGGGGGCGAAGGCGCTCGTGACCCTGGACGGTCCGGCGGCGTTTGGCCACCTTCACGGCACGGGTCCGCATCGCTGGTCGATCCTGAGCGCGGTTGCAGACGCGACCGCCGAGATCCGACTCCCGGGGGGGGCGTCGTTGAGCTTCCGCGGCCGGGGGTACCACGACGAAAACGAGAGCGACCGCCCGCTGTCCGCCCTCGGCATCGACGAGTGGACGTGGGGGCGCATCGCCGAGCCACGGCGGGACCTCGTGCACTACCGGTGCACCGGGTCGGGGGAGCCGGTGGGACTGCACGTCGGGGTGGCGGAGAGTGGGGCGCTGACGTTCGAGGCGCTCGGGGCTATGCCGGGAACGGGCCGGATCGGCGGCACGTGGGGCCACCATGCTCCCGCGACGATCGAGGTCCACGACCAGCTCATCCAGGCAGGTCCGGTGGTCGACGACAGCTCCTTCTACCTTCGCTTTTCGCTGCGTTCGGCGACTGGCCTCGGGTGGGGGGAGAGTGTGCGGCCAGCGGCGATCGAGTCCTGGTGGATGCGTCGCCTCGTGCCGTTGTGCGTCACCACGCCACGAGCGCCGTCGTTCCTGCTGCCGATGTTCTCCGGTCCCCGTACAAACCGTGTGCAGCGAACCCTCGCCTGGTGGATGCGATGAACCCCTGGATCTCCCTCCCCGCGCTCGTGCCCTTCGGGTTCACGGTGTTCAACGCGTTGGCCTGGCGCCCTCCCCGCGCTGGTGCTCGCCCCGCCGGCCGCATCAGCGCGCTCGTGCCGGCGCGGAACGAGGCCCGGAACATCGATGCGTGCCTGGCCGCGCTGGTCGCGACCGACGTGGACGAGATCGTCGTGCTCGACGACGCCTCCACCGACGAGACGCCGCTCCGCGTCCTGGCCTGGGCCGCGCGTGATCCGCGTGTGCGGCTGCTCCGCGGATCCGGCCCGCCCCCGGGCTGGCTCGGCAAGCCGGCGGCGTGCGAGGCGCTGCTCCGGGGCTCGCGCGGCGACTGGGTGCTGTTCGTCGACGCCGACGTCCGGGTCGAGCCCGATGCGCTCCGTCACCTCGGCAGAATTGCCGCGGACCTGGTGAGCGCGGTGCCCCGGCAGGACGTGGAGTGCCTCGCCGAGCGCCTCGTCATCCCGCTCCTGGACCTCACGTACATGAGCTGGCTGCTGCTGCCGGCGATCCGGTGGAGCCGAAACCCGGCCGTGATCGCGGCCTGCGGGCAGTTCGTGTTCGCTCGACGGGCGGCGATCGAGGCGCTCGGTGGCTTTGGGTGCGTGCGGCACGAGGTCGTCGACGACATCGCGTTCGCCCGCGCGGCCCGGCGGGCGGGCTTGCGGGTGGACTTCATCGATGGGACCGGGCTGGCGCGATGCCGGATGTACGGCTCCACTCGCGAGGTGATCGACGGCTTCTCGAAGAACCTCTACCCGGGCATCGGGGCCTCGCCGCTCGCCCTCGGTGTCGTGCTGGCTCTCTACACCACGACGCTGCTCCTGCCGTGGCTCGCCCTGCCCTGGGTCCCCGGGGCGTTCTTCGGAGTGGTGGCAAACCTGTTGCAGCGCGTCGTACTGGCTGTGCGGTTCCGGCACAGACCGCTCGACATCCTGCTGCACCCGTTCGCCATCCTCGCGTTCATCGTGATCGCGCTCCGCTCGGCGTGGTGGTCGTGGTCGGGGTCCGCCACGTGGCGCGGCCGGCCGGTGTCCACGTGAGCGGGCCGACCCGAAGCCTGGCGCGACGCTACGCCGCCTGGCGCGTGGGCCGTGGCCTCGACGGCCTGCATGTCGCCGGGGTGGATGGGCTGCGAGCCCAGCTCGCCCGGGGCCCGGTGCTCGCAGCGGCGAACCACGTGGCGTGGTGGGACGGGCTGGTCGCCCTGGCGATCGGGCACCACCTCGGGGCCGACGTTGCGCTGGTCGCGCAGGCGGAGACGTTGGAGCGGTATCCCTGGCTGTCCGGAGCGGGGGTGATCCCGCTCGGGAGGGGCCCGCGGCTCCGCAGCACGTTGAGGGCTGCGGAGCGGTTCCTCGATCGACCGGGGCGCATGCTCTGGTATTTCCCCCAGGGCCGCCAGCGTCCCGACTCGGTGCGCCCGCTCGGGTTCCAACGAGGGATCTCCCTGCTGGCGCGGCACCTCCGGGTGGCCCCGACGCCGGTCGCGCTGGCGTACCCGTTCCGCGAGGTGGAGGTCCCGGCAGCGGCGCTGGTTGTTCGGGATCCCGTGCCGGCCGAGGCGGTCGAGGACTGGGTCGAGGCGGGGCTCTCCGTGATCGGCCGCTGGGCCGACGGGCGTCCGGATCCGCTGGACCCGTCCTTCTCCGCCGTCCTGGGCTCCCGGCGCACACCGGTTCAGCAGGGTGTCGGCGCGCGCATGCTCACCGCGGTGGTCCGGTGACCGGCGAGGCGGTGGAGATGGCGGAGTTCGCCGGCGACTGGACGCTCGACATGGTGCTGGCGACCCGTGCACGGGTACCGGTGCTCGGGGACTTCCTGGCGCGGTCCAGGTCGAGCCTCGCCGTGCGGATCGACGTCGTCGGCGGCCACGCGGTGCAGACCCAACGCGTGTGCTCCACGACCGTGAACGACGGGCGGGGCCTCGTCCGGACCGAGATCCCGCAGGCCTTCATCGCGGCCCTGCCCGCGGCCTCGTTTCCGATCGATCTCTCGCTGCGCGACGGGGCATGGGTCTACGCCGCCGACTTCGGTCGCCAGGTGATCGGGTGGACCGGCGAGGGGGTGATCCCGACGCAACCGACGGACCCGCGCGTTCAGGACGGCGACGGCGACGGGCGACCGGGGTTCACGGTCCGGGTCGAGGGGCCGATCCTCGGAGCGGGTGAGGTGTACGTGGTGCAGGCCGGTCGCACCACGGTCGCGGGCACGTGGGACGGCACCGCGTTCTCCGGGAGCGTCGGGATGCCCGAGTTTGCCCAGTCGGTGGTGGGCGCCTCCAGCACCTTCCTGCTCCACGGGCCGGAGCTACGCACCGCGCCGGAGCAGAGCTCCTTCCGGATGGTCCGCGGGCAGGCTGCGTGCGGGCCGATCCCCCAGGGTACGGGAGTGCGCTGACGATCTCCGCAGCGTCCGCGATCGGCGTCCTGCTTGATGGACCTCGAGGGCGGATTGGGGCGCGTCGGAGGCCTTGTGGCAGGAACCCCAGGCGGTGTACGCTCCCGGAGTGTACCTACCAACAGGCCGTGCCAGGTTGCTCTCCTCCCTCCGCGCTTTGAGAGGCTTCCAGTGAACCACACGATCGTGCGGCGCGCGGCTCTGGGCGCGTGGCTGCTGCTTCTCGGCACGTCCACAGCGGCGGCGGCAGAGCCCGGCCCGCCGGAGTTCATCGAGTTCGGCGATGCCGCTGCCGACATGAACCTGGAGTGGCTGCATCCGCTGCAATTCCTCGACGGCTTCCCCGTCGATCTCCCCTGGCCGACATCCGTGGCCGGCCCGTGCTCGATCGAGCGGCAGGGTGCGGGTGTCACCGGTGACCGGCTGCGGTTTTCGTACGATCTGCAGGGTCGCATGACGGGGTTCGTGCGCGAGGGGCGGACCCCTGACAGGGGCTGGCAGCGCGTCCCGGGATCTTCGCAGTTGGTGTATGGCCGGGATGGACGCCGATGGGTGCTCCGCGTGGGCGGCGGACACCGGGTGTTCAACCACGTGCGCGTCGCCAGCCGTGCGGACAACGCGGGTCGTTGGATCCGATCGAGGATCCGGCGGTACTCCTGGGACTGGGCGTACGGTGAGGATGGGCTCGTCTCGCGCGTTTCGGCCGCTTCGCCGTTTTCCCGGGACACAGCGGTGCAGTGGCGGGATCCCACGACGGGGGTGACCACCCTGGTGGCCGAGGAGCGGGAGGCCGATGGGACGTTGCGGAGCCGCAGCGTCGCCCAGCGGGCGGGCGCGCCGTGGAGTCCGGGCTCCTGGGCCCTCCGGGAGCAGGGGATCGCTGGCCCGGATGTGCTGGAAGGCCTGCTGCGCCAGCGTCCGCCGGAGTCCATCCGCTTCTACGAGCCTGGAGCCTCGGACCGGATCATCCGCAGGTGGACCCTCACCCGGTCTGCATTTGGATTTGCCGACGCAGACGACGGGTACCGACGCCTGGGACTCGTCCATCTCGATCCGGCGGTCGCCCCGCCTGCCGTTGGGCTGGTCGGGGAGCCCCTGGAGCCTGCCGGCGAGTGGTACGCGGTGTTTGCCGAACGCCGGGACCTGACCCTCGATGTGCGCGGTGACCCTCTCGAGCTTCGAGACTGGAGCCAGATGCCTCATGTAGTCCCGATTCCAGGGGCGCAGATCCTCCCAGCGGCAGCGGCGTTCGATCAGGTCCGCGCCAACTGGGCCACGTCCGCGGAGCGCCCTGAGCCCGGCAAGGATCCCGTCACGTTTCGGTACGACTATTCCTGCTGGAGCGCTGCCGGGCCCCCGCCCTGAGCATGTCGGCGTCCAGCGGCCGGTCCCCCGGTGCCGATCCCCCAGGGTACCGGATTAGGTGACTGCGATGCTGCTCCTCCTCGTTGCCTGCATGGCCCCGCCCACCTTCGAGTTGATCCTGGCGCCGGACGAGACCCGTGACGGTGCGGTCGGCGGGGACGGACCCTGGGGCGCGGTCGCGACGGAGCGCTGGTACCAGGCCCGCGTGACGGATGGGGTCCGCGCGCTGATCGTGTTGCCTTCGGATGATTCGGGTCTCCCGGCCGTGGTCGGGGCGCCAACGGTGGTATTCGTGCAGGGGGGACTGGTCGGCGTGGACCGGTATCGGTGGCTGTACATGCACCTCGCGAGTCGCGGCTACGCGGTGGTTGCGCCACACCACACCTTCAACCTCGCGATCCTCGGCATCGGCAACGCGGTCGACGCCTTCGCCGGTGCGCGCTCCGACCCGGACCTCGGCCAGTGGATCGGCGACTCGGCCGCAGTCGGGGGCCATTCCCTGGGCGGGGTGGTCGCGGTGAAGAACTGGCTGGTGGATGACACCTTCTCGGCCGTGATGCTGCTGGCGTCGTACCCGGCGGCCGGCGATGACCCGACGGAACGTGCGGGTGCCCCGGTGCTGTCGATCGCGGGGACGACCGACCGGAAGGCGCCCCAGGCCGAAGTCGAGGCCGGCTTCGAGCGGTTCGCCGATCCCCGGTACCTGGCGATGGTCGACGATCTGAACCACTACGGGTGGACCGATGGAGCGAGCGAGAAGGAGCTGTCCAGCGACGGCGAGACGGTCGCGCTCGAAGCCGATCGGATCGCCGCCCTCGACGTGATCGACACGTTCCTCGATGCCTCGCTCCTGCACGACCCCGCAGCGTCCGACCGCCTCGAGCAGCCGTTCGACGGCGTGACGGTGTCCCGGTGATCGTCGCCCTGTGCGGGCTGGCGATGGCCGATCCCATCGCGCTCCGCGCGCCCGCCGGCGCCGTCGCCGTCGTGCTCGCCGTGCCGGACAGCTCAATCGGGGTGGCCGTGGCCCCCCACCTCGGCGTGTCGGTCGACGTGCACGGCTGGAGCGCGATCGGCGCTTCCGTCGGCTACCGGGCCGACCTGTACCGCGCGGAGGGCGGCTTCGGGGTCGGGTTCACCGTCGCTGGCGGGCCGATGGTGCCCGTGATCGATCCCGGGCTCGCGCTGTCCGCCACGCCGTCGATGGCGGTCGGCTGGGTGAACCGGTCTCTCGACGCGACCGTCGGCCTGACCGTCCCGGCCGTGCTCCGGATCGCCCCAGGCGCCGACTTGCGGCTGCCCGTGCTCGGGGAGCTCTGGCTCGGAGGCAGCGCAGGCCCGGTGCGGCTCGGGGTCACCTTTGCCGCCGGACAGATGTGGATCACCGGAGCGCCCGCCCAGGTGGGCTGGCACGGCGGGATCTACGTGGTGGTCAGGCCCGCGGCGGGCTGACGGATCACCCTCGCCAGACGCTCCACCAGGTCCGGGATGTCCTCGGCCTCGATGCCGCAGAAGGCAACGCGCAGCGCGTTCACCTGCGGGATCTGGATCACGCCGACGGACTGCTCGGCGATGAGCCGCTTCCGGGTGTGTTCCGCGTCCATCCCCTCGGGGAGGGGCAGGAGGCAGAAGCACCCCGAATTGAACGGGTAGTAGGGGACGGCATGCGCATCGAGCGCGGCTTTCAGCGCCCGGTACCGCAGCCCGAGGACATCGAGGACATGCGCTTGTTCCGCCGCGAGCGTGGGGGACTCCAGCGCGGCGAGCACCGCGGACTGCGCAGGTGCCGGCCCGCTCGAGATCGTCGATCGGATGAGCGCCGCCGCCTTCTCCGCGAGCGCCTCTCCCGCCCGTCCCGGCACCGAGAACGTCACGAACCCGACGCGGCCCCCGAAGAACACCAGCTCCTTCGTGGCGCCGTCGACCTTGCAGATGACGTGGCGCTCGGGATCGGCGGCGAGGGAGAGCGCGCCGAAGATCGAGCGGCCGTACATACCGGGCTCGAAGAACAAGGTCTCGTAGGCATCGTCGCAGATCACGGCGAGCGGGTGGGGGTGGTCGATGACCGCGGCGATGATGCCGTCGACCTCGTCGGCCATGGGGGCGTACCCGGTCGGGTTCGCCGGGAAGTTGAGCAGGAGCGTGGCGGGGCCCGTGAGCTCGGCCAACACCGCCCGCAGGCCCGGCGTGTTGAACCTCGCCCCCTGGAAGAACGGGAACGTGCGGATGGGCGCGCCTGTGCGCATCGTGACGATGGTGTCGTAGTTGTCCCAGTAGGGCAGGGGAATCACGAGCGGGCGATCGGGTGCCGTGAACAGCTCCCCGCAGATCGAGATCGCGTGGGTGATCCCAGCCGTGACCACGGGCAGCGACATCGGGGGAGGCGTGTCGCACGCAGCCAGGATGTGCTCACGCCACCGGGTACGCAGGCGCTGGAGCCCGTGCTGGGGCGTGTACAGCATGCTCTCCGAGCGATCGAGGTCCGCGAAATGTCGCGCGATGCTCGGGAGGGCCAGCGGGACACCTTCGCCGTCGGTGATCTGTCCGATCGTGGCCCGGCGGGCGCACCCCTTTGCCTCCGCGGACTGCTGGGGGATCCCGAAGGGGAGCGCGGCCCGGCGACCGAGCGGGCTCAGGAGCCGGCCAACGGCCGGGTGTTCACGGAGAGCGACGTCGAGGGCTTCGGGGGACACAGGGGCTCACGGTGGGGATTGGATCTATCCTCGCGGTGCCGTGCGGGCCGGAAGTGATATCCGGTTCTCGCACATGCGCATCCTCACCCCGCCCGTCGAAGCGTTCCTCGCCGCGGAGGTACCGCACTACCACCCCGTCTCCGACGAGGTCGACGTGTTCTCCCGCGCGTACAGGGCCCAGCTGCCCGTGCTGCTCAAGGGGCCCACCGGCTGTGGGAAGACCCGGTTCGTCGCGCACATGGCGGCCACCCTCGGGCGCCCCCTGATCACGGTCGCGTGCCACGAAGATCTCACGGCGTCGGACCTGCTCGGGCGCTACCTGCTGCTCGGCGACGAGACGGTCTGGGTGGACGGCCCGCTCGCTGCGGGCGTCCGACATGGCGCGATCGTGTACCTCGACGAGGTCGTGGAGGCGCGCAAGGACTCGCTCGTCGTCATCCATCCGCTCACCGACGACAGGCGCATCCTGCCGATCGATCGGCTGGCGACGATCCTGCGAGCGCCGGACGAGTTCATGATGGTGGTGAGCTACAACCCCGGCTACCAGTCCGTGATCAAGGAGCTGAAGCCGTCCACCCGGCAGCGCTTCATCAGCATCGACTTCCACTACCCCCCGGCTGCCGTCGAGATCGAGGTGCTGCGCGGGGAGACCGGCGTGAACGCCGACTACGCGGCGCGGCTCGTCAAGACGGCCGAGAAGGTGCGCAACCTCACCGAGCGCGGCCTCGAGGAGGGGGTGAGCACGCGGCTCCTGGTGTACGCAGCGAGGCTGCTCCGCGACGGCGCGGAGCCCCGGAGCGCGCTTCGCGCCGCGCTCACCCGCACCCTGACCGACGATCGCGACCTGCAGCGCACGATCGACGAGATCATCGCGGACTTCTTCTAGCCGTGGGGCTCGCGGCGCGGATCTCGCCAGTCCTGGCGCTTGGTCGTACGAACCCTGCAGCGCTGCGTGCCTGGCTGAGGGTCCGGGGCGCCGTGGGGGCGGGGCTGGGGGAACAGACTGCGGTGCTCTACGATGCGCTCGTGGTCGCCGCCGCCGGCCAGTCGGGAGACCTCGCGCGGCTGCTCGCCCTCTCCGTGCCCGACCAGCTTGCGCGGGTGCCGGTGGGGCAGCGGGCCCGCTACCTGGAGGTGCTCGGGCGGGTGGTCTCGGTGCGGCCTGCCGCAGCGACGCTCGTCTGCCGGGTGCTGCCGGACCTGCTGCTCGCGTTCGACGACGAGGCGCTGGAGCCGTTCCTCGCGGCCGGTCTCGCGATGCACGCGCGATCGTCTCGCGAGGCCGAGAGCTTCCTGCGTCGCGAGTCGACCCGGGGGCTCCAGGCAGCCGCGGCGGTGCAGCGGGGGGCGAACCTCGCGGACCACCAGCGCGTGCTCACGTTGTACGCGAGGGCCCACGCGGGCGAAGACGTGGAGGTGCGCGCGGGTGGGTCGAGGTCCTGGGGGGATGGACACCACCTCTACCTGCCCGAGCGCGTCGAGGTTTTCGGAGACGAGCGGGACGTGCGCATGTACCGGGTGCAGACGGCGCTGGCGGTCGGGCACCTCGAGTTCGGGACCTTCGCGCTCAGCCTCGACGCGATCCCGGGCGATTGGCCGTCCAGGGACCCCAGCGAGTCCGAGATCGAAAGGTTCTTCCGGTCGTTCGCGAACCGGTCGCTGGCGCGTGACCTCTTCCAGGTGGTCGCCGACGCGCGGGTGGAGGCGCGGGTGCGCGTGGCCTATCCGGGGCTCGCTCGAGACATCGACAGCCTCGGACCCGAGGTGCGTGGAGCGCGCCCGGAGCCGGCGGCGCCGGCGATGAGGGCGGTCGAGGCGCTCGCCCGCCGGGCGTGGGGCCTCCCCGGGCTGAGCCTCACGGCCCTCGAGGCGCGGGCGCTCGAGCCGTTCAGCGCGGTGCTGGCCGACCCCGGCGCACGCTCCGTCGAGGAGATCGCGCTCTCGGTCGCCCACGCGTACGACCGCGTGGACGGGCTCATGCGGCACGTGCAGAACGAGGATCTCCGTCAGCGGCAGAGCGACGGCGCGAAGAAGCCCGGCAAGGACAAGGGTGAGGCCTACACGCCCATGGCACCGGCCCCGACCACGTCCCCGGTCGCGCCCGAGGCCGCCAGCGCCGAGGATCGCGCGCTCGACGAGGAGACCGAGCGGATCCTGGAGCAGATGTGCGCGGACAGGGAGTCGGAGGGCAGGACGACCGAGGCGCGAACCGAAGCCCGTCGCCGCGCCCGCTCGAACCGGGATCGTGAGGCACAGGAGCGGCTCCTGGACAGCGCGCCCCGCGGCGGGGCGGTGATGGACGGGGAGGACGCCGTCGAGCGGCAGGCCATCGCGGCCCTTGGACGACGGGTGGATCCGGATGGCGAGGGGCCGGTCCGGAGGGTGGTCTACCGGGAGTGGGACACCACCATCGCCGACTACAAACCCGCATGGGTCGCGGTGGAGGAGCAGGTGCTCAAGGAGGGGCCACGTGAGGTCGTGGACGACATCCTGGTCCGTCGGCAGGCGCTGATCGCCGACGTCCGAAGGAGGTTCTCCGCGCTCAAACCCGAGGGGCTGATCCGCCGGCGGGATCTGACGGACGGCGACGACCTGGACATGGATCGCGTCCTGGAGGACCGCATCGAGCGGCGGGTGACAGGGCAGGGGAGGGACCGGCTGTACGCGCGCCGCGATCGGGCCAACAGGGACGTCGCGGTGGCGTTCCTGCTCGACCAGTCGAGCTCCACGAACGAGAGCGCCGATGGCTCTCCCCGGCGCGTCATCGACGTCGAGAAGGAGGCCCTGATCGTGGCGGCCGAGGCCATCCAGGCGCTGGGTGACCGGTTCGCGATCTGGGGGTTCTCCGGCTATGGTCGCGAACACGTAGCTTTCTACCTTGCGAAGGGCTTCAGTCAGGCCTGGGACGACCGGGCGCGGCGCCGGGTGGGGCGAATGTCCTTCCGGATGGAGAACCGCGACGGCGCCGCGATCCGGCACGCGACAGCGCTGCTGAAGGCGGAGCCCGCAAAGGGCCGCATCCTGGTGCTGCTGTCCGACGGCAAGCCGCTCGACTGCGGGTGCGACCACTACTACGACAAGTATGCCCAGGAGGACACCCGCATGGCGCTCCGGGAGGCGCGGCAGGCGGGCATCCGGCCGTTCTGCGTGACCGTGGATCCGACCGGGCCGAAGTATCTGGCCCGGATGTACGGCGAGGTCGCGTTCACCGTCATCGATCGGGTCGAGGACCTCCCGGGCCGCCTGCTTCGGGTATACCGGAAGCTGGCTTTCTAGGCCGGACACCACCAGTGCCAGATGGCGTGGCTGTCCGCCTCGCCGTCCCCGTCGTTGTCCGAGTCCTTCCAGAGGATGCGACCGAGGGTGTCGTAACCCCGCCACACGGTGCGCGAACTCCGGGCCTCGCCCTCCGACGTGAGGGTGGTCTCGACGAGCCGACCCAGGGAATCGTAGCCAAAGCGCTGGACGGAGTCGCCGTCGACCCCGATGTATTCCTCGACAGCCGGGTTCTGGAAGGCGCTGTGATCGTTCCACACCTCGGTCCAGCTGTCGGGCTTGCCGTCGGCGTCTGAGTCGGTCGCGGAGCCGAAGCTGACCCCGTCCACCCGCCAGTCGGTGGTCCGGGAGTCCACGATGCCGTCGTCGCCGTCGTCCTGCTCGAACAGCACGTCGCCCGAGGCGTGAAGGGAGACCCGGGTGGTCTGTCCCCGGAGCGTGTCATTACCACTGGTGAGGTGTGTCTGCACCAGCTCTCCCTGGGTGTCGTAGGCGTAGACCAGGGTCAGCGTGACCACTCCGCTGGGGTCGGTCATCTGCGCTCGACGCAGCTCACCGTCGACATCGTAGGCGTACGTCCACGTGGCAGGCGCTGCCCCCTCGGAGACCCAGAACTCCATCGACCCCGTGCAGTTTGCCATGTGTGGCCAGAGGGCGAACGCGGGGAGGATTGGCGACATCTGGCTTGTTGTAACGCGCCCCTTTAGGAGGCAGGATGGCCTTCGCCCACCTGCACGTGCACTCCCAGTTCAGCCTCCTCAACGGCGTTCCCACCCCGAAGGAGCTGATCGCCGCAGCGCAGAAGGCGAGCATGGCCAACCTCGCGCTCACCGACACCTGCAACCTCTACGGCGCGGTGGACTTCTACAAGAGCTGCAAGGACAAGGGCGTCCACCCCGTTTTCGGCTCGGAGCTCTACGTCGATCCGCGCGGCATCGCTGTCCGCGAAGGGGGAATCGAGCAGGCCTACCAACTGGTGCTGCTCGTGGAGGACCAGCGCGGGTACGAAAACCTCTGCGCGCTCGTCACTGCTGCCATCTTCGACGGGATCTACTACCGCCCCCGGATCGATCTGGAGCTCCTCAAGAAGCACCACGAGGGGCTGATCGCGCTGACCTCCGGCTCGCTGGGCCCCATCCGCCGGTCCGGCGACACCGACGCCAGGCTCAGGCCGCTCGTGGACATCTTCGGACCCTCGCAGCTCTACGTCGAGCTCTCCGATGCGGGCGTGGACGGGGGAGACGCCTGGCTGGCCGAGGCGCGGAGCGTGGCGAGCCGGTTCGGCTTGCAGACGGTCGTGACCAACGACGTCCACTATGTGGAGCCCGCCGATGCGGTCCTGCTGGACGTGCTGAACTGCATCGCCTCCGGCACCTCGCTGAACGACCCGAAGCGCACGCGCCCGTCGACCGACCAGCTGTACTTCAAGTCCGAGGCGGAGATGCGGGCGCTCTTCGCGGACGATGGGGAAGCCTGCGACCGCACGGTCACGCTCGCGGATCGCTGCCACTTCAAGTTCAACACGAGCACCTACTACTTTCCGAGCTCGACACCGCCGGACGCTGCTCCCGACGCCGACACCGACCAGAATTGGGTCTTCTTCTACAATGCGTTCCCTCCTCCCCGGGACTACCGGATGCCCGCGGAGCCGCCAGAGCGTCCGGTCGGGGCTGGAAACCTCAACGGGTTCTTCTTCTGGTATGCGCGCAGGGGGCTCGAGCTTCGACTCAAGAACATCGATCCTTCGCTGCACCCCGTGTACCAGGAGCGCCTGGAGCGCGAGCTGCAGCTGATCCTGAAGATGGGCTTCGCGGCCTACCTCCTCATCGTGGCGGAGTTCATCAACTGGGCGAAGGATCGCGACATTCCAGTGGGTCCAGGCCGTGGATCCGCGGCAGGTTCGGTCGTCACGTGGGCCATGCGCATCACCGACATCGACCCCATCCGGTACGTGCTCCTGTTCGAGCGGTTCCTGAACCCCGAGCGCATCAGCATGCCCGACATCGACGTCGACTTTGCGCAGGATCGGCGCGAGGAGGTGATCACCCACGTTCGCGACAAGTACGGTGGCGCCGTCGTCGCGCAGATCATCACCTACGGAAAGCTGCAGACGAAGGCGGCGCTCAAGGACGTCGCGCGGGTGTGCGACCTCTCGTTCACGGAGAGCGACCGGATCACCAAGCTCATCCCGAACAAGCTCAACATCAGCATCGATGACAGCCTCAAGGAGGAGCCCCGCCTCGTCGAGCTCTGCAGGATCGACCCGCGTGTCCGGCGCGTCGTGGAGATCGCGCGCGGCATCGAGGGCATCACCCGCCAGACGGGCGTACACGCTGCCGGCGTCGTCGTGGCGGACAGGCCGCTCGTCACGCTCACGCCGCTCTACCGGGACGGGCCCGATGGCGGACCCGTCGTGCAGTACGACATGAAGTCGGCCGAGTCCATCGGTCTCATCAAGTTCGACTTCCTCGGGCTCAAGACGCTCGACCAGATCCGCGATGCGGCGAACATGGTGCAACGCAACACGGGCGAGCGCATCGACGTGGGGAACATCCCCGTGGAGGATCTGAAGACCTGGGAATTGTTGCAGCGCGGCGATGGCCTCGGCGTGTTCCAGGTCGAGTCGTCGGGCATGCGGGAGCTGCTCACCCGGCTCAAGCCCAACTGCATCGACGATCTCGTCGCCCTGGTCGCGCTCTACCGTCCCGGGCCGCTGTCATCGGGCATGGTCGACGACTTCATCGACCGCAAGCACGGCCGCAAGGAGGTGACCTACCCGTTCGCCGAGCTTGCGGCGATCCTCGGGCCCACCTACGGGACGATCGTGTACCAGGAGCAGGTCATGCAGGTCGCTCAGGTGCTCGCCGGCTACTCGCTGGGAGAAGCCGACCTGTTGCGGCGCGCCATGGGCAAGAAGAGCGCCGAGGAGATGGCAAAGCAGAAGACTCGGTTCGTCTCGGGGTCCGGGAAGAACGGCCACGACGAGCAGAAGGCGAGCGATCTCTTCGACCTCCTCGCGAAGTTCGCAGAGTATGGATTCAACAAGTCGCACTCGGCGGCGTATGGCTACATCGCCTACCAGACAGCCTGGCTCAAGGCGCACCATCGCGCCGAGTACATGTCCGCACTGATGACGATCGACGCGGGGGACAGCGACAAGATCCTGGTCTACCTGGGCGACTGCAAGCGCGCGGGGCTCACCATGCTGCCGCCAGACGTGCAGGAGAGCGTGCGGGCGTTCGACGTACCGCGCGAGAACCGTCGATCGATCCGGTACGGCCTCGCCGCGCTCAAGGGCATCGGCGACAACGCCATCGCCGCGATCGTGGAGGCACGCGAGTCCGGGGGGCCATTCAAGGACTACTTCGACCTGCTCTGCCGCCTGGACTGGAAGCGGTGCAACAAGAAGGTGCTGGAGAGCTTGATCAAGTCCGGGTCGCTCGACTGCTTCGGGGAGCCGCGCGCGCGGATGTGGGCCGCGATGGAAGACGCCATGCAGGCCGCACATGGCGTTCAGGAGGCGAAGAACTCGGCCCAGGTCGGGCTCTTCGGCGCCAAGGTGCTCCCGCCGAGCTTCAAGCTGCCGAGCGTGGGCGAGTGGCCGGTGAGCGAGCGGATGAAGTACGAGAAGGAGGTGCTGGGGCTCTTCCTCACCGGTCACCCGGTGCAGGCTTTCACCGAGGAGGCCGCGCGCTGGGCGACCGCCATCCCCGATCTGGTCAAGCTCCCTGCGAGCGAGTCCGGGGCGCCGTTCCGCCGGGACGAGGCAAAGGCCCCGGATGTGCGCATCTGCGGGGTGATCGCTGCCTTGCGCATCATCAAGACCAAGAAGGGCGACAAGATGGCCTTCGCCACCATCGAGGACGAGCATGGAACGGTGGAGGCCGTGTTCTTCTCCAAGGCGCTCGCCGCCAGCCAGGCGCTGCTCGAGACCGGAAAGCCGCTGCTGGTGACCGGGAAGCTGGAGAAGAAGGGCGACGTGCTCCAGATGCTGGCGGACAGCGTGGAGCTGATGGAGGACCTTCGCGAGCGCCGGACGCGCGCGGTGGAGATCCGGATCCGGGCCGACGAGCTGGAAGGGGAGGTGTTCGCGAAGATGGTCGAGCTGATCTCGGGGCAGAAGGGCACGTGCGAGACGGCGATCGCGCTCGAGGAGAGCGGGAGGTTCTGCGCGACCGTGCGATTGGGCGAGCAGTACCGCGTGGCTGCGACCCCACGGTTGGTCGACGGGCTGCGAGGGTTGTTCGGGAGATCCGAGGCTGTGCGACTGGCGTAGCCGGGGGGCGCGAGTGAGCTATTGTCCCCCCTCGCACCAGTCCCCTGACAGCTTCCAGGTCACTGATCCGGCGTCCTCGCCGGCCTCGTCGACCAGTTCGGCGTCGCCCCGCGCTGTCATCCCGCCGCCCTCCTCGAACGAGGTGACCTCGAGCTTGCCCGTGGTGTTGGCCGTGAACGCCTCCACTGGGAGCTCGGCGGCAGGTAGATCCTGGTAGTAGCCGGTCCAGTCCCGGTGGGCGGTCACGTGGGTGATGTTGAGCCACGCGCCGTCGTCGAACGCGTAGTTTCCGGCCACGCCGCTCGGGTCCGAGGCCACGACGCCCAACATCACGGTCCAGTAGTCCTCGGGCCAATAGCGCTCCTCGGCCTCGTTCATGGCCGCTTCGAAGGCGGCCCCGTCGTGGTCCGTGGTGTACTCCGCATCGGCGTCGAGGTAGGCCTGCGTGTAGCCGACGGTGCTGGTGCACGCGTCCGGCACGTCCATCGCCGTGAGCCCCACGTAGAACCGGTCCGGCGTCTGGTCGTCCGATGTCCAGAAGCCGGCGGTCAAAGGGGGTAGCTTGTCGCCGCCGACCCTGCCGTGGACCACGCTCCCGGTGCAGCCGCCGAGCGGGAGCAGGATCGCAAAGGTGAAGCTCGCCATCCTCGCGTGAAATGAGCGGACCGGGCGCATTCGTCCTCCATCTTGCAGGCATTGACCCTGGCGGCAGGGTCGGTGACCACGGTTCGACAGGGTACACCCGGCCCGGCCTTCGCTGCAAGCCATGCGACCGGGCGAGAGCAGATCCTGGGTGCTGCGACGTCGACGCGGCATCGCGCTCAAGCGTAGCGTGCGTGCGTGGGCGCCCGCCAGGGGCGGGGGACTCAGAGGCAGCGGCGAACGCTCTCTCGCGGTTCACGCTCGGTGCGCGTCCGGGCGTCGGGCGCAGTGTGCTCGCCGGGGTGATCGATCCGGTGGGCGGCGTGAACGACGTCATCTGGGGCCGTCGGCCGGATCCATGCCCCGAGACACCATGCACCGCGCGCTGCTCCTCGTCGCCCTGTTCCCCGCAATCGGCTGCTCCCCCACCTCCCGCAAGGCAGAGGACACGAGTGAGCCCGCCGACACCGACACGGACGCGGACAGCGACACGGAGACGACCCTGGGCTCGCCCACCTTCGTCGAGTTCTTCGACATCCACGACGCCGCGGAAGGAGACGTCTTCCTGCTGTTGATCACCAAGGCCATGGTCGGTGTCAACCCCAACGTCGCGTACGTCGGCCTCACGTTCGACTGACCCAGCGTGTCCCAGCAGCGCCTGGGGCCTCGTCCTACACCGTCGAGTGAACCTCCACGACGAACGCCTGCAGTCCAAGCGCGTCCAACGCCCGGACCCCGTCCTGCGCCTTTCCCGGCGGGTAGAGCCCGACCACGGAGCCCTCGCCTCCGGCGCCGGTGAACTTGGCGCCCAGTGCGCCGTTCGCCCGGAGGCTGCGGACCGCGCGGACCAGACCCGGGGCTCGCAGCTCCGGGAGCTCCGGCACAAGCTCCTCCTCGTAGATCTCCTGGCAGGTGTCCATCGCCCCTCCGAGGGCCCGCAGGTCGTGGTCGCGGAGGGCCGTCGTGGCGTGGCGCGCCTGCACACTGAACCCCTCCAGCGCTCCACGAACCGCCCCGACGCGCGCCAGGGCGCTCCAGTCCCGAAGCGAGACGTCCCCGGAGTGGTGTTGTGTCAGTACGCTGAGGATGCCGCGCGTGTCTCGCGGGGTGGGGAACACGCCCACGGCGAGCGCGCAGCGGCCCGAGACGGGCTCGGTGAGGACTGTGTCCCCGTGGAACCGCAGCGCGAGGGGCACCGCCCACGCGCAGGCCAGCGGGTCCATGCGCCCGCACGCGCTGCCCGTCGCCCGCTCGGCCTGGTACGCGACCTCCGCGGCGTCCACAGGGGAGAGGCCTGGGCGGAGCACGCGAGCAACAGCGACGCAGAGCGCGGCGGAGCTCGAGAATCCACGGCCGGCGGGCAGATCGCCGGTGATCCGGAGCACACCGGACAGTGGCTCGCCCATCGTCGAGTAGACAGAGGCCAGGAGGGTGAAGATGCCGGGTTCGCCCTCGCCGCGCCAGGTGTGTTCCCGTCCCTCGAACCAGGAGGACACCTGGAAGCTGCCGGCGGTGCGCTCTACGCGAACCCCCCGGTCCATCGGGACCGTGAGTGCGAAGCCTCCCGCCCAGTCGTTGTGCTCCCCCACGAGGCAGATGCGCCCAGGGGCGGTCCCGACCGCTCTCCCGTCCAGATCAGGCCCCGCCGCAGCGGCGGATGGCAGGCTCGTGGACGACGGGGTGGGGGTCACGCCGGCGGTCTATCAGATCCTGTCGGGCAGTTCGACGCCGTGGACCGCACATGCGGCGTCCAGGCCCACGGGCTCGACCTTCTCGAGGGAGTCGGTCTCGTAGATGAGCGCACCGTCGTTGTCCCAGCACTCCGTCCAGGTGTCCTCCAGCCCCGTTCCGAGCGAGACGAGCGCGTCGGCCCGTCCGCCGACGTTCTCGACCCACCGGGCCCGAACGACTGCCGGGGCTCCAACCTCGTCTCCCAGGTCCAGCGTCGTGCTGAACTGGAAGTCGCCGCTCCCGGTGACCAGCGTGTAGGCGAACGCGGCGTCTGTCGGATCCGTCGCATCACTGTCGGGCGTCCAGTCGTCCACGACGACGACGAGGTCCACACCATCCCGGTTTTCGTAGGCGACGTCCACCCGGCCTGCGCTCGTCTCCCCCGTCTGTTCAGACAGCGACGTCTGGTCCCAGGCGAAGGTGCCGTCTCCAGCCGCGACGGTCAGGCCGGCGTAGTGGGTGCCGGCCGCGAACCCGGCTCCGTTCGACTCGACGGCCCAGTCGTACCGGGTGCCGCCAGTGCGGTCCATGGATGCGGTGAGGTCCGAGCCCGACCAGTCGTACGCCCCCCAGGTGCGGCCATCCTCCGTGCGGGAAGCCGGCGCTGCCGACCGGATGGTGTCGGCCACTGCCGTCACGGTGAGCAGCCAGTCGTCGAGCGCGGTGCCGACGTCGAGCGTGGTGGCGAGCAAGGCGGGGGGCGTGCTGGTGTCAGCACCCGGAGGCGCGCTGAGCGTCGTGCGCGTCTCCGCGGGGAGGGCGGCGGCAAAATCGGCGTCTTCGGTGAACACCGCGTTGCTGATGTTGCCGCATCCGACCATGACCGGGAGCGCCAGGGTGAGGCCGAAGGCCCGCATCAGAACCGCCATCCGAGGGCCAGCGCGACCTCGGAGTAGAGCATCCCCGTGCGCTCGTCGTCCACGATGTAGGGAAGATAGTGAGTTCGCATCTGGAATTCCACCTCGAAGTGGCGTGGGTACCAGCCTGCCCAGCCCTCGAGCCCGGGCGCCAGGCCGAACGCCGACTGGGCGTGGGTCTCCGCATCCGGGAAGCTGCGCGCGATGTAGAGACCTTCGAGGTGGAGCCCTCCACCCACCCGGAAGCGGGCCTCGGGCGTCGCATATCCGAGCCCGAGGCCGAGGCTGGCCGAGGACACGTTCGCTCGCACCGTGTAGTCGAGCCCGGGGACGCTCAGGTCGCCGACACCGCTGCCGCCCAGCAGATCGAGGCTGGCCCAGGGGCCCTTGCGCCAGTTGAACCGCGCCTCGGCCCCCGCGAGCGGCGAGCTCGGCAGGTACTGGAGCGTGTGCCCGACGAACCCGCGACCGCCCAGCAGCGCGCGCACCGACATGCGCGGCAGCTTCGCGCGGGTGAGGTCCGCCTCGATCATGCCCTTGGCGGTGTCATTGGCGTACGCGACGCGTTCGAATCCCTCGCCCGACAGCGCAACGTCCGTACCCTCGGTCACCGTGACCCGGTGGACCTCCAGCCACGTGGGGGAGCGCCGCTGCACCAGGTAGTGACCGGGCGCCACGGCGAGCTTGCGGTCTGCGTCGGCCACCTCGACCTCGGCGATGAACACGTGCCGGTCGGGGTCGAACACGGTGAAGGTGCCCGGGTTCAGGTGGGAGAAGCTCAAGGTGCCGCCAGCGCGGGGCAGCTCCGCGATCACGACGTCCCCCGTACCGGAGAGCTCCCAGTCGTAGGTCGGATGCTGGGTGCCGCCGCGCGTGTCGGAGGTCTCGAACACGGTCTGGTGGTACACGTAGCGGTAGGTCTCGGAGAGGGTCACGTGCCCGTCGCGATTGTCGTCGGCGGTGCCCGAGAGCGCGCTGGCCAGGAAGTGGGTGAAGTAGCTCCCCCCGATGGCGTCGCTCTCCTGGCTCGACTCGTCGCTCGCGGAGGATGTGAGGTACACCGAGCCGCTCGCGTCGAGCCGCTCGTGCACGTCGAACACGAAGCTCGGCGCCAGCGTTCCGCCCTTTCGCCGCGTGAGGTTCCCGGACTGGCAGGCGTCCACGAACGCGATCCTCACGTCGGCGCCGGAGTGATCGAGCACGTCCGCCAGCTCCGTCCAGGCGAGCGAGGTGCGGCCGATCTCGAGGTTCACGCTGTCCGCGTGGCCCGAGTAGTAGAACGTGAGGATCGTGTCGTCACCGGCGGCCTCGGCCTGGGCGAGCCGCACCTTCAGCGTCCCGAGCGCAGCGAGCACCTGCGTGCGGTTGCCCCCGAGGACCATCTGGAGGTCTTCGGGTTGCACCTCACCCTGTCGGGTGAGGATGCTCTGCATCTTCTTCGCGTCCTGCTCGGCGAAGTAGAGCGGCTGGGCGCTCGCGGCGCCCTCGTTGTTGCCCACCACGAGCGCAAAACGGCGGATCGCGGCCTCGGCCGGGGATGTCCACGCAAGCGCCAGGAGCAGCGTCATCAGTCCACCTTCTCCAGCGAGACGGTGGCGATGTCCGCGTCGTCCGCATCGCCGAGCGCATCGACGGCGTCCACGCCGCCCTCGGCGAAGGCGTCCTCGGCGCGGGCCCGCGCCCGGTCCACGGTCCAATCCCCGAAGAACCCGACGAACACCTCGGGCGAGGGGGCGTCGTCGAGCACCACCGAGCCGTCGAGCACGTGGCGCTCCCCGGGGACCACCTCGACGGGCTCCTCGCCGTGGGCAGGCCAGAACACGCTGACCACGCCCTCGGCGTCGACGGACAGCAACACCAGGCGATCGGCGGCCGTGCGGTAGGTGAACTGCACGGCGTCCCCGGTCTGCAGGGGATTGGCGGGGTCGCCGGGGAACACGTTGCCACCGCGCTGCACGTAGAACCCGAGATCGCTCGACCCGCCCTTGAGCCGGTTGGGATCGCGGGGCGTCAGCACGAAGAGAGCGAGCGCCGCTGCGCAGAGGGTGGCGCCCGCGCCCGCCCAGCGTGTCCAGCCCCAACGCGGCAGCCGTCGCCGCGGCGCAACCGTCCTGGGGGGCGTCACATCGGCGCGGGCGGGGTCGGGGCGACCTGCGATCCCAGGGTCCGGCTGGGCGTCGTCGTCCAGCGGCACGCTCGTCGCAGGAAGATCGGCCAACAACGCTGCCCGGGCGACGAGACCCTCGAAGTCGAAGGGGGCCACGCGCGTCGATGCCACCGCGGCAGCGAAGGCAGGGTCGACCTGATCCGGGGGAAATCCCGGGTCCTCACCCGTCAGGCCGCGGGCCTGGGCGAGTCGGGAGGGGCGAGAGCCGTCGTTGAGCGGGTCGTTCATGGGCGCACCAGCGAGTGGATCAGGAAGAACGCGAAGATCCCCGAAAGCACGACTCCGAGCGTGCGGCGAGCGAGGTCGACGAAGGCGTCGTGCCGCTTGCGCAGCGTGGGCTGCGAGATGCCGACGAGGCGCGCCGTCTCCTCGCGCGTGAGGTCGTCGAAGTAGAGGTGGACGACGATGCGCCGGGTCTGGTCGTCGCAGCCGCGGATCAACTCCCGGAGCGTCGCGGCGTCGAGTCGGCCGACGGGGTCGATGGTCGGCGCCTGTTCCCCCTGGATCTCGTCCTTGTGGTTGTCGTGCTTGCGGCTCCTGCCCTTGTGATCGCGGAGCTGGTTGAGGCACCAGTTCGTGGAGATCTGGTACATCCAGGTGAGCGGGGAGGCCTCGGCCCGAAAGCCGTCCCAGTGGCGGATCACCCGGGCGAACGTCTCCTGCACGGCGTCTGCCGCCCCCTCGTCGTTCCCGAGGATGCTGCGAGCACGAGCGTGCAGGACCGGGGCGTACCGCCGGTACAGGGCCTCGACCTCGGCCGGGGAGGGCCCGGGGGAGGGTGCAGCGTCGGCGAGTTCAGCCATCACGCTCCTTTGACCCGCCGCGGCGGACCGACTGAAACAAATTCAGTGTTCCCAGACGGCCTGCAGGCCCTCTATCCCCTTGTTTCCAGCCTCGAACGTGGAGAGGTCGTGGATCTGCCACGCCGCGCGCACCGCTGCGGTGCCATAGGCGTCCAGGAGCCAGCGGGAGAAGCTCACCCACGCCGCGGGGGGCGGGCCCTCGCGGAAGCTCAAGCCGGTGCGCAGGTCGCCGCGTGCCGCAGGGATGTCGGCGCCCGAGAGCGCGGTGGTGAACGCCGCGGCGAACAGCGGGTTGCCCGGCGGACCCCAGAGCTCCCGCAGGTCGGCCCGGAGGATGCATGCGGTCGCCTCCGGGTCGCTGGTCGCGCTGCAGATGGGCAGGCTCATCGGCGTGGGGCCGAAGCGGACGTCCACCACGCCGGCGGTGGGCTGTCCGAGCAGGGCGAGCGCGCCGCGCACGGCCTGGTCGATGTGGGCGAGGTGGGTCTCGGCGTCGGGCACCTGCGCGGGGTCTGCCAGGAGTCGTACGGCGGTGCCGGACCACGCCCGCACGAGCTTGCGGGGGGCGCCGGGCGCGGCGTCGGAGCGGGTGAAGCGCACGTCGTCTGCGTTCGCGAAGCCGCCCCCCTTCGCTCGCAGGGTCACGGCGACAGCGCTGGCGCCGTCCGGGCACACACCCTTTGCCTCCACGTCGGCCCAGCTTCCGTCGGTCACGCTTGTGCTCGCGACCTCGCCGAGCGATCTCCCGTCGTCGTCCTCCCACCGCAGGACGACCCCGACCGCGCTGCCCTCGGCGGTGAGCCGGGCGTGCGCGCTCACGGTCACTCCGGCGGCGAGCCCCACGCGCTGCACAAGCTCGGCATCGCCCTCGAGCCGCACGGAGTGGGCCCCGAGCGTGGTCCGCGCGGGATCCTGGACAGCCACGCCGCTCGCCGACCAGGCGACCCGCAGGGCGATCGGGTCCTCGAAGCTGCCATCGATCAGGCCCACCGGGTCGAGCTCGGGTGGGGCCCAGCCCACGGCGCGCATCTGCCGCCACGCCTCCACCGTCCGCCACTCCGTCGGCCATGCCACGGGCACATCCACCGTGCCTTGCGGCGACGTGAGTCCGAGCCAGACGACCGTGTTCGCCTCGGTCCGCACCTCGTACGTGCGGGGGTGCCGGAGCCCGACGCGCGGCCCGATCTCCGCGAGGAGCTCCGCCTCGGCGCTCGATGGCGCAGTCTGCACGTAACTCTGGCCGTTCTGCACCCGCCACCGGTCCGCCGGATCGAGCTGCAGGATCAGGCTCAGCGCCAGCCAGGTGGTCGGGTCTGCCCGCTCGGCGTCCAGGAGGGTGAGGGTCCGGTCCGCCGGGGCGGCTGCAACACCCTGGGAATGCTGGTCTCCCCACCAGTCCCGGCCGAGCGTGTCCAGGCGCGCGAGCGCGGAGCCCGCCCCGGACGCCGCTCCCGAGGGTCCCGCGAGCGCGCCCGGCAGCGCCGAGAGGGAGGCGAGGAGGAGCAGCAGGGTGCGGGTCCGTCCGCGGGGGGCTGGGCAACTGGGCAAACGGGCGTCCGGGGCGGGAGTGCTGGGCATCGACCCAAAAAGAAGCTGAGGACATGCGCGACGCGCCCGGTCATGCTATCCGACAACAGTGACGGACGTAGAGAATCGAGCGTGCGCTGGCGGCTGGACCCGGTCGCAGCCAGCGCGCTGGGCAATCGTACACGGTGAACCATGACTACGGCGATGCGTGAAGCGAAATGGTGGGCAGACTGCGTGCAGGCGCTGCGGTCGGACGCCCTGCAGGACGTGGCCGATCGGTTCAAGGTCGATGCGGATGCGCTGCGCGGGGAGCTCGCCGAAGAAGGTGCGGGGCTCGCGGCCGAGCGTACGTCCTGGTGGCCCGAGGCCATGCGTATGCGCGCGTCGCAGCCGCTGCGCGCGATCGCAAGGGCCTTCTGCACCGAGCCCCGGCGGATCCGGCGCGCACTGGCTCGCCTGAACCTGCGGGTCGGCGGGCGTGACATCGCCGACGATGCGGGGGCTGCGCAGCTCTCCGGTCTGCGGGACGTGCTCGGGCGGGAGCCGGACGGCGTCGTGGCGAAGATGGGCAAGGTCATCCCGGAGGCCGTGCAGGGCGAGCGCAAGCGGCTGAACATTCCAGCCTACGTGCAGCGGCGGCGCGTTCGCCTGTCGCGCGAGGACGAGGCGTGGATCCGTGGCCCGAAGCGCGGGCGCCGCGCCAAGGTGCACGTGGAAGAGAACCTGCAGGTGGTTCGGCGGCCTCTGCGCACCGACGAGAACGCACATCGGCCCACTGGCTGGGGCGTCGGCCACGCTGACCCCCGGCCCCGTTTCGCCGGGGAGACGCCGTTCCGGCCGCCCCGGATCGACCGTGACTTCTTCCGGTCCCAGGGCGCCGAGGAGATGGAGAGGCTGCTCCAGCCCGTGCGTCAGCGGGATGGCCGCCAGCGGATCGTGCGTTCCGAGGCCGTGCGCCCGCTCCCGCCCGAGAGCCGGCCTCCGGTCCATTCCTCACCCCCGGTCGCCCCGCTGCCCACCGTTCGGCGCGCCGTGAGCGACTCCGGCGCGGTCGCGGCGAGCTTGTCGAGGGCCTCCGCGGTGCCGGTTTCGGTACCCCCGGCGGTGGAGCGCCCCCGGTTGCCCTCGGTCCGCAGTGTCAGGCCCCTCGCTCGGACCGAACCGGTGAGTGCTCCTCCAGTCACGGAGGCGGTGTCCGGCGAGGCCGAGTGGCTCGTCTACATTCCCGGTAACGAAACTCCACTTCGTGTCTACGCCCAGGACATCGTGCAGGCGATCGCTGCCGCTGGTCGCATCGTTCCGTCGGAGTTGTTGCGGCTGGCGTCTGTATGGCGTGCGGATGAGGCGCCCTGAGGGGCTCCGCGGCCGACTGCACACTGCGGGCAGGTTTTGGCACCCGGCGGGTTAGGTAGGCGTCCCACTTTCGGAGCGCCTTTGCTCGGCTTCATCCTTTCCGGAATGCTGCAGTTCGCAGCTCCCGCAGCCCACGCTGCGCCCGTTCCCGGCCCCCCGCCCGTGGTGCTCGACGCGATCGACGCCACGCTCGCGCCCGGAGCATCCGGGAACGTCGGCGTGCAGATGGAGATCGGGGCCGGATACCACGTGTACGTCGACATGCTGGACGTGAAGCTCGTCGCAGCCGGTGGGCTCGACGTCTCCGCGCCGGTCTACCCGGCTGGCGAGCAGGTGCCGGATCCCGCGGCTCCGGGGCAGACCCGTGAGCAGTACCAGGGCGCGGCGAGGGTGCAGCTTGCCGTGGCCGTCCCGAGAACGGCCGCGGCCGGCAGTTCGCACGCCGTGCAGCTCCACGTCCGCTACCAGGCCTGCACGAAGGACCTGTGCACCATGCCGGTGGAGGAGGACCTCACCGCACTCGTGACCGTCCCGAAGCCCTCGGGAGCGCTCTGGGTGCCGGCGCCGGTCGCCCTGTTGGAGTGGGTGGCGAGCGCACGGGCTGAGGAGCCGCCGCCCCCCGAGGAGAAGGCCGTCATCTTCAGTGCCGGCCCGCCTGCGGACGATCGCGTGGTGGTGCACTGCGACCTGCAGGGGGAGTGGCACATGAACAAGATGTTCGTGGGTGCCAGCCTGCCGACCCCGGGCGCCCTCTCGCTGGGAGACCCGCTGTTTCCCGCGGCTCACGCCTCCGGCAAGGTCGAGGACGGGTCGTACCGGGAGGACTTCACCGAGGACTTCGACCTCATCGTACCGATCACCGGTCCGGCGGGCGATGCCTCGGTCGAGGTGGAGGTCGGGTATCAGGCATGCAAGGGCGTGGAGCTCTGCCGGATGCCGACCTCCGAGAAGATCACGGTTCCCGTGCATCTGACGGGGGCCGCGCTCCCGGCTCCGGTTCCCGCGCCTGCGGCCCTGCCTCCCGCCGCTGCGCCCGCCCCGGTGTAGGCCGCGGCCCCGGCGCCCGTGGCCCCGACCGCGGCGGCGGCCCCCGCCGCGGGGTCGGGTTCTGCGTTCGACCAGGCGCAGAAGAAGGGCTTCTTTGCGCTGGTGCTGCTCTGCTTCCTCGCGGGCATCGGCGTGAGCTTCACGCCCTGCGTGCTGCCGATGGTGCCCATCACCATGGGCATGATCGGCGCCCGGGGTGCGAGCTCGAAGGTGGAGTCGCTGTTCTTCACGTCGGCCTACGTCCTGGGCCTGGCGTCGGTCTACACCGCGCTGGGCGTGTTCGCGGGGGTGACCGGCGAGCTCTTCGGGAGCTGGCTGCAGAGCCCGTACGTCGTGGCGGGCATCGCCCTCTTCTTCGTGGCCATGGGCGCCTCGATGTTCGGATTCTTCGACGTGCAGCTGCCGGCGGCGCTGGCGGGGCGCATCCAGAGCGGCGAGCGCAAGGGCGGGTACGCGGGGGCGTTCTTCGTCGGCATGATCGGCGCCGTCGTGGCGGGGCCCTGCTCCGGGCCCGTCGTGGTCAGCATCCTCGCGCTGATCGGCACCGGCGGTGTGCAGTTGGGCGCCGCGCTGATGTTCTCGTTCTCGTTGGGCATCGGCATGATCTTCCTGGTCACGGGGATGGCCAGCGGGTGGCTCCCGAGCCGCGGGCCGTGGATGGTGGTGGTCAAGAAGAGTTTCGGCATCGTGATGTGGCTCGGCGCGGTGTACTACGCCGCGCCGCAGCTGCCGGTAGCCGTGACCGCGCTGGCGACCCGCGCGGTTTGCATCGTGACGGGCGTGTTCTCGTGGCCCAGCGAGGAGGACGGCGAGGGCTGGTTGATCCAACGCCTGCGCCAGACGTGGACGGTGGTGGCGGTCACGGTGGGCGTGTGGTTGCTGGTGGGGCTGATGATGACGAAGGGGTTCATCCTGCCCCCGGTGCAGCTGGGCAGCGCGGCTGCTGCCAACGCCGGGCCGAGGATCGCCTGGCTCACGACCGAGGAGGCCGGGCTCGCCGCGGCGAAGGCGAGCGGGAAGCCCCTGATCATCGACTTCACGGCGGAATGGTGCGCGGCGTGTCACGAGATGGAGAAGCTCACCTACACGGACGGCGCGGTGATCGCGGAGGCTGATGGCTTCGTGACGGTGATGATCGACTGCACGGAGAAGGCGGACCCGGCCGTGCGCGCCGTCCAGCAGAAGTACGGCGTCATGGGCCTGCCCACTGTCGTGTTCGTGAAGCCAGGCGGCGAGAAGATGACCGAGACCGTTGGCTTTGTCGAGGCGGCCGAGTTCGTCAAGGTCATGCAGGCTGCCAGGGCCCAGGCTGCCGGGTGAGCGACGACCCGTCGGCTCCCGCAGCGCTGGTGGAGGACTGGCAGGCACGCGTGGCCCGACTGGGGCGCGCAGGGGTCGTCGTGTACTTCGTGGTGCAGGGGCTCACCATCGGGGCGTTCTACGCCGCGTTGATGAGCCCGGAGGTTCGCGGGCAGCCGTGGATCGCGGAGCACGTGGGGCAGGGGAGCACGCTCTTCTCTGCGTGGCTCCTGTCCAAGGCCCTGATGGTGCCTCGCGCGGCGGTCACGTGCTTGATCACCCCGTTCCTCGTGCGCCCGATCGCGGCCGTCTGGGCCAGGGTCCGCAGGCCGTGATGTTCTGGGCGCTCGCACTGGGCTGTGGCGGCCAGCCGGAGGACCCGTTCGCAGAGCAGTTCCCCGGGGCGAACGACCCCTGCGTCGCGCCGCTGATCGAGCTGGTCAGGTGGCGCGATGCGCTCAACAGCGACCTCACCTTCGGCAAGCAGCACCTCACCGCCGCCCAGATCGCTGCCCTCGAGAAGGACCACGTGGACAGCGCCGTCGTGGCGCTGCGCCCCCTGCTGCCCAGGTGCCGGATGACCTGGAACATCGGGCTGTTCAACGAGCCGCGCAGCCCCGCCGACCGACTCCGGGAGGAGACCGTGAGCATCCTGCTCGATACGCCGGCGCACGCCTTCTCGCCGGAGGCGATCGGCCCGGCTGGCCGGACCGTGCGCGGGGAGTAGCCCACCGAAGGGGGCTCAGAACAGGATGCCCCGGGGTACCGGCGTCTTCCCGTCACCGCGGATCGTGACCATCCAGGTGACGTCCGGCGCGACGTCGAAGGTCTGCTTCCGGTCTGCGCGGACGGTCCAGCCGGTCGTCCAGGGGACCGCCCAGGAGAGGCCGCCGCTCCAGGATGACGGCTCGAAGGTTCGATCCTGGCTGCGAGCCGTGCCGATGAACGAGAGGCTCCTCCACAGGCGCTCCCGGCCCGTCACGGTCCACGCGCCGTGCAGGAGGTCCACCTCGGCCCGGAGGTTGGAGATCCCGATGTTGCTCGTGGCCACCCAGGCCGCGTACTTGAGCAGTGGAGCCGAAGGCGGCTCGTCAGCGCTACGGGTGGACCAGTCCAGACCGACCCCGAGCCTCGGTTCGGGCTTGCCTGTGGTGAGCCCCTGCTGCAGGGCCTCGTCGTTGAGCTTCCGGGCGTTGCCGCCCGAGGTGTCGTGGCCGACCACGGGGTGCTTGCCCCCCGGCGCGCGCAAGGAGATGTTCGGGTTGAGGAGCAGGTCCGCTGCCGTCCGGATGGTCGAGATCTGCGGTGCGCGGGCCACCGTCTCGTCCAGCAGTTGGTTGAACGCGAGCAGGCTGCCCGTGAGGGCGGTGTCCCGCCAGATCGTCGCCGTACCGTCAGCGAGCCAGGACCCACGCCCCGTCGCGGCGTAGAGTCGCCAGTACACGTCGGCGGCCGCCACGGTGGGGCCGAAGACCGGGTTCGCGCTCGGCCCGCCCATGGCGCTGTTCTCCAACGCGTAGAAACGCTCGCCGTAGTCCCATCGTACCGGGTGCAGCTCGCTGTGGATGGGGATCGGGAGGGGACCCTCCTCCAGCACGGGGCGCCAGGCCGGAGGCAAAAGGTCGGGCACTGGCATGCTCAGCAAGCTACCATGCGGGGGATGTTCGCTGCGTCTCTACTCTCGATCCTGTCGGTAGTGGTCCCGGGCGCGGCTGCCGATCCCCTCGACATCACCGACACCTCCGGCGCGGTGGAGGCGGACCGGCGCGCGAGGGACGATGCCGAGGACCGACTGCTCGGGGCGCCCACGGAGGACCTCTTCGAGGTCGAGCGCCGCGGCGGCTATTCGCCCCTGTCCGGCTGGAGAGATGGCGTGTGGGTGCTCGTCGAGCCGAAGCTGCACCTGAGCCTCGGCGATGGCGTGCCCGACAACAACGGCGGGGAAGAGGAGCCGGGCGGTCTGACACCACAGCTCTCCGCGATGGGTGTCCTGGTGGCCGGCCCCTTCGAGATCCGGGCGACACCGTGGATCCGGACGGGGTTCGTGAACGCGGGCGGGCAGGGGGTGGCCGGTCGGGTGGACGTCAAGGACCTCTGGGCCGGCGTGCGAGCGGGCGGGCTCTCGGTCGGGTTCGGGCGGGAGGATCGGTGGCTCGGCCCCTCGCGGCACGGCTCCTTGACGCTCTCGGACAACGCGATCCCGCCATGGCTGGGTGGGGTCTCCGGGGAGGGGCACCTGCCCTGGGTGCTCTCGAAGCTCGGCCGGCTGCGTGGAGAGCTCGACGTGGGCTGGCTCGGCGAGCCGCGCGGGGACGTGACCAACCCCGGCCTGATGGTGGGAGACGTGCGCTGGTTGCCGGTTCCCGAGCTCGAGATCGGCGTGACGCGGATGACGATCTTCGGTGGAGAGGACCGGCCGCCGGTGGACTTCGGGCAGCTCCTCCTGCCCACCGAGCCGCACATCTACGATGACCCGGACCAGTTGCTGCCGGATCAGGACGAGCTCGCCGCACTGGACTTCCGGCTGTGCCTACCGCTGCACCACTGGCTGGCGTCGATCCCGATCCAGCACGTGGAGGCCTACTGGCAGTACGGCGGCGAGGACGTCATCGCACGAAAGCTCGGGCCGATCCCGTACCCGTCGCTGGCCGGCGTCGCCAACATCTACGGCGGCGAGGTCACCGCGGGGCCGATCTCGGCGAACGTCGAGTACAGCAGGCTGATGGACGACACGTTCCGCTGGTACGTGGGCCATCGCGTGTACCACGAGGGGTTCACGCAGGATCAGCGCCCGCTCGGCAACCCTGGCGGGACCGACAGCGAGACGATCTGGGGAAGGCTCGGGTGGACCGCGGGGCCGGAGGGGCCGGTGTACGGTCTGCGCGCCGCGCTCTGGGCCGACAGGACCCACCGCGTAGGCGTGATCGAGTCCCGGAACGACAAGGTCTTCACGCTGGAGACCGAGGAGACGCGCTGGCGGGCGGGGGCGGAGGTCAGCATCGCCACGCCCCCCGGCCCCGCGCCACGGGGGCGCCTCTCGGGCGGCTACACGCTCGAGCACATCTCAGGGGAGGACTTCGTCCCGGGCGCCGACCGGTTTGCCCACCGGGCGTGGCTGTCCTGGAGCGTCGACATCGCCGGAGGGCGGCCCTTCGGGGCCTCCCAGGCCCCTGACGGCGTGTGATTCCGTCCGCGCTCTGATACATTCCCTCCCGATCCGGATCCGCTCTGCCGCCCAACCTTCCCGTCCCCTCCCGCGATGGTCGTTCGCTCGAACCGCGTTCGTCCGCAGCGCTGGCACCGGCAACGAGCGACTATCGCTACCTGGAGGACCTCGTTCGCATCGGGTACCCGGTGCGCGACGCGCTGTCCTTCGTCGGGCGGCACATCGGAAATCCTGTCGGCTACAGGCTCGTCGAGGGGTTGCGCGGGGAGAAGGTCGGCCTCGTACGCGCCGTGGAGGTCGTCCCCTCGGTCGGTGGAGAGCCGACCTACGTCCGGGGTCACCGCGTGCTCCCGGACGGGTCTCCCGCCAGCTATTTCACGCCCGACGACCTCGTCAGCACCGTCACCGAGGTGGTCACCCCCGACGGCCGGCCGCCCGGCGCGCTGAATCCGCGCGACAAGGTGATCCTCCACATCCCGGTCCGGGGCTACCTGCGCTTCCTGCCGGGCCTGTTCCAGGGGGCGGTACCGGCCCAGCGCCGCGACGTGGTGCGGTCGGACGAGGTCTCCGCGAAGCGGTGGACACCCCCCAAGGCCGACACGCTCCAGTCCGCCGAGGTGCAGTCCTTCAATGCGGATCCGCTGCGGCGGTTCCTGTTCATCTACCAGCACATCATGACGACCATCACCGACCGCATCGACGGTGTGGCGTCGCTGATCGATCCGGGTGTGACCGACCCCCGGTTCCTGCCCTGGCTCGCGAGCTGGGTGAGCTTCGAGCTGGATAGTTCTCTCCCCCTGCACCAGCAGCGCGAGCTCACGCGGCGGGCCATCCGGCTCTACCGCACGCGCGGCACGGTGCCAGGGGTGGAGGAGATGATCCGGGTGCTCACCTCGGCCCCCGTCCGGGTGCTGGAGCTGCGCTACCCGAACCAGTTCGTGCTGGGAAAGAGCACGCTCTCCGGCGGCAACGACATCTCGCAGCGCTACCGGCTCGGCGAGCCCGGCGCCCACTTCCTGGTCGAGCCGGACAGGGCGCGCACCACCTTCTTCGCCGTGCTCCTGGAGCCGATGCCCGCCTTCAAGAAGCGTTTTGGCGAGCGTGCCGTCGAGGTTCTGGCGCGTATCGCGCAGATCGTCACCAACGAGAAGCCTGCTCACGTCACCTTCACCATCCTCTTCCAGCCCCAGAAGCCGGCACCTGTAGGCGAGTCGGCCCCCTCCTCGCGGCCCGCCCCGTAGTCGCAAAGGTACATCGTGGATCCCAAGAAAGCCTTCCTCCTCACCCGTCTGCGTCCGTTCGAGGGCCTGGCCCTCACGGCCGATGACCTCTCGGCCGACCAGGCCTACCATCGCTCGAACCTTCACCGCCACGTGCACTACATGCATGGGCACGGCCTCGTGCAGGGCCTGAAGGTCTCGATCGAGCAGCGCAAGGACAAGTACGTCGCGATCATCGAGGCCGGCTACGGGGTGGCACGCAGCGGTCAGGGCATCATCCTGCCCGAGTCCGTCGAGGTCGCGCTCGAGGTCCCGAGGCAGGACGGCGAGTACATGCTCTGGCTCTTCCACGTCGAGCAGCTTCAGAGCGACGCCTTGCGGCCACGCTTCGACACCAACGAGCGCTCGGAGTCGCGCGTCGCCGAGTTTGCCAAGGCCCGCCTCCATGCCGCCGAGGAGGACCACGAGGACGCCGTCGCGCTCACCCGCATCAACGTGCGGCTCGGTCGCATGGTGCAGGTGCAGCTGCCCGTGCCTCGCGCCGGTCGTCAGCCGCGCGCCGCCGAGTCCTACCTGAAGCCCCGGGTCGTCGAGTTCATCCGGGTGAACAAGAACGTCATCCTCAACCTGTTCCGCACCGCGCTGCTCCAGGAGTTGGACCTGGGCGCGTTCGGATTCTACTCTGCGCTGGTGAGCTCCGAGTTCCTGCTCATCGAGGAGGGCACGAGCGACCGGGTGCTCTACCGCACCGCCGGCTCGCTGATCGGGTACTCGCACGACTTCTACACGGCGCTGCCCAAGACCCTCGAGCGGGTCGACAAGTTCAAGGAGTTCGTCCGTCGCGTCAACGCCGAGGTTCCCGGCGCGGAGCAGGGCGACAAGATCTGGCAGCAGTGGTTCGACAAGTTCGAGCGTCTCCTGCAGCCGCTCGGGAAGATCGCCGAGGAGCTGGAGAAGACCGTCGAGGCACAGCGGTGAGGTAGGGCTCGTCCGGGCCACGTCGGGCCGGCCCCTGCCCGCGACCCGACTACCCCTCCACCACCTCGTCCCACCAGGTCATGAAGGCGGGGGTGTCCACCAACGCGCGGGCCCTCTCCCGCATCACGCTGCGCACAAGCTCGATGCCGTGCGTCTCCAGCCCGCCGAGCAGCTCACGCGCGCTGCGTCCGCCGCTGGCCGCCATCGCGGACTTCAGCATGGCCTCGAACTGGGAGACCAGCGCCTCCTGCGCCGCGATCCCGCGGACCAGCGCAGCACCCGTGGCCACGAGCGCGTCCGGGTCGAGCTTCTCGATCTCGGCAGCGAGCGCCCTTGCGTCCGTCGCCAGCAGGACGTCCAGCCCGTGCGCGCGCCACGCGCCATAGTCGGAGACCAGCGCGGGGTCACAGAGGTGATCCGCCATCTTCTCGACCAGCCGCTGAACGCCGGCGTCCATGAACTCACGGGCACGGTGCTCCACGTGGGCCTCGAACTCCTCGCCGACGAGGTTCTGGAGCCCCTCGCCGAGCTGCCGGAGGCCCTTGAACCCGCCCAGCCCGCCGAACCCGCCCGCCAGGCGTTGGGCCGCTGCGGGGGGCTTGAGCTTGCGTGCGAAGGCGATCAGCAGGTCCTGGAACAGGTTGCGGAGCAGGAGCCGCGCCGTGTCGTGATCGAGCAGGCGCCCCATGATCTCGCGGTCCGGCACGTAGGGGCGCGACAGGACCTCGCGGAGCGGCTCTCGCAGCTCCGGCGGCATCGGCGGGCGCCCGCTCGGGACGTGGTTCCGGGCGTCGGAGACGCGTGCCCGGAAGAACGCCTCGACCTGCGGGTCTGCGGCGGCCTGTCGCGCGGTGGCGGCGAGCTGCCGGGCGAGCCAGCCGGGGTCCACGAGCTCGGTGATCGGCCTGTCGAGCAGATCGTCGAGCATCAGGTCGACGAGGCGATCGGTGCCGCCCGCGAGCAGGCGCGTGCGGGCGGCAGGGTTCATTCGGTGCTCTCGTCCAGCGCCTGTGCCAGGATGGGCGAGGGCCGGCCCACGTGCGTGACCCAGAGCTGGTGGATCGCGCGCGTGGCTGCCACGTGGAGCAGGCGACGGGGGTAGTCGCGGTTCGGGTATGCAGCTGCAGAGACGTCCACCAATACGACGTAGTCGAATTCCAGGCCCTTGACCTGACCGATGTCCACGACGTCGATGCCGGGCGTGAACGAGAACGTCTGGTCCTCGATCAGCCGTACGTCCGGGATCTCCATCCGGGCGAACCCGTCGTAGTAGATCTGGGCCATGGTCGGCGTGGGTGCGAGCACCGCGATCGACGCGTTGGGCTCCTCACGGACCAGCTGGCGCAGCGCGCGACCGATCGTGTCCACGCAGGCCCCATGATCCGGAAAGTCGAACACCGGGACCGGCTCGCCCTCCCGCATGGTGAGGGGAGGGGCGTCGTCTTCGGCGAGCGCACCGAGCAGGCGTCGCGCGAACGTCGTGATCGTGCGCGTGGATCGATAGCTCACCTTCAAGCTTGAAAGTGCCGTTGGCTTCACGCCGAGCGAGGTCAACAGGTCCGTCCACGACAGCGAACCGCCCGTGGCCGAGATGTGTTGCTGGGTATCGCCAGCCAGGGTGATGCACTTGTTCTTGTCGCAGGCGCCGAGCAGGACGGCGACCTCCATCGGGCTGAAGTCCTGGACTTCGTCCACCGCGAGGTGTGCGAGCTTGATCGGTCCGGACTTGCTGCGAAGCTCGCCGACGCGGAGCTGCCACGCGCGGAGCAGGATCGCGTCATCCTCCTCGTCGAGCCAGGGTTCTGCGCCCTTCTCGCGGTCCTCCAGCGCGGCGATCTGCGCCTGCTGCTGCTTGGACCACTGCATGATCTCGTCCATCTGCTCGTCGGTGAACCCGTCGAGGGTCTCGAGGAGTGATCGGTCGCCGAGCAGGTGCTTCCAGTCGTCCAGCGCGCTGTGGCCCGTGGGCGGGGCCTTGCGCCCGCGGACGACCTGCTCCAGGAGCGTGTGGAGCCCGGGGTGCAGCTTGAGCCGGCTCACCGCGCCAGGCGTGTTCGCGTTGTTGTGTCCCGGAAGGTGCGGGAAGTGACGGCCGACGAGCTTCCGTGACCACTCGCTCCATGTCACGACCGAGACGCCCTCGACTCCCAGGGCGGGGAGCACCTTCGAGACGTAGTCCCGCAGCGCGCGGCCCCACACGACGACCAGCATCTTTGCGGGTGCGAAACGTGTAGGCGAGTTGAACGCGAGCCAGGCGATGCGATGAAGCGCGACCGTCGTCTTGCCCGAGCCGGCCCCGCCCCGGATGACCACCGGACCAGCGTCGGGCCGCGAGATCAGCTCGAACTGCTCGGGGTCGATGAGCGCCGCGATGTCGGGCAGGTGCTTGTCCGAGCGGTGCGCCTTGCCGCTCCCCAGTCGCACGTCTGAGGAGGTCGAGCGCCGGGCGCCGACGCCTGTTGCCAGGTTCGGAACGACAGTGGCCATCGCCTCCCAGCCATGGGCTCCGCGCATGAACGTCCCCTGCGGCGCCGCGATCCGCTGAAGCTGGCCGTCCATCACGGACAGCGTCCGACGCACCTGCACGACGCCCTCCACGTCGCGCTCGCCGATGGACTCCGTGTAGTCGTCGCCCTCCTGGTAGCAGTAGAAGATGCGGGCGATGGGCGCGTGCCGCCAGTCGACGATGCGCACTCCGTCGCCGATGCGGGTGCAGCGGCCGAGGAACACGTCGGTCTGGCGGCCCTCCGCCTTGACCTTGAGGTGGGCGAAGTAGGGGTTCTCCGGGTCCACCCGGGCCTCCTGCTTGCCCCGGCGGATCTGGTCGAGCACCCGGCCCTGGATGTTGTAGTGTTGCTCCAGCGCGGGCTTGTCTTCGGTCTTTGCGGCCCGGATCTCCTGCTGGATCCGTTGCATGTCTTCGATGATCTCGTCAGCAGAAGCGCCGGTTGAAGGCGGCTGGTTGATGAGTCGCTCGCGAACGGCTGCGAGCAGGGTCTCCTCTTCGGGGATGATCGGGGACAGGGGGCGGGCGGGGGACGGAGTCGACATCCGGGCGCGGCTATCCCGTTTGCCCCGCGCGGAAACATGCACGTGCACTCGGTCGCCGGATCGTTTCTTGCTTGCCGCACCCCGATACCGTCCCTACATTCGATCCAACGAAGCACCCGAACGAACCAGCGGGCGTCGGCGAGATCGGTGTTCCCATCTTGACCTGCGTTGACCGGGGATTAACCTTCCCGCGTCACCGCGAGCCTCCCGCAGGTTTTATCGGTTCAACCTTAAAAACTCAAAGTCCGGCCAGCTTGGCCGGTCGCATCAAAGGAAGTCTCCATGGGCAAGATCATCGGTATCGACCTCGGCACCACCAATTCCGTGGTGGCGATCATGGAGGGCGATTCGCCCACCGTCATCATCAACGAGGAGGGCGCGCGCACGACCCCGTCCGTCGTCGGATTCAACAAGGACGGCGAGCGCCTCGTGGGGGCCACCGCCCGTCGCCAGGCCATCACGAACCCCACGCGCACGGTCTACTCGATCAAGCGGTTCATGGGGCAACGTTGGGAGGAGGCCGAGAAGGAGTCCAAGCGCGTGCCCTACAAGGTCGTGCGCAACGGGGACCTCATGAAGGTGGGCATCGACGACAAGGAGTTCAGCGCTCCTGAAATCTCTGCGATGATCCTTCAAAAGCTGAAGCGTGAAGCCGAGAAGTACCTGGGGCAGCCGGTCACCGAGGCCGTCATCACGGTGCCCGCGTACTTCAACGACGCCCAGCGCCAGGCCACGAAGGACGCCGGCAAGATCGCGGGTCTCGACGTCAAGCGCATCATCAACGAGCCCACCGCCGCCGCGCTCGCCTACGGCTTCGGCAAGAAGAAGAAGGACCAGACGATCGCCGTCTACGACTTCGGTGGTGGCACGTTCGACATCTCCATCCTCGACGTCGGGGACAACGTGGTCGAGGTGCGCAGCACCAACGGCGACACCCACCTCGGTGGTGACGACGTGGACAACCTGCTCATCGACTGGATGGTCAAGGAGTTCAAGAACGAGACGGGCATCGACGTCGCGAACGACAAGATGGTGCTTCAGCGTTTGAAGGACGCCGCCGAAAAGGCGAAGATCGAGCTCTCGTCGAGCCAGTCGGCCGCCATCTCGCTGCCGTTCCTCTCGATGGACGCGTCAGGTCCTCGCCACCTCGAGCGCTCGCTCGCTCGCGCCCGCTTTGAGCAGATGATCGAGCCAATCATCGACCGCACGCTCGAGCCCTGCCGTCAGGCGCTGAAGGACGCGAAGATCACGGCCTCCGAGGTGCACGAGATCCTGCTCGTCGGCGGATCGACGCGCATCCCGCTCGTGCAGGCGAAGGTGAAGGCGCTGTTCGGCAAGGAGCCGAACCGCACGGTCAACCCGGACGAGGTCGTGGCGCTCGGCGCCGCGGTCCAGGGCGGAGTGTTGGGCGGCGACGTCACCGACATGCTCCTGCTCGACGTCACCCCCCTCTCGCTCGGGATCGAGACGCTCGGTGGCGTCCACACGGTGCTGATCGCGCGCAACACGACGATCCCCACCAGCAAGAGCGAGATCTTCTCGACCGCTGCTGACAGCCAGACCGCAGTCGATGTGCACGTGTACCAGGGCGAGCGCCCGCTCGCGAAGGACAACCGCCTGCTCGGCGACTTCCGGCTCGACGGCATCTCGCCCGCGCCCCGCGGCGTTCCCCAGGTCGAGGTCACCTTCGACATCGATGCCAACGGCATCCTCAACGTCCGCGCGAAGGACAAGGCCACGAGCCGTGAGCAGAAGATCACCATCACCTCTTCGTCCGGTCTCTCCAAGGAGGACGTTGAGAAGCTCGTCCGCGAGGCCTCGGCCAACGAGTCGACCGACAAGGCGAAGCGTGAGCTGATCGAGGAGCGGAACAAGCTCGACAACCTCGTGTACCAGGCCTCCAAGTCCCTCGCGGAGAACAAGGACAAGATGGCCCCCGACGGCGTCCAGAAGCTCGAAGCCGCGCTCGGCGACGCGCGAGCCGCGCTCGACAGCGACGACGTCAACCGGGTGAAGGCCGCGTTCGAGGCGCTCACGAAGGCCGCTCACGACCTCTCCCAGGCCATGTACCAGGGTGGGGCGGCGTCGGGCGGCGGGCCTACGGGCGCGCCTCCCCCGGGCGGCGGGAAGGATGAAGCGATCGACGTTCCCTTCGAAGAATCCAACTAGAACCAAACATGGTTCCGTGGATGTTGAACGAGCGGTCCGCTGCGTTCCGGCCGGGCTCCTTCGGGGGTCTTGCCGGGCTCGGCGCGTTTTCAGGGGGCACCTGTGGCCAAGCGTGACTACTACGTGGTGCTCGAGGTCGCGAAGACCGCGTCCGACGCCGAGGTCAAGAAGGCTTTTCGCAGCCTCGCGATGAAGCACCACCCGGATCGAAACCCGGGTGACAAGGATGCCGAGGCGAAGTTCAAGGAGGCGGCCGAGGCCTACGATGTGCTCTCCGACCCGGAAAAGCGGGCGACGTACGATCGCTTCGGTCACGAGGGCCTGCGTGGTCAGGGCATGGGCGGCGGCTTCCAGAGCGCCGAGGACGTCTTTTCCCAGTTCGGCGACCTGTTTGGTGAGCTCTTCGGCGGTGGGGGGCGCCAACGAGGCAAGGCGGGACCGCGCCGGGGTGCGGATCTCGAGTACGTGCTGGCCGTCGAGTTCATGGACGCTGCGAAGGGTTCCGAGCAGGAGATCCAGGTCCCGAAGCACGGCCTTTGCGAGACGTGTGACGGATCCGGGGCGAAGGCGGGCTCCTCTCCCACCACCTGCGACCTGTGCAAGGGCGCGGGCGAGGTGATGCAGCGGCAGGCCTTCTTCCAGATCCGCACCGTCTGCCCCCGGTGTGCTGGGACGGGCAAGATGATCAAGGACCCCTGTGGGTCCTGCAGCGGCAGCGGTCGGCAGCGCGTGAGCGACAAGCTCAAGGTCACCATCCCCGCCGGGGTCGACGAAGGCATGCAGCTTCGGCTGGGCGGCAAGGGCGACATCGGCGACAAGGGCGCCCCGAACGGTGATCTCTACGTCACCATCCGGCTCAAGGAGCACTCGTTGTTCCGGCGGGACGGCGTGCATGTGCTCTGTACGGTGCCGATGGGGTTTCCCACCGCGTGCCTCGGCGGGAAGATCACCATCCCGACGATCGATGGCGACGTGCCGTACGAGGTCGAGGCGGGTACCCCTTCGGGCAAGGTGGTGGTGCTCAGGGGCAAGGGCATCCCGTCGGTGCAGGGCCGCGGACGCGGGGATCAGCACGTTCAGCTCGTCGTTGCCGTGCCCAAGACCCTTGGCCCGCGTGAGGAGGAGCTCGTGCGTGAGCTCGCGACGGTGTTCGACGACAAGGTGCGCGAGAAGTCGTTCTGGGACGATCTGAAGACGAAGTTCAACTTCTAAACAGGATCGCTGCGTTCCCCAGCGAACCTTGACACGTCAATAGAAACATGCGATTCCTGAACCGCAAGGTTCGGAGTCGTCGTCATGGGCAGAAGCAAGAATGGTCAAGCCGTCCCGCCGCACCGGCTGACCGAA
>CAIQVJ010000036.1 GCA_903875225.1 uncultured Pseudomonadota bacterium
CAACTCTGGCCGCTCCTCCACGAGGCTCTGGCCAACCGCGACTTCGTCGACATGGATGAGCACGCCGTGGTGTCGGCAGCCAGGTGCAGAGAGCTCAGCGCGCAACCGGACGTGGTTCGCGGCAGAACGCACTTCCACTGGTGGCCCGCAGACCGCGCTCCGTGCGCCGAGCGCGCCGCTTCATGACGATTTGGAATGAGACGATCAGGGAGCTTGGGGACTGGAGAGGCCGCGCGGCTCCCCCCGAATGACATAGTCGTAGCCGTCGCCATGCGGGTCAATGAGGATGTCGTCGCCACCTCCGCACCAATCCAACGCAGCGGTGAACTCAACGATCGTGTCGGGGGCTGGGGGCGAGCCTTCAGCCGCAAACGCTAGCGGGCACACACCCAACGCGGGCAGAAGTGCCAACGGAACGAAGACGCCCCTCACCGCGGATCCGCAACCACCAGCTCGTTGTCCCCTTCCTCACACTCGGCGTTGGACCCGTTGGGGTCCACCACCACCCGCACCTCCCCGAGATCAAAACTTGTGCCCGGGATGGTGAGGATGACCCCCGCGGACATGACACCGGACCCGACCTGGGGCAGCGTGGTCTCCGTGACGGTGGTGCCGCCCGCGGTGACCCGCAGCAGGACCTCGTTGGCATCCGCCGGCCCCGAGTTGGTCACCCGGACCTCGATCTGTACGCTGCCGCCCTCCTCACAGGTGTCCGAGCAGCTCTGGACCAGCGTTGGGGTCAGGTTCGCGGGCTGGCCATCGACGGCGGGCCGCGCGTGGAACAGGTTGTAGGTCCACGGCGCAGGATCGGGCTCGACTACAGGGATCTCACCGGCCGGCCCGATGTTGGTGAGGTGGTAGTCGGGAACCGGCCACGCTGGACCGGCGGCGGGCCAGGTGTCGTTCACCTGGTGATAGATGGTGACCGAGGGGCTGGGCCCTTCGCGATACGCGCCGCCCGCCATGATGATCTCTGCGTGGCCGTCGTTGTCAATGTCGGCGACGAATGGCTGACCACCGAAGTGCGTCAGGTGAGGGGTGCTGAAGAGCACGTCACCCTTGACCCCGGAGAGGATCTTGAAGGCGTTCCTACCCCCGTCAACCCCCCGCAACTCGGAGACCAACAACTCCGACGCTCCGTCGCCGTCAACATCCCAAGCGGTGATGTCTTCGACGTAGCCAAGGTCATCTCGTTCCCAGAACAAGGTACCGTCGAGCCGGTAGGCAGCGACCACAAAACTGGATGTCACGATCACGATTTCCGGAGAGCCGTCCCCGTCCAGATCGGCGACAGCGGAGTACTTCGGATTTTGCATCGGTGCGTCGACCTGCGTGAGGATGGTGCCGTCGGTATCGGCGATCACGAATCCCTCGGTCACAAACAAGAACTCCGGCTCGCGATCCGCGTCGGCTTGCATCGCTACTGCTATGCCACCGACCCCCGCGTCTCCGGGCAGGGTCCACACCGTCGACCCGTCGGAGGCGAACAGCCTACCTGCCTCGGCGAACTCAAGTTGGCCATCGTGGTCGACATCCGCGGTCGCGATGACATCCCCTCCGCCGTCATTCCGCTCGTAGCTCCCAACCTCCACCCCCGTCTGCGCATCAAGGATCACACCGTTCGTCAGGATCTCGGGGGTCCCATCACCCAGGAGATCGGCAACCGTCAAGTACTGGATGCTGAAGACATCCTCCTCCACACGCCAGAGGACCCCCCCATCGTAACGCTGGGCGACAATGTAGGACACCGCGTCAGAATCCCGAAATACCCGCAGCACCTCCGCGCCAGGTGTCCCGTCGAGATCGACTGCAGCGAGGGGTGAAAAGAAGCCCATCGACCCGGGGGCATCCATCACCACCGACCCGTCCGAAGCGAACACCGAAAACTCACACTCCACCAGGTCCTGGCTGCACTCGTTGATCGCCAACTCGGGAACGCCGTCGCCATCCATGTCCGCCACCAGAGGCCTGGCATACGCGCCATACCCATCCCACCACGCGGGGTTGACCTGAAGCTCCTCTTTGATCTCGATGTCATAGGGGTCGGCCACCTCGAGATCGGCTCGCGAACATGCCAGATCCACGCTGATCGTGCTCGCTACCTGCGCGGCCAATGCACAGGCGTCACAAGCAACGGAGTCCGGCAACCCAGACTCGCGTGAGTCGGGACTGCCTGAATCTGAGGAATGCCGAGGGCTCACAGGGTCGGGCTTTGCGGGTGACGCCGTGCACGACGCGGCGAGGAGGATCAGCCAGGGCCAGGGCCCAGGTGTCATGGGCACGCGGGTGGCCGGCTTGTGAGCACGCTCCCCGAGTAGGCGGGGGGCAGACGCGTCATCTTCAGCTCCGTTCGGTGGTTTGTGATGCGGGCTCGCACCGCCTGGGAGCATCGTAGCACGGACGAAGGATCGTGCGGCGCAAACGGAGAAGTATATTTTTAAGCGCGAATCTGCCCGATGGCTCGGTTGACGCAACACATGCGCGCCCACTCGATAGCCAAGTGTAGGGTCGGGGGCCTCCGCGCTGTTGGCAGTTGGGAGGACGATCGGCGGGCCGTTCGTTCTCCACGCCCCATCGGCGACGACCGGACATCGGGCTTCCCTTCCAGATGAAGAGGCTCCCGGCGTGCTCCGGCCCATGCTCCCACCCTCGGCACCCGTGGCCGCATTCGCCGGAACGAGCCTCGGCAGAGCCCGACCCGCAACCCGGCGATCCTCGCGCGCTTGGAGATGGCCCCCGCCACACCGGGTGGCGTGCCCGCATGGCTGATCGAGGCCGTCGGGAACCCGCTGACCTACGACGCGGCGGCAGCGAACCGTAAGGACGTCTGCGCGCGGGGTGACCCTATGCTGTACCGTAGGTTGCAGGTGATGAAAAAGCGGCTTGGCCTGCGAACGACGGCAGGGGCGTGGGAGTACGTGTTCCGCGCCGGGCTCGCGGTGGGGGAGAGGGGCGTTGGGCGCTAAACAGGATCGCTGCGTTCCCCAGCGAACTTTGACACGTCAATAGAAACATGCGATTCCTGAACCGCAAGGTTCGGAGTCGTCGTCATGGGCAGAAGCAAGAATGGTCAAGCCGTCCCGCCGCACCGGCTGACCGAA
>CAIQVJ010000037.1 GCA_903875225.1 uncultured Pseudomonadota bacterium
CCCCGCGCCAGGGGCCCCGTGAACTCGAAAAGCCCCACCCGGTCGCCGCTCTGCGTGCTCGCCGGCTCGCACGCCGCGACTCGCTCCGCATCACCCCCCGCGCCTGGGGCCCCGTGAACTCGAAAAGCCCCACCCGGTCGGCGCTCTTCGTGCTCGCCGTCTCGCGCGCCGCGACTCGCTCCGAAGAGCGCAACGTCCTATTCGACGATCTCGCCCACGAGGTCATAGGCGCTCGCCCGACGGATCCGGACGGGACGGATCTGGCCCGCGCGCGCATCCTCCGGAGGCGACTGGATGTACACCTGACCATCCACCTCCGGCGCCTGGGACGCGAGCCGCCCCGACAGGAGGAACTCGCTCTCCTTGCTCGGACCGTCGATCAGCACATCGTAGGTCTTCTTGACCATGTCCCGATGAAGCGCCTTGGAGATGGACTTCTGCAGCGCCATGATCTCCTTCTGCCGGGCGTTCTTCACGCGCTCTTCCACCTGGCCGCCCAGCAACGCCGCGGGCGTGCCATCCTCCTGGAAGTACGTGAACACGCCCACCCGGCTGAACTTCTCGCGCTCGACGAAGCTGCGCAGCTCGGCGAAGTCTGCGTCGGTCTCCCCGGGGAACCCCACGATGAACGTCGTCCGGATCGCGATGTCCGGCACGAACCGACGCACCCGCTCGAGGATGCGCTCCTGCCCATCGCGCGTGACGCCCCGGCGCATCGCCCGGAGCATCGGCCCACTGGCGTGCTGCAGAGGCATGTCGAGGTACTTCACCACCTTCTCTTCCTCCGCGATCGCCCGCAGGAGGCTCTCCGGAAGGCCGATCGGATAGGCATAATGGAGCCGGATCCATCGGATCCCGTCGACCCTGGCCAGCGCCCGCAGCAATTTGCCGAGGTCTGCACCATCCCCGAGGTCGCGGCCGTACGCCGTGGAGTCCTGGGAGATCAGGTTGATCTCCACGACGCCTTCGTCCGCCAGCCGCTTCGCCTCGGTCACGAGCGAGGCGACCGATCGGGACCGCATCTTTCCACGCAACTGCGGGATGATGCAGAACGCGCACTTGTGATCACACCCCTCGCTGATCTTCAGGTACGCGGAGTGCTTTGCCCAGGAGTTCGGGCGGCTCGCCTGCTCGTCGTGGATGTAGAGCGGCGTGTCGACGTAGGAGCGCTGGCCGGCCGAGCCCTTGAGCACCTCCTCGATCCGGTGGTACTCGCCGGTGCCGAGAAAGTGGTCCACCTCGGGCATCTCGTCCTCGAGTGACTTCCCGTAGCGCTGGACCATGCAGCCGGTCACCACGAGCTTCTTGGCGCTCCCCGAGGCCTTGAGCTTCGCCATCTCGAGCACGGTGTCGATGCTCTCCTCGGTCGCCGGCTGGATGAACGAACAGGTGTTGACGACGATGACGTCGGCGCTCTCGGGGTCGTCGACGAGCGTGAAGGCACCTCCCTGCAGCTTCCCGACCATCACCTCGCTGTCCACCCTGTTCTTGGGGCAGCCCAGACTGATCAGGTGCACCCGCTCCATCTACTTCCCGCTCTTGATCACCTGCACGCCTGCGGGGGCCGTGAAGACGAAATCGGTGTCGGGCACGTCGGAGTTGAGCCGCAGGTTGGTGAAGCTCATCTGCGTGACAGTGTCGAACTGATCAATGAGCACGAGATCCGTGAGCGTGAACTTCTGGCGGGCGAGCGAGAGCTGCAGGCTCTTGAACGTGCCGGGCTTGTGGGGGGCGAGCGACACGGTCTGCGTTGCCTTCGGTGGCTTGTCCTCGATGAGCTTGATGTCGAAGATCTCGTCGAGCTTCGAGAGGTCCTCCAACAAGGCACCGATCTCCCCGCCGTCGCCCACTTCCGGGGTCTCGGTCACGGACTTGGAGGCCACGCTGTACACCCACAGCGTCTTGCCGTCGCTGATCACGGCGCTCTCGAGCGGGGAGCCGACCTCGATCCGCATCTTGCGGGGTCGCTCCAACGAGATCCTGCCACGCTGGTGCATCTCCGCGCCCATCGCGGAGTTCGTGACGGTCTGCGTGAAGTCCGCCTTGATGCTCTGCACGTTCTGGTACGTGGACTTCACACCGGCGACCACCTCGGAGACGGAATCCACCTCGGGCGCGGCGTTGGCGGCGGGTACAGCAATCGCAATTCCCAGCGTTACAAGGGAAATAGCGGAGAGCATAGTCGGAGAAAAACGACGCATGGAGTCACCTTTGGGCCGCGGCTTGGCGTGTATGCAGAGAGGGGGGTTCAGGCAAGCGACCTCGCCCAAGATACGCGCGAGGCGCCGACGTCGTCATCTGGACGACAAGCCGTGACAGACACGACCATGTTCGCGGGCGGGGCCGCCTCGCTCAGCGCGGCCCAAAAGCCAGAGCGGCGACCGGCTCGCGCCGACCGCCGCTCGAGAGGCCGGGGCCAGGACTAGAAGTCCATGTCTCCGCCCATTCCGCCCATTCCGCCCATTCCGCCGCCCATGCCGCCACCACCACCGCCACCGCCGCCCGCCTTCTTCTTCTCGGGCTTCTGCGCGATGACCGCCTCGGTCGTGAGCAGCATCCCGGCCACCGACGCCGCGTTCTGCAGCGCACAGCGCGCGACCTTGGTGGGGTCGATGATGCCGGTCTGGAACATGTCGCCGTAGGTCTCGTTCTGCGCATCGAACCCGAAGGCGCCGGTGCCCTCGCGGACCTTGTGGACCACGATGGCGCCGTCGAGACCTGCGTTCGAGGCGATGGCCCGGAGCGGCTCCTGGATCGCGTCACGGATGATCTCGATGCCGAAGTGCTCGTCGCCGATGCTGGCGATGTTCTCGAGGCTCTTCAGCGCCCGGATGAACGCCACGCCGCCGCCGGGGACGATGCCCTCTTCGACGGCTGCACGGGTGGCGTGCAACGCGTCTTCCACGCGAGCCTTCTTCTCCTTCATCTCGATCTCACTGGCCGCACCGACGTGGATGACCGCCACGCCGCCGACGAGCTTCGCCAGGCGCTCCTGGAGCTTCTCCTTGTCGTAGCTGGAGGTGGTCTCCTCGATCTGCGCGCGGATCTGCTTCACGCGAGCCTTGATGGCGTCCGCGGGGCCGGAGCCCTCGATGATGGTCGTGTGCTCCTTGGTGATCTCGATGCGCTGGGCGCGGCCCATGTCCGCGATCGTGATGGTGTCGAGCTTGATGCCGAGATCTTCCATGATGGCCCGGCCGCCGGTGAGGATCGCGAGGTCCTCGAGCATGGCCTTGCGGCGATCCCCGAAGCCGGGCGCCTTGACGGCGGCGATCTGCATGTTGCCGCGGAGCTTGTTGACCACGAGGGTTGCGAGCGCCTCGCCCTCGACGTCTTCCGCGATGATCACGAGCGGCTTGCCCGCCTCGTGCACCGCCTCGAGCACGGGGAGCAGGTCCTTCATGCTGGAGAGCTTCTTCTCGTGGATGAGCACGTAGGCGTCTTCCATGACGCACTCCATGCGGTCCGCGTTCGTCACGAAGTAGGCCGAGAGGTACCCGCGGTCGAACTGCATGCCCTTGACGATGTCCAGCTCGGTCTTGTGGCTCTTCGCCTCCTCGACCGTGATCACGCCGTCCTTGCCGATCTTCTCCATCGCGCGGGCGAGGATCTCGCCCACGTCGCGGTCACCGTTCGCCGAGATCGTCGCAACCTGCAGGATCTCGTTGTTGTCGGTGATGGGCCGGGAGATGGCCTTGAGCTCCTCGACGACGGCCTTGACCGCCTTGTCGATGCCACGCTTGATGTCCATCGGGTTGGCGCCGGCCGCAACGAGCTTCGAGCCCGTGCGGTAGATCGCCTGTGCGAGCACGGTCGCGGTGGTCGTGCCGTCGCCAGCGACGTCGTTGGTCTTGGAGGCAACCTCCTTGACCATCTGTGCGCCCATGTTCTGGAGCTTGTTGGAGAGCTCGATCTCCTTCGCCACCGTCACGCCGTCCTTGGTGACCACGGGGGCCCCGAAGCTCTTCTCGATCACGACGTTGCGACCCTTGGGCCCCAACGTGACCTTCACGGTGTTGGCGAGGATGTCGACGCCCTTGAGGATCTCGACGCGGGCGGTTTCACGAAACTGGATGTCCTTGGCGGCCATGGCGCGCTCCTTGGAAAAGTGTTGGATTCTGTAGGTTTTGGAAGAGGATGACTAGGCGAGCACGGCGAGGATGTCTTCCTCGCGCAGGATGATGTGCTCCTCGCCGTCGAGCTTCACTTCGTCGCCGGTGTACTTGCCGAAGAGCACGCGATCGCCGACCTTCACGCTCATTGCGCGCACGGTGCCGCTGTCGAGCACCCGGCCGGTCCCGGTGGCGATGACTTCCGCCTCCTGGGGCTTCTCCTTGGCGGAATCAGGGATGAACAGACCGCCGGCGCTCTTGGTCTCGGCGGAGAGGCGCTTGACGAGGACGCGGTCGTAGAGGGGACGGAATGACATGGCGACTACCTTGAGCATGGGGTTTGTGGGACCTCCCGGGGGAGATCACCCCTGGACCCGTCGGGTCGTTCGGGGCGTGTGCGGGAGGGTTAGGCACGCCCGCCGCCGTAGTCAACGGATTTTTTGACGCGCTCCGCTATGCAGACGCCATGGCCAGGGCCACCTACCTCCTCACGACCTCGGGGCGCAGCCCGAGGGTGTCCGCAGCCTCGCCGAAGGCCCTCACCGCCGCAAGATCGAGGCGCTTTCCCTGTGCCCATGGCTCCGGCCGCCCCGTCGCCAGCGCCACCAGCGGCTCCAGCAGACACGCGTAGACGCGCCGTCGCCCATACCCGGCGACCAGGTGGAACAGCGCACCCCAGCGATCCCGCCGCCAGCCCGCCGGCAGCGACACCGCTTCCCCTGCGTACACCTCGCAGCCCGGCGCCGGGGGCCCCGAGAGCGTCGGCGGGAGGGCGACATCCACCAGGATGCCCTGGGGATACGCGCTCGGCTGCAGCGTCCCACCGGTGGTGTGCGCACCCACCAGCAGCCCACACGACCGCACGTCCTGCGGATCGACGATCACCTCGACGCCGGCAAGCTGCTCAGCGAGGATCCCCGCGATCGCCTTCCCGACGGTCGCCCGCCCCCCGAGCACACCCACCCTCCGGACCCCGCGCTCGCCGACGAGCTGCTTCACGACGCTCGTAGCGGCCCACGCCGTGGCTGCGTTTCCCGTCGTCACGGGCAGCCCGCAGGCCTCCTGCAGCGCGGACCCGCGGCCCGCCACCACGGAGAGCACGCTGCCGAGGCCCACGAACTGCACCGGCGCGGCCACCTGGACCGCCCGCTCCATGGCCCGCAGGGCAAGCTCCTGGTCGGCGAGCAGCTCTTCCGGCAGCATGGGCACGCCCATCACCACGCCCTCCACCCCAGCGAACGTGAGGCGGGTGATCTCCGCCACGTCGCCGAGCGGATCGGCCCTGCGTAGACCCAGGGCCACGCCCGGGCGGAAGGTGCGCACCGCCAGGATCCGGCGTGCCGGCTCGACGAGCGGGTGGACGAGAAAGACGAACCGGGCCGTCATGCGCAGTACTCCCCTGCGCTGCCTACGCCTTCTTCGCGGCCTCGGCCTTGAGCCCGACCACCACGTTGTAGAACGTGCCCGCGCGCATCAACGTCGGGACCTCGCTCACCTTCAGGCCGGCCTTGAACTCCGCGCGCGGGACCTCGGGCATGTGCAGCATCAGTTGTTCGCGCGCCTTGTCGGTCAGCACGCCGTTCACCTCGTAGCTCTCCCCCTCCTCGAGGCCCTCCTTGCTCGCAGCCTCGATCCCGCCCCGGGGGATGCGGACATCGAACGCGCGCTCCAGGCGGAACGCGATGTCCAGGAAATCGAGGCTCTCTGCCCCGAGGTCGCCGATGAGGCGGGAGGTGTACTCGACCTCGTCGGTGTCCAGTCCCAGCGCCTCGGCGATGCAGGACTGGACCTTCGAAAAGACCGCGGGGTCGACATCGACGGGCAGGTCGCTCAGATCGGACATGATGCTCTCCGGCGGAGGATCCGGAAGTGCATGGAGCGCTACCGGCTTGACGCTTCGGGGCCCGAAGCGGCCCAAGTGTAGCGGGCCGGAGGGCACCGCCGGGGCACCGGATCGTGAACTTGCGGTCAAGGGACCGCCGCGCACGGACTACGGCGCGTTGAGCCGCTCGAGTCTCGCGACGGCGGCTTGCAGCGTCTCGTCCCGCTTGCAGAACGCGAACCGGACGAACGGGACCCGCTGCGGCACCTCGTAGAACGCGCTGGGCGGAATCGCCGCGACGCCGAGCTGGATCATGTGCTTGCAGAAGGCGACGTCGTCGTCGAAGGAGAAATTCTTGAACCCGGCGAGCACGAAGTAGGTGCCCGCGGGCGCCTTCACGTCGAAGCCGATGCGGGTGAGCTCCCGGACCAGGTAGTCACGTTTGCGCTGGTAGGAGGCCAGGAGATCCGCATAGTACTCGGGCCCGGCGCCGAGGGCGGTAGCTGCCGCGTGCTGCATCGGTGTGGAGGTGCAGAAGGTCACGAACTGGTGGGCCGTCCGGATCGCCGCCGTGAGCGGGGGCGGGGCCGCGGCCCATCCGATCTTCCAGCCGGTCAACGAAAACGTCTTTCCGAGGCTCGAGATCGTCACTGTGCGCTCGCGCATCCCCGGCAGGGTCGCGATCGGGATGTGCTGCCCGTCGAACACCAGGTGCTCGTACACCTCGTCCGCGATGCACACCACGTCGTGCTCGATGCACAGATCCGCGATCATGCGCAACTCCTCCCGGGAGAACACCTTGCCCGTGGGGTTGTGCGGGGTGTTCAACAAGAGCAGTCGCGTGCGCGGAGAAAACGCACGTCGAAGCTCCGCAGGATCGAACCGCCAGGCTGGCGGCTTGAGCTGCACGACCCGGGGCACGGCCCCTGCCATGCACACGCTCGCCCGGTAGCTGTCGTAGAACGGCTCGAACATGACCACTTCGTCGCCAACGTCGCAGAGCGCGTTGATCGTCGAGAAGATCGCCTCGGTCGCCCCGGACGTGACGGTGAATTCGTCCTCCGCCCGGTAGTCCAGCCCCCAATTACGCCGGTACTTGGCTGATAACGCGGAGTGCAGCGCAGGGATTCCGCTCATCCGGGCGTACTGCCCGTGCCCGGCCCGGATCGCGGTGATCGCCGCATCCTTGACGAACTGGGGGCCGTCGAAGTCGGGAAATCCCTGTGCGAGGTTCACTGCGCCGTGCTCGTTGGCCAGGCGGGTCATCTCGGTGAAGATCGACGTGCCGAATCCGGCGAGCCGTCGCGAAAGGGGGGAGCGCATCCCTGCTACTAATCCGCTCGGGCCCCGCCCCGGGAGCCCCAGCCGATTCGGCAGGCGCGCGATTTCCTGGCGGCGGCATGCCCCGGCCCGTGGCGCTCATACGTCGTTTGTGGTTAGCCCCGCCGAAACCCTGAAGCAGGAGCCCAGACATGACGTCTACCCAGTCCGAAATCGAAGTCGCCTACGACATCTCCAACGACTTCTTCAAGCTGTGGCTCGACACCAACATGCACTACACCTCTGCGGTGTACACGCGGCCCGACGAGTCGCTGGAGGACGCCCAGGAGAACAAGGCCCGCGTGCTCTACGACTTCGCCGAGGTCACCCCGGAGAAGCGGGTGTGCGACATCGGTTGCGGCTGGGGCTCCATGCTGGACCACGTGGTGCGGCGCGGCTGCAAGGAGGCAGTCGGGATCTCGCTCTCCACCGAGCAGACCGCCTGGGCCAACGACCGCGGCCACAAGAACGCGAGGTTCATCGTCCAGGACTACCACACCTACGAGCCCGCCGAGCCCTTCGATGCGCTCGTGAGCGTCGAGATGATCGACCACCTCTGCTCGCCCGCGCAGGCGCGCGAGGGCATGGCGGTCGAGATCTACCGCGCCTACTTCAACAAGCTCGCCACCTGGGTGAAGCCCGGCTCCTGCTTCGGTTTCCAGGCGATCCTGCGCAACCGCATCCCCCGCAAGCGCCAGGACCTGCTCGACCTCCAGTTCACGGCAGACGTGATCTTCCCGGGCGGTCTCAACCCCCGGTTGGAGGAGCTGATCATGGCCGTGAACCCCTCCTGGGAGATCGAGCAGCTCAACACCCGACGCACCGACTACGGGCGCACGACCGCCGAGTGGCTGCGCCGCATGCGCCTGCACGAGACGCACATCCGCAAGACCTGGGGCAACCAGGTGTTCGACGACTACGATCGCTACCTCTCCACGTGCGTGCGCGGGTTCGCGAACCACTGGTCGAGCGACGTGCAGATGAAGCTGCGGCGGGTCTGACGGGATTGTAGGGCGGCTCGCCACCCCGGGGGCCGGGTCCAGATCGGGCCGTGGAACGCCGCTGGAGAGGGGGATGGAGTACCCGGCCGGCGACGCAATCCGCGGCCCGGCATGTCAGGATCTGCAGGGGCCTTCACGCCTCGCAGCGTCTGCCTGGGGGGTGAACCCCCCAGACCCCCCGGGGCCGG
>CAIQVJ010000038.1 GCA_903875225.1 uncultured Pseudomonadota bacterium
CCGGGTCAGGGACTGATCGTCCGATCGGACTTCAGGGGCGGGCAAAGGGCCGCGCCGCGTAGTAGAACTCCTACCCACAGGTTCCTCCTTTGTAGCTGGTCGTTTTCACAGCACACTACTAAGGTAGAACCTGCTTTATTTTAAGTGTTCAGGCGTCGATATGTCGGCCGCGGGGCACCTTTTGGGCTAGGGACGGCCATCGTTCGCTCCGAGCCTGCGCCGTTCCGGCGGGCGGGTCCGCCGTGCGAGGGCCGCCAGCCCGGCCACGAGTCCACCGGCCGACACCTCCGGTCCTCCGGCGCCGGTGCTGCACCCGCCGCCCTTCCCTCCGCACGCTGAGGGCGACCGTCCGGAGTCCTGCGGCGCAGAGTCCAGTGCGGTGTCCGCGCTGGAGTCCCCGTCGGTGTCCGCGTCTGCGTCCCCGTCAGCATCGGTGTCCGAGTCGGTGTCGGCATCCGAGTCGGTGTCGGCATCTGTATCGGTGTCGGCATCGCCCCCTGTGTCCGGCGGCGGGTGGCAGTCTCCTCCGGTGTCCGCCTCGCCTCCGGCGTACCCCAGGTAGACGAGTGCGTCGGGGTAGTGAGATCCCCCGTCCGTCCCGACGACCAGGTCCGCGTAGCCGTCCCCGTTCACGTCACCGGCGCCGGATACGGAGCCGCCGAGGGCCTCTTCGGCGATGTCGCCATCCAGCGTGGTGTCGGCGTCGCACTCTCCGCCTTCAGCGGAGCCCCGGAACAGGTAGACCCGGCCGCCGTTGCGCACTGTGCTGGCGTGGTTGGGCGCGCCGGCCACGAGATCGGCGTACCCATCGCCATCCACGTCCCCGATCCCTGCGAGGGCGTAGCCGAAGTGGTCTGACGTGACCTCGCCGACATACACCGTGACGGGCGACGCGATCAGGCCTGCCGGCCCGCCCTCGTAGACGGAGACCTTGCCCGTGCTCGTTTCACTCGTGTAGTCCGCCACGGCCACGTCATCGTATGCATCGCCGTTGACGTCGTCGAGGCCGGCCAATTGCGTGGCCGCGCCGCCCAACGTCACGGCGGGCACCGCGGACAGGCCCGAGGCTGAGCCGAGGTACAGCGCCGGCCCGAGGTTGCAGATCACGTCGTCGTAACCGTCGGCGTTCACGTCCCCGGCCGCGGTTGGCCCGTACTGCCGATCGATCTCCGTGCTCGGCGTGGTCAGGATGCCGACGGAGGAGCCGAGGAACGTGTAGAGACGAGTGCCGGCTCCGTAGTCGTACATCGGCGCGGTGACCGCCACGTCGGCGTACCCGTCGCCGTTCACGTCGCCGATGCCCGCGACGGTGCTGCCGAATTCGTCGAGCGGGTACTCTCCGTACAGCGCGGTGTCCGGGGTGCTCGAGAACCCGCTCGGCGAGCCGTAGTAGATCCCCGCTCCTCCCGCATCGTCGTACTCGTGCCCGACCATGATGTCCGCGTAACCGTCCCCGTTCACGTCTCCGGCCGCAGCAGGGCCCTCGGGGATGCGGTCGAGGGCCGTCGTGGACACCCCGCTGGCGGAGCCGACGAACAGGTACGAGCCCGTCTGGTCGCTGAGCATCACGTCGTCGTAGCCGTCGGCGTTCACGTCCCCGACGCCCACGACTTCGATTTGGGAGACGTCGGGGTCCTCCCCCTCCAACTCCACATCCGCGGTGGTGTATACCGGGTCGACATGGATTGGGTAGCGGGCGCCGGCGTCATCGACCTGCACGCGGTAGCCCCCGGCCGTGGCCTCGAACGCGGCGGGGAGCGTGATCCCATCGGCGTCCTCGGCCACAAGCCCGGTCACCGACCAGGCGCCGGCTCTCTGTACGAGACGCAGCCCGCGGTCGTTGGCCTGCGGGTTCGCCCCGGTGACCGCGAGCTCGATGAGCAACGGGCCGGCGCCGGGCGGGGGGCGCGCGACGGTCCAGCCCTGCTCCATGCCCGCAGCAGCGCCGACCCACCACTCCTCCAGCCCCGCGCCCGGGTACTCCAGCCGGCGGACGCAGGCCCCGGTGGGGTCGGTGCGCCCGGGAACGCAGGCGCCGAGACGCGGCGCGCCCAACGTAGCGGGTCGAAGCGCGGACGCGCGGCCCCAGCGCGCGGTGCGGACCGTGATCGCGCCGAGATGAGCGCCGGCGAGGTCGAACTGCACCGGCGCCCGGTGCCCACGAAAGCCGAGGCCGTCGGTGGTGAACCCGTACCGGGCGTCCTCGAGCCGCGGCTGGAGCTGCGCCCCCCAGTGCGTCGGCGTGAGCCCGCGCGGGGCGTGCGGAACGGGCGTGGTGTGGGTGCAGGACGCGAGGAGGAGCAGGGAAAGCATCGCGCGCTCCGGGTCAGAAGGTGGTGATCAGGCCGAGGGTCGAGAGCTCGAGCAACAGCGTGCCGAGTACATCCTCCACGGTGCAGAGACGGGCGTCCGAAAAACCGGTAGACGCATATCGGTACGCGGCCCGCGTAGTCAGGACCTCGTCGAAGAAGCCCATGTTCTCCGTCTCGAACCGGGTGAGGAGAAGGAACATGAAGGGCCTGTCGGTGAGCACACCCCGGCAGCGTACACCCTCCCGGGCCGTCTCCGCAACCTCTTCGTCACGCCAAAATGCGCGTTGAAGGAGCGCGATCGGTGCGGTTTCGCCTCCCGAGACGCAGCTCCGCCCTTCCGCCTACCCGCCAGCGGACGCGCGCGCCCCCCGGACCTCGACTCCTACGCCGCCGCAGGCGGCCCGGTCGCCTTCAACAACCCGCTCACCACCTGCGTCGTCGCAGGTTCCCGGATCACGATCGACCGCAGCTTCATCGGCTTCTGGCACTGCGGGCAAGCCCAGCCGTCCTATTCAAAGACTCTCCGTAAAAGCTCGGTCCGGGCCTCGCGGGGGTGAGCGCCTGAACGGTCCTGGCGGCGCGCCCGCCCCCTGCCCAGCGGCGTCCGACGGCCGCAGGTGGCCCCGGATCCCGGGGAGCGAGCCGCCCACTTGAGCGGGAGCCCACCGGCACGATCGCCCGCCCCCCTGCTACACTGTCGCCGATGCCCCTCCTCGCGCTCCTCGTCGGCTTCGTGCCGGCCCCTGCCTTCGCCCATGAGACCGGCATCACGGGCCAGTCGACGTCCGGGTGCGGCGCGTGCCACGGGAGCAGCGCGGACCCGAGCACGACGGTCACGTTCTCCGCGCCCTCCTCCACCGTGTACCCGGGCGACACCGTGGCGATCACGCTGACCGTCTCCACGACCAGCGCGTCGCACACACACGCCGGCCTCGACGTCTCCGCCACGGGCGGCTCCCTGCACGCCGGGTCGAACGACCACCTCTCCTTCGGGGAGATCACGCACGCCAACCCACAGCCGATGGTCGCCCACGCGGTCGCCTTCGCGTTCACCTGGACCGCCCCGACCGTCGAGGGCACGTACACGCTCCGGGGCGCCGGCAACGCCGTCAACCACGACGCGAGCGACGTGGGCGACGGGTGGAACCTCGCCGGCGATCTCGCGCTGCTGGTGGACGACGGCTGCGACGATCTCGACGGCGACGGGGTGACCGACTGCGACGGCGACTGCGACGACACGAACAGCGCCGTGCATCCCGGCGCGACCGAACACTGCGACGGCGTGGACGAGGACTGCAACGGGGCTGTGGACGACGCCGCGGTGGACGCGAGCGTGTACTACCAGGACGCAGACGGCGACGGCTACGGAGACCCCCGCGCGCCCGTCTCGGCGTGCTCGGCCTCTGTCGGCCTCTCGTCAGACGCCACCGACTGCGACGACACCGCGGCCTGGGTGTACCCCGGCGCGCCCGACGCCTGGTACGACGGGGTGGACGCCAACTGCGACGGAGAGGACGACAACGACCAGGACCACGATGGCTTCGACGCCGTGGAGGCCGGCGGCGCGGACTGCGACGACACGAACCCGGCCATCTCCCCCGTGGGGACCGACACGTGGTACGACGGCGTGGACAGCGACTGCAAGGGCGACTCGGACTACGACGCCGATGGAGACGGCGCAGACTCCGCCAGCTACGGCGGTGACGACTGCGACGACGGCAACGCCACCGTTCACGTCGGCGCCACGGAGGACCCGTCGGACGGCGTCATCAACGACTGCGCGCTGCGTGATCCCGGCGACGGCGACGGTGACGGTCACGTGGCGACCTCTGCCGGCGGCGACGACTGCGACGACTCCAACTCCCGCGTGTACGAAGGCGCAACCGAGGTGTGGTATGACGGCACCGACTCGGACTGCGACGGTGCCAGCGACTTCGACCAGGATCGCGACGGGTTCGACAGCGCGGACTGGTCGGGCGACGATTGCGACGACCGGGACAAGGACGCGCACCCCGGCGCCCCCGAGCGCTGGTACGACGGCTACGACGAGGCCTGCGACGGGGGGGACGACTACGATCAGGACGGTGACGGCTACGCGAGCGACGCCTGGCTGGACGCCGACGGGCGCGTCGGGACCGACTGCGACGACACCGACCCCGGCTACTCGCCCGGGGCCGTCGACGTCGCGTACGACGGCATCGATCAGGACTGTTCCGGCGCCGATCTGACCGACGTGGACGAGGATGGCGAGGACGCATCGGTCGTGGGTGGGACCGACTGCAACGACCACGATGCCACGGTCGGCAGCACGCAGGCGGAGGTGCCCTACGACGGGGTCGATCAGGACTGCTCAGGGGCGGACCTCGCCGACGTGGACGGAGACGGCGTGGACGGGATCGAGGCGGGGGGCACGGACTGCGACGACACCGACCCGAGCGTGCAGGCGTGCGACACGGGCGACACCGCGGACAGCGGGGACTCCGGGCTCGATGACACCGGGCCCCACGACACCGCGGAGACGGGGGACTCCGCGGACGACTCCGGCGACACCGCGGTCGACTCCGGAGCGCCCGGAGACTCGGACACCGGTGGACCGGGCCGCGAGGGGACGGCGTGTGGCTGTGCCGCTCCCGGCCGTTCCCCCGACGGTTGGCTCGCCCTCCTCGCGCTCGCGCCGCTGGCCGCGCTCCGGCGACGCCGGTGATGCGCTGGGTTGCGCTCGTGCTGCTGGTCTGCCTGGATGCGGCGCTCCTCTACAGGCCCTCCGGGGGCCGGGCGCTCGTGATCGCTGCCGGGCCGCCCGCCCCGCGGCCGACGCTGGCGTGGAGCGATCCGCTCGCTGGGTTGACAGCGGATGACGTGGCGCGCGGGGTCTGGGGCCTGCGCCGGGAGCCCGGGGGCCTCGACGCGGCGCAGGAGGCAGCACTGCAGCCCCTGATGGCCCGGGGCGCCCAGCAGCACTCAGCGATCAGCGCCGCGCGCATGGCGGCGCGAGAGGCGCGCGCCGCCTGGCTGGCGGATCAGGGGGCGCTCGGCGTCGAGCTACGCGACCGGTGGCCGGGCGCCGTTCCGGCTCGGAGGACGCGTTGAACAACGACCGCGTGCTGGACACGGCGCTCCTCGTCGCGCTGGCAGCAGGCATGGGCCTGGCCCTCCGGCTCGTGGTGGTGCCCAGCCCCGTGGCCTACGTCCCGGTCATGACCGCCGCGGACAGCACGCAGGCGATGCAGTCCCCCGGTGGGGCCGAGCGGGCGCTGGATGCACGGCTGGCGCAGGTGGGCGACTACGTGACGGTCGAGGATCTCGCGCGGGGGGCGCTCGCGATCGAGCAGGGCAGGTTGCCGGGGGTGGCTCCCTTGAGCGAGAGCGAGCGGGCTGCGCTCGAGGAGCAGGTGGCGAAGGCCGATCAGCACCGGAAGGACCTGCTCGCGGCCGAGGCCGAGCTTGCGAGGGCCGAGGCCGAGCAGGACGCCACCGCGCGGCAGATCGCGGCGACGCTCACCCCGGAGCAGAAGGCGTGGGTGCTGGCCCAGCGCGACAACGTGAGCGTGGGCGGGGTGGAGGCCGCGTACTGGGAGGAACTTGCCGCCGCGCTCTCCGCGCCTGCGGTGAAGCCGTGAGGTGGCTGGTCCTCGGCTGCGCGCTCGCGCTGGACGGCGTGCTCGCAGGGGCCAACCTGCGCGGCGCGCCCGTCCTCACTCTCCACCCGGTGGCGCCCCCGCTCACGCGGATCGCGGCCCTGGGGGATGCCACCCTGGGCGTCGCGCCGCCGCCGGCCCGGGGGCTCCTGCGCATCGCCGTGCAGCGCGCCGTGCAGCAGATCGGCACGCCGGAGCAGCGGTCCGCGGCGCGGTTCCCGCCCCCGGATCCGGCGCAGATCGAGCGGAGCCGGGGGATGCGGGTGCAGGTGGAGGCCGACGCCGTCGCGCTCGCCCAGGTGCTGGGCCCCGACCGCGTCGAGGAGATCATGCGCCACAAGGAGGACCTCTCCGAGTGGTACGGCGAGGGCCGCGTGTGGGGCGCCCGCTGACCCCCGCACGCGGATGCCGGGCGTTCGGGGGCGGGCGGAACGGCAGCCTGGCGGAGGGGTCGGCGATGTAGGTGCCGCACGGCGTAGAACCGGCTACCGAGCGAGCCCATCCCCCGAGGTGCTCGTGACCGCTCCCCGTTTTGCGCTGTTGTCCGTCTCCAACAAGGAGGGGGTCGTGGAATTCGCTCGTGGCCTCGTGATGCTGGGGTACACGCTCCTGTCCACGGGCGGCACCAGGCAGGCCCTGGTGGACGCGGGGATCCCGGTCACTGCCGTCTCCGCACACACCGGCGCGCCGGAGATCTTCGGCGGGCGGGTCAAGACCCTGCACCCGAAGATCCACGGCGGGATCCTCGGCAGGCGAGGGGAGGACGACGTGGTCGCGGTCGAGCAGGCGATCCCGTGGATCGACGTCGTCGCCGTGAACCTGTACCCGTTCGCAGCCACGGTCGCGCGCGGAGCGAGCCTCCCCGAAGCCGTGGAGCAGATCGACATCGGCGGTCCGGCGATGGTGCGGGCGTCGGCCAAGAACCATGCGTCGGTCACCATCGTGGTGGACCCCGCCGACTACGCCCAGGTGCTCGTCGCGCTGGCCGCCGGCGACGGCACGATCCGCCCCCGGCTCGCGGTGAAGGCGTTCCGCCATACTGCGGCCTACGACGCGATGATCGCGACCTGGCTCGGCGAGCGCCTCGATCCGGGGTTCGCGACGGAGACAGCCATCCCCCTGCAGCGCGTGCAGACCCTGCGGTACGGCGAGAACCCGCACCAGGCCGCTGCTTTCTACGCCAACCCCGGGGAGGGGGGCCGCTCGCTCGCCCGGGCGACCCAGCTTCAGGGCAAGGAGCTCTCGTTCAACAACCTCGCGGATCTCGACGCCACGCTGCGCGCGGTGTTCGACATCGGCGGGGCCATGGGGCTGCCCGCGTGCGTGATCGTGAAGCACATGAACCCCTGCGGCGCCGCTGTGCACAGGGATGGCATCACCACGGCCTACCGGATGGCGCTCTCCGGTGATCCCGTGAGCGCGTACGGCGGGATCCTCGCCTTCAATCGCCCGATCCGCGAGGAGGACGCCGAGGCCATCGTCTCGAGCGGCGTGTTCTACGAGGTGATCGCCGCTCCCGGCATCGAGCCGGGCGCGCGCCTGCGGTTCGCAGCCAAGAAGAACCTGCGCGTGATGGCGTTGCCGGCCGACTGGGAGGCCTCACGCCCCGCTGGGCTGGACGCGCGCAGGGTGCAGGGCGGGTGGCTGCTCCAGGACTGGGACGTGGGCCACAAGACCGACTGGAACGTCGTGACCGCCGCAGGGGAGCGTCCGATGCGCCCCCCCACGGATGCGGAGGCGGGCAGCTTGCGGTTCGCCTGGGCGGTGTGCTCGAACGTCAAGTCCAACGCGATCGTGCTGGTGTGTGCGGCGGAGGGCGGCTGGCTCCTGAACGGGGTCGGCGCGGGGCAGATGAGCCGGGTGGACTCGGTGCACCTCGCCATCCGCAAGGCCCAGCGCCCCGTGGCCGGCTGCGTGCTGGCGAGTGACGCGTTCTTCCCGTTCGCGGACGGCGTGATCGCCGCCGTGGAGGCGGGCGTGACGGCGATCGTGCAGCCCGGCGGCTCGATCCGGGACGAGGAGGTCAAGGCGGCCGCCGCGGAGAAGAACGTCGCGATGGTGTTCACCGGGGCGCGGCATTTCCGGCATTGAACGCGGGGAGATGACAGGAACCACGTTGGGGATCTGTCACCCGCACCCGTCATCGACGAGCGCTCCATCCTCGTAGACCCGGGTGCACGCCGCGCCGTCCGTGCCCACGGCCGTCTCCTGCTCCCACAGATGGTCGCCCATCACGGCCTCCCACCCGACCCAGTTGGCGTCGGACTGCACGTAGGCCTCTGCAAAACACACCGTCCCATCCGGCAGCGTGGGGTCGCCGAGCGCGCTGAACTCGCCCGCGAAGACCCCGTCTGGCGTGTAGAGGTCACCCGACGCGACGAGGCTGAACTCGCCGTCGTCCACCCCGCCCCACCGCACGGCGCGGCTCGTCCAGTGCCGGTCGACGTCGTAGTGTTCGGCGCCATCGATCCAGGCGGTCTCCCAGCTTCCGAAGCCCGAGAGCTCCCAGTCGCCATAGGGGTAGGGCTCGGCGAGCGCCAGATCGGTCCAGGCACCTCCGTAGACCACCGGATCGTCAGTAGACCACGAGGCGAACGTGCCGGACACGGTCCACCCCTCCACGTCCACGCAGGAGCCCGAGAACCCGGTCCCGGTGAGGGTGAGGCAGGTCTGGTCGGGAAATTGCGACGCGAAGATCCCGGCGAAGTTCTGGATGTTGAGGTCGGTGAGGAGCCAGGACGACGGGTAGCCGATGCCGCGGGTGTACACCTCGGGGAAGGTCTCCTGGTCGAGGGCCATCGTGGGCACGAGGCCGCAGTCGAGGTTGGCCTCGACGTTGGCCCGCATCGTGGCGGTGTCCGGGGCACCGGTGTCGGCGGTGTCGGCGGTGTCGGCGGTGTCGGCGGTGTCGGCGGTGTCGGCGGTTTCACCTGCCTGCGTATCGCCCTGACTGGACGTGTCGTCGGCAGCATCCGCTGGCTTGGGTTCCACACATGCAAGGAGCGTCATCGAGAGGAACATGGTGCGGTTTGGCTATGCCGCCGTCGCCACTGGTGCTGCACGCATCGCCGCCCGCAATACACTACCGGTTTGGAGGTTTCGCGACATGAACATCCTGCTCGTCGGTGGAGGCGGTCGCGAACACGCCCTGGCCTGGGCGCTCTCCCGGCACGGGCACGCGCTGCATTTCTCCCATGCGAACCCGGGGTTTGACGGCCTCGGAACGGTTCGGGTGGGAGACCCGCTGGCGCTCGCCAAGGAACTCAAGCCCGACCTCGTGGTGATCGGGCCCGAAGCGCCGCTCGCCGCGGGCCTCGTGGACCAGCTCGACGCGCTGTCGATCCCGGCGTTCGGCCCGACGAAAGCTGCGGCGCAGCTGGAGAGCTCCAAGGTCTGGTCGAAGGAGTTCATGTTGCGGCACGGCCTGGCGACAGCGCGGGCGCAGGTGCTCGCGCCCGGGCAGACGTTGCCCATGATCGACGATGGCGTGATCAAGATCGACGGGCTGGCAGGTGGCAAGGGCGTGTGGGTGTGCCAGGACGAAGCGGAGGTGCGCCGCGCGGTCGCCGAGGCCATGCGCCTCCAGCCGCGTGGGCGGATCCTGCTCGAAGAGCGGCTCTCCGGGCCCGAGGTGAGCGTGCTGGTGCTCTCGGACGGCAGCCGGGTGGCCCCGTTGCCGACAGCGCGCGACCACAAGCGGCGTTTCGACGGCGACAGGGGGCCGAACACCGGCGGGATGGGCGCCATCGCGCCGGTCGGCATCCCGGAGCGGGAGGAGTGCGTCGAGATCCTGCAGCGGGCTGTCACCGCGATGGCGCACGAGGGCACACCGTTCCGCGGCGTGCTCTACGGGGGCTTCATGCTCACCAAGAAGGGACCGCGGCTGCTCGAGTTCAACGCCCGCTTCGGTGACCCCGAGTGCCAGGTGTTGATGGCGCTGATCGACGAGGACCCGGCTCCCTGGTTCCTCGGCGCAGCACAGGGGCGGCTGCCGGGCCGGTCGATCCGCACGCGGTGGGCGCACGCATGCTGCGTGGTCGTGACGGGTGAGGGCTACCCAGAGCGGCCCGCCAACGCGCTCATCGAGGCGTTGCCGCACGAGAGCGACGAGCTGCGCGTGTTTCACGCCGGGACCGAGCGGCGGGCCGACGGGATCTGGGCCACGGGCGGACGCGTCCTGGGCGTGACCGGGGTTGGCCCGAGCGCGGAGGCCGCCCGCGAGCGCGCCTACGCCGGCGTGCGAGAGGTCCGGTTCGCCGGGGCATCCTGCAGGACGGACATCGGCACCTCGGGGTGGGGCTGAACGACCGCGACGAGCTCAGCGGCTGGACCCGGGAGACCCCGGCCGAAGGGCTCGTGTGCTGGCAGCCCCGACGGGGCTACCGATACGGCGTGGAGGCCTACGCGCTGGCGAGCTTTGCGATCGACGGAATGCCCGGCGCCGAGGCAGACCCGGGCGGCGCTCGCCGCCGGGTGATGCACAGCGTGCTCGATCTGGGCGCCGGGAGCGGGATCGTGAGCATTCTGCTGGCCAGTCGCGGCGCACGCGTGGTCGCTGTGGAGCTCGACGAGCGCTGGCGGCCCGGGCTGGAGCGCTCCATCCGGGAGAGCGCCCTCGAGATCCCGGTGCTGTGGGGCGATGTCCGGGCGCTGGATCTGCCTGGGGTGGACATGGTGGTGTGCAATCCCCCGTGGTTTCGGCCCGAGTCCGGCCCGCTCTCGCCGGATGACCACAAGGCGCACGCGCGAACCGCGCTGCAGGGTGGGCCTGCGGAGTTCATACGCGCCGGGCTCCGCGCAGCGCCCCGGGTTTGCCTCGTCGTGCCGGCCAGCACGGGGCTGCCGGCGGTGGCGGAAGCGGTCCTCGCACGCCATGGCAGGGTCGGGGGGCTCGTGCTCGGGGAGTATTCGCGCGTGCGCGCGGTGCAGACGCTGGAGGTGCCTGTGGACCCGTATCGGCCGTTCCAGGAGTTCCGGGGCGGCTAGTGCCGGCCGAGCAGCTGTGCGGCTGTCTCGCTGTACGGATCCTGCTCCAGGGCCAGTTGCGCGTTCTTCGCCACTGCCGCCTCGTCCTTGCCCGCCAGCTCGGCCAGCAGGAGGTAGTACTCCGCACCGACGTTCGCACCCCCGCCTACGTACCCCAGCGCTTTGGCGGCCTCGGCGTCGCGGCCGAGGGCATGAAGGATGCGGGCGCGCAGGATCTGGAAGTGGGCCTCCTTGGGCCGCGCGCCGGCCGCGGCTTCTGCCAGGGGGAGGGCATCCGCGGCCCGTCCGGCAGCAAGGTAGATGCGGGCTCCGAGGATCAGGGCCTCGGGGTCGGTCCCGTCCCGCACCAGACGGGAGATTTCTTCGAGTGCACGGACATTGTTGCCGCTGAGCCAGTCCACGGTCGCCAGACCCACCGCCAGGCCGTTCTCCTGCCCCACGGCGCCATCAAGCTGCGCGTGGAGCATCGCCTGCACCCTGGCGCCGTCGGCCGGGCGCGGGAGTGCATAGCCGAGCGGATTCCTGTTCGCTGCCGTGCCGTCCACGTTCGCCACCGCCGAGCGCAGTGCAGCGATCGCCATGTTGCCGTCTGCAGCCTCGAGTCCGATCCGGGCGGTCCACAACCACACGTCCGGTGATGCCGGGTCGGCGCGTTGGGCCGCCTCCAACTGCGGAACAGCCTCCCGAGCCACCGACCCTGCGAGGGCGATCTCCACGGCCGTCAGGAAGAGCTGGGCGGTGTCGGGCCCGGGGAGCCCGTGGGTGTCTGCGTTTCCCCACGCCTTTCGGGCGCTCGCGATGTCGCCGGCCGAGAGCGAGGCGAGCATGCGCACCTGCGCGGCGGTCGGGTCACGCGGACGCGTCGTGAGCACAGCATCGGCCGAATCGGCTGCGCCCTGCATCCGGTCCGGCGCGCCGAGCGCCTCGAGGTAGTCGGCCTGCGCGCCGTGGAGGTGCAGCCAGAAGCGCTCGTCGGAGTCCTCGGGCTCGGCGGCGGCCAGGGGCGCGAGCCACTCGCGGGCGGAGGCGGCGTTGCCGGCTCCGATGTCGTGCGCGGCGAGGTCGAGACGGAGCCGCGCTGGGGCCTTGTCGCCAAGCTTCCTCGCGGTGGCGATGGCGGTCTTCAGATCCCCGTCACGCAGGGCGAGGATGGCCTTGTAGCCGTTCAATTCGGGGTCGCCCGGGATCAGCTTGAGCACAGCGTCCACGCGGGCTGCGGCGTCGGGTGCGCTGGCCTTGATCGCCGCCTTGGCAGACTCGCGCGTCACGAGCGCCGTGCCGGGTTGGGAGGTGGCTGCGAGGGCGTCGTACGACCGCATCCGCTGCTCGTCCGTCTGGTCCTCCGTGAGCGCGATGGCCTGCACGGCGCACCATGTGTCGTGCGGATCGAGCTGCAGGCAGCGGACGGCAGACGCCCGCGCGTCGTCCCTGCGGCTCTCGGCCATCGCCTCCGCCAGCTCGGCGCGCACCACGGCGATGTGATCCGGCTTGAGGTAGCGGGCACGCTTGAGCAGCGCAGTGCGCAGGTCGGGCTCTGCGTCGTTCTCCGCGTAGAGCATCGCCAGCAGCGCGAGCGTCTCCGTGTCGGGGATCCGTACCACTGCGCGCTCGGCCAGCCGGATGGCCTCGGCCAGGCCCACCTCGCCGCCGCGAAAGCGGGCGCGCCAGGCTCCAGCCAGCAGCAGCGCGCGGGGCTCGTCGACCGCGCCGACCCGGGCCGAGAGCTGCGCCATGGTGGTGTCCGCCTCCGCGACAGGGGCCGCAGGCGCGGGCGCGGGTGTGGGCACGACGGCCTGCTCCAGGGGCGTCGCCGGAGTGGGGAGGACGATCTCCTGCGTGCTCTGGTGTACCCACCAGGCCGCGACCCCGACGAGCCCCAGGACGCCCAGCGTCGCACCGATGCGCATCACCGGGCCGAGGGCCAGCCCCGGGCGGGCGGCCGCCTTCGCGCGACCGACCTCGGGCCAGACCACACCCGGGAAGAACGACGCCCGAAACGCCGGGTGCTCGGCCACCGGGAGCCACTGCCCGTCGTCGGAGCGCACGAAATCGGTGCCCGCCAGCTCCCGGCTGTGGATGCGGCCGATCACGGCGTCGTGGTCGAGAAGCAGCCGCTGGCTCCCCTGCCGCAGCGTGTACGCGACGCCGCGCGCGGCGCCAGACGTGCAGCGCTCGCAGCTCATGGGCACGGTCGCGGTGGCGCTGGGCATGAGCACGGGCGATCCGCACCGCCCGCAGGGGAGTCGAAGGTCGGTGGGGCGCGGATCGGTCACCCGGGAATTGTAGCCCGTTTCTGATTAGGCCCCCGCCTGTGTCGTCGAGCCCAGAGCAATCGTCCAGCCTCCGCGTCATCGAGATCTACCTCTCCGTGCAGGGCGAGAGCACGTTCGTGGGCGTTCCGTGCGTGTTCATCCGCCTCGCGGGCTGCAACCTGCGGTGCACGTGGTGTGACTCCACCTACACGTTCACGGGCGGGGCGCGGATGGACGTCGATGCCATCGTGGCCGAGACCCTGCGCTTCGGAGTGCCGCTCGTCGAGGTCACCGGTGGGGAGCCGCTCGTGCACCGGAACGCCATCCCGCTGATGCAGGCGCTGGTGGACAGCGGGTGCACGGTCCTGCTCGAGACGAGCGGGAGCCGGGACATCGGCGAGGTGCCCGGGCCCGTGCGCGTGATCCTCGACCTCAAGCCGCCGGACTCCGGGGAGGAGCGGTCCAACCTGTGGACGAACATCCCGAAGCTGAAGGGGACGGACGAGGTGAAGTTCGTGATCGCCTCGCGCCTGGACTTCGAATGGGCGCGTGACCGGGTGCGCGAGCACGGGCTGGACCAGCGGGTCAGTGCCGTGCTGTTCTCCCCGGTGTGGGGCGCCGTCGACCCGAAGGAGCTGGTGGGCTGGATCCTCGAGGAGCGGCTGCCGGTGCGGTTCCAGCTGCAGATGCACAAGGTGGTGTGGCCCGCGGCGGAGCGGGGTGTTTGACGGCCTGCGGGTGGTTAGCTTCACCGCATGGAAAACCTGACCCTGAGCGTGGATGGAATGTCGTGTGGCGGCTGTGTGAACAGCGTGGAGCGCGCTCTGGAGCGGGTTCCCGGGGTGACGAAGGCTCGCGCTGACCTCGCAAAGAAGCAGGCCGTGGTGGAGGGCACCCGGCTCGACTTCGAGAAGCTCGCTGAGGCGCTGGAAGACGCCGGGTACCACGCCGACCGCCCGTGAGCGCCCCCCGACGAGCCCCCGACCCGCGGGTGCAGGCACTCGCTGAGCGTGCGCGCGCCGCGATCGAGGCCGCCGAGGCTGCGGGTGAACTGCCGACGGACCGCGCCGAGTGGATGGCAGCCGCTGCGCAGGACATCGCGGATGGCCGGCTCGCCGCGGAGGCCTCCGTGCACGGCGTCCGGTCCGCGATCACCCTGCGGGCGAACGAGCTCATCTGCATGGGGCCGCTCGTCTCGGATCGGGAGATCCCGGCCTTCTGAGCGCCGCCGGTGTGGTCGCGGTCGGTCCCCTCTGCCCCGGATTGTCTCGATCCGGTGGATCGGCTTGCAGGATCCGTCGTCTGAGGTCATGCTCGCCGGATGCGTACCTCTCCTGGCTCTCTCCTTCCGCGGCTCCCTGTCGTCGCCTCCGCCGCCCTCTCCATGCTGCTCGCCGGCGCGCTCGCCTCGTGCGATTTCGGGCAGGGGCAGCGGCCGCCGGATGACTCCGCGACCTCCGACACGGACACCGACGTCGATGCAGACACGGACACCGATGCCGACACGGACACCGACACGGACACGGATACCGACGCCGATACGGACAGCGACACGGACACGGATACCGACGCGGACACCGACACCGACCCCAACGCGGATGCGGACGGCGACGGGTACACCTCGGACGTGGACTGCGACGACTCCGACCCGGCGATCAACCCCGGCGCCACCGAGATGTGCGACGGCGTGGACAACGATTGCGACGGCGCCACCGATGGCACGGACACGAGCTGCGTGGACGCGATCAAGTACTACCGCGACACCGACCACGACACGTTCGGAGTCAGCACGGACTTCATCGCCTCGTGCTCGCCGCCTCGCAACCGCGTGACGCGGGCCGGCGACTGTGACGACGGCGACGCGGCCATCAACCCGGACGCGACGGACGTCTGCGGCGACGGCATCGACCAGAACTGCGACGGCTCCGACACGCCGTGCTAGTACGGTCTCTTGTCCCTCTGCTTTCGAGCTGAGAGTCAAGATCCGGGTTCACCGGAACCGCGCACTGCCAGGGCGCGCGGATCGATGCGTTGGTGCAGCCGACCGGGGACCTCTCTCTGCGACCGCCGTGCTGGCCGCCGGGAGCGTCACCGGGACCGTGCTGCGTGGGGCCCTGACCAGGTCGGGGCGCGTGCAGATGGATCGGCTCGAAGGCCGCCTGATGGTCAGCGGCGGCGCCGCCGGTGGTGAGCTCCGCCTCGGGGCCGGCGCGGCAGGCTCCTAGCCGAGCGCGGGCTTGGCGCGCTGCTGCATGAGCACCAGCGCTCCGAGGACCATGAAGGCGATGCTGCCGTACTGGGCAGGGGTGAGCCCGTTGTAGCGCACGTCGATCGCTGCAGTGCGGAAGAAGTCCATCGAGAACCGGACGACCCCGTACGTGAGCGACAGGAGCCCGCAGAAGAACCCCGGAAACCGGTTCTTGCGTGCGAGCAGCGAGAAGAGGATGAACATCGCCCCCGACCACAGGCCCTCGTAGAGCCCGAGATCGTGACACGCGACCGTGGGGTTGTTGCCCGGGCACATCCCGTACACGCCAAGCCAGAAATTCGTCTGGGTCCCGGGGTGGTCATGGGCCGAGAAGCAGCCCATCCGTCCGAAGAACCAGCCTGCGGTCAGCCCGATCGCGAGCCCCTCCGCGTGCGGCCAGAAGGGCTTGCGCTCCTTCCAGAAGAACCACACGGCGATCGGCACGCACACGGAGAAGCCCCCTACGCTGGAGAGGCCGTCCCACACCCGCAGGATCAGCGGCAGGTCGGCCGCCTTCGGCAGGTGGCCACTCAACAGCGTCGTGAACATCTGCTTGAACAGGATCGGGTCGCGGACGAGGTCTCCCGGCCGATACCAGAGCACGTCGCCCAGGTGGCCGCCGATGAACGTCCCGGCGATCAGCCACGTGACGAGCCGGTTGATCAGCTCCGGATCCCCGCCGAACTGCTTGGCACGATTGCTGGCGATCCAACTGCCGAACAGAAATCCGAGCGCGACGAGGATGCCGAAGCCGTGGATCGTGATGGGCCCGAGGGTGAGCGCGAACGGCTTGAAATAGGGGATGAGAGGGTGCATCTGCCCGCGCGCTTATCCCGCCTAGCGGGGCACAGACAGCCAAACTCCGTCCGCCGAGGCGACCACCAGTCCGCGGTCGATCATCGGCTCGATCAGGTCCAGGAGCGCGTGCTCGCCGAGGTCCATCCTGCGAGCGAGCGCGGGCACGGTGAGCGCGCCGGTGCGCAGGTTCTCAAGCACGGTGCGCGCCGTGGGGCTGAGCGAGGCGACTGGAACGGGGCTCAGGATCCCGTGAACCGCCCCGGGCAGCCCCGCGGACCGCCGGTGGATGACCTCCGCGCGGTGCCGGTCCTGGCCGACGCTGTCGAGCAGCGCAGTCACCTCCTCCAGCGAGAGCGGCGGCGGCTGCAGGTGGCGGGCTCCCCGGCGCGCGAGGCCGAGCATCGGCCGATCGGACCGCACGAGGATCAGCGCGGAGGCCGGTGCGAGGAGCAGTTGGAGGAGCAGGGACTCCCCGCCAGGCGCGCCTCCGTCCATCGCCAGCACGCAGCTCTCCCCCGTTCCAAGCTCGGAGACGATCATGTCCCGGTCGCCCGGCTGCACGATCCGCACGCCCTCCCGCCGCGCCGCCTGCATCACCTCCCGGATCATCGCCTTGCGACCCGACCCGGTCGGACCGTGAAGGACGACCATCGAGCGCCCGCCGCCGAGCACGTCCACCAGCGCACGGCGGAGCTGGTCGCGCTCCTTTCCCATCCCGACGATCGGCCTGCGCGTCGGGCCGAACATCGCGCCCCGGATCTCCTCCGCTACGGCGCTGGCAGAGAGGGGGCGGGCCTCGGGGCGGTGGGCGAGGAGCTGGAGCACGAGATCGTCGAGCGCTGCGGGGATGCGGGGTCGGATCGAGCTGGGAGGCTCTGGAAGGGTCGCCAGCGGGGCCCATCCCACGGTGGCTGCGTCGTCGCCGGAAAACGGCGCACGCCGGGTGAGCAGGGAGTAGAGGATGGCCCCGATGCCCCACATGTCGGTGGCGATGGTCGCCGGAGCGGATCGCAGCCGCTCGGGAGCGGCGTATCCGGGGGTTGCGCCGGTCTCGCCTCCAGCGCGCCCATCCCGCACGCTGCCGAAGTCCACGAGCCGGGGCGTGTGATCGTCTGCGACCAGGACGTTCGCGGGCTTCAGATCGCCGTGCACGATGCCGATCTGGTGCAGCGCAGCGACGCCTTCGGCAACACGAGCCGCGAATTCGACCAGCGCAGTCAGGGGCTGCCCGGTCGCCCACTCCACACACGTGCCGCGGGGCGCGTGCTCCACCGCCAGCCAGTCACCGTCCTCGTCTGCGCCGCGAAGCTTTGCGATCGAGGGATGGGCCACCCGACGGAGCACTGCGATCTCGCGCCGCAAGGCGCCGGGCTGGTGCGCCACCTTCAGCGCCACGGGGCCATCGGGCCCCTCTGCGAGCCAGACGTGGGCGGTGGTGCCGCGCCCGAGCACGTGCAGGCGCTTGTAGGGGTCTGTCATGGATCCCAGACCCGCGCCTGGTCCTCGATGTCGCGAACCTCTGCCTGCAGGGCCTCGGCTTCCTCGCGCAGGCTGGCGGAGCGATCGCGGATCTGGGCCTCGATCGCCGGACGGTCTTCGGGCTTCGCGGCCCTCCACGCGTCCATCGCGCCGTCGATCTCCTTGGAATGCGTGGAGAGCAAGGCGGTCTTTCGTCCGACCTCGGCCACCTGGCTCGCGAGCAGCGCAGAGGGCGAGCCTCCGGGAGCGGGGCCCGGCGGCCGGTAGCAGGCGAACAGGAGCAGGATCAGCACGCACCCCACATATCGCCGGAGTAGAAGCCCGGATGCACAAGACGATGCTCGACCCCGTCGGGATGTCCCCTGCGGCCGTCTACCGGCTCATGACGAGCGCCATCGTTCCCCGGCCCATCGCCTGGGTCGGTACCAACGACGGCACGGGGACCCCCGGCGGCGACAACCTCGCGCCGTTCTCCTACTTCATGGGTGTGTCATCCAACCCGCCGCTGCTGGCGATCTCGGTCGCCCGCGGACCGGGCGGGGCGATCAAGGACACCGCGCGGAACATCCTCGCAACCGGGCAGTTCAGCGTCACGATCCCGCGGGCGTCGGACCTCGACGCCGTGAACCTCACCGCCGCTGCCTGGCCGGGCAGCGAGTTCGAAGCTGCGCACCTCGCTCCCGAGCCGGGCGTGAGGATCGCGGCACCCCACCCCGCCGATGCTGCCTTCACCTTCGAATGCGTGCTCCACCAGGCCATCGACCTCGGGTCCACCCACCTGCTGGTCGGCCGGGTCGTGCTGTTCCTCGCGGAGGGTTCGGTGTTGGAGGACGGCGTCGTGAGCATCGCTGCGCTGGCCCCCATCGCACGGCTCGGCGGCGAGGCGTTCGCCGAGGTGGGGGCGCTGCACCACCGCGCCAGGGTCTCGCTCGGCGGCCCGGGTTCGCGCGGGTCGGGAGGGTGAGACGCCGTTGGATCGCCGCCTCGTGCAGCATCGGTCTGCTCGCGATGGGCGTCGACTACGCCTACGTGGCCATGACCGCCGAGCAGGGGTGGGCCTGGTGCATGGAGTCTCCCCAGGCGCGCGACGGGAGTGAGCTGGTGTTCCCGCTCTGGGAGGTCACCGCCATCGACGACGCGCGCCACTACCGGATCTCCAAGATCGTCCCCAACGTGCCGGTGGAGGGCGATGCCACCGGGCTCGTGGTGGGCGCCACCGTCTCCGTGGAGGCCGAGTTCGAGTGGAACGGCGGCGTGCCCGTCGCCCGGGCGCGCACGCTGGAGATCCACGTGTTGCGTGCCTGGAAGGAGCGACTTGGCATCCTCGGGTTCGTCGTGCTCGGGGCCGCGCTGCCGTTCTGCTTCGTGGTGAAGCGAGAGGGCGACAAGCGGTTCCTGGAGGAGCGGGGCGCGGATGGCTGACCTCATCACCCACAGTTGTGTGGCGCTGCTGTGGAAGGCGGCGACCACCCCCGCGGTGAAGGCGGACGCGCGTTGGCGGATCCCCCCGACGGTGGCCACGTTCGTCCTGGGCACCTGCCTGCCCGACCTGATCGGCCGCGTGCCTTCGATGGGGCTCATGACGTTGCGGTGGTCGGTCCCGCAGATCCCGGAGTGGTCGGTCTATGTGTGGAGTCCGTTCCACATGCCGCTCGGCATCCTGCTGTGCAGCGGTCTCGTGGCGCAGCTCTTCGCGCCCGGGATGCGCCGGAAAGCGGCTGTTCAGCTCGCGGGCGGTGGGATCCTGCACATGGCTGTGGACGTGCTGCAGACGCACCTGGGCATCGGGTACCTGCTGCTGTTCCCGTTCTCGATGTGGGACTTCGAGCTTGGGTGGATCGGCAGCGAGGACACGGTCCGCATCGTGCCGGTGCTGTTGCCGCTCACCCTGCTCGCCTGCTGGGCGCGGTGGCGGAGCAAGGCCTAAACAGGATCGCTGCTCAACGTAGCGGTTCGAGGCCGTCGTTGTCCGAGATCGACTCTCGAGCGTCGAGTCTCGATCGGCGAATCTCGACTTTCGAGACTCGATAGTCGATCTCGACACTCGTATCTGCGACTTCAC
>CAIQVJ010000039.1 GCA_903875225.1 uncultured Pseudomonadota bacterium
GGCGGCTGCCTTCGCCCGCGCTCGCAGCTGCTCGTCGGTAAGATGAGGAAGAACCTTCAGGATCGTAGCCATTTCCCCTCCTACCACCCAGGATCGGCTTTGTCTAGGTGGACCGATCAACTTCAGCGCGATTTGGAATGACAGCCCCGGCAGGCACCCCCGGAACACCCAGGCCGACCTCGGATCGCGTCGACGGCACGGTGGAGATGTGGTGGGTCCTGGCTTCGGAGACGCTGCGGCTCGAGTCCGCGCTCGGCTGCAGCCAGCCCGGGAGCTGCACCGGCATGGCAGGCGTAGCGGACTCGGTGCGTGACATGTGCCTCTCGCTCGCCGACCGCCAGCTGGCGCGCTCGGAGCAGGCCGACTGAAGGGCCGGGACGGCGCGGATCACGCCTCCCGGCATCCCCGTTCTGCTACACTCCGCCGCCATGAAACGCGCCCTGCTCCCCCTCGCCGTCGTCAGCATCCTCGCGCTCACCGCGTACTCCGCGGCCCGCGCCCACGAGCCGGGCCGGTTCTCCACCCCCGACGGGGGCGCGAGCGCCCCCTCGCCCGCGCCGAAGCCGACCGACTGGGACGTGAACGCACCGCACGGCCCCGGCGCCGACGCCACGTTCACCGTCACCGAGGGTACCTGGCTCGGGCTCGACGTCGCGCCCGACAACTCCCGGGTGCTCTTCGACCTGCTCGGCGACCTGTACACGGTGCCGCTCGCTGGCGGCGCCGCCACGCGCCTGACCACGAGCGTGAGCTGGGAGACCGACGCCCACTACTCGCCCGACGGCAAGCGGATCGTCTACACCTCCGACGCCGGCGGGAACGAGAACCTGTGGACGATGAACGCCGATGGCTCCGAGCCGAAGGCGATGACGAAGGAGGAGGGCGACCGCTGGAGCGACGGCGTGTGGGTGACCCCGAACGCGGCCGGCACCTCGGGCGAGGGTTGGCTCGTGGGCCGCAAGCGCAGCATCGACACCCGCTCGATCGGCGTGGAGGAGCTATGGCTCATGAACGCCAACGGCGGCGCAGGGACGAAGTTGACGACGCTCGACGCCGATCCGCACGCCGGCGAGGTCGCGTTCGACGCGGACGGGCACACGATGTGGTTCTCGACCCGCAGCGGGCGCTTCGAATACAACCACAACCCCCACCAGAGCCTGTGGGAGCTGGTGACCCTGGATCTGAAGACCGGCGAGCGCAAGAACGCCACCGAGATCCCCGGCGGGGCGGTGCGGCCCACGCCGAACCCGGTCGCGGGCGGCCCCATGGCGTTCATCACCCGCGAGCGCCTGAACACCGTGCTGAAGCTCCGGTACGCCGACGGGCACCTGGAGTCCCTGGCCACCGATCTGGACCCGGACGCGATGGAGGCGTTCGAGCTGCGCTCGGCCTACCCGAGGATGGACTGGTCGGCCGACGGGAAGAAGCTCTACTTCTGGGCGAAGGGCCACATCAACGAGATCGACGTCGGCACGAAGGCCCGGCGGACGGTGGACTTCTCGGCCGAGGTCAGGACCCACATCACCCAGGCCGTCCGCCCGCTCCACCGCCTGCCGGACGACACGCAGGACGCGCGGGTGGTGCGCTGGGCCGCGCAGGTCCCGGGGATGGGCATCGTCTCGAGCGCCATGGGCACGCTCTGGCAACAGACCGGAGACGCGACGGTCCCGCTCACGCCCGCCGACCAGTACGCGTTCTTTCCCCAGGCGAGCGCGGACGGCAAGTGGCTTGCGTACGTGACCTGGGACGACCGCAAGCAGGGCCAGGTGTGGGTGCGCGGCGCGAAGGGCAAGGCACCGCGCCAGATCACCGCCACGCCCGCCGACTACCAGGCGCCCGCGATCTCACCGGACGGAAAGCGCATCCTCTACCTGCGCGGCACGTCTACCCAGACGGGTCACGAGCTGGGTGAAGAACCGTCGATGGACCTGGTGGTCGCCCCGCTCGACAGCAAGACGCCGATGGATGGCACCGTGCTGACGACGCTGCCGTTTCGTGGCTCGGGCGCACCCAGCGCCCGCCCGCAGTGGTCACCCGACGGCGCCCGGATCTATTGGGTCGAGGACGTGCCGCCGACTGGCCGCACCCCCGAGACAGCAGCATTGGTGAGCGTCAACACGCTCGGGACCGACAAGGTCACCCACCTCACCTTCCCCGGCGGCGCGCAGGAGGTGCGGATCTCCCCGGACTTCGGCAGCATCGCGGCCAAGGTGGGTTGGGACGCGTTCGTCGCGCCGATGCCCCCGATCTCGCGCGGAACCCTCGCGCCCCCGAGCTTCGCGGACCTCCCCCAACGCAGGCTCACCAACACCGGAGCGACGTGGCTCGCCTGGTCCGACACCCACACGGTCACCTGGACCACCGGCTCCAGCTTCTACAGCCTCGACACCCAACAGAAGGACTTCTACAGCACGCCGGAGCCGAAGGAGGCGAGCGACGAGAAGAAGGTCGACGACGCGCCCATGGACCCCGGACTCCCCGACCACGTCCAGACCCCGCTCCACATCCCGGTCACCGGGCACTTCGGCACGAACACGTTCGCGTTCACCCACGCCCACATCCTCCCGATGGATGGCCCGGAGATCGCTGACGGCACGGTGGTGGTGAAGGACCGCCGGATCGTGGCCGTCGGGCAGGGTGTGGCGATCCCGCCGGGCGCCCAGGTGATCGATCTCGCCGGGAAGACGCTCCTGCCGGGCATCGTGGACGTTCACGCCCACCTGCACTACGCGAGCGGCGACATCCACCCGAACCAGGAGTGGCGCCACCTCGTGAACCTCGCCTACGGCGTCACCACGGTGTTCGACCCCTCCGCAGCGAACGATCTCGTGTTCGGCCAGGCCGAGGAGATCCAGTCCGGGCGTATGGACGGGCCGCGCGTGCTCTCCACCGGGAACATCCTCTACGGCGCGCTCGACAACCAGTCGCTCCACGCCGAGAGCTACGAGGACGCCGAACGCGCCGTCGAGAAGCAGAAGCTGGTGGGCGCCTGGGGCGTGAAGTCCTACCAACAGAGCCATCGCTCCCACCGGCAGTGGATCGTGGAGGCCTGCAGGAAGCTCGGGTTGTTGGACGTGCCGGAGGGCGGCGGCGACATCTGGCAGAACCTGAGCATGGTGATCGACGGTCACTCCTCGGTCGAGCACGCACTGCCCGTCGCGCCGATGTACGACGACGTGACCCAACTCTGGAAGCGCAGCGACACCACGTGGGTCCCAACACTACTCGTGGCGTACGGCGGTCCCTTCGGCGAGCTGGAGGGGTTCACCAACGAGCGGGTCTACGACGATCCGAAGCTCTCGAAGTGGACGCCGCCCTGGGTGCTCATCGGCCGGGCGTACCGTCTGGACCCGGTGATCACCGATCCCGGCGAGTACCACCACCACCTCGTCGCCCAGGAGGCCGCCCGGTTGGCCCGCGCGGGTGTCCGCATCGCGCTTGGGGCGCATGGGCAGCTCCAGGGCCTGGGCCCCCACTGGGAGCTGGAGGCCCTCGGTGGCCCCGGGGCGATGACCCCCGACGAGGCCCTCCACGCCGCCACGATCAACGGCGCCACGCACCTCGGGCTCGCCCAGGACCTCGGCAGCATCACGGTCGGCAAGATCGCGGACCTGTTCATCGTGGACGGAGACCCGGAGAAGGACCTGAAGGAGGCCCGCAAGGTCGTCTACGTGATGAAGGACGGGCGGCTCTGGGACGCGGGGACCATGCAGGAGCTCCCCGCGAACGCCGAGCGGAAAAAGCTGGGGTGGATGCCGTAGAGACGACGCGCGACGAAGCGATTAGCCCGCCGCATGCCCCGCACACCCCACGTCCTGCAGGTCGCGATCCTGGCGACACTCCTCGCCGCCGGCTGCCAGCCCGCCCTGGCCTGCCGGGAGCCCTACGTCGACTCCTTCACGGCAGAGGGTGTACCCGACGCCCTCTGCGACGTGACGTTCAACGCCTGCGAGGACGGCAGCCTGATCGGCGTCAACTGCTCCAACTCCACCTTTGACGGCGACTACCACTGCACGTGGTACCGCTCGGTCGACCTCCGCTACGACACCGGGGAGTTCGACTCCCCCGACTTCTGCGTGGCCGACACGGACACCATGGTGGATGAGCTTGGAAAGGCGGCACACCTCAAGCTGACGGTGGAGTGAAGCCGTCAGCCTCGCGCATCCCGGCCGAGCGTGCGGCTCGTGATCATCGAGGCGGAGCCCGTCGCGACGCGGATCAGCTGGATGATCCGCTTCTGGAGGGGCTCCTGGAGGTAGGGCACGCGGTACTGCTCGCAGAGGGCCCTCACCCGCGGTGCAGCGCGCTTGTACTGCAGCGGCGAGAGGTCGGGCCACAGGTGGTGCTCGATCTGATAGTTCAGGAAGCCGTGGAAGAAGTCGTGGACATCTCCGGCAAAGCCAAGGTCTCCCGTCGTGAAGTTCACCGACCCGAGCACCTGCCGCACGTAGAACTCCGCGCGGTCCGTCGAGGGCCGGTCGAACCGGTGTACGTCGTCCCCGGCGTGGTTCGGGACGATGATCACAAAGCTGTGCAGGTTGGCGATCCACTCGGCCATCACGGTGTTGGCGAGCACAGAGACCCCCGCCCATGGGCCGAGGATGCAGGCCATGCCGGGGATGAGGACGAACCGCAGAAACCCGAAGGGCAGGATGCAGCGGGCCCAGAACGCCCGGCCCTCCGCGCTGAGCGGGCTCCAGGCCTGGGCCAGGCTCACGCCCGTGTGCACCGCGTTGGGGTCGACCGGGCGCCTCTCGGCCTTGCGCCGCTGCTCCTCGCGCAGCATCGCGAACGTGTTCGGCGCGTAGTACACGAACTTCCAGGTGGACGCCAGCGCGAACAGGATGGCCAGCTTCAGGGCGCGGGGGGCTTTCGCCTCCCTCAGGCGGCGTAGCTGGTCCTCGGGCAGGTCCGGATCCCCCACCTCACCCGTGTGGTAGTGATGCAGCCGGTTGTGCTCGAAGTCCCAGGCTTCGGGATCGATCCAGTCGAACCAGTCCAGGTACCGTCGCCAGCCCTTCGCGAACGTCCGGCTCGTGAGGTGGTCCCCGGGGATGCGGTCGAGGCCGCGGTGTGAGGTGTGGTGCGCGACGATCGTCCACCGCGCCGTGCTGCCCAGCGCGATCAGGAACGCGGAGATGGGGTTTGGCGCGAGCCATGCCGTACCGTAGCCGAGCGCCGTGGCCGTTCGCCCCCAGCGGGCCAACCGCCGCATGTGAGCCACATCGGCCGGGCCCGCCTCGCGCTCCAGATCAGCCCGGATCGCATCCAGGTCGGCAGCGAAGGCCCGGTAGTCCAGGCCGGGCACGACCTCGCGAGCGGCAACGGGGTCAAACGGAGCAGGAGGCGCGTTCAAGACCGCAGGGGGCTATCCGCCTGCCACCCACCGCGCGAGCCAGTCCACCCACGCCTCTTCGACGTTCAGACAGGGCACCACGACAAGCTCCTCGCCACCTGCAGCCTTGAACGTGGCCCGAGCCTCGACACCGATCTCCTCGAGCGTTTCGAGGCAGTCGGTCACAAAGCTCGGGCACAGCACGGCAACGCGCTTTTTCCCGGACCTGGCGAGGCGCGTGAGCTCCGCGCCGGTCTCCGGCCCAAGCCACTTGTCCCGTCCGAGACGGGACTGGAAGCTCACCGATACATCCGCCCCCGGCAACCGGCTGGCGAGCCCCGCTGCCGTGTCGAGGCACGCCGCCCGGTAGCAGGACCACCGGGTGCCGCAGGGGCGCTCGCAGCACCCCTCGGTGAGGCAGGCCCCGTCGAGCGCGGTGACCTGGCGCTCCGGCAACCCGTGGAAGCTGCACAACACATGGTCGACGCCCGAGATGTGTTGCCTCGCGCTGGCTGCCAGCACGTCCAGGAAGGCAGGGTCGCTCCCGAACGCGGGGAGGACGTTCAACGAGGGGATCGGGTTCCCAGCAGCGAACGCCGACTGTACCCCGGACAGCACGCTGGCGGTCGTCGCCGTGGCGTACTGGGGGAACAGGGGCACCACCGTGACGTGCTCACAGCGACGCAGACTGTCGACGGCGCTCGGGATCGACGGGGAGCCGTACGCCATCCCGAACGCCACCTGGAGGCCCGTGCGCGCCGCCAGGCGTTGGACCAGATCGTTCGTGATCGCCACCAGGGGGGAGCCCTGGGGCGTCCACACCTGACGGTAGCGCTCGGCCGACGCGCCCGCCCGGAACGGGGCGATGACGAGGTTGACGAGCAACCAGCGCTGCAACCACGGCATGTCGAGCACACGCTCGTCCATGAGAAACTGACGCAAGTATCGATACACGGCCATCGGCGTCGGCGCGTCGGGCGAGCCGACGTTCAGGAGCAGCACGCCGCGTCGGGTCTGGCTCATGAGAAGATCCCGGTCAACCGCCGACCGCAGTGAGCGCGTCCGAGAACTCCGTCGCCAACGTCCGGACCTGCTCGACCGTGTGCGCGGCCGAGAAGAAGCCGACCTCGAACGCGCTGGGCGGGAAGTGGATCCCCCGCTCGAGCAGCCGGGCGTGGATGCGGCCGAAGGGCGCGCGGATGCTGTTCGGGATGGCAGAGTCGGTGCGCGGGGGGACGCCGCCACCGAGCCACGGCCAGGCGATCGGCCCGACGCGCACCCAGGGTGCGGATCCGGCAGCGCGCGCCTCGTCGAAGGCAGCACCCAGCGTTGCGAGGTGGGCATAGACCGCCCCCTGCTCGAGGATCGCCAGCGTGGCGTTGCCTGCGGCGACACACACCGGGTTCCCGGCCATCGTTCCGGCCTGGTACACCGCTCCCGCGGGTGCGAGCATGTCGAGGATCGCGGCAGGGCCGACGACAGCAGCCACGGGCATCCCGCCGCCGATGATCTTGCCCAGCGTGACCAGATCCGGCTGCACGTCGATCGCCAGCGCGCCGGAGCCGTCCTTCAGGAGCCGCCCTGCGCCCCCGTAGCCGAAGCGGAACCCGGTGATGACCTCGTCGTGGATCAAGAGGGCACCATGCTTCGTGCATGTCTCACGCAGGTGGCGGTGCCACTCCGGGCGCTGGACCAGGAGGCCGTTGTTGGCCGGCACGGGCTCGATGATCGCAGCGGCGATGTCGTCGCCGAACTGCTCGAACGCGGCGGTGATGGCCGCCTCGTCGTCGAGGGGGGCCACGATGGTCTCGGCCGCGACGGCCGCCGTGATGCCCGCGGAGTCCCCCACGCCGAAGGTCACGAGGCCCGAGCCGGCCTTCACCAGCATGCCGTCACCATGGCCGTGGTACCCGCCCGCGAACTTCAGGATCTTCGAACGGCCGGTCTTCCCGCGCGCCAGACGCAGCGCTGTGAGCACAGCCTCCGTGCCCGTGCACACGAGGCGCGCCCGCTGGAAGGCGGGGTAGCCGCTCAGGATCCGCTCGGCAAGCTCGATCTCGCCGCGCGTGACCGCACCGAAGGCCAGGCCGTCCGCCGCTGCCCGCTGCACCGCCTCCACGACGGCGGCCGGGGCGTGCCCGAGCAGGTTCGGCCCCCAGGCGAGGCAGTAGTCCACCCACTTCTCGCCGCCCTCGCCATACATGAACGCGCCCTCCGCGCGCTTGATGTACCGGGGCGTGCCGCCCACGGACTTCCACGCCCGCACGGGGCTGTTCACACCAGCCGGCGACACCTTGATACCGCGCTGATACAATTCGTCGTGAATGCTGCTCATGTCATCTCCTCAAAGGTGAGCTCGCCTGTCAGCGCGTGCGCGCGGATCGCGTCCGGGTTGGTGACGATGCTCGCGAGCTCCGTCGCCGCACACTCGCCTACGATCATCTGGCCGTCGACCTCGACCGCGAAGGTCGCCGAGTCGGCGGCATCGCCGGTCACGCACGCGCCGAATGGCACCGCGCAGCCTGTCCCGAGCGCAGCGAGGGCCTCGCGCTCCAGTGTGATGGCCCGGCGCGTCGCCGCGTGCTCGAGCGGGGCGAGCAGGTCGAGCGTCGCGGTGTCGTCCGAGCGGACCTGCAGCGCGAGCGCGCCCTGACCCGGGGCGCCCGGCCAGAGCCGCGTGTCGACCCGGAGCACCCGTACGCCCGCCGCGCGGGCCTCGGCGAGCGCAGGGTTGGCAGCGGCCCACGCCGACCCCTCGGCGAGCCGGCCGAGGCCGGAGGCCGCGAGCAGGATCCCATCGTACTTGCCTTCGCGCAGGCGGGTGATCCGCGTGGTCACGTTGCCGCGCAGGAACGCCCCGGCGGTTTGAGGCAGCCAGCGCTTGAGCAACGCGAGGCGTCGCGGCGAGCTGGCGCCGATCTGCCCTGCGATCCGCGCGGCATCGACCGGAAGGCCTGCCCCCTGCTCCACTGCCCCGAGGAGCAGCACGTCCGCAGGGTCGGCCCGTTTGGGGATGATCAGGGTGAGCCCTGGCGTCTCGGCGACCGGGAGGTCCTTGAGCGAGTGCACCGCGAACTCCACGCGTCCGGCGCGGATCGCGTCCTCGATCGCGGCGGTGAACCAGCCCTTGGCCATCGGCCCCGTGTTCGACGCCAGCGGGCGGTCCACCAGGCGGTCCCCCTCGGTCTCGATCCCGACGCGGACGACGGGCCTGCCCGTGACCCGCTCGACCTCGGCCGCGACCTGTCCGGCCTGGGCGAGGGCAAGCATGCTCATGCGTGTTCCGAGGCGAAGCGTGCTCATGGCTCCCCCAACGCGCGGATGATCTGGTGGGTGTACGCACGAAGCGCCGCCCGTGTTGCTTTTCGAACCATGGCCTGTTGCTCCGTGGAGAGCCCGTCGAGCGGGATGTGGTTGTCGAGATCTGCGAGGAATCCGTCGCGCAGGTCGCGCAGCCGGCCGAGCCGGTTCTGCGGGGCGGCGAGCCGCGCGAGCAGCGCGGCGAGGGCTTCGTCCACCGCGGACTGCGCCGCCTGCAGCGTAGCCACTGGCAGCGCGCGGCGCGGGCCGGTGACGAGCTGATCGACCGCCGCGCGGCGGGTGGCGGCAGGGAGCGGGCCAACCTGCGTGGGCACGCCGAGATCGACCACCAGCACGGGCTCGCCGGGGGGCTGGAACCAGCCCTCGGGGCCGGCCGAGCACACGAACCAGACGTCGTGCGGCTGCATCTCGGAGAGCAGGCGAGCCCCGCTGCGCGGGCTGCGGTTGTACACGGTCGGCGCCGGCCAGCCCGAGCGGCGCAGCGAGGCGACCACGCGCCCGCCGATCTCACCGAGCCCGACCACGGCGATGGAGAGCTCCCGCGGCATGCCCACGAGCTGCTCCACAGCGAGCACGCCCACGCCGACGTTGGGGCGTACGAACCCGTCGGTCCGCCCGCGCGCCCGGAGCTGTTCGATGGACTGGGCCAGGAGGTTGATCGTGCGGTCCCTGCGGTCGTTCGCGCCGAGCGCGAGGTGGACCTGCCGGCCGATGTCGCCCTCTCCCTGCACGAAGGAGTCGAGGCCGATGGAGACCTCGAGCGCATGGCGCAGCCCGGCCTCTCCGACGCGCACCAGGGGTTCCACACCCACGGAGCGCTCGACCTGCGCCGCGATGATCTGGCCGACCCACGCCGGCTCCCGCGCCGAGGCCCACCACGTGGAGCGGGCGCACGTGTGGAGCACCACGAGCCCGTCCGCACCGGTGCGCCCCAACGCCGAGCGGTCCGCGAAGAGGCCGTGGGCGCGTGAGCGGGCCGAGGCCGGAGCCTCCCGCCATGTGGTCGTGACCGTGAGAAAACCGGGAGATGGCGAAGCCGGGCTCATGTCCCCTCCCCGAGCACACTGCGAGCAGCCAGAAAACCGCTCGCGACGGCGTCGTCGAGCGTGCCGCCGGCCGTCCAGCCGCCGGCGTAGGTCAAGGGGCGCGCGCCCTGCTGGCCAGCCGCCACGATCGCAGCGACCCGCGCACGATGCCCCGGTGAAGGGATGCTTACCGCGCGCGGCCACCGCACCACGTGAGCGGCAGCCAGCGCCGGCGTGGACCCGAACCAGCGCGCATGCCGGGCGACGACCTCTGCGATCAGCTCCGTGTCGGGTCGGTCGACCCAGCCCGGGTTCGCGTACCCGCCCAGCATGGTGGTGAACGAGCGGAGGCCCGCAGGTGCCCACGGGCTCCCGGGCTCATCCCGCAGGTCGGACATGAAAAGGGTACCGAGCACAGGATCCGGGGGGGGCACGAGCATCCCGAAGCCACGCGGTCGCTCCTGCGGCTCCGCCAGCCAGTGCACGATCGCCATCGGGCTGTGCGGCACCTGCAGCAGGAGCTCGCGGGTCTCCGCGCCCTCGACCAGCTCGGCGGCGTCTGTCGGATCGGTGGCGACCACGATGGCGTCCGCGTCGATTTCGGAGAGGCTCATGACCGGCTCTTCCACCAGCACCCCACGCGCTTGCAGGAACGCATCCCGTGCCATCGTGCCGAGCGACCCCATCCCCTCCGCGAACGTCCAGGTCCCCGAGGGCACCGCCGACCGCTGCCCTGCGGACCGCGCCTGCAGGCCCATCGGGGAGGTCGTCTGCAGACCGGTGTAGAGCTCCGGCCAGGCATCGGCGAACCCGAGGTGTTCGGGCGCACAGCCCCAGATCCCCACGGTCATCGCTCGGGCGAGCCCGTTCGCGATGGCCGGACCGAACTGGAGGCGCGCCCAGTCCGCGACTGTCTCCTCACGGGCCGGCGGCCGGTGACGCATCATCCCGCGCCCGAACTCCGCCGCCTGACGCAGGCCGAGAGTGCCGACGCCGACCGGGCGCAGCCGGTCGCCGTCCGCCACGTACCGGTCCCGAGCGAGCGGTGCCATCTGACGCCACCCGGAGCCCTCGGTCCCGGGAGCCCCCACCCCGAGCAGCTCCGCCAACCGGAACACCGACGATGCGCGGTGCGTGACGCTCGGGGCGCCGGTCTCGATCCGCCATCCCGGCAGCTCGGGGTTCGGTCGCCGCGTCTGCACGCGCCCCGGGTTCTTGCGCCACATGCGCACCTGCGCGCCCGCACGCGCGAGCACCACCGCCGCGGTGAGACCAGCGAGGCCTCCCCCGACCACGGCGACGGATGTGGCGCGGGCAGTGCTCATGCGGTCTGGGAGTAGCGCCGGGCCGTGACGTCGGCCTCGAGGAACGCGTCGAAGGCGCCACACACGCTGCGGATGAACCCGCGGCCGGTCGCCGTGACGCGAACGTCGTCGCCCACGACCTCCACCAGCCCATCCTCGATCATCGGCGCGAGGCGGGCAGACGCCGAGGCGAGCACCTGCCGGGCGAGGTCCGTCGCCATCGTCGTCTGGAAGTTGCAGAAGAGATCGAGGATGATGTCGCGCCGGACGGAGTCCTCCGGGGTCATCACGTGCCCCCGTTCGGTGGGCAGGCGCCCGGCCGCGATCGCCTCCGACCAGGGCCCGCGCGGCTTGTAGCTCTGGAGGTAGGCCCCGCCGAGCAGCCCGATCGAGCTCACTCCCACGCCCAGCATGTCCCGTCCACGACGCGTGGTGTAGCCCATGAAGTTGCGGTGCAGCGTGCCGGCCTCCTGCGCGCGCACCAGCGGATCGTCCGGCAACGCGAAGTGGTCCATCCCGACCGGGACGTAGCCGGCGTCGGTGAGGACGCGGGTCGCGAGTTCGAAGATGCGCGTGCGCTCGTCCGGCGCCGGGATCCTCGCCTCGAGCAGCTTCTGGGCAGGCTTGAGCCAGGGCACGTGCGCGTAGAGGAACAGGGCGATGCGGCTCGGTCCCAGCGCGAGCACCTTCTCGAGCGTGGGGCCGAAGGTCGCCGTGGTCTGCCCGGGCAGGCCGTACATCAGATCGAGGTTGATCTCGCCGAGGCCGCGCTGCTGCATGTGCCGCACGTGCCCCTCGACGCAGGAGTAGCTCTGCGGGCGCTTCACGGCCGCGAGCACCGCCTCGTCGAAGTCCTGCACCCCGAACGAGAGGCGCCGGAAGCCGAGATCCAGGAGCTGGTCGAGCGTCTCCGGGCTGACCGTTCGCGGGTCGACCTCGATCGCCCGCTCGCCATCGGCCGTGGGAGGAAACGCAGCGTCGATCGCGTGGACGAGCCGCGCCATGTCGCTCGGCAACAGGAACGTGGGGGTGCCCCCACCGAGCGCCAGCTGATCGCAGGTGCTGCCCTCGAGTCCGGCCCCGACCCAGAGATCGATCTCGCGCAGGAGCATGTCCACGTAGGGCGTGCCCACCTCGCGACGCCCCTGGATCTCCACGCTGCAGCCGCAGTAGAGGCAGAGCGTCTTGCAGAACGGGATGTGGGCGTAGACCGAGAGGGGGCGGGCCCCCGCGCGGGCTGCCGCGGCCCGCGCCTCGTCGTCCCCGAGCGCGCGGAAGTGGGGCGCTGTCGGATAGCTCGTGTAGCGGGGGGCCCGGGTACGGTACTTTTCCTGGAGCTGGGCGATCCGCGCGTCAGCGTTCACAGAATCACCGGGATCTGGGCCACTGCCTCGCACAACATCGCGACCGCCTCCGGAGGGGTGGAGGGGAGGATGCCGTGCCCGAGGTTCACGATGTGGCCGATGCCCCCACGTTCGCCGGCGTGCAGCTCGCGCCCGACACGCGCGGCCTCGGCCCGGATCGCGTCCGGACCCGCGAGGAGCACGGTGTTGTCGATGTTCCCCTGCGTGGCCACCGTGCGGCCGGCCAGCCGGCGAGCGTCGACGAGGCTCGCGGTGTCGTGGAGGGAGATGCCCGAGTACCCCGCCTCGAGCGCAGCGGCTGTCAGGTGGCCGGCGCGGACGAACAGCAGCGTGCGTGCCCCGGGGACCGCCTTCGCGACGCTGGCCTGCACACGGCGCAACGACGGCAACGAGAGATGGCGCCACGCCGTCTCGCCCAGGATCCCGCCCCAGGTGTCGAAGACCTGCACGGCGTCTGCCCCGGCGCGGAGCTGCTCGATGAGGTGGCCCGAAACGGCGTCGGCCAGGGACTCCAGCAGGTGTGCGGTGACGTCGGGGTAACGGCGCGCGAAGGTGCGGGTGCGGGCGAAATCGCTGCTCCCCTCCCCTTCCACGAGGTAGCAGAACAGGGTCCACGGCGACCCGGCGAAGCCGAAGAGAGCGTGGTCCGGCGCGCCGGCCCGGAGGAGCCGCACCGCCTCGTAGGTGTACCCGAGCTTGCTCCCGAGATCGGTCCAGTCGAGCCGGGAGGCGTCGCCAGGGGTCCGCACGGGCTCCGCAAGGGTGGGGCCGTCGCCTTTCTGGAAGCGCAGCCCCGCGCCGATCGCGTCGAGGATCGTGAGGATGTCGGAGAACACGATCGTCGCGTCGAGCGGGAAGCGCCGGAGCGGCTGGAGCGCGACTTCCAGACAGACTTCGGGCGAGTGCACGAGGTCGAGAAACGACAGATCCTTCCGGACATCGCGATATTCGGGCAAGAACCGCCCGGCTTGACGCATCAGCCAGATGGGGAGCCTGTCAACGGGTTGACCATCGAAAGCGGCGAGGACACGAGCACGACCAGTGAGCATAGATAGGGTTTAGCCGCACGGGAACGTTTGCGCCGCTGCCCCGCGTCAAAGCGCGGTCACGGGATAGCTGTGCACATGGTCACGATCGTGGCACGGGACTCCGAGGGCGCCGAGCGCGTCGCCACCCGACTCCGCGCACACGGGGAGCTTGCGTTGGCAGCGCCTGTGTTGGTGTGGACACCCGGCGATACGCCGCCGCCCCTGCCGCACGACGTGCAGATCCTGGTGACCAGCCCACGAGGGGCCTCGGTACTCGCGGATCGGGTGGGCGCCGGGGGTCGGTCGGGAGGCTGGCAGATCCTGGCGCTGGCCGGCCCCACGGCAAGGGCGCTGCGAGAGCAGGGGCTGGAGCCTGACGTGGTGGCCGGCGGCGGTGCAGCGGCGCTGGCGGCGTGCGCCGCACCCGGACCGCTGGTGCACCTGACCTCCGACCTGGGAGGTGCCGAGTCGGCGAGGGCACGACCCGACCGGATGCTGTGGGTGGGGTACCGGGTGGCCTGCCCGGCGCACCTGCCGGATGACGTGGTGCAGGCGCTGACGGGACCGTTCGCGGTCTGGTTCGGGAGCCCGTCGGCGGTGCAGAACTTCGAGGCCCTCGCACCCGGGGCGATGACCAGGGCTGCAGTGGTGTGGGCACACGGCGGCACGACCCTCGCAGAGCTGGAGGCGCGCGGGGTGGCTGCGGTCGAGCGGGGATTCCCGGGCCCGGGATGACCGTTCAGGGCAGGACGACCCACCGCAGCGGGGTGTTCGGGTGGGTGGCGGCCTCCCCCGCCGAGAGGATCACGCCGTCGACGATGGCGAACGGGCGGTCGGAGAACGGATCGTGGGGCAGCGGGAGCTGGACCGAGGTGGGCAGCGCACCTTCCACGAGCCACCACCGCCGGGCGGACAGCACCGACCACACCCCCGCGACACGCGCACGAGCCTGGTCCTCCCTCACCACCACCATCGGGTAGTTGACGGTGTCAGCGAGGATCTCGGTGCCGGCGTGGTTCACGAACCAGTCGGCCTCCTCTCCGGACCCGGCCGGGGCAGGCGGCTGGCTCGGGCGCTCCGGATACGGCAACCTGGCGATCGCCGCCTGCTGCTCGCAGCGCCGGGCACCCTCCGCGTAGGTCGTGCGCGCATCGAGCAGCACGGGCGCGAAGACCATCGGCAGGTTCACGCGTGACGCGTAGCGGGGGAACGGGCCGCCGATGGGCGGGAGCTCGATGTAGGGCCGCGCTGCAAAATCGCTCACGCCCTGGCGGATCCAGCTCGCGCAGTCGGCCTGCACGGCGCGCCACATGAGCGGCGGGTCCTCCAGCGCCGCCTCCAACCCGAGGATCGCGGCCTCGTGCAGCGCGGGATCGCTGGACCCGAAGGTGCGAACGTACTGCTCGATCTCGACAGCCGCCCGGTTGATGATGCCGTCCCCCACCGCCGTGGGGACGACCCATGTGCTCGCGCCGCGCGTGCGTCGACCCAACTCCACGGCGAGCAGCATGTCCCGCAGTCCGCCGTCGACCTCCCCATCGAGCCCGCGGTCCCAGCCACGCACGACCAGGGCAGACCCGAGCCACTGCCAGGGAACGAGGAGCGGCGCTTCCCCCGCACCCGCACCGTCCCACTCCGCGTGCAGCGCCCCTGGCTTCGCCAGCGCAGCCTCCAACGGCTCCAGACCGCGGGCATACCGGCGCCACGCGCCACGGTCCTCGGGGGCCGGGGGACCATCTGGCTGCAGCGCCTGGGCGAGGTCGTCCCCCACGCCGGGGAGCGTCCGGATCCGACCGGCCGCCTGGGCGACGAGGGCCACGGCGTCGCGCTCGTCAGGGGTCGGCTCCGCCCGCGCGGTCGGCGACAACGACGCAGGGGGCCGAACGACCTCCAACGACCGCATCCAGACCCCGACCCCGAGCCCTGCCAGGACCAGGGCGGCGATCACGAGGCGGGGGCGCAGTGTCGGCACATCAGCAGTGTACCCCCGACCAGGCGGAGAGAGTGCAGCCGGCGAACGGATGAGCCCCTTCGGGGTTAGCAGCCACCCAGAATCAGGTACCGGCATGGCAAATTTCTGGGACTCCCGCTTCGGCGGCCCCGAGTACGTCTATGGCACCGAGCCCAACGACCTCCTGCGTGAGCAGGCGAGCTTGCTCCCGCTGCCCGGCCCCATCCTCTCGCTCGCCGAGGGCGAGGGGCGCAACGCCGTGTTCCTCGCCAGCCGGGGCTACCGGGTCACCGCGATGGACAGCTCCGCCGTGGGGCTCGGGAAGGCGAGGCTGCTCGCTGCAGCGCGCGGTGTGGAGATCGAGACGGTCCACGCCGATCTCGCGGACTTCGACCTCGGGATCGAGCGATGGGGTGGCGTGGTGTCGATCTGGTGCCACCTGCCGAGTGTGCTCCGCGCGGACGTGCACGCGCGCATCCGACGGTCGATGAAGCCCGGCGGGGTCTTCCTGCTGGAGCACTACCACCCGCGCCAGATCCCGTACAACACAGGCGGTCCGAAGGATCCGGACCTGCTCGTCACGCTCGACGAGCTCCGGGCGGCGTTCCCCGGGTGGGTCGAGCGGCACGGCTTCGAGGGTGAGCGCGTGGTCCACGAAGGAGAGCTCCATGAAGGGGCGAGCTTCGTGACGCAGTGGGTCGCGGAGCGGCCGGCCGGGAGTTAGCCCCGCCCGCGGAGAACCCGCCATGCCGATCCAGAACCGCCTCCGTCGCCTCCGCAAGAGTGAGTCCGTCCTCCGGTTGTTCACCGAGACCGAGGTCACGGCGCGAAACCTTATTCCCGTCTGGTTCATCGTCGATGGACACGGTGTGGCGGAAGAGGTTCCCCCGGGCGGCGGGATGTGGCGCTACTCGGTCGACCAGGTCCCTGCGCAGGCAAAACGCGCGAAGGCGGGCGGGGCCGAGGGCGTCATGCTTTTTGGGGTCCCCGAGACCAAGGGCATGCACCACGCCGTGGATCCGAACGGGCTCGTGGCCAGCGCGGCGCGGGCGCTCAAGGGCATGGGGCTCACCGTGTTCGCAGACGTGTGCCTGTGCTCGTACACGCCCGACGGGCACTGCGGCGTGTGGCACGAGGGTGCCGGCCACGGCATCGACGGCGGCCACGTGGACAACGACGCCTCTGTCGCCATGCTCGCGAAGATGGCGGTCATGCTCGCCGCGGCAGGCGTGGACGTGGTTTCCCCCAGCGACATGATGGACGGCCGCATCGGTGTGATCCGCAAGGCCCTCGACGACGCGGGGTTCGAGTACACGCTGCTCTGCAGCTACGCCGCCAAGATGGCGAGCGCGTTCTACGGCCCGTTCCGGCTCGCGGCCGAGTCGGCCCCGCAGCACGGCGACCGGCGCGGCTACCAGATGAACCCGGCGAACCGCCGCGAGGCCCGCCGTGAGGTCGAGGCCGACGTGATGGAGGGGGCGGACATGATCCTCGTCAAGCCCGCGCTCACCAACCTCGATCTGATCCGCGAGGCGCGGGACCGCTGGGACCTGCCGATCGTGGCCTACCAGGTGAGCGGCGAGTACGCGATGGTGCGCGAGGCCGCGAACGCGGGCCGCATCGACTTCGCGCGCGCGGCCCGGGAGACGCTCGTGTCCATCAAGCGCGCGGGCGCGGATCTGATCGTGACCTACCTGACCGACGACGTGTGGGCGGGCAGGGTGTAGAGCACGCCCCGAGGGGGTGTCACCTCACGGGGTGACCGTGACGACACCCGAGTTGACCTCCACGGTCCCGAACGTGGTCCACGAATCCTCGCCGAGGATGGTCAGCGTGCTGGTGAACACGTTGGCGCCGCCCACGAAGACATTCACCGTCGCGTCGTTTCCATCCTCGAAGACGTGGGAGGCATGGTCATGCACCACGATCGTGTAGGTCCCCTCTGCGGGTTCATCCATCGTGATGTCCTCCGGGCCAGTCCCCGGAATGTCGTCCAGGTCGAGGCGGGGATCGTCGAGCGTTCCAGGGGCACCCCACTCGGGGTGGGCGTTGCCCTGGCCACAGTCGTCTACGGTGCCGATCGCGGACACGTCGCCTCTGAGCAGGTGGAGATCCAGGTCATCGCCCGGTTGGGTCCAGTAGAGCTGGACGACGATCTGGTGGATCCACGCAGCCGACGCGACGACTTCGCACGGGGTGGAGACCCCACCATCATCCGTGGTGACGCTGAGAACGGCGTCGTACTGCCCCTCGGCGTCGGCGATCAGGACTGGGGTGCTCACTCCCGCGTCGTCGAGCGTCGCCGCGGAGCCCGTGGGTCGTTCGATCAACTGCCAACTCCAGGACGTGATCGGGTGCCCGTTCGGATCGTAGCTCGCACTCCCATCAAAGTGAAGCGTTTGCCCAACGTCCACCGGGGACGTTTCTGCGGTGCACACTGCGACAGGGGCTCCGGGCCCCGCTGTATCGGCGTCGGTGTCGGTGTCGGTGTCGGTGTCGGTGTCGGTGTCCGCGTCGGTGTCCACGTCCGCGTCTGCGGTGTCGGCGTCAGTGTCATCCGAGATGCAGACGTCACCCGCAAGGTGTGTTCCGGGACCGCAGGTGACGGCGGGCGGGGTGCAGGCCCCAAGGAGGCTGACCAGGAAACCTCGGTACATCAGAGCACGCTCCTCTGGTTCGAATAGCCCGATGACCGCCGACACGCCGGTTCATGCTCGTGACTCCAGGGGCCCGCCGGGGGCCTCGCCCGCATCGCATGCCGCCGGATACGGTCCCGGATGGCCGATGCCTACCCGACCTGCCCCCGCTGCAACTCCCTGGATCTCGAGTCCGCCCTCTCGCTGCGCACCGACTCGGGGCCGCAATCCGACACACACACCCGCTGGGTCCGCTGCCGCGGCTGCGATGCGCGCTACATCGTCGAGATCGAGGAGGACGTGAACATCGGGCACGACACCGATGGCCACGTCACCAACAGCGCCCGTTCGTGCGACCCGACAGAGTGGGACCGTACCGTGGCGCTCGCCCGACGCTGCCCACACCCGAGCGATCCCGAGTGCCGCTGCACGGCCCACGCCGTGGCACCCACCACGCTCTCCGCAGCCTGGTACCGGTCCTGGTAGGCGTTTCTTAGCTCGTGATCCCCGGGATCTTCACGCCGCGTTCCTTCGCGACCTCGATCGCGCGCTCGTAGCCGGCATCTGCGTGGCGGAACACGCCCATCGCGGGGTCGCTCAGCAGGACGCGCTCGATTCTGCGCGCGGCTTCAGGGGTGCCGTCCGCCACGATGACCTGTCCGGCGTGCAGCGAGTAGCCGATCCCGACCCCGCCGCCGTGGTGGTAGCTCACCCAGGATGCACCGTTCACCGCATTCACCAGCGCGTTGAGGATGGGCCAGTCGGCTACCGCATCGGTGCCATCCAGCATCCCCTCGGTCTCCCGGTTGGGGCTCGCGACCGAGCCGCAGTCGAGGTGATCACGACCGATGACGATCGGCGCCTTCACCCGCCCCGAGGCCACCAGCTCGTTGAACGCGAGGCCCGCACGGTGGCGCTCCCCGTAGCCGAGCCAGCAGATCCGCGCGGGCAGGCCCTGGAACTGGATCCGCTGCTGGGCCATGCGGATCCAGCGGTGCAGCCCCTCGTCGTTGGGGAAGAGCGAGAGCACGACCTCGTCGGTGACCCGGATGTCCTCGGGATCGCCCGAGAGCGCGACCCAGCGAAAAGGCCCGCGCCCCTCACAGAACTGGGGCCGGATGTACGCGGGCACGAAACCCGGGAATTCGAAGGCATCCGGCTCGCCGCCCTCGACTGCACCGGCTCGAAGGTTGTTGCCGTAGTCGAACACGTGGCTGCCGGCGTGCCGCATGGCGAGCATCGCGTGGACGTGGCGCGCCATCGTCGCGAAGCTGCGGCGGGTGTACTCGGCGGGGTCGCGGGCCCGGAGCCCCGCAGCCTCGACGAGGGAGAGGCCCGAGGGGATGTAGCTCAGCGGGTCGTGCGCGCTCGTCTGGTCGGTGACGAGATCAGGCGTGACGCCGCGAGCGACGATCTGCTCGTAGACGTCGGCTGCATTGCCGATGACGCCCACGGAACGGGCCAGTCCCTCGGACTGGTACCGGGCCACCCGCGCGAGGGCGTCGTCGAGATCCGTGGCCAGCTCGTCGAGGTAGCCGGAATCGAGCCGCTTCTGGGCGCGAGCGGGATCGACCTCGACCCCCAGGTAGGTGGCGCCAGCGAACACCGCCGCGAGCGGCTGGGCGCCGCCCATGCCGCCGAGCCCACCGGAGAGGATGAGCCGACCTGCGAGCGATCCGCCAAAATGCTGGCGTCCAGCCTCGGCGAAGGTCTCGTACGTACCCTGGACGATCCCCTGCGAGCCGATGTAGATCCAACTGCCGGCCGTCATCTGCCCGTACATCATCAGGCCGCGCTGCTCGAGCTCCCGAAAATGCTCCCAGGTGGCCCACTTTCCGACGAGGTTGGAGTTGGCGATCAGCACTCTCGGCGCATCCGGGTGCGTGCGCACGATGCCCACGGGCTTCCCCGACTGGACCAGAAGCGTCTCGTCGTCCGCGAGGTCCCGCAGCGCGGCGCAGATGCGATCGAAGCTCGGCCAATCCCGGGCGGCCTTGCCGGTCCCGCCGTACACGACGAGATCCTCGGGGCGCTCGGCCACCTCGGGGTCGAGGTTGTTGTGCAGCATCCGTAGCGCGGCTTCCTGCACCCAGCCACGACACGAGAGCTGGGAGCCGCGGGCGGCCCTCAGTACGCGTGGACCGCCTTGTTCGAGCGGCACAGCAGCCTACTCGTCCTGGCCAGCAGCGCCGGTGCGGTAGTAGGTCGCCTGCATCCGGACACCCGACTCTTCAGCGTTCTTCGTGCAATCTTCAAGAGCGGCGAGGTAGTCGTCGTACTGCTTCTGGGTGATGCGACCCTCAGCGATGAAGCGCTCGACGTGGCGCACGTCGAACATGGACTCGTCAACCTGGGACATGAAAGCTCCTTTTTGGACGCCCGTGGGCGCTCTTTGAGATCAGGCGTTCTCGGGCACGTCGGCCGCGACGCCAAGGATGTCGTCGACGCTGGGCGGCACGCCCTCGGCTTCGCGCGCCTCACGCGTGACCTGCTCGTTCTCGTCGAAAGCGCTCGTGTCGGCCGCGACGGACCCGGCGGCGATCTCCCGCAGCGCGGTGACGATCTCCTTGTTGTCGCGCTCGTCGGTGATCAAGCGCTGCGCGCCCTTCATCAACTGCTTGGTCCGCTCCGCCGTGAGCAGCACGAGCGAGAAGCGGTTCGGGACGTTGTCGAGGCAGTCTTCAACGGTGATGCGAGCCATGGAAACCTCTGGGCCGGGGTCCGGGGTGCACGAGGCACTCCCGTCGGGAATAGTCGGGCCGCGGCAGTAACGGGCAGGGTCCGATCTCGCAAGGAGCGGTTCAGAACACCTTCATGCGGCTCCAGAACCCGCCACTGCCCGACTCCGGAGCCTTCTCAGCCTGCGAAGCGTCTTCCAGCACCACCACGTCCTTGCCCAGCGTGACCCGCTCGTTCACGTGCACCACGCGGTCCTGGTCGAGTGCCAGGCCGATCACGCGGTCCCGGGAGACCTCCAGGTCCTCCACCACACCGACGGCCTCGCCCTTCCGGGAGAGCACCTTGACCCCGAGGTAGGCCGAGGCCCAGGTGCGCCCGTCCTCACTCGCGATCTTTCCCGTCACGACCTCGAGCGCGGACTCGCCCTCGATGAGCACGACATCGCGACCGAGCACGCGCACAGCGCTCGTGGCCACGCCCGCAGCCTTCCCGAACACCCCGCCGGCCTTCACCCGGTAGCCGAGGATCACCCCGGTATCGAGCTGAAACTGCAGATCGGCGACGGTCCCGGGCACCGCGCCCTCAAGGATCGTCACCACGTCCATTCCCTGGATCTTCTTGAAGCTTGCCATGGTCTGCCTCTGCCGGCCCCGTATCCCCGGGATCGGCCGGCTGCGTGGGCCAGCGCTCGGGGTGGAGGGCCGAGTAGTCCATGGCGTTCCGTTCCCGGTACCTGAGCGCCGACCACTCCGCCGGGCGGGTGAGCAGGAGCCAGAAGCGGCGGAGCCGTGACATCGCGGGGAGGATAGCCCGGACCGATGTCCACGCTCGCAGATGCCGGGATCGCGCCGCTGGTTGACCTCCCCTACACGGACCAGGTCGCGCTCCGCCAGGCGCGGGTGGAGCGAGCCCTGGGCCGCGTGGGCGTGCCGGTGGAGCCGATGGTGCGGTCCCCGCGGGAGAGCGGGAGTCGAACGCGGGTGAAGCTGCGCGGCGGGTCCGGTGGGCTCGGGTTTCACCTGCCGGGCAGCCATGACCTGTGGGCGGTGCCGCTCGACGAGCTCGCCCGCATCGCGCGCCCGGAGGTGGTGGAGGCGGTCGGACGCATCGCGGACTGCGGGATCGAGGGCGAGGTGGAGGTGCGATCGGACGGCGAGCGCGCGGTGTACGTGCTCGATCGCCACGCGCCGATCCCCAAGGACGTCCACGCCTCGGTGCTCAAGAAGCGCAAGTCGGGCGACCCCGTGCTGGTGATCGACGGGCTCCGGGTGAGCCCCATGTCGTTCCTGCAGGTGAACCTCGAGGTCAACCGGCTCATCGTGCAGGACATCGACGCGATGCTCGCGGCGGCGAACCCGGCGCGCATCCTCGACCTCTACGGAGGTAACGGAAACCTGTCGGCGCGTGCCTTCGCACGTGGCACCCCGGTGACGCTGGTGGAACGGGAGGGCTCGGCGACCGAGGACGCGAGGCGGAACCTGCCGGGCGCCGAGATCCTCGCGTTGGACGCGGGGAGATGGAAGCCCGGCCAGACGTTCTACGATGTCGCGATCCTTGACCCGCCGCGAGCCGGAGCACCCGGGATGCTCGAGCGGCTCACCGTCACTCGCCCTCGCCTGATCCTGTACCTGTCCTGCGATCCGGCCACGCTGGCCCGGGATCTCGGGACCCTTCGGGGGTACCGCGTCACCCGTCTGCAGCCCTACGACATGTTTCCGGGCACGGAGCACGTGGAGACACTCGCGGTGATCGAGCGCTCCTAAGCGCACCCGCGAGGCCAGGCCCCACGCGGCAGGCGCCTGCCGCCGGTTCGGCAGAAATCTGCCGCGCCGCCCGCCCGCCCGTGTGAAAACAAAGGTTCACCCGTTTTGTCGTGTGGCACGCCGCGTGCTCTACCGCCGGGCACACCCCACCACCCCGGACCCTCCCATGAAGAGCCTCTTCCTCTCGACCGCCCTCACCGTCGCCGTACTCACCGCCCTCACCGCTCTCCCGGCCTGTGCCCCCGCCTCCGGCGACACCGGCGGCCCGTCCGCGGCTGCCGGGGATGCAACCAGCGGCGCGGCGCTCTTCGGCTCCAACTGCGCCAGTTGCCACGGGTCGGACGCCACCGGCGGCAGCGGCCCGAACATCGCGGGCGTGTCGGACTCGCAGGCTGTCATCGACACGATCCTCGGTGGCAGCGGCAGCATGCCCGGCTTCGCGAGCAGCCTGACCGACGCCGACGTCTCCGACATCCTCGCCTACCTCGGCGGGCTGTGAGCGGGCTGGCCTGACCATGGGCTGGAGTGCGCAGGTCCTGTGCACTCTCGCCCCCCCGCCATCGGGGCCCCGATGCCCGCGGTCCGCGCCGTCAGGGGCTTCGCGGGGCGACCGCCATCCGCACCCCGATGGCACACCCCTTGCTCCAGCCTCCGGGCGATTCCGCGCATCCAGCGCGGGTCTTCATGGAGCATCGGATGGACAACAAGACCCTGGTACGCACCTTCCTCGACGACGTGTTCAACAAGCGGGACCTCTCCAAGCTCTCGACCTACTGCGTCGAGAACTTCTCCTGCCACGACACGATGTACAACCCGAGGAACCTGACCGAACTGCGCCGGGTGTACGAGACCTTCCACACCGCGTTCACCGACATGCGCATCGTCATCGAGGCGCAATTCACCGACGGCGACTACGTGTGCACGCGCATCACGGTCACGGGCAAGGACACGGGCGGATTCATGGGCAAGCCCGCATCCGGCAAGAAGTTCACCGTGACCGGCATGCAGTTCGACCGCGTCCAGAACGGGCGCCTGCAGGAGGAGTGGCTCCAGATGGACTACCTCTCGATGGTGCAGCAGCTCAACCTGGTCCCGCGCCTGGAGTCCAGCAAGCCGGCCCAGCCCTACCAGCCCCACGCGTAGTCGCTCTTCGACGCCGACGCCGTGTCGCGCGAGCGGCACGGCGTTCGCGCGTGAGATCCGCTAGTTCACCGTCATGATGGCCGAGGTGTCGATCCCGAGCACGTAGTCGTCCCAGTGCGTGTCCACCGACCAGGTCGCGCCCTCGCCGTTCGCGTACAGGTCGTCCCACTCGGCGTTGCGCGGGTCGAAGAAGATCGAGAGCCCGCTCAGGTCCTGGTAGGGCTCATTCGTGTAGTTGCTGATGAGCGCCTCGTTCAGCGCCGCCTCGACAGCGCCGGCCTGGGCGGCGAGCTCGGCGTTCCGGTTCCCGACCACCCCCGTGAGGCTGCCGAGATCCATGAAGTACCAGCCCCAGTACTCGTCGGCTCCCTCCATGTTGTTGCGCTCGTTCCAGGCGAACTGGCCGGCGTCCTCCTGGGCCATGAGCGTGAGCGCGAGCCCGTCGATCTGGCCCGCGAGCCCGACGACCTTGTCCAGATCGACCGCGGAGGCGCTCCATTCGCCGCCCTCCACCTCGGTCCGGACCATCTCGTCCGCGAGGTCGGCCGCGGGCATGCTGGTGTCGGCCCCGAGCGCCTGAAGGACCTGATCGTACCGGTACCCCTCCCAACCGACGGTGGTCTCGGCGGCGGTCATGGTCCGGGAATACGGGGAGAGCGCGTACGCGACCTCCCAGCTCGCCATGTTGCAGGCATCGAAGCCAATCAGGTCCAGGCGACCGTGGGCCGCGACCCAGGCCTCCAGGCCCTTTGCGAGGTCACCCTCCGCCACCGACATGGTGGCGCCACCCGAGGTGTCGTCCTCGGCGATCGACGGCGGCGCAGGCGGACCGTAGGTCTCCGTCGCCGTGTCGGTGCCGGTGAGATCCCAGCCGCTGCCGTGATCCCACATCACGAGCGCGGTGTGATCGGCCGGGTAGTTCGTGGAGGCCCAGTCCAGGAACTCCGCCAGGGTCTTCGGGGCTGCCATGTTCACCTCCCCGAGGTCCTGGATCACCGGGGAGCTCACGACCTCGTCGTCGTCGTCACCGAGGATCTGGTAGTACCGGGAGCCGGTCCAGTCGCCGTCGTCGGAGGCGTAGTCGTCGATGCGGTCCGCGAGCACCAGGACGTTCACGCCCGGGTTCGTCCCCCCGCTCTCGAGCTCGTTCAGATCGTGCGTGACGTAGTCTTCGAGGTTGTTGTCGCCGTCCATGTACACGAGGTAGTTCCAGGCGGCGGTCGTCGGGTCGCCCGAGTCGGTGTCGGTGTCAGCCGGGGTGTCCGTGTCGGCCTTCGGTCGGCAGGCCAACGTGAACGCGAGGGGGAGCAACAGGAGGGAGCGCATCCACGCTTTATGCCCGAGAAGCCCACCGCTGGCAAGTCGCCTTCACACCTCGCGGAGCCGGATCCAGCCCCTGCGTCGGAAGTACCAGAGCAGCGAGGCCGCGCAGGAGAGCATCAGAAAAACGGCGGTATAGAAGCCGAACTTCTGATGGGCGATCGGGATCACGTCGAAGTTCATCCCGAAGATGCCCGAGATCACGGTCCAGGGGAGCAGGAGCGTGCTCACGATGGTGAGGAACTTCATGATCTCGTTCAGGCGCTCGTTGATGACGTTGGAGTGCAGCTGCAACGCCCCGTTCACGACCTCGAGCAGGAGCGTGTCGGTGTCGTTCACGATCATGGCGTGGTCGAGAACGTCGCGGAAATAGAGCCGGATCTCTGGGGAGATGTCCACGGTGTCCGGGTCCGTCAGCCTGCGCACCACCTCGATGTGGGGCAGGATGATCCGCCGGATGACGAGGAGCTCCCTGCGGATCGTGACCAGGCGGTCGGACACCGCGGTGCCCGGCTGCCCCACCCGCGATTGCAGATCCGCCAGCTCCTCCTCGTAGGTGTCGAGGAGCGGCAGGAACTCGTCCACGACCGCGTCGATGATCGAGTGCAGGAGGCGCTCGGTGACGGCGACACCCGTGTCCGGATCCTCCTGGAGCCTGAGCAGCACGTGCTCGAGCGCCCGCACCTGCTTCGGCCGCACAGTGACCACGAGGCGCGGGCGGATGAACATGCACACCGCGACCAGGTCCAGCGGATCGCTCTCGGTCGTGCGGTCGAGCGCGTTGATCACCACGAACCCGTGGGTGGCGTAGCGCTCGTACTTGGACCTGCGCTGCGGCACCGAGCAGTCCTCCACAGCCAGCTTGTGGAAGTGGAACCGCTCCAACAGGACCTTGAGGTCTTCCGGTTGAGGATCCTGCACGTCCACCCAGAGCTGCATGCCCTCCGGTGCGTTGAGCGCATCTTCGAGCGGCACGTCGCACTCGATCGGGTTGGCGCCGCGCAGCAGATGGCACCGCATCATCGGGGGGCCCGAGCAGTTACCTGCGTTGGCATGTGGCTCACCTGGTTCATCGCGACGCACTCCTCGGCTCTCGCCGGCACCCCGGCCTTCTACCACCCCGATGACATCGCAGCGAAGAGCGCCCAATTCGCAGCGGCCTCCGATGCGGTCGGTCCCAGGTACGAAGCCGGCGACAAGCAGGTGGAACAGCTCGGAAAGGCCACCGGTCGGCTGGAGGTCGGCACGGCGCTCCTGGGCGCGAAGGCGAGCCCCGAGCTCCAGACCTGGACCAGTGACACCCGGCGCCAGCTCACCGGCCAGTACATGCGCCTGCAGAAGCACGTGGAGCTCATCGGCGACGATTTTTCGCACGTGTTCGGAGCGGCGCTCAGCCGCGTGTTGCCGACCGTCGCCGCGGGGAAGGACGCGAAGGAGTGCGCCGCCAGCGGTGTGGCCGCGATGATGCACAGGACCGACTGCAGCGGGGAGGACCTCAACAAGGCGCTCGCGGAGGCCATCGACAAGGACACGCAGCTCCAGAAGGACCTCAAGGACATCCTCTCGGTCGAGTGGCCCACCGTGGCCATCCCTCCCCAGGCCCAGGCCGTGGTGGCCGTGACCGGAAGCGAGCGCTGGGTCTCCATCTGGGCGGTGGGCGAAAAGTTCGCGCAGGCGCGGATCACGGAGCGGGAGACGACGTTGGACGCCGCGTTGGAGAAGCTCTCCGATGGCCTGGACGCGAACGACAGGACTGCCCTCGACCAGGCGGAGGCGGCCCGCAAGGAGTGGGCGACCGGCCTCGGCACCGACGGGGACGCCCTGCGATCGGCGGCGGAGTCCGCCCTGGCTCGGCAGAAGACCGCTCCGGAGGGCTGGGGGTGGTGTGCGAACCCAAGGTCGCTCGGAGGGTGCCCGGGGGAGGACGTGACGGCCTCCGTCGTGGATCTGCTCGCCGCCGACAAGAAGTTCACCAAGCTCAGCCTGTAGGGCTCAACCCCGGGTGAGCACCGCGCGCAGGCGCCGGACCTCTTCCTCGAGCTCGAGGATGCGGGCGCTCTGCCTCCCGACCTGGCGGCGCAGGTGCCGCACGAGCGGAGTCGCGGGGGCCATGACGTCGTCCTCGGGCGAGGGATCCAGCCGGATCGCGGGGGCGAGGGCGGGCTCGTCCAGCGCGAACCGCTCCTCGCGGGGGGCATCCGCCTCCATCGGCAGGGACGTGAGCCGGTCGTACACCGGCACTTCGTCCTCCTCCGCCTCGAGGGCGGCGAGCGGCACCTCGTCCGTCGCAGAGCCGGCCTCGATGGCCTCGTCGAGCCCAGAACCCGCCGCGGACAGGTCCTCCCGCAGGTTCGCGAGCATGCGACTCGGGGACGTGGGCTGGTCGCCGACCTCCTCCTCGACCTCGGGCGCGATGTCTGGGAAGAACAGGTAGCACAGCGCGCTGTCCTCGCTGGGGATCAACGCGACCCACTGGTCCAGCGGCGCGCGTTCCATGGCGGACTCTTCGAGGCGTGTGAGCGAATGGCCCTGACGCCCACGCCCACCGTCCCATACGTGCAGGAAGCGACTGGCGCGAAGTTGTGCGCCTGTGAGCCGCTCCTCGAACCCCGTGGGGCGCGCGGGCGGGTCGATGAGCACACCCGGCCGCGCCACGCGAAGGATGCCCTTGCCGTCTTCCACCTCGAACCGGATGGAGAACGGGCCGTCCGGCTGCGCTTGCCGCCGAATCCAGACCTGGAACCGGGGGCCGATCGGGGCGGGGGTGGACATGAACGGAAGGATTCTATACCGGCCCGGCAAATGTGCCGCTGCGATTGGACGAGAGCGCGGTAGAGTCTCAGCGGAGCTCGAGCGAACGATGGGTATTGCCACACGTCTGGTGAAGAACCTCAAGGACCGGTTCATGTCCCGATACGGCGAGAAGATCGTCTCGAACCTCGCCGACACCTCCTCCGACGCGCCGACGAGGTTCGCAGCCCCCAAGCGCGACGTGTACGACGAACTCGAGCGATCCGGGGCGCTCGGCGAGAAGAAGGCGGATCGCTAAACAGGATCGCTGCGTTCCCCAGCGAACTTTGACACGTCAATAGAAACATGCGATTCCTGAACCGCAAGGTTCGGAGTCGTCGTCATGGGCAGAAGCAAGAATGGTCAAGCCGTCCCGCCGCACCGGCTGACCGAA
>CAIQVJ010000040.1 GCA_903875225.1 uncultured Pseudomonadota bacterium
CATCGAGGTGCCGCTCACGTCGGGATCCGTGATGTCGATCAGCCCGTCGCAGTCGTCGTCGATGCCGTCGCACACCTCGGCCGCGGCCGGATTCACCGCAGCGTTGGTGTCGTCACAGTCGTCGGCGGTCGCCACCCAACCCACGTGGTCCTCGCACGCCTCCCGACCGGTCCACACGTTGCCCCAGCCGTCCCCATCGGCATCTTCGTACTGCATCGAGGTGCCGGTCACGTCGGGATCCGTGATGTCGATCAGCCCGTCGCAGTCGTCGTCGATGCCGTCGCACACCTCGGCCGCGGCGGGGTTCACCGCAGCGTTGGTGTCGTCACAGTCGTCGGCGGTCGCGTAGCCGTCGCAGTCCGCGTCCGTCGAACTGTCGGCGGCGCACGCCGTCACCGCCCAGATGATCCCCGACCCGGCCTCGGCCACGTACAGCGTGTCGCCCGTGGCATCGAACGCGAGGGCTCCTCGCCCCAGGGTCGCGCCGGTCAGCCCGGAGACAATCTCCGTGATCGTGCCGTCGTAGTCCACCCGCTCCACCACCCCCGAGTCGGAGACGTAGGCGCCGGTCGCAAAGCCGCCCGTCCCGACGGGGAAGCGCATCTGCCCCGGCGCGCTGAAGCTCCCATGCGGGGTGATGGGCGTGAACGTGCCCGTGGGGGACATGGCGTACAACGTGCTGTCCGTCGCCTCCCCGTGCGACCCCAGCACGACGTAGAGAGACCCGACCCAGTCCGTCCCAACCCCGAACGCGAGGCTGCCCAGGTTCTCCGGGATGGTGAGCGTCGAGTAGCTGTAGTCGGCGTGCAGCAGGATCGCCGCATCCGGCGGGCCCGCCGAGTCCACGAGGTAGAGGTAGCCTCCGTACGCGGCGTCATCCGACCAGGCGAGGTCGAACGGCCAATGCTGGCCGCCCGGGTCGGGCGTCTCCCAGAGTACGCTCGCAGCGCCCGTGCCGGGGTCGATCATCGAGAGCACCTCGGTGCCGTCCGGGCAGTCGTCGACGGGCGCACCCAGCGTGTACAGCCCTGCCGGCCAGTCCCCACTGTCCACGAAAACGAGTGATCGGGGGCACGTCACCCCCGAAGCCACGATGGTGGGGACGCCCGCCACGATCGTGCTGATCGTCCCGGCCGTGGAGTCCGAGACCCAGACGAGCCCATCGGCGTCCACCGCGATCCCCAACGGCAGCGTGAAGCCCGAGGCGTACTCCTGGATCGCATAGCCGGTGGCCACGGTCGGGACGGCCTGGGCCGATGGGACGATCAGGCAGGACAGGAGCACCGGGCCGAGGAGAGGGCACAGGCGGATGAGCAAGCGGGCGTTGGGTGAGCGCATCTCTCCGGGGGGCGTAACGCGGCTCGGACCCCGGACGCCGCCCGGGCGTCACCCCGCTGCGGGCACTCGATACCGCGCCGCACGGCAGCCATCCCGCCGGTCGGCTCCATTGCACGGTGGACCTCGCCCGGGTTCGCCGTCAGCGCCCACGCACCTGCCCCCACAGGTCCAACACACCCAACTCGCCTGCCCAGCGTTCGATGTACGCAACGTCCAGCGCCTCGCCCTGCACCCGAACGATCCCGGCTGCGTCCCGAACCTGCCGCTCGGACTCCGAGCGACGCGCCCACTCGAGCTTGGCCAGGATGGTGTCCTCGGGCGAGGCGATGAAGACCGTGAGGCCGTCCACCACGGTAGTGCGCCGTCGGCTGAACTCCTCCCGACTGAACGGTCGCCCCTTTCGCACGATGATGTCGAACTTCCATCCGCTGTCGGTGTCAAGGACGTTGAACATCGAGATCGTCCTCGCCGCCTCGATGGCCATGTCCTTGTCGGCATACCACCGTTCACTCTCGAGCACCCGACAGAAGCCGACCAGGTCCGCCCGCCCCGCCTCCACCACCAGGTCGACGTCCTGGGACGCACGGAGCTCCCCCCATACCGAACTGGCGACGGACCCGGCCACCATGTAGGGCACGCCTACCGCGTTCAAGGCAGCGATCACCTCGCCCAGGGGCCCGACGAAGCTCACGGACGATCCTCCGGCACCGGCATGCTCCTCGCCCGCCGGACGCGGGCGGCCATCTCCGGCCCGTACACCCGCTCGATGAACGCCAGACGAAGTTCGGCCACATCCCAATCGGGGTGCGCCGCGCGAAGCTGCGCCCGTACCGTCTCCCGCAGCGCCTCGCTCATGGCGATGGCGCGTCCGATCCGGCCCTCTGGCCCCATCCGACGCCAGACCTCCACCTGCCGGGCATACACATCGGGATGGGTGTCCAGCGGGGTCATGCGACAGCGTAGCCGGTCGCCCGGCCGACTGACGCGCCAGCACAGCCACGCTCCCCCGCACCCGCCTTTTGACGTCGTGGACAAAGGCGACCGCCGCGCTACGATCCCGCTCCACCCTCACCCCGGCAACGCATTGATCTGGCTCCTCCGCTCGGCGATGACGGACCTGATGCCGCGCGTGGGCGACATGCCCGGCCTGCAGGACTGCGAACCCGACGCGTTTCTCCTCAAGCTACGGTCCGAGACCACGTTCGTGACCTGGATCGGGCTCTGCGCGGGCGCGGTGCTCTGGCTTTGGACACCGTTCCTCACGGTGTACATCCCCCTCCCCGCCGTCATGCTCTCTGCGAACGCTCGCGACCGCCACATCAACGGGCTGACTACGACGCGAATCTATCTGCTCCGACAGGCAGTGTTCCTCATCAAGATGTATGCGTCCATGTGTTGGGGCCAGCACCCCTCCGTGCGCCGCCAGTTCAACGTCGCCGCCTACCCGGTCGATCCGGGCACCTTCCGGACCACATGAGCACGCCAAAACACACGGCGTTCCAGCCGAAGGGCAGCGAGGTCGTCGTCGACGCCGATTTTGTGGTCGTCGGCTCCGGTGCGGGTGGGGCGTCGGCAGCGGTGACCCTCGCACGGGGCGGCGCGAGCGTGATCATCGTCGAGGCCGGCCCCTGGCGGGACCCGGATGACTACGCCTCCAGCACCTACGGCGCGCTGCGCGACATGATGGACGACTGGGGCGCCACGATCACGATGGGCAAGGCGTTGTGGCCGGTCGTCCAGGCACGACTGGTGGGCGGGACGACGGTCATCAACTCGGCGATCTGCGTGCGCACCCCGGCGGACGTGTTCGACGAGTGGCGACAGAACTTCGGGATCGGAGAGGGTGGAGAGGGAGCCTTTGCCAAGCGCATGTGGGCGTGGCAGGACCGGATCGAGGGGGAGCTGTGCGTGGATGAGACCGGTCCGGAAGCCTTGGGCCGCTCCAATGAGCTGGCGCTCAAAGGTGACGCCGCCGCGAGCTATGACGGGCACCTGATACGCCGATACGCGAAAGGATGTATCGGATCGGGGCAGTGCCTGCAGGGGTGCAGGTCGATGCGGAAGCAGAGCACGAACATGAACTACGTCCCGGAGGTGCTCGAGCGCGGGGGCGGGGTGCTCTCTTGCGCCGCGGTCGACCGGGTCGTGTTCGAAGGCACCCGAGCCGTGGGGGTGACCGGTCGGTTCATCCACCCGCAGACTCGGGTCACAGGCGCAAAGTTCACCGCGCGGGCCCGGAAGGGTGTGTTCATCGCCGCGTCTGCGACCTGGAGCCCCGTCATCCTCAAGAAGAGCGGGATCACGAACAAGAACCTGGGCTCCAACTTCAAGGCGCACCCGGGGACGGGCGTGTTCGGCCTCTACGAAGACGCCGTCGACATGAACCAGGGGACCACGCAGGGCTGGGCCTCCACCCGGTTCCGGCGGGATGAAGGTCTGAAGCTCGAGACGCTCTCGATCCCACTCGAGATGGCCATCTCCCGCTTCGCGGGTGGCGGGCGGGCCTGGATGGAGCGGATCCAGAAGTATCGACACATCGCCATGTGGGTGCATGCGTTGCGGGCACGCTCGGCCGGTCGGATCGACGTGAGCTTCACCGGGCGGCCGGTCGTCCGCTACAGCTTCGACGAGACCGACATGCGCGGGTTCCGCAACGGCATGCTGCGCGTCGCCCAGCTCCATTTTGCGGCCGGTGCCCGCGAGGTGGCGACAGGCATCCACGGGCTGCCATTCACCCTGGGGCCCGATCAGCTGGATCTGCTCGCCAACGCGCCGCTCGACCCCAGGTGCTACGTCGCGATCCTGTCGCACCTGTTCGGCGGCTGCATCATGGGCTTGGACGCGTCCAAGTCCGTGTGTGACCTCGCAGGGCGGGTGCACGGGCGGACCGGGCTCTACGTCGCCGACGCGTCGATCTTCCCGGACAACATCGGCGTGAACCCCCAACACACGATCATGGCCCTGGCGATGGACGTGGCGACCGGCGCGCTGGCGTAGGGACGTGCGATCCGCCTCGGCGCTGGCACACCCGATCGTGGTCAGCGCCGCGGCGCTCATCCTCGTCAACGACTTCGTCCTGCGGCGGCTGGTCCCCGGCTGGCTCACCGGCAAGCTCTCGGATGTGGGGTGGCTCGTCGTGGTGCCGGTCGTGCTCGCCGTGATGCTCGGGACCCTTGGGGTACCGGAGCGGTTGGGTCGGTGGGCGGGGATGGCGGTAGCAGCGGGGTTCTACACGGCGCTCCAGCTATGGCCGCCGTTGGGCGCGTGGTTTCGGCTGGATCACGTCGCCGATGTCGGGGATCTGATCGCGCTGCCCGCCCTGGTGGGCGCCCTTGTGGTGTGGCGAATGCCTCGGGCGGCGCCCCGATGGGCCACGATGGGCGCCTGGCCGATCCTCCTCGGCACCCTGGCCGCAGACGAGTTCTGGTTCCCTCCCGAGGCCACCTGGCCCTGTGGGGACGACATGGTCTGGGGAACGTCCGAGCCGCTGCGCCTGCAGCTCAGCTGGTGGCCACCGTATGACACTGACGGCTTCGTGCGGGGCATGCGCATGACCGACACGGAGGGGGCGGACGTGCCGCTGGTCGTCGGCAAGCGGACCGGGGCGATCCTGGTCTGCGCGCGCGGGGGGCTGCGCCCGGACACCGGGTACACGTGGCACGTCGGCCCGTGGCAGGAGACGCCGAGCAACGAGGTCGTGTTCCAGCACGAGGCGCTGCCCACGGTCACATTCCGAACTTCTGACGAGGACGGCTCTCCGGCTGCCGACGCCACCGCCTGCGCGGCGCTCGCCCACGGCCTGGACGACGCGACCGATGCGGCCTGCAACGGGTGGGGTGACACAGGCGACACAGGCGACACAGCGGTGAGCCCATGATGCTGCTGATGATGGCCCTGGCGCTCGCGGAGGAGCCTGCGCCCCCGGCGGGCGAGGCAGAGCCCACGACACCAGCCGACGTTCCGGCCCAGCGCGTGCAGAAAACCCCGCGGCCACGGCTCGGGACGACTGGCTACCGGACGTCGCTTCCTACCGGGCAGTCCATCTCCACCCGGGTCGCCTTCGTCGAGGACCCCGATGGACCCTTCCTCTTCGAGACCACGACCCACGCCGAGGTCGGCTTCCGTTGGGCATCGCTCGCTGCCGAGGTGGCGGGGACCGCGGGGGCGAGCGACCAGTGGTCCAGCGCCGGCTTCGGAAACGCTGTCATCGACGCGCGGTTCCTGTTCGGCGGTGCGGTCACGGCAGCCGTCGGGGTCCGGGGCACGCTGCCGGTGAAGCGCGACAGGGGGGCGAATGGGGAAGTGGCATGGTGGGGCACCGTCCCCCAGGCGACGGTGCCGACCTACGGGTTCGCTTTCGCAGCAGAGGTGGCGTCCAGTCGATGGGTCTGGCACTGCAATGTCGGGGGCCGGGGTGACCCCTGGTGGGCCAACATGTACGTCTTCGCGATCTTCGATCTCGACACCAGCCTCGCCACCATCCAGCCGATCGGCGGCCGGTGGTCGGTGGTGGCCGAGGCCGAGCTGCTCAACAACGTCCAGACCCCATTGCACCTCCGGGCGTTGGCCCGTCGGGATCTCGGGAAGGGCTGGACGCTCGACGCCGGGTTGGCGCTGCCCGTCGTGGCCTTCCTCCATGACCCCACGCTGCAGGTGATCGGGAGCCTGCGCTGGCAGGCAGCCCTCCGCTGATTCAGTCCGCGACCCAGGGGTAGGGTGCTGTCCAGCCGTCCGCCTGCACGTCCACGTAGATCCCCGAGGTCGCAGCCCACGCGAGGCTCCCCGGCCAGGCCTCCACCATCGCGGAGCTCACGCTCTCGGCTGTGACGACGTAGACGGCGTCGTCGAACGGATCGAGGTCGAACGATGCCGAGCAGGGCGCTGGCGCCGCGCCGGTACAGGCGACGGTCTGGACAGCATCCCCGTCCTGCCACAACGTGACCGTCTCGACGGGCATCCAGGAGGGTGCCCGCACCGTGACGTCCAGCGTCCCCGGGGCGACCTCCGCGCCGGGCGCCCACGCGCCGCCGATGCGCGCGTCGATGTACGGACCGTGGCTCACGACCGTCGCGCGGCGCGCCACGGCCCCGAGCAATCCATCGTCCGAGTAGTCGGCGAACGGGACCTCGGCGTCGAAGAACGTGATGTTCAACCCCGGCGTCCCGCCTGTCCACGTGTGGCTGTCACTCACGCCGACAGGCATCACCCGCTTGCCTCGCCGGAGGAGATCCAGGTAGTAGTCCCAGTATTCTTCGTGGCTGTCGGAGTTCAACACCTCCATCGCATCGAAATCGGAGCTCCACTTGTCCGGCGCGCCCACCGTGCCCTCTGTGGGGTCGTACTCGGCGAAGCTGAACATCCCCGAGCTCCCGACGGGGTGGTTGGCCTGCACGACGCCGCCGGGCACCGCAGTGGCGCGCATCCACCCGAAGATCTCGGCCGTGTCGTCATACCCGAACCACCAGAGCGGCGCGCCGTGGTTCATCCCGGGCAGGTCCGACTGCGCGGGCCAGATGTTGAAGTGGCCGCGGAGCACGGGGCTGCACTCGTCTGCGAGCACGCTCTGGAGCACACCCTGGAGGCCCATGGGCTCGACCAGCGGGCGATAGTCGGCGATGTGATCGTGGTCGGTGCCGAAATGGATGTCCACGCCGTCGGCTGCGGTGACGAGCAGGCGGTCCTCCATCGGGATCCCGCCATCGGCCGAAGGGGCGGCGTGGCTGTGCGGGTCCCCCTCCCAGATCCCGTCGAGCGTGTACGCGGGGACGATGGTCGCGCGGAGCGGGAGGGTCTGCCCGCTGGCGACCGAGACGTCCTGGGTCCACACCTCGTCCCGGACGCCGCGACGCACGACGACATGGTAGTTGCCGGGCTCGACGGGCACCTCCATCTCCCCGTCGCGGATGAACCCGTACACCTCGCTGCCGTTCGGCCGGCCGGGCACGAAGCGGCTGTCCTCCGCGACGTCTGCGTCGAGGCGATCGACGCGGACGACGGCCGGGCGGCCGTCAGCGACCGTGACGTCGAGGATGCCGGGCGCGACCAGGGTCGGCGCCACACCAGATCGCCCGGTCGCGTAGCCGTAGCCCTCGGCAAAGGGGATGGGATCCGAGCCGGTGGCCAGCGTCGCGACCGAGGTGGCCTGATCGATCTCGTAGGGCGAGATCTGCGCGTGCCCGGGCGGCAGATCCACGAGGTACCCGCTGCCCCGGCCCGAGGCGAGCAGCGACACAGGGCCGGACGGGACGATCGCGGACCACGCCCCCTGGGCATCGGCGAAGGCGAGCGAGAGCGCGGCGCCGTTCGCGTCGAGGATGTGCATCCGGGCGCCGGGGACGACGCTGCCGGCGCTGTCGGTGACGACGCCGGAGAGCAACTGCCTGTCCCCGCTCTCCCGCGCCCAGGCCTCGCCGAGCAGCGTCGCGGGATCCTTTGCGACGCCGACGCGCCGCACGTAGCTCACATCGCCCCCCGCAGGGATCGTGAGCGCCTCCGAGAACCCCGCGATGCTCGCCGCGATGCCACCGAGCAACTGACCGAGAGCGCCCTGCTCGAGATCCGCGCCGTCTCCGACGATGCCGACGGCAAGCTCGTTGTGCTGCCCGACGATCCCGTTCATCCGCACCGCTGCCGTGTCGGCGTCCGCGAGGCCGGTGCGGGAGGCCCAGCGCTCCCCCACGTCGAACGACACCATGCCGACGTCTCCCACCTGCAGGACCACGTCCGTCGGGTCGCGGTTCTCCACGGTGGTCCTCACGGTGAGCGAGCTCTCCCCAGGGCGGAGCTGGTAGGTCGTGATCACGTGCAGGTCGAGATCCGCGATGATCGCATCGCTCTCCAGGGCGCCGGTGATCAGGTGCATCGGCGCGGTGTCCCCCTCGACCCGGACTGTCGCCACCCCATCGGAACCGTCGTCGTCCACGGTCACGATCGTGGCGTCGACCAGCCGTCCGAGCCCGACCATCACCGCCAGTTCGTCGATGAGATCGCGGCCGGGCTGCCCGGGAGCCCGCACGATGTCTGCATCGATGAGGTTGCCCCCGTACTCGACGTAGTAGTTGCTCTCGCCCGCCTGCTGGATCACGAATTGCGACCGATCGTTGTAGATCTTGATGTCGCCGAGCCGGCCCTCGGAAGAGACCCCGCCGAACAAGGAGGCGGCGTCTGTCACCACGCCGGCGCGGACCTGATCGGCGCCGAGCCGCTCGGCGAGATCCGGTCCGGCCCCACTGTCGGGCTTCCCCGATTCGGAGGTGTCTTTTCCCTGGCAGGCGAGCAGGAGGAGCAGCATGCACCCCGAGTAGCCGGTTTGCGACGGGGAGGCGCTCGACCGGCGGACCTCCGGATGGGCTCAGGACCCGGAGGCAGACCCCGGGGGCCCGTACGCGTGAACGAGGGGACGCACCTCGGAGCACGGGCGACACATCGAAGAGGCGAGACCGGTGTTGCGTCGGGTGCGGCCGGCTACCGCGAGGAACACTGCGCCGCTCTCGTCTTCATCGCACTGCAGGCAGGGATTGAGGCTCCCATCCGGTTCGTTGTAGGGCGCGTCGAGGTACTCGAGGCATTCGCTCAAGCACGCATCGCGGGTGTTCAGGGTGTTGTAGGCCCACACCGAGGCGCACGCCGGGGTGAACCCGATCGCGGCGATACATGCTGTCAGCTCGGAGATGTCGCCGTTCATGCTCTCCAGGCCACAGGCGCGCACCGGTTCGGTGAGATCAGGAGTCTCGGCGTACACCGCGAGGTCCACCAGCGACGAACACAAACCACACACCCCAAAATGTGTCACCTCGGCACCGGCAGCGAGCGCGGCGGCCTCGGTCGGGTAGTCCTGGAGACGGTAGGTGGCTCCGCTCGGAACCATCGCGCAGACTGCGTCGTCGTCAGGGGCCTCGGGTGCGGGCTGCAGGTAGGGATCGGTGGTGAGGGCGGCTGGAGGATCGAGCAGGCTCCACGCGCGCCAGTCCGCGAAGTCCGCGGCGGTGTAGACAGGCTGCGTCCAGGGCCCCGCCGCACACGAGGTGCAGGTCGGCGCGCACTCGTCCGTGCCCAGGCCGGTCGCCTCCGTGGGGGTGCCGAACAGCTGAGGCGAATCCACGCAGGCGGGGTCTGCGACGGGCTGCGCGCAGGCACCGAGCCAGAACAGGAAGGAGATCATGAGGGGCGCGATCATACACCGTGCAGGCAGGGTTCAGCGGCGGTGAACGGCCTGGACGGACCGGACGCCGGGCGACGATAGCCGCCCCAGCGAGCCGACCTACTTCCCGATACGGCTCACGTACGATCCGCCTTCGCGGGTGTCGACCTTGATCATGTCGCCGTCGTCCACGAACAGCGGCACCATGATGTCCGCGCCGCACTCGAGCTTCGCGCCCTTGAGCGCGCCCTGCGACGTGTTGCCCTTGACCGCCGGCTCCGTCTGCACGACCTTCGACTCGATGAAGTTCGGCAGCGTGAGGTTCACGGCGCGCCCCTTGTAGAAGAGCACCTGGACGTCGAGGTTCTCCATGAGGAACTTCGCGTCGTCGCCGATCATCTTGCCCTGAAGCTCGACCTGGTCGTAGGTCTCGGTGTTCATGAACGTGTAGATGTCACCGGTGCTGTAGAGGAACTGCATGGGGTGTTCCTCGACATCCGCCTCGTCCAGCGTCTCGCCGGAGCGGTAGGTGCGCTCGATCACCGCGCCGGTGAGCAGGTTCTTCAACTTCGTGCGCGTGAACGCAGTGCCCTTGCCGGGCTTCACGAACTGGAAGTACACGATAACGAAGGGGTGCCCCTCTGTCTCGACCTTGAGGCCGTTGCGGAAGTCTGAGGTCTGGTACGACATGGTGCAGTCTCCGGAAAAGAAAAACGCTGAAGTGGCGGGCGAAACCACCGCGGTGGACGGTGGCCCCGAACGGGCCCGCGGCTATCACGATCCGGGGACTCCGCCAGCTTCTGGGCTGGAACAGGGCGGGGGTCCGTCACTCGGCCGACCCGAGCTGGTCGCGCGCCATCCGCAGCTTGCGGCGCTGGACTGGGCTGCCATCCAGGCCCGGTTCCCAGTGGCCGTGCCGCGAACCTGGGGGACCGCGCCGGAGCTGATGCGGCAGGCGCTGCCGGACGCACGGGAGCTGGAGGTGCACCCCGGGGACACGCCGGACCCCGTGGGCGAGCAGCAGAAGAGCCCCCTCCCCTGGGTGGTGCAGAAGCACGCCGATCGCGTGCTGCTGCTGCTGACCAAGCGGTGCCACATGTACTGCCGCTACTGCTTCCGCGCCGACCACCAGCCCGGCGGGAGCGACGATCCCACGCCGGCCGAGTGGTCGCGGATGCTGGAGTTCACCAAGCGCTCCGGTGCGAGCGAGGTCATCCTCTCGGGCGGAGACCCCCTGGCGATCCGCGACGAGAAGCTCTATTCGGCGATCGACGGCGTGCGGAGCGGCCGCGCGCCGGTCATCCGGATCCACACGCGCGCTCCGATCACGTGGCCCTCGCGCGTCACCGCCGAGCTGGTCGCCGGGCTGGCGGCCCGCGCCCCCGTATGGGTGATCGTGCACTGCAACCACCCCGCCGAGCTGACCCCCGCCGTGCGCGAAGCCCTCGGCAGGCTGGTGGACGGCGGGATCCCGGTGTTGAACCAGTCGGTGCTGCTCCAGGGCGTGAACGCGGACCCCGCGGTGCTGGCCGAGCTCTGCGAGGCGCTCGTGGCACTGCGGGTGTTCCCCTACTACCTGCACCATCCGGACGCCGTCCCGGGAAACGCGCACTTCCGCGTGAGCCTGGAGCAGGGTCGGGCGATCTACAGGGAGCTCGCGGGCCGCGTGAGCGGGCTGGCGCTCCCCCGCTACGTGCTGGACCCGCCGGACGGGAGCGGGAAGCGGGACGTGTAGGTCACTCCCACTCGTCGAGCAGGCGGCTCTGTGCGCTCACGAGCGACCGGAGTTCGGAGACCATGTGGACCTTGGAGGCCTTCAGCCGGATCACAGCCTCCTGGAGCTCACGCTCCTCCTCGTGCGCCGCCGAGAGGATCCGCTCGGCGTCGAGCCGGGCCTCACCCACGATGATGTCCGCCTCCCGCCGGGCGCTCCCCTCGAGGTCGGTCGAGATCCGCCGCGCGAGGATCAAGGTCTCCTTGATCTCGTCCTGCTGCGCACGCAGCCGGTCGGCGTCCTCCTGTGCCTGGCGAAGCTCGTCGCGCAGGCGCGCCGCCTCCTTGAGCGTGGCCTCCCAGCTCTCGCGCACGCCGTCGAGGAACCGGTGCACGTCATCCGGCTCGTAGCCCTGCCGGCGGGCGGGGCCGAACTGCTTTTGAAGGATGTCAAGCGGGCTTAGCGCCATGGCAGGTCCCCGGAGCTGAAGGTGAACGGTCCGACCTGCACGGCGACGGGCTTCGGGAGCACGGTCACACCCGCGCCGGGGACGGCCTCGCGCACGGCATCCGCGAGCGCCGAGGGGTCGTCTGCGAGGGCTGCGAGGCCAACCACCCCGCCGATCTCCTGGGGTGCCGTGACGACGACCAGCGCGTCGGAGTCGGAGGCGAGGCTGTAGCGACCGTCACCGGTGGCGATGGCGCCCTTGTCGGCGGGAGACGTGCTGTGGAAGAGCGACTCGCCCGCCCTGCCGTCCACCGCGATCACGTCGACGAACGCGGCATCCGCGGTGCGGAAGGTCACGGCCGAGGTCGTGCGCGTGGCCGTGAGGCTGTACACCGCCGGAGGGGCCCGGTGGGTCCAGGCGTACCCGGTCACCGCGACCACCATCAACGCGGCCAGCAGCAGGGAGCCGTACCAACGCAGGGACGACGGCGCAGGCGGCAGCTTTTCCGGCAGGGAGAGCCCCTCGACCTCGCCCCACCCGGTGCGCTGCACCGCGGCGGCAAGCTCCAGGGGGCCCGGACCGAGCACCGCCTGACGTCCCCACTGCGCACGCACCGTCCGGCGAACGCCACGGAGCTGAGCGACGGCTGGCATGCCCCGCTCGGTGAGCGCAGCGAGGCGCTCCTCGATGTCCGGCACGGCCGCGGCGTTCACGACCATGAGCCCGCCGCCGAGCACGCGGACGTGCTCGTGAAGCTGGCCCAACACGAGGCGCGCGAAGGGCATGGCGTCGGGGTGGAGCTGCAGGCACAGGAGGTCCAGCGCCTGGTTGACGAGGACAGGGCCGTCGTCGGGGGCGAAGAGCGCCCCGGGCGCGAGGAAGCCACCGGAGATCAGGCGGAGCGCCCGGTTGCATCGGGGGCAGAGCTCGGCGTGCGTCCTCCCCAGCTCCGTCACGAGGCCCTCCGGCCCGGGGCACGCGTTCCCCGCAGTGTTGGCGATGCGGGTGATCAGCGCGTCCACCTGCGCGTCGGTCCAGCCCTGGGTGTCCACGCCGTCCTCCGCGACCACCGCGCGGGCAACGGCGCGCAGCGCTTCCAGGGAGGCACGCACCCACGCAGCCTCCACCCCCACGCGGCTCACAACCTGGTCCATCGGCACGCCATCGGCGTACCGAAGCCCGAACACGGCCTCGTGGAGCGGCTCGCACTCGTCCAGGATCGAGCGCCGCCATCCGGGATCGGGGAGGATGTCCGCCAGCTCCGCTACCGGGAACTCCTGGTAGCTGCCCTCCCGTCGGCGCAGCCAGTCGACCACGGCAGAGGAGGCAGTGTCCTCGGCCTCCACGGTGTCAGCATTGGGCCCAAGGTACAGGAGCGTGTGCTCCCGGATCTCGCGAACGACCTGCGCGCGTGGGCGGATGCCCGCCCCGACGAGATCCCAGACGATGCGAACGGTGACCGGACCCCAGTGGCGACGATGCGGATCGCTGGCGAGGCCAGTGTGCGGGAGGGTGCGGGAGGCACCCTCCGGAACGAGCTCGGAGGAGGAGTACGCCATGGTGCAGCGGGGGGTGGGGGTGAGGCGGGGAATGTAGGGACAGGCGGGACTTGACGCTATCACACTTTACGCGTCAAGGGAAAGGGTAAACGCCTCTTTCACATCGCATTCCGCTGGGCTCCGAAGCCCCCATGCGTCAGGTTACAGCAGGTGTCGGATGATGGATGGCCTCCGTGTCAGTTCGAAACCGACTTTTCCGCACGCGATGGATGTTGTTCGTCGGGATGGGCCCTGGATGCGCCCTCGTCTCCGACGCCCAGTTGGCCGCACGCCTGGATCTCGATGGCGACGGCATCTCACGACCGGCGGACTGCGATGACGACGACGCCACGATTGGCGGCGAGGAGCAGTGGTTCGTGGACGAGGACGGCGATGGCTACGGGAGCAGCGCCACCGTGGCGCGCTGCCCGGGCTCGAGCGGCATCTCCGCCGTCACCGGGGATTGCGACGACGCCGACGCAGCCATCTTTCCCGGCGCGCCCGAGACCTGCAACCTGCTGGACGACGACTGTGACACGGTCGCCGACGACGGTGTGGAGCCCCCCACCTGGTACCTGGACGGCGATGGGGACGGCTACGGCGCGGACTATGCGAGCACTCGGGCCTGCACAGCGCCCGACGGGTACATCGCGCGGAACGGAGACTGCAACGACCTCGACGTGACCCTGAACCCGGAGACGGAGTGGCACCCGGATCGCGATGGTGACGGGTACGGCGATCCGGACGACGTGACGCTCTCCTGCCAGCCGCCCGAAGGGCTCCTCCGAGACGCGTCGGACTGCGACGACACACGCGCCGATGTCTCACCGGACGCGGTGGAGGCCTGCGACGAGGCCCGGACCGACGAGGACTGCGATGGACTCGCCGACGACGAGGACGTCGAGGCCACCGGAAAGCGGGTCTGGTACGCAGACGCAGACGCAGACGGCTACGGCGCTGCGGCGGAGACCGACGAGGCCTGCCACGAGCCCCCCGGGTACTCGGACAACCGGCAGGACTGCGATGACGCGGACGATGCGGTGACGACCGACTGCAGGTGGGTGAAGGTGAGCGCCGGCCGCACCCACACCTGCGGGTTGCGACACAGCGGGGTCGTGCAGTGCTGGGGCTCGAACGGGTTTGGAGAAGGCGTCGTGCCCCCCGGCACCTTCGTCGACGTGGCCGCAGGCACGTGGGGCTCCTGCGCCATCACCCGGAGCGGCGCCCTCGCCTGCTGGGGCAGCGGCACCTATGGCGCGCCCGACGTGCCGCCCGGAACCTACATCGAGGTGAGCATGGCGACCTCCGCCGCCTGCGCGCTGGCAGAGGACGGCTCGATCTCGTGCTGGGGGCGCGCGGCACCCGCAGCACCGGAGGGCACGGGGTTGACGTCCGTGAGCCTCTCCCAGAGCGCAGGGTGCGCGCTCGGGTCCGACGGGACGGTGACGGGCTGGGACGCGGCCGGATCGCTGCCCGGCCCCTTCGTCGCGACGGACGCCGTGAGCACCGGCTGCGCGGGCCTGGACGCCTCCGGGGAGATCGACGACTCGGCCGACACCAACGCCGGGGAGGCCCCCGCGGGGCCCTTCACCTCGTTCAGCATGGGCTCGATCACCGGCTGCGCCCTCGACGCCGCGGGCACCGCCACGTGCTGGGGATACGACGACTGGGGGGAGGCGACCGCCCCTCCGGGCCCCTTCGCCTCGCTCTCGGTGGGGTCGTACCACGTGTGCGCGGTGACGACCGACGGGTTCCTCGAATGCTGGGGCCTCAACGACGACGGAGAGGCGACCCCGCCTTCGGACTGACCCGGGTTACTCGGCCCGGATGCCCGCCGCGCTCCTCGTCTTCTCGACGCTCACCCTCCCGGGCTGCGCGTTCGTCTCGGACGCCGATCTGGCCTCGCGCCTGGATGGCGACGGGGACGGCATCGGGCGGCCCGAGGACTGTGACGACGAGGATCCCACCGTCGGCGCCGAGCGGACCTGGTTCGTGGACGCAGACGGCGACGGCTTCGGCGGCACGGTGACAGCCACCCAATGCCAGGCGGACGCCGGCCTCTCGGCGGTTGGCGACGACTGCGACGACGCCAACCCCGCCGTGTACCCCGGGGCTCCCGAGGTGTGCAACGGCGCGGACGACGACTGCGACACGGTCGCCGACGACGGGGTGGAGCCCCCGGACTGGTACTTCGACGGCGACGACGACGGCTACGGGGACCCGGCCCGGCCCCTGGGCGAGACCTCCTGCTCCCCGCCCGAAGGCTACGTGGACTCCAACACGGACTGCAACGACGCAGACCCGACCCTCAACCCCACCACGCCCTGGTACCCGGATGCAGACGGTGACGGGTACGGCGACACGTCGCAGCCGATGCTCTCCTGCGTGCAGCCCCCGGGCCGGATCCGGGACGGGGCCGACTGCGACGACGTCCGTGCCGACGTCTCACCGGCCGGCCAGGAGGTGTGCGACGGACTGGACGTGGACGAGGACTGCGACGGCGCCGCGGACGACGCGGATCCCTCCGCCGGCGGCCAGACGTTGTGGTACGCCGACTCCGACGCCGACGGGTTGGGCACGGTGTTCCACACCACCTGGGCCTGTGATGCCCCCGTGGGCTACGCGGGCAACCGCCTGGACTGCGACGACGACGACCACGCCGTCACCCGCGAGTGCCTCTGGGTGCAGGTGAGCGCGGGCGAGCACCACACCTGCGGACTGCTCGGGGACGGCACGGTGAAGTGCTGGGGCTACGACTCGCACGGCGCACTCACCCCCCCGGACGAGGGGTTCGTCCAGATCTCGACCGGGGCCCAGTTCGCCTGCGGCGTGCTCGCCTCGGGACAGATCCGCTGCTGGGGGTACGACGGGGACGGGCAGACGGACGCGCCCGCCGGCACGTTCACCCAGGTGGACGTGGACTATTCCTACGCCTGCGCCACCAGCACGGATGGCACGATCACCTGCTGGGGGACCCCGCCCTGGGGCGATCCCCCGCCCACCGGCGCAGGTTTCCAGACCGTCCGTACAGGGTACACGGCGGCCTGCGCCCTCGACTCGGCGGGGAACGTGAGCGGCTGGTACGGCGCCACATCCGCGACAGGCCCGTACGTGGACGCCCAGGCCTTTGGCGCGGACTGCGTCCGGCTGGATCCGACCGGCGAGCTGAGCAACCTGCCGGCATCGTGGGATGGCCTCGTGGTGCAGTCGGGCGTCGCGGCGTTCAGCGCGAAGGGCTTCAACGGCGCCCTGCTCTGCACCATCGACACCAGCGGCGCTGTGGCCTGCACCGGCGGTGACGGCCAGGGCCAGGACCAGCCGCCGACAGGCCACTTCGTCTCCATCAGCGCAGGCGAGAACCACGCGTGCGGGATCACCTCCGAGGGTGCGGCCTTGTGTTGGGGGGCGGACGGGAACGGGGAGTGTGACGTACCGACGGAGTGAGCCAGCCTGCACGCGCAGTCCCAGCGTCTGGCACGAAACCTGCAAACCGGCGCGACTGTTCAATTCCCCCCTCCCGGAACACCACCCGATGTCCCTGCTCCTCGCGCTCGCCCTCTCCCGCTCCGCCCACGCAGCCGACACCGCCGCCGATGCCAGGAAAGCGGAGCTCCCCGCTGTCAGGGTCAGCGGGCTCGTCTTCGCCCACTACGGCTTCGATCTGACCGACGGGGCAGGAAATCGGAACGCCTTCGATCTCGACCGGGCCTACCTCACCGCGCAGTCCCAGATGACCGGCCACCTCGGAGCCAGGTTGACGTTGGACGCCGGGCGCCTCGACGACACGACGGCTGACACGAAGATCCGTGTCTTCGTGAAGAACGCCTGGTTGGAAGCATCGAGTGGCAAGGAGATCAAGGCCAGGTTCGGCGTGGTCGACACGGGCTACCTCTCGTTCGCAGAGAACTTCATCGGTGGGCGCTACGTCGCCAAGTTCATGGCGGACGACCAGAAGATCCTCTCCACCGCAGACCTCGGCGTGAACGCGCAGGGTGAGGCGGCCGAGGGGCTCCTCTCCTGGCACGCCGCGCTGCTGAACGGCGAGGGGTTCACGAGGCCGGAGCTCGATGCGGGCAAGACCGGCCAGGCGCGCGTGAGCGTGAACCCGCTCGCCAGGAACGACCAGCTCGCCCTGCCGATCACCGGGTTCGTCTCCTACGCGATCCCGCCCAGGGACGGCGACTCGGTGCTCGTCTACGCAGGGGCGATCGGAGTGAAGGTGCCCCACGTCTACGGCTGGGTCGAATACGTCGGCGAGAGCACCGCAGGGGTGAGCAGCGGCGGGGTCTCTGCAATCGTGAGCCCGCGCATGCCCAGGTACGGCAACCTGATCCTGCGCCTCGACCGGTTCGATCCCAACACGGGCACCGCCGGGGACTCCACGGTGAAGCTGATCGGTGGAGTGAGCCACGACTTCCTCGAGAAGACATCCGTGGCCCTCACCTACGAGCGCACCCAGCCGGAGGTCGGCGACCCGACACACGGGATCTTCGTACACATGCAGGCTGGATTCTAGGGACGCAGTCGCCCGAGCCGGTGTCGGCAGCACGCGACCGTTGATGTCGTGGGCGGGCCCGGCCCGGCTGGTCGGCCTGCCGATTCCGCGGAGGACGGTACGCGCCCGGGGCACGACATGCCCGTGCCTCAGGGGTGTCCTGAGCCCGTCCTGTAGCCAATCGAGCTGCTTTGGAGCGCGAGTGCGCCCTATTCAGGGTTGGCGTCCCGGCCCGGAACCATCGTCCGGGAGGCATGAGGCACCGTCAAATGACCGAGGGCGCGATGCCACACAACTGTGTGTGAAGATCGAGCCGGATCGTGGCCAAACACACATGTATCAAAAAACACTAACCCATTTCGGGTGAAATGCCACACCGTGTCTGCCACAAAGCACCTGCTCTCCGACCAGGCGGAGCGTTCCACCACGCGCGTCCATGGCGATGGTGTCGAAATGCCCATGACCCGTGTCATCATGCACATCCTCCTGACTGCCCGATGCGCATTGCCCGCGACCGGGAATTTCAACCCGGATCAGTTGGCCCGAGTCTTGCTTTGGGGGGTGTGCAGCCCGAGCCGACGTTGACAAGCCCGCTGAAGAGCACCTCCGCCGCCCTCCCGACATCCTCGGAATCATCTCCCGTGGAGGACCTCGCGCGCCGGTGGATGCTCGCGCGTTGCGCCGCGCTCCGCAGCCTCCTCGGGGAGGTCGATCCCGGGCTGGACGAGGCCTCCCTCGTGCGCATGGCGGCCGCGCGAGACCCCGACGCTGCCTCGAAGCAGGTGTTCGACTACAGCCGCGCCCTCGGGCTCGGGTTCCGGCGCTACTACCGCATCGATCTCACCCTCGTCGACCTCTCCGACATCCTGCCGGCTCTCGGAGTCCCATGCCACGCCAGGGGGTTCGCCCGCTCCGAGACCGAGCCCGCATGGTGTAGCGCCGGTTTGGCCTGCTGCGCCCCGCCGGAGACTGCGCTGTGCGCCCACTGGCGGGAGAGCATCCATGGGCTCGTCGGGGGGATCTCGTCCGGCGTGTGCTACTCCCGCATCGAGAGCCCGGGAACCGGTGGCGCGGGCTGCGTCGACCTCCTCCACGTCGATCCCCAGACACCGCTGCGATTCGGGCCGATCGGCGCCGACCTCCAAGCCGGGCTGGACGCGGTCACTGCCCTCATCCACCGCATCAACCCCAGCGCGAAGGTCGAATTCTTCGGCATGGTGGACGGCGCGCTCCACTACCGGCTCCAGGCGTCCAGGGGCGCCTGCGGATCGTGCGCCGACCTGCCCTCGGCCGACGCGGATCTGCTCGATCTCGTGGGCCTCGCCTCGGACCCTCGCGGTGGATTGGATGTGGGCACCGTGTTGACCCACTCCCTGCGTCGCCGCTTCCCCAACCTGCGCCTTTGCGACGCCAGCCCCCGCCCGGTGCTCGACGCATCCTGAAGCCCTGCCACCCTGAATTCTGGAAACGGAGCCCCCCATGTCGGAATCCCCGCGGCCGAGCCGTCGCCTCTTCCTGCAAGTCATCCTCGGCGTCACGATCGCGAGTGTCGCAGACGCGGCCCCCATCCGGTTCCTGAAGCCGCTCCAGGTCGACAATCCGCTCGCGTACTATCCAAACCGGGACTGGGAGCGCGCCTACCGCAACATCTTCAAGGAGGACGACTCCTTCGTGTTCCTTTGCGCGCCCAACGACACGCACAACTGCCTGTTGAAGGCGCACGTCAAGAACGGCATCGTCGTTCGTATCGGGCCGACGTACGGGTACGGCAAGGCGAAGGACCTGTACGGAAACACGGCTTCGCACCGTTGGGACCCGCGCCTCTGCCAGAAGGGCATCGCCCTGGTCCGACGGATCTACGGTGATCGCCGCGTGAAGTCCCCGATGGTGCGCAAGGGATGGAAGGACTGGATAGACGCCGGGTTTCCGCGCGATGCCATGGGGAAGCCCGACGCAAAGTACTTCCAGCGCGGGAAGGACACGTGGCTACGGCTCGGGTGGGACGAGGCCTACGACTACACGGCCCGTGCGGCGGTGAACATCATGCGCACCTACTCCGGGGAGGAGGGCGCGAAACACCTCAAGGACCAGGGCTACGACGAGTCCATGATCGAGGCGCTGGAGGGGGCCGGAACCCAGACCTTCAAGCTGCGCGGAGGCATGGCGTTCCTTGGCGCCACGCGAATCTTTGGACTGTACCGGTTTGCAAACCTCATGGCGCTCGCGGACTCCGCGATCCGCGGGGTCGGACCAGACAAGGCGCTCGGCGCGAAGGGCTGGGACAGCTACTCCTGGCACACGGACCTGCCGCCGGGCCATCCGATGGTCACGGGCGCCCAGACGAACGACTTCGAGCTCTTCACGGTCGAGCACAGCAAGCTCTGCATCGTCTGGGGCATGAACTGGATCACCACCAAGATGCCGGACAGCCACTGGCTCACCGAGGCGCGCCTGAAGGGCACCCGGGTGGTGGTGGTGACCGTCGAGTACAGTGCGACCGCCACGAAGGCTGACGAGGTCGTCGTCATCCGCCCCGGTACCGACACGGCGTTTGCGCTCGGCATGGTCCAGGTGGTGCTCTCGGAAGGTCTGTACGACCAGGAGTGGGTGCGGACCAACACCGACCTGCCCTTCCTGATCCGTATGGACACGTTGGAGCCGCTCCGCCCGGGTGACGTCGTGGGCCTGCACGGCCCGGAAGCCGGGAAGGGAACCGGCGGAGCCACGCTCCTCGCCAAGGGCGAGAAGCCCGGGCCGGGGCTGCTGCACAAGCAACAGATCATCCCCGAAGCGCTCAGCGGCGACATGGGCGCATACGTGATCTGGGACAAGAAGTCCCAGAAGCCCGTGGCGATCACCCGGGACCAGGTGGGCCCGCGAGCGCACAGCACCGACCCGGATTTGCACGCCGCCGGACACGTCACGCTTGTCGACGGCACCAGCGTGGAGGTGCAGACCCACTTCGCGCTGCTGTCGAAATACCTCGACGAGAACATGACCCCCGCCCAGGTGAGCCAGCTAACGGGCACGCCTGCGACCGCCGTGCAGAGCCTCGCCCGGCAGGTCGCCGCGAACCCGGAGACGACCCTCATCGCCACGGGCATGGGCACCAACCAGTTCTTCAACGCCGACCTGAAGGACCGCGCCATCCTCCTGCTCGCAGCGGTGACCCGGAACCTCGGGTTTCCCGGCGGCAACGTGGGGAGCTACTCGGGGAACTACAAGTCCTCGATCTTCGGCGGGATCCCCGCCTACACCGCCGAGGACCCGTTCAACCTGCAGCTCGATCCCAAGGGGCCGGTCACCACCCGGAAATACTCGCACTACGAGTCGCTGCACTACTACAACAACGGCGATCGGCCGCTGCGAGTCGGCAAGACCCTGCTCACCGGCAAGGGGCACATGCCCACGCCCACCAAGGCCATGTGGCTCAACAACAGCAACTCGGTCATCGGCAACGTGAAGTGGCACTACGACGTGGTGCACAACACGCTCCCGAAGATCGAGATGATCGCGTTCTCCGACTGGTGGTGGACAGGCTCGTGCGAGTACGCGGACATCGTCTTCGCGGCCGACTCCTGGGCCGAATTCCGGTACCCGGACATGACCGGATCCGGCACGAACCCGTTCGTGCAGGTCTACCCGAAGTCTCCGCTCAAGCGGGTGTTCGACACCAAGGGGGACATCGAGATCGTGGCCGGCGTGAGCAAGGCCATCGGCAAGGTGCTCAAGGATGACCGGTTCACCCAGGCGTGGAAGTTCGTCGATGACGAAAAGGTGGAGGTCTACCTCCAGCGCATCATCGACGGTTCGTTCTCCCTGAAGGGGTACAAGATCGAGGACCTGCACGAGCTGGCCAAGCAGGGCATCCCTGCACTGACGAACATGCGGACCTACCCACGGGCATCGTCGTTCGAGCAGCAACGCGGCGAGCAGCCCTGGCACACGAAGAGTGGCCGACTGGAGTTCTACCGCTTCGAGAAGGAATTCGTCGACAGCGGGGAGAACCTCGTGGTCTACCGGGAGCCGATCGACTCGACCTTCCACGAGCCCAACGTGATCGCGGCCGAGAAGCACCCCGCGATCCGGCCCAGATCGCCCGCGGACTACGGTCTCCCCGCCACCGGCACGACCACCGAGGACAGGCAGGGCCGCAACCTGCAGATGAACGTCGCCGGCGTGATGGCCAGCACCCACCCGCTGATGGCGCTCGGCTACAAGCACATCTACCACACGCCCAAGTACCGGCACGGTGCGCACACCACCCCCGTGGACACCGACTTCACCGGCGTGCTGTTCGGGCCCTTCGGAGACGTGTACCGCCACGACAAACGGGAGCCCTCCGTCACCGAGGGGTACGTGGACATCCATCCCCAGGATGCACGGGACCTGGGCCTGAACGAGGGCGATTACGCCTACGTCGATGCGGACCCGTCCGACCGGCCCTACCGGGGTTGGAAGGAGGGGACGGAGGAATACAAGCTCTCGCGGCTCATGCTGCGCGTCCGCTTCTACCCCGGAACGCCGCGCGGCGTGGCCCGCACGTGGCACAACATGTACGGCGCCACCTTCGGCAGCATGAAGGGTCAGGCCACCCGGGAGGACGGGCTCGCGAAGAACCCCGACACCAACTACCAGGCGATGTATCGGTTCGGCTCGCACCAGAGCGCGACTCGCGCGTGGTTGAAGCCGACGTTGATGACAGACTCCCTCGTCCACAAGGACATGTTCGGCCAGGCGCTGGCCAAGGGCTTCCTCTCCGACGTGCACTGCCCGGTCGGGGCGCCCCGCGAGGCGTTCGTCAAGTTCGTGAAGGCCGAGCCCGCCAGTCTGGTGGGCTCGGGGCTCTGGCGTCCTGCCGAGCTGGGGTTCCGCCCAACGTACGAGAGCGAAGCGATGAAGATCTACCTCGCGGGTGGATACGTCCAAAGCAAGTAACCGGGCCAACCAACGGAGTCTACTCATGCCGAACGTCGAAAACTGGCACCTCAAGCGAGATGTCGCCTACCCCTACGAGGGGCACCGTCCCGCCCGGCAATGGGCGATCGTCTTCGATCTCAACAAGTGCATCGCCTGCCAGACGTGCACGCTCGCCTGCAAGACGACCTGGACCAGCGGGAAGGGCCAGGAGTACATGTTCTGGAACAACGTGGAGACCAAGCCCTGGGGCGGGTTCCCGCTCGCGTGGGACCTCCGGATCCTCGAGAAGTTGGGGCGCCAGGACTGGGCTGCCAACGGGGAGTACCTGGGCAAGACGCTGATCGAGGCCGCGCCCCCCACCGAGCGGGTGCTCCACTTCGCCCCGAAGGACGAGGACTGGATGTACCCGAACATCGGAGAGGACGACTGCGGCGGCGGCACCCTCGACAGTGGGGCGCACCTCGACTCGCTGCCCCACGACAAGTGGTTCTTCTACCTGCCCCGCACGTGCGCGCACTGCACCTACCCCGCCTGCCTCGCGGCCTGCCCGCGCAAGGCCATCTACAAGCGCCCGGAGGACGGCATCGTCCTCATCGACCAGAGCCGGTGCAAGGGCTACGGCGAGTGCGTTCGCGCGTGTCCCTACAAGAAGTCGATGTACAACCCGTGGACCCGCACGAGTGAGAAGTGCATCGGATGCTACCCGGCCGTGGAGCAGGGGATCCAACCCCAGTGCGTCGTGAATTGCATCGGCAAGATCCGGGTGATGGGCTTCATCAGCCCGCCCGCGGTCGCCCGTGCGGACAACCCGGTGGACTTCCTGGTGCACGAGAAGCAGCTGGCGTTGCCGTACTACCCACAGCTCGGGCTCGAGCCCAACATCTACTACATCCCCCCGATCCACGCAGACCCGCAGTACCTCGAACAGATGTTCGGGCCCCGCGTCCACGAGGCGGTCGCGCGGTACAAGGAGCTGCACAAGGATCCCGAGGCGGCCGGGCTGCTGTGCCTGATCGGCGGCACCGAGCGGATCATCCACCGGTTCACCGTGAAAGCAGGAATCGCCGTCGGGTACGACGAGAAGGACGAAGAGATCCTCCGGGTTCCGGTGACCGAGACCCCCTTCGAGCGCGCGGCCTTCGACGAGAAGCTCGGCGCCGTCCGCAACAACAACCCTTGAGAAGAGGCGATCCCAGATGCACCGGAATTCCTCCCCGCTGGGCTTCCTGCCCACCCGCCTGCTCCTCGCGGCGTCGTCCGCCCTGTGGGCCGCATGCGGAACGGCTCCAACCGCCCCCGCGCCGGTCGCGCTGCCCACCACCGAGCTGACGGAGCTCGCCGTGAACGTGGTCACCGCCGACCTCTCCAGGCCCGACCCCGACGCCGCCTTCTGGCGAGACGTCGCTCCAGGGCTCGTGTCGTTGATTGCGCAGCCCGTCACCGCCCCACGACCCGAGATCACGACCACGAGCAGCATCTACGTGCAGGCGGTGCACGACGCGTCTACGGTCGCGTTCCGGCTCCAGTGGGCAGACACCGAGTTGAGCGAGGCCGGGCACCTGGGGGAGTTCTCTGACGCCGTCGCCATGGAGTTCCCGATGGTGGGGGACAAGCTGCCCTCGGTGATGATGGGCGCAAAGGACGACCCGGTGCACATCTTCCACTGGCGGGCGCAGTACCAGCGCGATGCGGAGCGGGGCAAGCCGGAGATCAAGGACCTTTACCCCAACGCCTCGGTGGACATGTACCCGATGGACTTCAAGGACGCGCCCAGCGGTGGAAAGGACGACAAGGAGGCTTTCAATCCAGGGATTGCCATCGGAAATCCACAGTCCTACTCCAAGACGGGCGTGGATGAGATCATCGCCGAGGGGTTCTCGACCTCGTCGGTGGAGGAGGGCCACGGCGCCGCCGGTCGCGGGGTGTGGAAGGACGGGATGTGGTCTGTCGTGATCACCCGTCCGATGGTGATCGATGGGGGCTCCACCCTCGCGGTGGGTCGACCCAATTCGCTGTCCTTTGCGGTGTGGCAGGGCGGGAAGGATGAAGTGGCCTCGAGAAAGTGCATCCACATGGCGTGGCTGCCCCTGAAGGTGCTGTGATGAGCGCCAGCCTGGGCGAGGCCCAGCCTGAAAGCCGCCGGCGCACCCGGGAATTCACCCTCGCCGCGCTCGCCGTCGCCTACCCCACCGAGGAGGAGGCCCTCATCTTCGAGGCGATGCGCGCCGAGCTATCGGCCCACCCCGGGCTGGGCGCGATGCTCGGCCGGATCTCGTCCGGTCTCGCCGCCCTGCAAGCCGACTACCTCGAGTGCTTCGACCACGGCCACGAACGGGTGGCGCTGTACGAGACGGAGTACGGCCGGATGCGGGGGTTGTCGAAAGGGAACACCCTGGCGGACATCATGGGCTTCTACCAGGCCTTCGGGTTTTCCATCGAGGATGGCGCCGGCGTGGAGATGCCGGACCACCTGGCCGTGCAGCTGGAGTTCTACGGGCTGCTGCTGCACAAGTCGGACCTCCTGAATGACAGCGGCGACCTGGTCGGACAGGAGATCGTCGAGGATGCGCGGCGCAAGTTCCTCGCAGACCACCTCGGCGGGTTTGTCCGGGCGATCGCGACGCGGCCCACGGTTGCGACCCACACCGTGTACGGGCCGCTGCTGGCCTGGTGCGCCGACCTCGTCGAAGCCGAGTGCCGCCGCATGGACGCGCACCCCGCGCCGCTGGACTTCTTTGCGCAAGACGACGCCTCCGAGGTCGCAAACTGCGGGGGCTGCGTCTCGATCCCCGGGCTGACGGGCCCCGACCCCCTGACCCGGCGCTGATAGGCTCGGCTGATGGCACGTCTCCCTCCGATCGTTGCATTCGCGGCCCCGTCCGGGACAGGCAAGACCACCGTCATCGAACAGGTGGTGCGGGCGATGGTCGGGCGTGGTCTGCGCGTCGGCGTGCTCAAAGCCGACGCCCACCGCGTCGTGCTGGACACGCCGGGCAAGGACTCGTGGCGGTTCGCCGAGGCAGGCGCCGGGCCGGTGGCCGTCCTGAGTGCGGAGCGGCTCGCGCTGTTCGAACACCTGGACGGCGAGGTCACCCTCGTGAGCGTGGTGGACCGGCTGTTCCCCGACGTCGACATCGTGCTCGTCGAGGGGTTCCGGCGCTCGGGCATGCCGACGGTCCGCGTCCATCGCGTCGATGGCCCCTCGACCGAAGGCTGGGAGCCGCCGCTGAACGTCGTCGCCTGGGCCTCGGACGGCGACCCCGGCACCACGCTGCCCGTGTTTCCCCTCGCGGCTCCGGAACGCCTGGCGGAGTGGTTGATCGAGCAGTTCCTGGGCACCACCGCCGGCGGACCGCCGACCATCGTGCTGCCCCTGGCCGATCCGGGCCGCCTCGATGCGGCGGTCGACGCGGCCACGCGGCTGGCTGCGGCGTTCGGCGCGCGGTCCATGATCGTCGCCGGCCCGGGCGTGCAGGCGACCGGCCCGACCCACTGCAGGTTGGTCGCCGACCTCCGGCCGGGGTTGGGGTTGCTCGGCGCCCTGTACACGGGCCTCGCGGCCGCGGAGACCGCCGACATCCTGTTCGTGGGCCCCCGGTACTGGGAGCTGCAGGAGGCCGGGCTCGCACGGCTCCTCGAGGCGAAGCGGGGGCGATCCGACATCGTGTACTCGATGTTCGACGGCTTTCCGGAGCCCGCACTCGCGGTCTACGGGCACCGGTGCCTGCCCGCGATCCAGGCGGCGCTGCTCTCCGGCGAGTTCAAGTTGACAGGCTGGTGGGGACAGGTCCGGAGCCTGGCGCTCCCTGACACCGATCTCGCAAGCTGGTCCGGGCCGCAGCCCCGGCAGACGTGAATGGGCACACAACCCTGGAGTGAACGTGAACCCCGTGGACATCCAGCGCGTACTCGACGCGCTCCGCCGCATCGTACAGACGCTCCGCGCCTCCTCCCGCGCATCCGAGAAGGTGGCCGGCATCACCACCGCGCAGGTGTTCGTGCTCCAGCAGGTCGCACAGGACCCCTGCTCCATCAGTGAGTTGGCCGCCCGAACCTACACGCAACCAGGCTCGGTCTCGGCTGTCGTCAGCCGGCTCGTCGCCCAGGGGCTCGCCACTCGGACGGGGACGGGAGACCGGCGACGCGCAGAGGTGACGTGCACCCCCGAGGGTCGGGCGCGCCTGGCCGAGGTGGCGCCACAGGTCCAGGAACGCCTGATCGCCGTCATGGCGGCCATGGACCCCGCGACGTTGTCCCAGATGGCCGTCGCCCTCGAGTTCGTCGCCTCGTCCGTCGCCGCCCAGGACGAGGCGCCCCCCATGTTCTTCGAGGGCGAGGAGGAGGGTCACCCGCCTGTGGGCGGGGAGAAACGCGACCCGGAGTGAGCAGAGGCCGGCGACGATTGGCGCGGCAGGCATTTCACCGCTCAACTCTACCGGACCTCGCATTCGATCAAGCCCAACCTGGCAAGATCCTTGAGCAACGAGGTGAGCACCATGTATGCGCTTTCGGGGCTCGCTCCGAGGACACGACGGTGATCCGATCCGACGCTGTACTTCCACCGGCGTGCCGCTGGCACGGCACCAAAGAACCCGATCTTCGGG
>CAIQVJ010000041.1 GCA_903875225.1 uncultured Pseudomonadota bacterium
CTTGTCTGCGGCGAGCTTCGCGGCGGCGTCTGCGGCGGCCTTGTCTGCGGCGAGCTTCGCGGCGGCGTCTGCAGCGGCCTTGTCTGCGGCGAGCTTCGCGGCGGCGTCTGCAGCGGCCTTGGTGTCGCCCTTCTTGGGCGGCTTCACCTTCATGCCGGGGTACACGCCGCCGGTGCACAGCACCGTGTAGTCGGGGGGGGCGCTCCCGAACGTGTACCAGGTTCCCACCACGTTGCCTTCACCGCACCGCAGCTGCACGAAGTGCTCTCCGATCGGGGCCGTCTCGCCCTCCTCCTTGCGAGCGCCGTCGACGAAGAGCACGGCATCCCCGGTATCGGCGGGGATGTTGAGCTGCGCCTCCGCGTAGCCCTTCACCTCGCTGGCGATGGCGTAGAAAGCGTCCTGGCCTTCCTGCTCCGGCAGGACCGAGGCATCGGGCTCGTAGGCGGGGTTGAGGACCGCGGCAGCGCGCCATGCGTCGAGCGCGGCCTTGTTCCGGTCGCCTCCGTACCATTCCGCCACACCGCGGTAGAACAGCAGGCGGGAGAGATCCTTGCTCGGGATGACGGTCGCGTTCTGGGGAGCCACTGACTTGGCTTCGTCCAGGGTCTTCTCGGCGCCACGGTAGTCCTTCGCGAGGATCTTGGCCTTGGCAGACTCGAGCAGCGCACCGAATGCGTTGTCGTCCGCATGCGCTGACGCGCTCAACAGGACCAGTCCGATCACGCCGGCCACGCGGGCGAAGGGGGAGCGGATCTCGGATGGAGTCAACGACACTCTCCTTGTTGCCATTTCTGCGCCCCCGCGTCAAGCTTGAACGCGCAGGTCTTGCCCGGCGTGACGGAGAAGTCGGTGAGGAAGGCCGGGCCGCCCGCGGCCATCTTGACCTTCGTCCGGTACGTGCCTCCGGGGAGGTCCTTCAGCCGCAGGAAGCCGATGCCATCCCAGTCGTTCTTGAAGTGGGTCGAATTGGTGATGTTCACCTCGACCGCCTTGTCCGGGATCGAGAGCAGCGCACCGCCCGTGGCGTCGGCGTTCGGTCCCCAGTCAGCGTTCGCGCTGCCGGTCGGCAGGCTCGCCTTCGGGGGCGTCGTCGTTTGCGGCGCATCGGTCGGACCGGCGCCCGTGCCACGGAGGACGAGGTAGCCGCCCCCCATGGCCGCCACTGCCAACACGCCCAGCGCGACCAGGCCGAGGAGGATCTTTATCGCGCCGCCTCCGGACCGCGCAGGGGGATCCTCAGCGGCATCCTCGATGGGATCGAAGGTCCGGCTGGAGGGGGTGACGGTCGGCTGGATGGGGACCGAGCCGGTGCCGTCGCGATTCCGCGCCGCGGTCGCGGACGGGTTCACGGTGGAGAGGCCCTGTGGAACACGTGGAGCGAACGCGGTGTCCGGGCGGCTCTTGGGCAGGTCGATGGGGTGACCCCCGTTCGGGTTCGTCCCCTCGTCCCAGGTGGCGTCGATCTCGGTGCCGGTGAACCCGGACCGCTCCTCGACGATGGTGGTGCCCACCAGGGGATCATCCGGATCCTGCGGTGGCTTCTGCGCCTCGTACACGACCTTGACCACGTCGCGCGCGAAGCGTTTGAGGCCCCCATCGCGGGTCTTTTCAGCGAGGTCCTCCATCAACTCGTTGACCTGGGCCGCGGTGGGGCGCTGGGTCTGCTCGTAGGCGAGCATGAGGCCGAGCGTCTCGCGCACGTGGTCGACCATCTCCGGGAGCACCTGGGAGAGGTCGATCCCGGCAATCCGCTCCTGAAGCGTGGCTTCGAACTTCTCCGGCCGGATCTGGATTTTTCCGAACGACTCCAGCGTGAGCAGCTCGTAGAGGGTCACGCCGAGGCTGAAGATGTCGGCCGAGGTGGTGTCGTCCTCCCCCATCAGCCGCTCGGGGCTCATGTAGGCTGCGCTGCCGAAGGCGAGGGCCTGCGTCTTGGCCTCGCGCTCCTCGAAGCTCGCTCGTGCCGTGCCGAAGTCGAGCACCTTCACGTCCCCTTCGATCGTGACCATCGCGTTGGATGGCTTGATGTCGCGGTGGATCACCTGCAGGGGAGTGCCGCCCTGGAGCGGCACCGTGTTGTACGCAGCGTCGAGCGCGGTTGCCATCTGGGCGATGACCTCGAACGCCGACTGGCGGGGGAACACCTTGCCCGCCTCTTTCAGGTAGTTGGTGATCGCCTTGAGGTCCACGCCCTGCAGGTACTCCATCACGATGGCGCACTGCCCGGTGATGGCGGTGAGATCCTCCACGCGGACGATGTTGCGATGGCGCAGCTTTCCGAGGAGCCGCGCCTCGTCCCGCGAGCGCATCACGATCTCGTCGTTGCCCACCCATTTGCCGTGCAGCACCTTGACCGCGACTATCGACGAGAAATTGTCGCCGGATTTCATTTCAGCAAGGTAGACCTTGCCAAATCCCCCGGCGGCGATCTCACTCAGGAAGCGGAAGCGGCGGCGGGACTCCATTTCTCCTCGGGACGGTCAGGCGGGCAGGGGGCTGGCGCGGACGCCCGCGACTGCTGCGGCAGCGCAGCGACGCGCAACGATAGCACGCCGCGGGCCGCCGTGCCCGGGGTTGCACCACGGTTGGGGCGGTCCCGCGATAGAGAGGCCTCATGCGCGCTTCGATTGACATCGGGTCGAATTCCCTGCTGCTCCTCGTTCAGGACGCAGACGGCAACACCGTCGCTGACGTGCAGAGCGTGGTCGGTCTCGGCAAGGGGATGGGGCCCGAGCGGGGCCTGTTTCGACCCGACCGCATGGCCGAGGCGCTCACTGTACTGACAGCGTACAGCGAGCGCGCAAGTGCGCTCGGCGTGCGCGCGGATGCGATCCGTGCGGTCGCCACGTCGGCCTCCCGTCGGGCGATGAATGCCCCCTCGTTCTACGAGGAGGTCCGCCGCAAGACGGGGATTCGGGTGGACGTGGTCTCCGGAGAGGACGAGGCCCGCTACACCTGGCTCGGCGCGCTGGCCGGGATCGACCTCCCTGCCGGGAATCTGATGGTGGTCGACCCTGGCGGTGGATCGACCGAGGTGATCGTGGGGGAGGGACGGCAGATCCGGTCGCGTGTCTCCCTCGAGATCGGAACCGTCCGCCTGACAGAGATGTTCCTCGGCTACGGCACGGTGGCGCCGGGCGACTACGCGAGGCTCCGCGCGCACGTCGACGGCGTGGTCGGCGCACTCGCGATCCCGGCGATCCCGAAGGCGCTCGTGGCGGTCGCGGGGACGGCCACCACCCTGATGGCGCTGGAGCTTGGGCTCGAGACCTACGACGCCGCGAAGGTTCATGGGGGAACGCTCTCGGCTGCGGCGCTCCGCACCTGGATCGACCGGCTCCTCGGCGCGACCCCCGAAGAGCGCAAGCGGTTGGTCGCCGTGAGCCCGGGACGGTCGGACACCCTGCTGGCCGGCGCAGCGATCCTGCTCAGGGTGCTGGAGCAGTCCCGGCGACAGGCATGCCGGGTGAGTGACCGCGGTCTCCGGCACGGTGTGCTGGTGGCCCGATAGCGGAACGGCCTATCGCCGTGGATCGCCGCCGAGGCGCTCGGGGCAGGTGGCGCCCAGCGTGCACCGCGCGTACACCTCGTGTCGGTGGTGCTCCGGCTTGAGGTGGCGAGTGGCGCAGATCTCGGCCTGACGCGCCTCGATCACCGGGTCCTCGAACTCGAAGATCCCCCCGCAGTCCAGGCAGATCAGGTGGTCGTGGTGGTCGTCTCCCATGTGGGGTTCGTACCGCGTCTGTCCGTCCTGGAACTTGCGTTCGTGGGCAACCCCCGCCTCGACGAAGAGCTTCATCGACCGGTACACGGTGGCATACCCGACGCCCGGCAGTCGAGCCTGGACGTGCGCGAGCAGCTCGTCGATGCTCGCGTGCCCGCCCAACGTGTAGAAGACCTCGAGCACCTCGTCTCGCTGGCGGGTGTGCTTCAGGCCGTGTTCCCGGATGTGAACCGCGAGGCGGCCCCGGGCTTCTGCGAGGGAGTGCATCATCCCGGCCTATCCCAACCGCCAGACGCGGCGCGCAGCTCGAGAACCCGTTCGGCAAACGCGGCGAATCCGTACCCCCCCTGCTCCTGGCAGCGGAAGCGTGGCCACACCGGGATCCGGTCCAGGAACTGGTCGACGTTGGCGACCCCGACGGACAGGGGAAAGTGGCTGAACATCGGGGCGTCGTTCGCGGAGTCTCCCACGAATGCCCACCGGGAGGGGTCGGCGGGCAGGGCGAGCTGGGCCACCAGCCGCTCGAACCCGGCGAGCTTGTCGAAGTCACCGAACCACCCGTTCACGTGGATCGAGCTCACCTTGCAGGTGGCGCCCACCCCGGAGAACGCCTCGACGATCGCGTCGACTGCCGAACGCGGGAGGGCGGGGACGTCTTCGCAGAAGTCCACGGCCAGATCGAGCTCCCGGTACTTCTGGTCGCTGGCGAGCGCGGAGCCGGGGACTGCGGCCAGGATCTGCTCCGCGACGCCATCGAGCGCCCCCCGGTTCCTCTCGCGCTCCTCGCTCGACTGCCAGAAGCCCCGCCGTAGGCGCTCCGTCTCCGGGCCGGTGGCCTCCATCCAGAACCACAACCCCCCGTTTTCGCCAACCACGCCGGCCACTGGCCACTGCCGCGCGATGAGGTCGCACCACCCGGCTGGGCGCCCGGTGACGGGGATGACCACGAGGCCCGACTTGCGGAGGGCGGCCAGCGCCGAGAACGCCGCGGGGACGAGCCGGCCGCGATGCGTGAGGGTGTCGTCGATGTCGCAGAGGATGCCCACCAGCGGAAGCACGTCCGCCGACCCGAGGCGGGCGAGCGGGAGCAGACGGTCACTCATGCAGCACCTGCCTCAATGCGCGCAGCTTCCGCCGGATCGCGATGTTCGCCGCGATGGGCCCGCCCCCGAGCCAGCGCGGTCGGGCTGGCACCTCGTCACGCGGATGGTCGTTCAGCTGGAACCACGGGAGTGTGCCCGCGCGCAGGGCTCGCTCCGCTGCGCGCGCCATCCGCATGGCATGCCGGACCTCATGGGGCTGCGCGTGGTCGGGCAGAGCCTGCAGCCGGACATAGGGGCAGCGCAGGGCGGTCAACTTCTGGACGGCTTCGCGCGGGATCCAGTAGGCGTCGTCGTCGAGGGTGTGGCCCGCAGCCGGAACCAGGATCGTCCCTCCCGCGGTGATGATCTGCCGATCGCAGGGCCCTTCCCAGTCCAGGAGGAATGCTGCGTCGAGCTCCGGCCACCGTGCGAGTGCCCCGGCCGCGGCAGCGATTCCGAGAGAGAGCGCAAGCACGCCGACCGTCGAGCAGGCCGGCCGCAGTGCATCGAAGGCGAGCCGGACGTCGTCCTGGTGCTCCGGTCCGCCAAAATCCTCCTCGCCCCAGCTCTCGCCGCGCCCCGCCGGGTCGAACGTCAGTACGGTGTACCCGCCACCCGCCAGCTCCTCGGTGTTCACCACCGCGCCGTACCCTGCGAGGTCCTTGAGCCCCTGGTGGATCCCCGGGCTCACCACCAGCCCGGGTTGCGGTGCTGTGCCCGCGATCCGGGTAATCGTGGCGGTGATGCGGTACCCGGCTGCGGACGTCAACGTGATGGGGCGCACGTCGAATGCGCCCCCGTGGCGTGAGCGATTGACGCGCCGCATGACAGCCTGAAGCCGCCACTCCGCCGCCGTACGAAGGGTGTGGGAGTCCATTTCGGCGGCGTATCCGATCATTCGGCGACCCGGACCACGCGCCATCCAATCCCCCGGAGCGTGACGCGCTCCCCAACCGGGCTCCCATCTATGAGATCCACGCCATCAAGGCCCGGGATGACCACTGCGCGGTCGCCGCTGGCCAGGCTCCCCACCACAAGCAGCTCTCCGGCGAGGAAGGCCATGACGTCGGCGTAGCCGGTGTCCAGTCGTGTAGTGGTGGAGGCGCCGTGAGCGGCACGCACGCGACCCAGCCACCGCACGAGCGCGAGCATGCTCTGTGGGTCCCGGGCCTCGTCATACGCATTCCACCCCACCTTGCAGGCAGGGTCGGGCTTGTACCAGGGTTCGCCAGTCGTGAACCCGCAGTTGTGGGTGGAGTCCCACGCCATCGGCGCCCGCCAGGGCGCGTCCACGGGCGTGGTGGTCGCGTCGGCGAGATCCAGCTCCTCGCCGTAGTACAGGCTTGGGTGCCCAGCACCGAGCAGGTGCATGACCATCAGCGTCTGTCGAACCGTTGCGTCGGGCACCCGGCTGGCGAGCCGGGAGCGATCCCCGTCCCCCAGGAACGGGCGTGTCGCGTCCACGTCGTCACCCCACTCGTCCAGTACCTCTGCTACCGGGTCGAAGTCCCCTTCCGAGGCGGTGGCCTCCCAGGCGAGGGCGCGGGGCAGGTCGGCCACGGGGCCGAGTGACGTCCACGGTCGCAGGCTGTCGACGGAGGACTCCGCGGGCGTGGTCGCCGCTGCGACAGCCGGCTGGCGGACGCCGATTTCGGCGATCAAGGCCTCGGCCACGGGCTGCGTGTCGCTCCGCCCCTCGGCCTCGAAGGCCCGGAGCACGACGCCGTCGACCCCCGCCTCGAGCAGCGGGAACAGCGTGTCGGCCCGGTCTCCGGGGAGCCCCGGGTCCCCCCAGTCGAGATCGGGCCGCCCCGCGCCTGCGGAGGCGTAGTAGTACCGCCTGTCCCCGGTCGGGTACCAGTGGTCCCGCTGCTCCAGGGCGAGCCGGATCCGCCCCTGTCCGCGGAGGGCCGCGCGAAACCAGGGATGATCCAGTCCCACCGCATCCATCGGCACCTGTACCTCGAGGGTCATCCCGTTTGCATGGAGATCGTCGGCGAGCGCGGCGAGGTCGGCATCACCGCCGAGCGCGGGATCGATCCCGAGGCCGTCTGGGATCAGCCCGTCGGTGTTCCAGCCCGGCTCGATCGGCAGGAGTTGCACCGTTCGGACCCCGAGGCTTCGGATGTGCTGGATGTGCCAGCGCACCCCCTCGATGTCGCCTACGCCGTCGCCATCGCTGTCCTGGAAGCTGGCCACGTCGAGGAGGTAGATGAACTCCGGGGCCCTGCTGGGCGCCAGCAGGATGGACCGCTCGTCGCAGCCGCAAAGAAGAAGGAAGAGGGTGAGCATGTCCGCCCACCCGCAAGTCGTGTGCCCGCGAAGTATGATGGTTTTACGGTGATAGTATCCGCCGTGTGGTGCCAGGATGGTCACGCGCTGTCGGCCGGTTGTCGGACCTTCGTCGGCAAGGGGGTGTGGTCAACTTTTATGCGGCGCAGTAGGAGCAACCGGCTGTTGGAGCTCCATTGAACCGTCGTTCTTTCACTCGTTCTGTCCTCTCCGCTGCTGCCCTGCTCACGCTGCTGGTCGGCGTCCCGAGCGCCTCCGCTGACCCCCAGTACACGCTGAAGATCGCGTCCGTCGCGCCCGAGGGCACGCCGTGGGCGAGTGGTGTCACGGAGTTCAAGAAGGCGCTGGAGGCATCGAGCGGCGGACGGATCTCGGTGCGCCCGTTCCTCGGGGGCGTGCTCGGTGACGAGAACGAGACGGTGCAGGCCTGCCAGCGCGGCCAGATCCAGGGCGTCGGGGCCTCGACCGGCGCGCTCGCGAGCATCGTGCCGGAGTTGAACGTCCTGGAACTGCCGTTCCTGTTCAAGACAGCCGAGGAGGCCGACTATGTGCTCGACAACGTGATCCTCGCGTCGGTCGAGAAGTCGTTCAAGGACCGCGGGCTCGTGCTCGGGTTCTGGAGCGAGAACGGGTACCGCTCGTTTGGCACGCGCTACGGCAGCATCCACTCGCCTGCAGACCTGAAGGGACACAAGATCCGCTCGCAGGAGAGCCCCGTACACCTCGAGATGTACAAGCAGTTCGGCGCCTCCCCCGTGCCGATTCCAACGACCGAGGTGCTCACCTCGCTGCAGACCGGCGTCATCGACGGGTACGACAACACGGTGCTGTTCGCAACAGCCGCACAGTGGACCACCGCGACGAAGTACTACACCCTGACCAACCACATCTACCAGCCCGCCGCGATCGTGTTCAACAAGGCGTTCTACGACGGGCTTCCGGCCGACCTGCAGGCGCAGATGCTCAGTCCCCGCACGGGGCTGATGCAGCGCATGCGCAAGGAGATCCGCGCGATGCAGCCGTTCCTCCTCGAGAACCTGACTGCGATGCACATCACGGTGTACACGCCGACCGCCACCGAGCTCGCCACGTTCGATGCCCCCGCCAAGGCCGCACGCGACGCCTACATGGCGAAGGCGAGCGCGGGTGAAAAAGCGCTCTATGCGCAGATCGTGGCTGGAATCACGACGTATCGCAAGACGCACTGAGCCCCGCCCGCCCCTTCGTCGGGGCCGGCACCGGGCCCCGGCATGGTGCGCTGGGGGTGTCGTGACCGCTGGGCGGGGCGCGGTGCCTCCGGGCTACCGACGCATGACGATCGCATCCGATCCGTCTGGATAATACCGCCTTCTCCTCGCGATTTCGACGAATCCCTCGCTGTGGTAGAGCCCGATCGCGCCGACGTTGTCTGCCCGCACCTCCAGCCAACAGACCTCGGTGCCCGGTGTCGCGACGAGTGCCCGAAGGAGGACCCGCCCGACACCGCTGCGCCGACGATCGGGCAGGGTGCCGATGTGAAGCACGTGAAGCTCGCCGACGACGAGCCACCCGAACGCGAAGCCGACCAGGTCCCCGGAGGCCTCGACCACCCACTGCGCCCCGCTCGGACGGTCGAACTCCTCGCGGATCATGTTCCGCGACCACGCTCCGGAGCCGAAGCAGGCCTGCTCCGCTTCGACGAGCCCGTCGACGTCGGCGAGCGTGGCCTCACGCAGCGCGGGTGGAGTGCTGGGGGTCATGGCGCCCGCCGAAACCGCCCCTTTCGCACCTCGGCGATCCAGGCCTGGTAGACGCCGGCAAACTCGGGGCTCTCGACGGGGGTGTCCACGGTGGCGGCCACGCGCCGGATGTAGCGTTCGACCACCATCCGGCTGTAGAGGAAGCCGCGGAGGCCGTCGCCGTCCGTGCCCCATCGCGTGAGGAAGGCTTCGAAGTCCTCCGGCCGCGCCCACGTCGCCCGCACGCCCTCCCAGCGCGCCTCCACCTCGTCTGCCGTCGGGCGGTAGATGACCGTGTCGCCGGCGAGCGCCCGAATCACCGTGAGGTCGACCAGGCGCTGCTCCCTCGGGTAGTCCGCGGCGTCGAGCGCCGGGATCGGCGTCTGGTCGTGGGCATCGATGTCCAGTTCGAACGCAAGGTCACCCGCAGTGACGATCCGGTCGCCGACGGCGTAGAGCAACCGATCCACGGGCTCCGCCGCGGCCAGCGGGAGCCTCGGGAGCACCGAAAGGACAAGTACGGACAACCACACGGTCGCTGGCTAACGTAGCGCGGGATAGGAAGCTGCCGCCGCGCGCGAGCCCGGAAGAGCACCGCTGCCTGGCAGCAAAGGTCTGGTTCGAGCGAGATGGTTGAAGCGATCGCCCTTTCGAAGTCCTTCGGGCCCACGGTCGCGCTCCAGGATGTCTCGTTCTCGGTGGGCAAGGGCGAGATCGTCGGCTTCCTCGGGCCCAATGGTGCGGGAAAGACGACAACGATGCGCATCCTCACCGGGTTCATCCCGGCGAGCGGGGGCGAGGCGAAGATCGCCGGCTTCGACGTGTTTGAGAGTCCGATGGAGGTCAAGCGGCGCGTTGGGTACCTCCCCGAGTCGCCGCCGCTCTACCCGGAGCTCACCGTGGGGGAATACCTGGAATTCGTCGGGGAGCTGCGGGGCTTGTCCTCGCGCGCCTGTCGACTCCGGGCGGGTGAGGTGATGGAGCGCGTGGGGCTCCGGGGCTGGGAGGCCCGCATCCTGGGGTCGTTGTCCAAGGGGTACCGCCAGCGTGTCGGGCTCGCGCAGGCGCTTCTTCACGACCCCCCGGTGCTGATCCTCGACGAGCCCACGAGCGGGCTCGACCCCACCCAGATGGTCGGGATCCGGACGCTGATCCACGATCTCGCGGCATCCCACACGGTGATCCTCTCGACGCACGTGCTCTCCGAGGTCGAGGCGATCTGCCCTCGGGCCGTGGTGATCGGGCGCGGTCGGGTGCTCGCGGAGGGGACGCTCGCCGAGCTGAAGGGCAAGGCGAAACGCGGCGCCTGGACGTTGATCGAGGCGCGTGGGATCGACGCGCGGGCGCTCGCTGACACGGCTGGGGTCGACCAGATCGAGCCCCTGCCGCCCGCCGACGGGTGGCCGGCGTTCCGGGTGATGAGCCGCGTGGACGTACGCGAGGCGCTCATCCGCAGGGTGGGCTCGGTCGGTGGCTCCGTGCGCGCCGTGGAGGCCCGGCTGCCCACCCTCGAGGAGGCATTCATCGACATCGTGGGCGAAGAGGGCGTGACGCTCGGGCGGACCGGGTGAGCGCGGCGCGGTCCGTCTGGACCCTCTGGAAGAAGGAGATGCGTTCGTACGCGGTCAGTCCGCTCGCCTACGTCTTCCTGGGCGCCTTCCTGTTCCTGTCGGGGCTCTTTTTCTACCTCGGCGTCTCGCTGACGGGCGAGGCCTCCCTGCGGGTTCTGTTGGCCAATCTGGCCGTGACCCAACTCTTCGTGTTGCCCATGCTCACGATGCGGCACTTCGCCGAGGAGCGCCGTCAGGGCACGCTGGAGCTGTTGATGACGGCGCCGGTGTCGCTCTCCTCGATCGTCGTCGGAAAATGGCTCGCCTCGCTGAGCCTCTGCCTCCTGATGCTGGCAGGGACGTTCGTCTTTCCCGTGATCCTCGCCTACTACGGGGACCCGGATTGGGGCGTGATGGCTACGAGCTACCTGGGCCTGGTCGGCGTCTCCTGCGGGTTCTCGGCGGCGGGGCTGTTTGCATCCTCCCTGACGGATGACCAGGTGGCCGCTGGGTTGCTCGGAATCGTGATCCTCCTCCCGTTCTGGCTGGTCCACCAGGCCGACGCGCTCGTCCCGGAGGCCTGGGTTCCGTCGGTGCAGCAGTTCGGGGTGCTCCAGCATCTTGGGTCCTTCCAGCGCGGCGTGCTGGACTCGGCGGATGTCCTCTACTTCGTTGCCTTCACGTTCATCTTCCTCTTCCTCACGTTTCGCTCGCTGGAGTCACGCAGGTGGCGGTGAACCGTGCGCTCCAGCGACGGCTCGCGTTCGGCTCGAACGCGACGCTCGTGACCGTACTGGTGGTCGGGACCATCATCTTCGGATGGTTGATCGCGGATACCTATCGTGTTCGGCTCGACCTCTCCGCCGATCAGGGCAGCACGCTGCTCGCGGACACGCGCAACAAGCTGCGCCTGCTGGACGCAGACGGCGGCGCGGTCACCGTCACCGCGTTCTCGGCCCAGCGGGGAAAGCAGGATTCGCTGTTCAAGGACCGCGAGCTCTCGGACCTCATGGAGGAGATCGACTACGCCTCGCCGAGCGTGACCACACGGTTCGTGGACTTCGACAAGGACAGGCTGATCGCCGAGTCGCTGGGTGTGACCGAGTACGGCGCCGTCGTGATCCAACGCGGTGACCGACGCGTGGATCTCTCCGACCGGGATCTGTTCCGGCATGCGGGCAAGGGCGCTGACAAGCACCTCGACTTCCTCGGGGAGTCTGCCGTGAACCGCGGGTTTTCCCAACTCCTCTCGGACACGCGGAAGACCGTCTACGCGCTTGTCGGTCACGGGGAGATGAGCCCCGAGAGCCACGATCCTGGCGGTCTGGCGGACCTCGCCTCGGCGCTCGACCAGGAGCACTACCAGCTCAAGGCGCTCGATCTGGTCCGCGACAGGAAGGAGGGCGAGGCGCCGCGCGTGCCCGAAGACGCCGCGGCGGTGCTGATCGTGCGGCCCACCGTGGGCATCCCCGAGCCGGATCAGGATCTCCTCCTCTCGTGGTTCTCCGGTGGAGGCGCGCTGCTCGTGGCCGTGGAGCCCGAGGGGGTCCTGCCCGATCTGCTCGGGCGATTCGGCGTCGCGGTCCCCAGTGGGTACGTGCTGGACAAGCTCCTCCTCTACCCCTACCCGGACCGCCCGATCCCCCGGTACAGGAGCCACGCGATCACGCAGGACCTGCTGGAGGACGATCTGGTCACGGTCGTGAGCCGCGCGGCGCCGGTCCAGGCCAGCGTGCCGGCGATCCCCGGGGTCCGGAGCTCGACGCTGCTCGAGACCAGCCGGGACGGCTGGATCGAGCGGGGCGGCGAGTCGGAGGGCGGGCAGGCCCGGTACCAGGCCGACATCGACGGGGCGGGGCCGGTCGCCATGGCGCTCGCCCTGGACGTCTCGCCCGAGAGCGGGCTGGTGAAGAAGCGCGCCGGTCGCGTGGTGGTGCTGGGCGACGCGGACCTGGTGAGCAACGCCGTGATGGCCGAGGGGCCGGGAAACCAGAGCTTCGCGGTGAACGCCGTGCGGTGGCTGGTCGGTGACGAAGCTCGGATCTCCGTGGTCGGAAAGCCGAGCGCGGTTCGGCGGCTCACCCTCACGGACGAGGACCGCAGTCGCATCCAGTGGGTCTCGATGGGGTTCTCGCCGCTGCTGGTCCTCCTTGTGGCCAGTGGCGTCTGGGCGTCCAGGCGGGGGCGCTGATGCAGGTGCTGCGCCAGTTCCGGGGTGCGATGCTCGCGCTCGTCCTCTTTGCGGCGATCGTCGCCGTGTGGGTGGTCGCTCGGCCGACGACGGATGCTCCGCACGTCGCGAAGGGCAAGAAGGCGAAGGACGACGGTGTGGCGCTGTTCGCCTTCGAGAAGAACGATCTCGTCAAGGTGACTGTCGCGCGCCCGGACGGCACCCTGACGCTGATCGAGAAGCCGGATGGGTGGTGGATCGACGGGTCCGAGGGAGCGAACGGGCAGCAGTTGCCGGCCAGCCGCTCCATGGTGAACCGGGTGAAGCACCAGCTTCACGACCTCGTGAGCCGGGCGACGGTCGTGGAGGGCACCGGTGACGTCGCGCTCTACGGCCTCGGGCAGAGCGCCATCCATGTGACCCTGCAGCTGCGCGACGGCTCGGTGCACGCCTTCGACGCGGGAGATCCGAACCCTTCGGGCGTGAGCTTCTACATCCACCCGACCCCCGGCGACGTCGTCTACACCGTGAAGAAGTCGGCGGTCGACTACTACAGCCTCTCGCTCTCGGAGTTCCGCGAACGCCGGTTCGCCAGCTTCGACTCCAAGGACGTCGATGCGCTCGACGTGACGGGCTCGGACGGCCGGCATCTGCGGTTCCAGCGAACGGGCGAGCACGCCTGGGATCTGCTCGAGCCTGCGCAGTTCGCCGCCAGCGACGACGGCGTGCGCGGGCTGATGGGCAGGGTCTCCGCCCTCAAGGCGGTGCAGTTCGTCACCGACACCCCGACGCCCGAGGACCTTCACGACTACGGGCTCGATACGCCACAGCTCAAGGTACAGCTCACGTTTTCGGGGAGGGAGCCACTCACGCTGCTCGTCGGCAATACCGCCCCGGAGAAGGACGGCAGCTACGATCTCGCGTATGTGCGGCTCGCCGAGGAGCCGAGCGTCTACACTGCGCGGAATGGCCTGCTGGAGGACTATGCCCGCGACCCATCGACGTACCGGCTCATGCGGTTCGGACGCATGGACCCGAACCGGGTCTCGTTGATGGTCGCGACCCTGGCCGGCGCCACGGGGGATGACGGTGATCTGAACGGCACGGTCAGCGTCCGGATGGCGGCCGACAGTTGGCTCTGGGACGATGGCGTGCCGGTCGCCGGCTCCACCCCCAAGCGCGTGGCCCAACGTGCCGGCGGCGTGGAAGCCGATGAATTCGTCTCCGGAACCGCGGATGACGCCCGATACGGGTTCGACCGCCCCCTCGTCTCCCTGCGGATGCAGGATCTCGACGGCGTGGACCGCACGCTGCTCGTGGGCAAGAAGGGCCCCCCGCGGGTGGTGCCGGACCAGCCCGACCGCGACCGGTACTACAGCCGCGTCTCCGACCACCCGGAGGTGTACCTCGTGGACGCCGGTGTGGTCGACGTGGTCAAGGATCTGCTCCGGGAGCACCGGCGCAAGGCGACGGGCGACGACGCCAAGGACGAGCGCACAGAACGCATCGAGCACGAGCGCGGAAGCGGCCCGGCTCTCCCTCCCGGCCCCCGGGGCCCTCCCACCCTTCAACCCCCGGAGCGAAGCAGCCATGATCGCGGCCGGGCTCGTATGGCTGGCCTTGCAGGCCTGCCAGAGCCCTACCCCAGCGCACACGGCGACCTTGATCTACACCGCCCATTGGGACGGTGAGATCGAACCCTGTGGGTGACCCAAACACCCTACGGGCGGTCTGCCCCGACGAGCAACGACGATCCAACGGACCCGCGAACAGTCGGGAGCAGGGCCTGTCTTTGTCGTAGACGGAGGCAATCTCTACTGGAAGAGCTCGCGGCTCACCGCGCAGGAACGGCCGCAGCAGCAGGAGAAGGCGCGGTTGATGGCTGCGTCGATGCAGAATTCGGGGATCGACGCCATGCTGCTCGCCGAGGGCGACGTGGCGCTCGGTGTGGACTTCGTCCGCGGACTGCAGAAGGACTACGCCCTCCCGTACGTGGCGTCGAACCTCGACTGCGGGGTGGGGTTCCCCTCCCGGGACCTCACGCTGGAGCGCGACGGGATGCGGATCGGTGTGCTCGGCGTCGTGAACGACCGCGGGTCCTACAGCGGCTGCACCGCCACGGATCCGCAGGCGGCGCTTCGGGACGGCGTTGCCCGACTCCGGTCCCAGAACGTCGATGTGGTCGTGCTGCTCGATGCGCTCACGGAGGATGCCAGCGAGGGCCTGCTAAAGGCGGTCCCGGGGGTCGATCTGGTCGTTGGGGGCACGATGCAGCCGCTCGACAGCCCCTCCCCGGTGCCTGGGGGGGGGCTGCAATTGGGGCCCGGGGCCCGCGGGCGCGACGTGGGGGTGCTGACCTTCACGCTGACGGACGGTGCCAGGGCGTGGCGTGAGGACGGCACGCTGGGCCGGCTCGCCGAGCAGCGGGATCGCTTTGGGGAGAAGGTGGTCGAGGCGAAATCTCAGGTGCAGACGGCCAACGGGCAGAGCGCCAGGGACATCGCCCAGCGGCGCGCGGACTACTACCAGAAGCAGGAGGACGAGGTGGCGACGAAGCTCGCGCAGGCGACTGCGGTGAGCGAGCGGGCCCACACCGCCCACAACAAGCTCGTCACGCTCGACACCGCGGTGGCCGACGATCCCGTCGTCCTCGCGATGGTCGACGCGGCGAAGACCCGGGTGGGCGCGCTGGCCGTGGTGGCGGCCGTGGGCAGCCCGGTGCTCGGGCCGTACGTGGGGAGCGGGGCCTGCTCGACCTGCCACAGTGCGCAGACGACCCAGTGGCAGGGCACTGCACATGCGCGGGCGTGGGCGTCGTTGATCGAGAAGAAGCGACAGTTCGACCAGGAGTGTTTCTCCTGTCACGTCACCGGTGCCGTGGCGGCCGAGGGAGCTGTGCTCGGACCAAAGGCTCCGGGTGAAGTCGGCGCCCTGGTCAACGTGGGGTGCGAGAGCTGTCACGGTCCGGGGAACGAGCACGTGTTGAACCCCACCATCCCGATGACGATCCCGGTGGAGGGCACGTGTGCGACCTGCCACACGGCGAGCCAGGATGAAGGCCGGTTCGACTTTCCGGCGTACCTGGTGAAGATCAGTCACTCCTCCACGGCGGCCCCGTAGACCTGCAGGTGTGAACGCGCGGCGCGCTCCCAGGAGAAGTGCTCGATCACCCGCCTGCGAGCGCGCTCCCCGCGAGCGCGCAGGATCGCTTCGGGTGTGCATTCGAGCAGCCGGAGCGCGTCCGACCACGCGCCGGGGGTAGGGTCGACGAACGTGCCGGTGTCGCCCAGCGCCTCGCGAATCGGGGCGATCCCGCTTGCCAGCACCGGAAGGCCCGCCGCCATGCCCTCGAGCAGCACGAGGGGCATGCCCTCCGTGCGGCTGGGGAGCACGAGGCTGCGCGCGTGCGTGAGGAGCATGCGTTTTTCGACGTCGAACCGGCTGCCGGTGAACACGACGTTGCGGGGGGCGGAGGCTTGGAGCCGCCGGACCCACGCGTCGGTGTGCGACGCCCCGCCAGTGACCACGAGCGGGTCCCCGGCGTGGAGATGGGCGGCCGCAACGAGCAGGTCCAGCCCCTTCTCGGGCACGAGTCGGCCCAGGAACAGGTGGTAGCGCCCCGGCAGCAGGGAGGGGAAGACCACGGGGTCCCAGGCCGCCGGCTGATGTGGAGCCACCCCGTTGGGGATGTGGGAGACCTTGTCCCCAAAACGTCGGGCCCAGGCGGCGAGCGACGCCGACACCGCGATGATGCGGTCGGCGGCCCGACCTCCGACCTCTGCCCCCGCCCGCAGTGCGCCCCGCGCGACCGGGCCCCATTTTTCCCGTTGCCAGTCCTCTCCGTGCAGGGTCACCACCACGCTGCGGCCGAGGAGCCTGGGCAGCGGTGCAAAGAGGGCTGGGCCGCACGCGTGCACGTGCACGATGTCGTGGTGCCGCGCCGCCAGGGGGGCCGCCAGCAGCGTGTGCACGAAGGCCTCGCTCGTGCGACCGTAGGTCGTCGGTACGTCGACGAGGCGAACGCCTTCGTGCATGCAGCTTCCCAGCGGGTTGTACCGGGCGCGGCAGTAGACCGTGACCTCGTGACCGGCCGCGACGAGCCTGGGCGCGAGCGCGGCTACAGCGGCCTCGACCCCGCCCTCCACGCCGGAAGGTGCGCGCAGCCCGATCATCGCTATCCGGAGCGCACGTTCACCCATCCAGCGGCCCCTGCAGCGGATCGAGCCCCTCCGAGAGGCAGCGCTCGCGGTACGCGTCGATGACGTACCCGCGAAAATCGTGCAGGTGGTTCGTCGCCCGATCCGGCGTCCGCTTGAACCGGCGGGCGCGGGTCTCCTCGTCCAGCCAGTCATATTTCCGGTCCCACAGCGTGTTCCAGCGTTGTTGGAGCCGTGTGTCCAGGGCCCGGGCCAGGGGCGCCCACGGCGAGACCGAGGCCCTGCCGCCCGGAGCGGCCTCCCCTCTCAGCACCGCGTGGTCGAGCCCCGGGATCCACCGGCGCGCCCATGGGTTCGCCCGCACCAGGTCCCCGCACACCGAGCCGGAGAGCGGCAGCGCCGTCGCCAGCTCGAAGGCAGTGAACACGTCCTGATCGTCGAGCAGCAGCGCGTCTGTCGAGAGCAGGTAGTTGGTGCAGAACAGGCGGCGCAGGGACTCGGGGAGCGCGCGTCGGACCACCTGCAGGGCAGACTTGGTGCTCCACACGCAGCCCGGCTCGATGAGCAGGAGGAAGTCGGCGTCACCGCCCGGCTCCGAGCTCTGCTTCGCGAGTCCGCCGGTGAGCAGGACGCCACGCACGAACGGGACGCGCGCGAGGATCCGCGCCGCAGCCATCGCCGCGGGCCAGAGCCGCTCCGCATGCGCTGCGCGCTCCCGTCGTCGTCGGATGTCCGCGATCTTCCCGCTGCGGAACACGAATCCGGAGGCCTCCTCCACGAGCCCCGTCTCCACGGCCCGGCGGATGGTCGGTTCGTCGGTGCGTGCCATCCAGCTCACCTCCGAGAGCCGCAGCGGGTGACGAAAGATGTCGAAGTACAGCACCACGCGCAGGACTGCAGCCGTCTCGTCGTCGAAGCCGGCAGACCCGCCCATGCTCCGGACTCCGGGGGGTTGGCTCGCGAGTGGCGGATCAGCGCACAGCATGTGAAGGAGCAGCCCGCATGAATGAGGTAGTCTACCGCTGCTATCTCGCCGTGGTCGCGCTCCTTGCGCTGCACGGGGTGCATCGTCTGGTGCTCGTCGTGGCCTACCGTCGTCGCAGGCCAGATCCGGCGCTGCCCGGCCTTCAGTCCCACCCCTTCGTCACGGTGCAGTTGCCCGTCTACAACGAGCGGGATGTCGTCGGGCGGCTCGTGGACGCTGTCGCAGACCTGCGCTGGCCCACGGATCGGCTGGAGATCCAGCTGCTGGACGACTCGACGGACGACACCGCGGAGGCCGCGGCGGCCGCGCTCCAGCGCGCTCGGAGGCGGGGGGTGCGGGTCAGCGTGGTCCGGCGGCCTACGCGTGAAGGGTTCAAGGCGGGCGCGCTCGCTCGGGGTCTCGAGCTGGCCCAGGGGCGCTACATCGCGATCTTCGACGCCGACTTCCTCCCGCCGCCGGAGTTCCTGGAGCGGACGGTGCCCCACCTCGTGGCTGGGGCGAGCATGGTGCAGGCGCGCTGGGGCCACCTGAACCGCGGCGAGAACGCGCTCACCCGGGCGCAGGCCGCCCTGCTCGACGGGCACTTCGTGGTGGAGCAGCCTGCCCGCCAGTCGATGGGCGCCTGGTTCAACTTCAACGGCACCGCAGGGGTGTGGGATCGCGAGGCGATCCAGGCCGCGGGCGGCTGGCAGCACGACACCCTCACGGAGGACCTCGACCTCTCCTACCGGGCGCTCCTGAGCCGGGCCAGGTTCCTCTACCTCGAGGATCTGTGCGTCCCCGCCGAGGTCCCCGACAACCTGCCGGCGTTCCTCGCGCAGCAGCGGCGATGGGCGCGCGGCAGCGTGCAGACCGCACGAAAGCTCCTGGGGCGCATCCTCTCGGCCCGCCTGCCCGCTCGGGTGAAGGCGGAGGCCGTGGCCCACCTCTCGGCGAACCTCGCCTGGCCGTTCTGCGTGCTCGTCGGCGTTCTGCTGCCCATCGTGGTGCTCACCCGCGGGAGCGCCACCCTGGGGCGGGTGTGGCTCGATCTGCCCGTGGTGGGGTTCTCGCTGTTGTGCAACGCTGCATTCTATCGGGCGGGCGGTGCCCGCTGGCGGGATCTTCCCCGCGTCCTCGCGCTGGGCGTGGGCATCGGCCCCTCCCAGGCGGGGGCCACGCTTCTGGGGCTGTTGGGGTCCGGCGGAGAGTTCGTCCGCACCCCGAAGAACGGCGGTGGCGGTGGCAGCTATGCGGTCCGGCTCCCGGGCCTGCCGGTCGAGCCGCTGCTCGCCGCGTTGCACCTCGGGGTCGCATGTTGGGCCGTGGTGCACCACCACTTCGATACACTGCCCTTCCTCGCATTGTTCGGGTTCGGGTATGGTTGGGTGGGAGTGGAGACACTTCGCACCCGTCCAGCCGGCCCGGTCGTAGCCCCCACCCCCCTCGAAGCCGTCGCAGGAAAGTAGCCATGGATGTCACGCGCACCGTCAGTGAAGGCTACAAGATCTGGCTCTGCGGCGGTGCCGTACTCCTGGCGCTCGCCTGGGCATGGATTCCGGCACGAGCCGCGCGCGGTCTCCTGACGGCGCTGTTGGCCATCAGCGCCGCCAACTACTGCCGGTTCGGGGTCAAGCTCCCGTTCGAACGAGTAGACAGCTACGACCTCATCCACTACTACCTGAACGCGAAGTACTTCGACGAGCTTGGGTACTACGATCTCTACCCGGCCTGCATCGTGGCGGACCACGAGGCGAAGGGTCCATTCTTTCCCGAGGGGAAGGCGTTCATGGACCAGGATGATCTGGGGCATCACCTGCGCCCGATCTCCGTGGCCATCGAGGAGGGGCAGAAGGTCAAGGCCGAGAAGTTCACGCCGGAGCGCTGGGCCCAGTTCAGCCACGACTTCCTGTTCCTGCAGCGCAACGTCGAGGGGCTGAGCGGGGAGCTCTGGCGGCAGCTGATCCAGGATCACGGGTTCAACGGCACGACCGTGTGGGTCCTCCAGGCGCTGCCGTTCGTGCAGTTGCCCGTCGAGTACATCAAGACCCTGGGGTACCTGGATTGCATCTGGCTCGGCGCAGCGCTCGCGGCCGTGGTCTGGGCGTGGGACGGCACAACGGCGCTGTGGGCCGCGCTGTTCCTGATGCTGACGTACTCGTGCCGTTGGCCGACGATCTCCTGGGCATTGTTCCGATACGACTACGTGTCCCTGCTCGTGATCGCCATGGCCTGCCTGCGGAAGGGGCGACCGGTGCTCGCCGGAATCCTGACGGGCTGGTCCACCACGCTGCGCATGTTTCCGGCGATGTGGCTCTTCGGACCCGGGGCCAAGGGGTTCATCGGCCTCGCCCAGCGCAAGGTGCACAAGTCGCTCCTGCGGCTCGCGCTGGGCTTCGCGATCGGCGTCGTGGCCTGGCAGGGCGCGGCGACCGTCGTGCTCGGTGTGGACGCGGTGCGCACGCACTACGAGAACATGACCGACCACAACAAGTCGGAGAACCTCTCCTCCCGCCGGGCAGGGCTCGCGCTCGCGTTGCCGTTTCGGGGCGACCTGCTGCCCAAGGCCCTCCCCGAATCGGAGAAGGAGGTCGTGGAGCAACAAAAGCCGATCCGGTACCTGGTCGCGGGGGTGTTCATGCTCTTGATGGGGTGGGGGCTGCGAAACCGGCGGGACGAGGAGGTGTTCTCCTATGGATTCCTGCCCTTCTTCATGCTGACGACCGCCAGCTACTATTACTACGTCACCCGGTGGACGCTCTGGGTGCTGCACGCCGGAGGGTTGTGCAAACCCGAGGTGGGCGAACAGCGCTGGCGCCACGCCGCCGGTCTGGCCATGCTCAGCGGGATCGAGCTCTTCTCGAACTGGTCCGAGGTGACCCACCCGGACCACCGCGTCTACCTGATCGGCTGGTTGGGGTGGTTGTTGTTCGGCTATGGCGTGGTCATGGCGGGCTGGTTGATCGTGGAGTCGCACCGCAAGCTGCCGGCGGCGGCTCCGACGTGATCGAGAAGGTCCGGCGGGTGATCCCGCCTACGGTCTGGGCACGTGCCCAGGCGTTGGCGGAGGCGGGGGCGGTGAGCCTCGCGCGGCGCACGCCGAAGGAGGAGGAGTGGCTGGTGACGATGCCGCCGCGAGCCGCCCCCTGGGAGGTCACGCTGTGGCCGGCCGAACAGGACTGGTACTGCGCGTGCGAGAGCCCGGGCTGCGTGCACCTCGGGGCGGTGGTGATCGCTCGCGGGAGCGGGCGGTTCGATCAGAAGGTCGCCGCCCGGGTGACCTGGCGGCTCACCCGCAGCCCGGAGGGGCTGCGCCTCGCGGTGGACGCACCGCGCAACGCTGTCTGGACCGACGACGATCGGCTGGTGCAGCGGCTCGGGCGCGAGTGGCTGGGGAACGTCGCCGATCGCGGCGCGGCCGGTACGGGCCCCATCGTGCCGCGGGGGATCCTGCACGAGGTGCTCGGCGCGCTCGCGGGCCTGCCGCTCACGCTCGACGGTTCGCCGGTGACCGCCCAGGCCGAGCCTGTGGTTCCCCGCGCGATCGTGGAGGACCACGAGGGTGGTTTCCGCGTCCGGCTGGCGCGCGCGGATGGGATCGAGGAGGCCTTCCACAACGGCGTGGTGCGGCTCGGAACGGTCCTGCGCCCGTTCACGAACGGCGGGCTCGACGTGGAGCTCAAGAACCGGCTCAACAGCGGGATGGTGTTCCGGCCGAACGAGGTGGAGGAGCTCCTCACGCGCTTCCTCCCGCGGCTGGAAAAGCTCGTGCCCGTCGAGCGCCGGTCATCGAAGCTGCCGTCTGTGGTGCGCGTCCCGCCACGACTGGAGTGGGATGTGCGCTGTGGCGTCGAGGGGGGAGGGTCGATCGCGGTCACACCACGGATCGTCTACGGCGATCCCCCCGTGGCGCGTGTCGAGCGCGGGGCGCTGGTGCGCCTCGGCGGGGACATTCCGGCGCGCGACCTCGTCGCCGAGCGGAAGCTCGAGGCCGAGCTCGGCGAGATGCGGATGGCGGCGGGTTCGGGGTCTGCACGCACCGGAGCCGAGGCTGCACGGTGGATCGAGGGCCTCAAGCCGCATGTTCGGGCCGAGATCCTGTCCAGGGCGCCCTGGTTCCGGATCGACCGGCGCAACGGTGACCCGGCCGTCACCATCGGGGAAGATGGCCTCTCGGTGCGCATCGACGCAGGCGGCGCCGATCCCCGCGCGCTCCTCGCGGCCTGGCAGGAGCACCTCCCGCTCGTTCCGCTGCTCGACGGAGGCTTCCGGCCCGTTCCCCGCGACTGGCTGGACCGGTTCGGACCCGTGCTCGCTGAGCTGCTGGACGCCAGCGATCGGAACGGACGCGTGCCGAAGGACCGGGCGGCCGTCCTGATCGATGCGGCCGAGGCGCTCGCCCTCCCCATGCCCCCGGCGCTCGATGCGCTGCGCGCGCTCGCCGGCGACTTCGACGCGGTCCCGGCCGCACCGCTGCACCCGGGCTTCGTCGGCCACCTTCGTCCCTACCAGCAGCGCGGCCTCGACTGGCTCACGTGGCTCGGAGGGCTTGGGGAGCGCACCGGAGGGGTGCTCGCCGACGACATGGGCCTCGGCAAGACGATCCAGTGCCTCGCCGCGCTGCTCGACCGGCGTGGCGAGGGCCCGGCGCTCGTCGTGGCCCCGACCTCGGTGCTGCGGAACTGGGCGAGCGAAGCTGCGAAGTTTGCTCCCGAGCTGCGGGTGAACGTGTACCACGGGCCGAAGCGGGCGCTGGACCCGAGCGCCGACCTGACGGTCACCACGTGGGCGCTCCTCCGGCTGGACGTGGAGGCCCTGGTCGAGGGGTCCAGGCGCGGCGCCGGTCCGAACACCCCTGCAAAGGAGGCCGGCGCCGCCTGGGGCACCGTGATCTTCGATGAGGCGCAGGCGATGAAGAACCCCGAGTCGCAGGCCGCGATCTCGGCGTCCAGGCTCCCGGCGCAGCTCAAGCTCTGCGTGACGGGCACGCCGGTCGAGAACCGCCTGGAAGAGCTCTGGTCGCTGTTTCACTGCGTACAGCCCGGGCTCCTCGGGAGCCGCACGGGGTTCCGCGACCGCTTCGGGACCCCCATCGCCAACGGGAGCAGGCGCTCGCGCGACGATCTACGTCGTCGGATCCGGCCGTTCGTGCTCCGGAGGTTGAAGTCGCAGGTGGCGAAGGACCTGCCGCAGCGCACGGATCGCGTGCTTCGCTGTGCGCTCTCCGCGGAGGAGCGCGCGCTCTACGACTCCGTGCGCTCGCTCACCCGCGCAGACGTCACAAAACTGCTCGGGGGTGGTCGCACGCTGCAGGTCATGGAGGTGCTGCTGCGCATGCGGCAGGCCGCCTGCCACACCGGGCTGCTCCCAGGGAAGGAGGCTGCCAGCAGCGCGAAGGTGGACGTTTTGATGGACGAGCTGGAGGAGATCCTGGACATCGACGAGGTGGCGTCGGGCGCGGCGGACTGGCCGCACAAGGTGCTGATCTTCAGCCAGTGGACGTCGATGCTCGATCGGGTGGAGCCCCACCTGCGCTCCCGCGGGATCCCGTTCGTACGCCTCGACGGCAGCACCACCGACCGCGCGGGGGTGGTGGCGAAGTTCCAGGCGGCGGACGGGCCGCCGGTGTTCCTCCTTTCCCTGACGGCGGGCGGGACCGGGCTCAACCTCGTCGCCGCCGACTACGTTTTCCTCCTTGACCCGTGGTGGAATCCGGCCGTGGAGGACCAGGCGACCGATCGCGCCCACCGGATCGGACAGACCCGGCCGGTGGTCGCCACCCGGCTCGTGACCGAGGGCACCGTCGAGGAGCGCATCCTCGAGCTGCAGGCCCGCAAACGTCTGCTCGCATCTGCGGCGCTCGACGACGAGGCGCTGTCGTCGCAGCTCACCCGGGACGAGATCGCCGCGCTGTTCGATTGACGCGTGGTGACAGGTGGCGGATAGCGTCCGACCCCCTCCACCGTTACGGCAACTTCTTCGCAGGATCCGCATGCCATCTTTGTCGCGAGCCGCGTGCGTCCTGCTGATCACCGGCTGCACGGGGGTGGTTGACGACCCAGAGGTCACGGGCGACGCCACCCTGGCCGTCACCGCGCTCTCCCCGGACGAGGTCGTGGCCGAGATCTCGCTGCCCGTCGACGGGACGCTCGCCTGCGGGGCGGCCTCGCGCACTGTGGTGGCGGGAACCTGGACAGTGTACCTGGCCGTGCTCGAGCCGGGCGCCGACGTGACGTGCACTGCCAGCTGCTCCGCACCCGACGGGGACAAGCAGGCGACGGCCGACGTCGTGATGCCCGCGGTCAGGAGCGCGGGCAAGGTCGTGTTCGACAACTCGCACGGCGAGCAGGCGGGGAACGCGGACTGGGTGATCGACGACGACGACCCCTCTCCTTCCCCCTCGAGCCCGAGCGGCCCGGACTCGTGGACCGGGGCCTACTCGTCGTTCGGGTACGGGCTCTGGCTCGACGGCTACACGCTCTCGACGAACACGCGGTGGATCAGCCCGGACACCCTCGCCGATGCTCAGGTGCTGGTGCTCCCCGAGCCCAACACCGCCCTCGATGCAGACGAGATGGACGCCATCGTGGCGTTCGTTGCGCGCGGCGGGGGCGTGGTGCTGATCACCGACCACCACCTCTCGGACCGCGACTTCGACGGCGTGGACTCCACCAACGTGGCCGACTCGCTGTTCGCGGCGCTCGGGGTCGGGACGCGCCAGGCCTCAGATGCCTCGGATGTCGGCACCGAGTACAACTACACCGCATCCGCGGGCGACCCTGCGGATCCGGTCCTGCATGGGCGGAACGGCGACGTCACCCAGGTGGACTTCTACGACGCCTCGGCCTTCACGCTCTCGGGCCTGCCGGGCGATCGGCCGGTGCTCTGGCTCGGTCCGAACGCCGGAGATGACAGCAAGGGCGCGCGGGTCGTGGCTACCTATGCAGGCGCCGGCCGCGTGCTCTCCATCGGCGACTCGGCGCCTGCCGACGATGGCACCGGAGACCCCTACGACGATCTCTTCGCCTCGTGGAACGAAGCGGATGACGCTGCGCTCTACCTGAACGCCGTCGACTGGGCAGCCGGCGTGAGGTGAGGCGCGGTCACCCGAGCCAGGTCAGGAGGTCGCCGATGGCGGCGGCCCTGTCCGGCTGGTCCAGCGTCTCGATCGCAAACCCGATGACGACCACCTTCTGGTGCCAGCCCACCGCTGCGCCCCCTCCGGTGGCGTAGGTCCACAGGACGTCGTCGCCGTCGAGCACGTCGGGGAAGTCCTCCGGGTAGGTCACCCCCATCGTCCAGCCCTCGACCCCTGTCGTGCCGGCGTCGTCCGAGACGTAGGTGGCGTGCAGCGTGCTCTTGAGCCAGGACCCGGTCGCATACCCGACCTCGCTGCCGCTCACGACGAAGGTGCCCCCCGCGCTCACGTAGTCCTCGATCACGTTGCGTTCGCGATCCTCGAACGTGCGGTCGGCCGTCGACTCGTCGCCGAGCAGCCAGAGCACGTGGTCATAGTCGCCCAGCGCCACGTCGCCCTCGGCCACGGCCTCGTTCGAGGCGACGCTCCAGGTGGCGCCGTTCGCGCCGAGGGCCGAGCCCATGCGCGCGGCGAAGTCGTGGGTGGGAGCGGTCCAGCTCCCGCCGAAGATCCGGTCGAACCCATCCACGATCAGCCATTGATCCCCGCTGGTGCCATACGCGTCCGAGGGGGCGGCGTCCGGCTCGTCCGCGCGGACGCGCAGGAAGGGGTGGGGCGTGACGCTGGCGGTGGCCCGGGTGGTGGTGGTCAACACCGACCAGGTGTTCCCATCGTCGGAGCCTTCGACCACTGCCCGAAAGTCGCCGTCGGAGCGCCACGTGACTGTGGCCTGGCCGGCGGTCTCCAGCGTGGAGAGGAGCTCGGGGGCGGCCGTCGGGCGGCGGGGGATCCCCGAGGCCACGAGCCAGCGCGCGTAGCTGCGATCGTCGGAGAGCGTGTCTCCGTGGGCGGAGTCGATGAAGCCGATGGTGACCGGGCCGTGGCGGAGGACGTCGTCGGTGAACGCGGTGTTCACGTCCACTCCGGCGTTCCGCAGGGTGGTGGCGAGCGCGAGGTTGTTGTCGTCGGTGCCGCCGCCCGAGGTGTAGCTGGAGCGGAGCACGCCGCCGTCCTCCGCGAAGGCTGCGAACGTGCTCTCCTCTCCGTAGACGGAGTCGAAGAGGTGCACGGCCGTGATCGGCAGGCCGCCGACCTCGATCGCGTTCGCAGTCCCGCTGTAGCCCCCGGAATGCGAGGTGAGCACGACCGGCCCCACGACCGGCCGGGAGACGACGCCGTCGCGGTAGAGCACCGAGAGCGCGTCCCGGACGAGGTGCGCGAGGCCGTCGGCGGTGTCCAGGCGCCCGAAGTCGCCGTCGGAGGCCTCCACGGGGCCCTGCGGCAGGATGAGGATGGCGTCCCGGCCGGAGAGCGACACCTGCGCGTGCAGCCCCTGGTAGTCGTCGACCTCGTCGATCGTCGCGTTGAACCCGTGAAAGTGGCTCACCACCCCGATGTCGCCGCGGTCCGAGAGTCCCTTTGGGACGCAGATCTTCACCGAGGAGTCCGTGTAGGGCGCGCTGCCGTACGGGAACGGAGCCGAGGGGAGGTCGAGCGTCGTGCAGCTGCCCCAGTCGTCGCTCTCCCAGGTGGACGCCGCCGGGATCGCAGGGTCGCCCACGACCGAGGCGAGGTCGATGGGGAGCGCCTGATCGCCGGCGGAGACGGTCAGGGTGCCCGAGGTGATCCCCGGGGTCGAGGTCGCGCTGGTCGAGGTGAGCGTGCCGACACGAGACTCGCCGGGCGACATCGGGCTCGTGTCGAGGTCGACGGTGAACGGGCCGTCGACGTGGACCGACAGATCCCCGGGTGACCCGGTGTCGCCGACGGCGGTGAGGGTGAACGGAGCGCTGGGAGCAGGCTGGCCGACGGTGACGTAGGGGAGCGGGAGGACGCTCGGACCGGTCAGCGTGAACGGGATGGGAGCGGTGTCGCTGTCGGACGTGTCGGTGCCGGAGGTGTCGGTGTCGTCGCGGCCGGGGCGGGAGCGGCTGGAGTCGCCGGTGCCCGAGGTGCACGCCGAGAGGAGCAGGAGCAGGGACATCCGGGGGCGCTAACGCGTGCCCGACGGTCCGGGCCGGGTCGGCCGCGCCCGGCGGTGATAGCGCGGCGGCGAGGTTCCAAGCATGGCGAGCAGACCGAAGGCCCTCCTGAGCTGGAGCAGCGGCAAGGACAGCGCATGGACGCTGCATGTGCTCCGGCAGCAGGCTGAATTCGACGTCGTGGGGCTCCTCACCACCGTGAACGGCGTGCACGATCGGGTCGCCATGCACGCGGTGCGTCGGACGCTCCTGGAGACCCAGGCCGCTGCAGCGGGCCTCCCACTGTGGGTCGTCTCCATCCCGAGTCCGTGCTCGAACGAGGAGTACGAGTCTGCAATGCGGGCCACGGTCGAGCGGGCCGCGGCCGAGGGGATCGAGGTGATGGCCTTCGGCGACCTGTACCTGGAGGACATTCGCCGTTACCGCGAGAAGAACCTGGCCGGGACCGGCCTGCGTCCGGTGTTCCCGCTCTGGCTCCGACCCACGGACGTGCTCGCCCGCGAGATGATCGACGGCGGCCTGCAGGCCCGGATCACCTGCGTGGATCCGCGCAAGCTCCCGGCCACGTTCGCTGGACGAGCCTTCGATGCCTCCTTCCTCACAGACCTTCCGAAGGACGTGGATCCCTGCGGCGAGAACGGGGAGTTCCACTCCTTCGTCTGGGCCGGCCCGATGTTCCGCAGTCCCGTCGACATCGCGCTCGGCGAGGTCGTGACCCGCGACGGCTTCGTGTTCGCCGATCTGGTCCCGCTCCCCGTCGAGCAGGCACCCTGACCCTCGGCTACCTCTCCGCCGGCCCCGGCACGCGCTCGAACCCGATCTCGTCGCCATGCATGTCGACCTTGACCGTGTCGCCCGGCATGAACCCGCCGCCCACGATGGTCTTGGACATCGGGTTCAGGAGGTAGGTCTGGATCGCGCGCTTGAGCGGGCGCGCGCCGAACGTGGGGTCGAAGCCCGCCTCGGCGATCGCGTGCAGCGCGGCGGGCGTGACGTCGAGCTTGAGCTCCCGGTCTGCCAGCAGCTTGCGCACGCGTTTGAGCTGAACGGTGAGGATGTGGTCCATGTCCTCGCGCTTGAGGGACTCGAAGATCATGATGTCGTCGATGCGGTTCAGGAATTCGGGCTTGAAGGCCGCGCGGAGGGCGCCCATGACCTCCTTCTCCATCCGGGCGCGGTCGTTGGCCATCTGCATGATCAGGTGGGAGCCGACGTTCGACGTCATGATCAGGACGGTGTTCTTGAAGTCGACGGTGCGGCCCTTCGAGTCGGTGAGGCGCCCGTCGTCGAGCACCTGGAGCAGCACGTTGAACACGTCGGGGTGCGCCTTCTCGATCTCGTCGAACAGCACCACGCTGTACGGGCGACGGCGGACGGCCTCGGTGAGCTGACCGCCCTCGTCGTAGCCGATGTACCCGGGGGGCGCGCCGATCAGGCGGGCCACGGAGTGCTTCTCCATGTACTCGGACATGTCGATGCGCACGATGTTGGTCTCGTCGTCGAACAGGAACTCGGCCAGCGCCTTGGCAAGCTCGGTCTTTCCGACGCCCGTGGGCCCGAGGAAGATGAAGCTGCCGATGGGCTTGGACGGGTCCTGCAGACCGGCGCGGGAACGCCGGACGGCGTCGGAGACCGCCACGATCGCGGCGTGCTGCCCGATGACACGCTGGTGCAGGTTGTCCTCCATCTTCAGGAGCTTCTGCTGCTCGCTCTCCTTGAGCTTGGTGACCGGGACCCCGGTCCACTTGGAGACGACCAGCGCGATGTCCTCCTCCGTCACCTTGTCGCGCAGCACCGCGCCGTCCTTCTGCAGGTCGACCAGCGAGGCCTGGGCCGCCACGAGCGCCTTCTCGGCGTTGGGCAGGTCGCCGTACTTCAAGCGGCCAGCCGCCTCGAAGTTGCCGTCGAGCTGGAAGCGCTCGATGAGGTGCTTGAACTCGTCGATCTTCTCGGCGTTCTGGCTGATGGCGTCCAGCGCGGCCTTCTCAGCCAGCCACTTCGACTTGAGCTTCGTCGCCTCCTCCTCCTTCTCGCTGATCTCGACCTTCAGCTTGTTCGCCCGCTCCACAGCCGCCTTGTCCTTCTCCCGGGCGAGCGCGCCCAGCTCCACGCGTAGACCGCGCACCTGGCGCTCGAGCACGTCGATGGGCTGCGGCAGGCTCTCGATCTCCATCTTCAGGCGGCTCGACGCCTCGTCCACGAGATCGATCGCCTTGTCCGGGAGCTGACGATCGCTGATGTAGCGGTCGGACATCACCGCCGCGGCCATGATGGCGTCGTCGGTGATCTTGATGCCGTGATGCTGCTCGTACTTGTCCTTGATGCCGCGCAGGATTCGGATCGTGTCCGCGACCGTGGGCTCGGCCACGAACACGGGCTGGAAGCGCCGCTCCAGCGCCTTGTCCTTTTCGAGGTGCTTGCGGTATTCGTCGAGCGTCGTGGCGCCGAGGCACCGCAGCTCACCACGTGCCAGCGCGGGTTTGAGCATGTTGCCAGCGTCCATCGAACCTTCGGACTTCCCGGCGTTCACCATCGTGTGGATCTCGTCGATGAACAGGATGATGGTGCCCTTGCTCGCCTCGATCTCGTTCAGCACGCCCTTCAGGCGCTCCTCGAACTCGCCCTTGTACTTGGCGCCCGCGATGAGCGAGGCCATGTCGAGCGAGAGCACCTGCTTGTCCTTCAAGCTCTCGGGCACGTCGCCCGCAGCGATGCGCTGCGCGATTCCCTCGACGATCGCGGTCTTGCCCACGCCGGGATCCCCGATCAGGACGGGGTTGTTCTTCTGGCGCCGCGAGAGCACCTGCAGCGTGCGTCGGATCTCCTCGTCGCGACCCACGACCGGGTCGAGCTTCCCGTCGCGAGCCTGCTGCGTGAGGTCCTTGGTGAACTTTTTGAGGTTCTCGTAGTTGGACTCTGCGTTTTCCCCCTGTACGCTCTGCCCTTTGCGCAGGACGCTGATCGCGTTCATGACGCGCTCTCGGGTGACCTCATAGTCCTTCAACAGTTCGCGGGTCTTGTCCTGCGCGTCACACAGCCCCGCGAGGAACAGCTCCGTCGCGACGTGGGAATCCCCGAGGTTTCTGGCCTCCTTGTCGGCGACCTCGAACACCTTGTTGAGTGTGTTGGAGAGGCCTGCCTTGGTCCCGCCCGAGACCTTGGGCAGGTCGTCCACCAGCTTGGCAGCAGCGCGAGTCAGCCCCGCGACGTCCGCGCCGATCTGGCTGATCAGGTTCGGAACCACGCCTTTTTCCTGCGTGAGCAACACCATCAGCAGGTGCTGTGGACGGATCTCCGGGTTGCCGTACTTCCCTGCGAGGGTCTGGGCGTCGGCGATGGCCTCGCGGGCCTTGACGGTGAAGCGTTCGAAGTTCATCTGGTTCCTTGTTCGGCGCGGTGGGGGTTCGGTACTTCCGAGTGAGAAGCTAGCCACCAGTCTGCTGGCCGGGTACCCCGACGGGCTACCCTGCCTGTCAGGAAGGCCGGATCGCGACGAAGCGAGGGAGGGCTACCGCCCGAACGGGATGGTGATGCTCAGCATCACGCCCTTCGTGCGCGTGTCGTACTCGGCCACGACGGGGATCCCCTTGTATTGAACCCCAAGCTGCGGATTCAGGGTGTTCTGTCCTGTCCCGAAGTCCTTCTTGTAGTGCGCGCCGGCGATCCAGGAGGTGTTCTCGTCGATCGGGCGAGCGGCCTGGACCGAGGTGTCGAGTTGGCTGGTGTTCTGTCCACCCCACGTGACCGCAGACTGCCACCGCACGTAGGTGCCGCGTAGCTCCTGCTCCACGAGGAGGCCGAACTTGCTCTGGTCGATGTCGGACTTGTAGCGGTAGTCCAGAAGATAGCTACGGAATTCACTCTTGCTCTTGAACCCGTAGAAGGCGCCCACCTCCCACAGCTTGGCATCTCCGGACTTGAACAGGAGATCGCCCCCGTATTGGGTCTCGCCGTCGGTCTTCTTGACCGAGCCGGAGAGCTGGTTGTTGCCGTTGCTCGCAAAGGTGGCATCGAGCTTCGCGGTGAGATCCGCCCGTGTGTAGCTCATCCCGACCTTGAGCTTGTCGGTCTCGGACATCCCGAAGGGCGTCTTGGTCGATTCGTGGGAGACGCCGACGTACCCGGACTTCGTGGCGCCGCCCGACGTCTCCTCGTGGGAGACGGTCTCGGAGAGGCTTCCGCTTCCATCGCTGTTCGTCTTCGAGGTCTTGTCGATCGTCAGCCCGCTGTCGGAGTACACGCTGCCCAGTCCGACGGAGAACACGCCGGTCCCGGCGTTGTACTCGAAGTCCCTGGTGTCGGTGATGTTGCCCTTCCTGCTCACGAGCTTCACGCCGCCGATCGTGCCTTCGCCGCGCTTCTCGTTCACGCCCGCCGAGAGCTTGCCCGCGCCGGTGTCCATCACGCCGTTGAGCCCTGCGAAGGTCAAGCCCTTGCCGTCGAAGGTCGCATCGGCCTTCAAGGACCTGCCCTCACCGTTCATGGTGAGGTTGGCGTTCGCCGTGGTGCCCTTCTCGTCATGGCCCGCGCTCACCGCGGCCAGCAGCGGCCCGCTCTCGTACGACAGCTTCGCCCGCACGCTCTGCAGCGACATCGCACGGATCTTGCCGAGCTTTGCCTCCACTTCGGCCGAGAGGCCCTTCCCCAGCGAGAACTTCTGCTTGAGCGTGGGGATGGCGACGTTCGCGAGGACGGCGCCGGCAGCAGCCAGCAGGGCGGTGAGCACGATGGTGCGCGGGTGCGCCCCCACCCACTGCGTGAGCGAGGCCGAGAGCCCCGCCCCGTTCTTCGCCATCCACTCGTCCACCAGGGGGTCGAGCTTGTCCTTGAGCAGCGTGCCCAGCGTCGTGAGCGCCTTGGGATCCGCAGTGACTCCGTCGAGGCTGCCAAGCTGCCCCACGATGCCTTCCAGCGCGCCGTCCACCGCCTTCCGGGCCGTCGCCGACAACTTGTCGTACGCGAGTTGCGGCGCCACCGCCTTGTACAATTCGCTGCCGAGGAACTCTCCGAGCGCTGCTTCGTAGTTCGACAGCCCGGCGTCTCCGGCATCCGCGCCCGGTCCGGCTTTCTCGTCTGCCTGCCCCGGCGCGGCTGTCGTGAGCGGGTCGAGGGCCCCCTGGGCGGCGTCGTTGCCGCGCACCTGGGCCACGGCGGGCGTGGCGACATCGGGCGCGGGCGCTGCAACGGTTGGCGCGGCGGAATTCGCAGACTGACGCTGAAGTCCGGCCATGGGCAGCCCTCGGAGGGGTCGAGTATACCGGATCGCATCGCCGGTGTCCTGTTTGCGGCGAGACGGGGCCGGTCACCACCATCCGTCTTTCTGTACTGAACATCTGTGCAAAACGCCAGGGGTCGCGTTACCGGCGCCCGATGGCTGACCGTCTCACCGTCCGCAACGCCCGCGAGCACAATCTGCGGGGGATTTCCCTCGACCTTCCTCGCGACTCCCTCGTCGTGATCACCGGTGTCTCCGGCTCCGGCAAGTCCTCGCTCGCGTTCGACACCATCTACCAGGAGGGTCAGCGCCGGTTCATGGAATCGCTCTCCCCCTATGCGCGGCAGTTCCTCGGCCAGATGGAGCGCCCGAAGGTGGATCGCGTGGAGGGGCTCTCCCCCACGCTCTCGATCGACCAGAAGACGGTGAACCGCAACCCCCGATCGACGGTGGGGACGGTCACCGAGGTGTACGACCACCTGCGGCTCCTGTTCGCGCGTCTGGGCACGCCGCACTGCCCGAAGTGCGACCGCACGATCTCCCGCCAGAGCCCGGGCGAGCTTGCGGACCGCTGGCTCCGGGACCATGCTGGGGAGCGCATCCTGGTGCTCGCGCCGATGGTGCGCGACCGCAAGGGCGAGTACCGCGAGGAGTGGGACCACTGGCGCAAGGAGGGCTGGCTCCGGGCCCGGGTGGACGGCGAGGTGCGCCTGATCGAGGAGCCGCTCGAGATCGCGCGGTACGAGAAGCACACGCTCGAACTGGTGGTGGACCGCCTCGTGTGCCTCACCCAGGATCGAGCCCGGCTGGTGGAGTCGATCGAGCGCGCATTGCGGCTCGCGGAGGGCGTCGTCTGCCTGCTCGTCCCCGCGCACGGGGACAAGCCCGAGCAGCACTCCGTGCACGCGGTCGACCGGGCCTGCCCCGAGCATGGGATCTCGGTCTCCGAGCTCGAGCCCCGGCTGTTTTCGTTCAATGCGCCGCAGGGGGCCTGCCCCACGTGCACCGGGATCGGCGAGGTGGTCACGGTTCGCGGGCTGACGATGCCTGCTCCGTCGGACAGTGACCCTGCAGCGCGACGAACATGCCCGGACTGCAGTGGGCGGCGGTTGAACCCGGTCGCGCTGGCCGTGGAGTTTCGTGGCCAGCACATCGACGAGGCCGCACGCATGAGCGTGAGGGACGCCAACGTGTTCTTCTCGTCCGTGGTGCTGGAGGGCTCGGAGATCCTGCTCGGGGAGGGGATCGTCAAGGAGATCCGCGACCGGATGCGGTTCCTCGATCAGGTGGGCCTGGGCTACCTGACGTTGGACCGCCGGGCCAACACGCTCTCCGGCGGTGAGGCACAGCGCATCCGGCTCGCCGCGTGTGTCGGCAGCGGACTGCAGGGGGTGACCTACGTACTGGACGAGCCCAGCATCGGGCTGCACCCGCGGGACAATCGTCGTCTGTTGGGCGCGTTGGGCGTGTTGAGGGACCAGGGGAACACGCTGCTCATCGTGGAGCACGACCGCGAGACGATGGAGATGGCCGATCACCTCGTCGACATCGGGCCCGGAGCGGGGATCCTCGGCGGCTGGCTGATGGGCTCCGGCCCACCTGGCAGCTTTCTCACGGTCGACTCGCCTACGGCCCGGTACCTGCGGGGCGAGGAGGTGATCCCCATGCCTCTACGCCTGCGCACCGCCACGACCGTCGGTCGGGGGGAGCTGCAGATCAAGGGCGCGCGGATGCACAACCTGCGCGGCCAGGCGGTGAAGATCCCCCTCGGGTGCCTCACCGTGCTCACCGGGGTCTCGGGCTCCGGCAAGTCGACCCTGATGTTCGACGTGCTGCAGGCCCACCTCGAAGGCAGGGCCACGGAGGCCTGCGGCGTGCTGACGACGACGGGGCTGATGCCGGACAAGGTCATCGAGATCGCGCAGACGCCGATCGGGCGCACGCCGCGCTCCAACCCGGGTACCTACTCGGGGACGTGGGACCTGATCCGGGACCTCTACGCCGAGCTCCCCGAGTCACGCGCTCGCGGCTACAAGAAGGGCCAGTTCAGCTTCAACGTCGCGGGCGGGCGCTGCGACACGTGTGAGGGTGCCGGAGTTCGCACCATCGCCATGCATTTTCTCGCAGACGTCGAGATCCCGTGCGAGACCTGCAACTCCCGGCGGTTCAACGCCCAGACGCTCGAGATCCTCTACCGCGGGAAGTCCATCGCGGACGTGCTGGAGATGCAGATCGCCGAGGCCGTCGAGTTCTGGTCCAACAACCCGAAGATCCACCGGATCCTCTCGACGCTCCACCAGGTCGGCCTCGGGTACATCACCCTCGGGCAGCGCGCGACCACGCTCTCGGGCGGGGAGGCCCAGCGCCTCAAGCTGGCGACGGAGCTCCAGCGCCCGGCCACGGGGAACACGGTGTACCTGCTCGACGAGCCGACCACCGGGCTGCACTTCTCCGACGTGCGCGTGCTGATCGGCGCGCTCCAGTTGCTCGTCGACGCCGGCAACACGATGGTGGTGATCGAGCACAACACCGACGTGGTCAAGGTGGCCGACCACCTGATCGAAGTAGGTCCGGAGGGCGGGGTGGCGGGGGGCCACATCCTCGCGATGGGTCCGCCCGCGAAGGTGGCCAGGACCGATACGCCGACGGGCATCGTGCTGCGCGCCCTGCCGGAGTTCGGCGGCCAGCCCGTGGGGTTCGCGGCCGAGCGGCCCGGTCCGGCCCGCCTCGCACCCAGCCACGACCTGGTGATCCGCGGGGCTCGCTGCCACAACCTGCGTGGCGTGAACGTCACCATCCCGCGCGGCAGGATGACGGTGATCACCGGACCCTCCGGTTCGGGAAAGACGTCGCTCGCCTTCGACACGATCTTCGCCGAGGGCCAGCGGCGCTACGTCGAGAGCCTGTCGACCTACGCGCGCCGGTTCCTCGGCAGGCTCGAGCGGGCGCCCATCGACAGCATCTCCGGGCTTGCCCCCGCCATCGCGATCGACCAGCGCACGTCTGGCGGCAGCGGGCGCAGCACCGTCGCCACGGTCACCGAGCTTCAGGACCATTTCCGGTTGCTCTGGGCAAACCTCGGGGTCCCGCATTGCCCCACCTGCGACCGCGTGATCCACGCGCGCCCGCCGGTGCAGGCCGCCGAGTACATCGCTTCGGCGACGCCCGGCCCCGGCTGGCTCCTGTGTGCGCTGTCCGAGCCCCAGCCCGCGGCCGACCTCCGAAAGGCCGGCTTCGCGCGAGGATACGACGGTCGAAAGGGAGACTACGAGCTCACGGATCAGCCGAAGGTGACCACCCTGGTGCTGGATCGGCTGGACCCTGCGACGGTCGAGCGCAGCCGCCTCGTCGAAGCCATCACCACCGCCTACCGCTACGGCGCGAATCGCGCGTGGTTCCAGCCGCGCGGGGCCGGCAGGGGGGCTCACCCCGACCCCCTGCCCGTCAGCGCGCTTGCCCGTTGCCCCGAGCACGGCCTCGTCCACAAGTCGCTGCTCACGCCGCGGCACTTCAGCTTCAACCACTACCTCGGCGCCTGCACGACGTGCGACGGCATGGGCCGCATCGAGATCAAGGGGCAGATCTGGCTCTGCAAGAAGTGCTCAGGATCGAGGCTGAAGCCGGAGATCATGGCGGTCCGCTTCGGGGGCGGGAGGTCGGCCCCTGCGGGCCTCCACACGGTCTCGGCGTGCACGGTCTCCGAGGCCCGGGGCTGGTTCGACGGCCTGGAGCTTGCGCCCAACGATGCGCTGGTCGCCGCGCAGCCGTTGCGGGAGATCCGGGCTCGACTGCGGTTCCTGGAGGATGTGGGCGTCGGGTACCTGAACCTGGATCGAGGCGGAAACACGGTCTCCGGCGGTGAGGCCCAGCGGATCCGTCTGGCCACCCAGCTTGGGGGTGGGCTCACCGGCGTGATCTACGTGCTGGACGAGCCCACCGTGGGGCTGCACCCGCGGGACACGGCGCGCCTGCTCGGCACGCTCGAAGGGCTCCGCGCGCTCGACAACACGCTGGTGATCGTCGAGCACGACCCGGAGACCATCCGCCGGGCGGACCACGTGATCGATCTCGGACCGGAGGCCGGCGAGCGCGGCGGCCAGGTGCTCGCAGAAGGCCCCCCCATGTCCCTGCCCTCGTCGAGCGCTACCGGCCCCTGGCTGCGCGGCGAGCGCACGATCCCGTTGCCAGCCTTCCGACGGCCGGGCGGGCCCCCGATCCAGATCCGGAAGGCGAATCGACACAGCCTCGTGAACGTGGATGTGGACATTCCGACAGGCGCTTTCACCGTGGTGACAGGCGTGAGCGGATCCGGGAAGAGCACCCTGATCCTCGACCTGATGGTGGGGAAGCTGACCGGGGACGTCCGCCCGGTCGAGGTGACGATTCCCCAGCCCGACCCGCGGACCGTGCTGCAGCTCCAGGTGATCGACCAGACGCCGATCGGCCGGAGTCCGCGCTCCTCGGCCGCCACCTATGTGGGCGTGATGGACCCGCTGCGAAAGTTGTTCGCCCAGACGCCCGTGGCGCGGGAGCGGGGTTGGAGCCACAGCTACTTCACGGCGAACGGAGGCGAGGGTGCCTGTTCCGTCTGCAAGGGGTACGGCTCCGAGCAGGTGGAGATGCACTTCCTCTCCAACGTGTGGGTGAAGTGCGAGACCTGTCACGGGCGACGCTTCGCGCCCGAGACGTTGGATGCCCGCTGGAAGGGCCTGTCGATCGCCGACGTGCTGGACCTTCGGGTGGACGACGCGATCGAGATCTTTGCGCAGCACAGGGCGATCCGGAGGGCGCTGGAGGGTTTGAACGCCGTTGGTCTTGGCTACGTGCGGTTGGGTCAGCCCGCGACGGACCTCTCGGGCGGAGAGGCGCAGCGGGTGAAGCTGGCGCTTGGTCTCGCGGATCGGTCCAACCCGACGATCTACGTGCTCGACGAGCCCACCACCGGACGGCACTTGAGCGACATCGCGCGCCTCGTCACGGTGCTCGATCGCCTGGTGGATCACGGCCACACCGTCATCGTCGTCGAGCACCACGTGGACATCATGCGGCACGCCGACCTGCTGATCGACATGGGCCCCGAGGCCGGACCGGGCGGGGGCCGGATCGTGGTCACGGGGACGCCGGAGGAGGTCGCCCGGCACCCCACGAGCCATACGGCGGCGGCGCTGCGCGCGAGCGGGCTCTGACGATGCCGCCCTCGACGGAGCGCCAGCCCTGCAGCGCTCCCCGAGCGCTGGGTCTGCCGAACGTCCCGCCGATCGTGGCCCGGAACAAGCGGTTAGCGATTGGGCAGATGCCCGCAGCCCGATGAAGCCCCGACGCCTCGGCCCGTACTCGTTGCTGCGCAGCCTGTTCGCTGCGCGCAAGGGTGACGTGCGGGCGATGGAGGACGTCTACCACCTGCGCGGCGTGATGACGGTCGCCGCCATGGTGTTCGCGACCGTGGGACTCCCCGGGTTGATGCTCGTGTACTACGGCATCGTGGGCATCCGGTCGGACGAGCTTGCGCTCGCTGCAGACGTCCGGCGGAGGTCGGAGGCGGCGGCGGCGGAGTTCAAGGCCGACCTCGAGGCGACCTTCGTCCAGTTCCAGAACGCCGCGCTCTCCCGCCTCACGTCCGGGCAGTCGGTCTACACCGGGCAGCGCGAGCTCGAGGACTCGCTCCGCGTCGTGTTCCGGTTCGACGCCGACGGCAAGCTGGAGCCCCCGTTCCTGCCCAGCAGCGTCGATCAGCTCGAGGACCAGCAGTTCCTGCTCTTCGACACCTGGCAGGAGGCATCGGCTGCCGAGCGGGAGGGACGCTGGGATCGCGCGGCCGGCCTCTATGCCCAGGCCGCGCGCGTCACGCACTCCAGGCGGGATCGGGCCCGATGCCTGTACAACCGTGCACGGGCGCTCGACCGGGCAGGCCAGAGTCGGGAGGCCGAGGCGATCTGGCAGCAGGAGATCGAGGAGCTCGGCCGGGATCTGTACGGGTTCCGCATCGGGGATCTGGCCCGGCTCGAGCTCGCGGAGTCCCGCCTGAAGCGCGACCCGGCCGGCGGGCAGGAAGACCTTCGCGGCCTCGCGGACGCGCTGCTCACCGACAACTGGGAGATCGGGCGGGGGGGCGAGGCCGCCGTGGCGCGCCGCGCGATCGAGCTCCTGCCGAGCAGCGACTGGACCGCGCGCGCTCGTGGGCGGGTGGACGAGCGCTCCTCCCAGCTCTACTGGGCGGAGCGCCTGCAGCCCGAGCTCGACTCGCTCGGCGCGAAGGGGCGCTTGCTTCGCGCCGGCGCCGGTGACTTCGTCTACCTCAAGACCGATTCTGCCCTGTGGGCGATGACGTGGACGGACAGCGATCAGTACGCCTTCGGGCTGGAGTTCAACCGGTTGCTTGCGCGGGAGCGTTTGGCTGCGGCGGCTGTCGGCGGACCGGACGGCGACATTCGCGCCGCGTTGGTGGAACCATCGGCTTCGACCACGGCCGACGTGCTGGCCCGGGCGTCGCTCGCGCCCTGGTTGCCGGACTGGTCGGTGGCCGTGGGTGCGCGGGACCCCGAGGGACTGGCCGCCCAGCAGACCGACCAGCGGCGACGCGGGATCGGGGTCATCCTGATCTCCATCGCCATGATCGCGCTCGGGCTGGTCCTGTCGACCCGGTTCGTGCGTCGGGAGCTCGAAGCCGCGCGGGACAAGTCGGACTTCGCGGCGCATGTTTCGCATGAGCTGCGGTCGCCGATCACCCAGATCCGGCTCAAGGCCGAGGCGCTGCAGCTTGGCCTGGCGACAGACGACGTGGCGCGCACCCGGCACTACGACGTGATCGTGCGCGAGTCGGAACGGCTCTCCCGGCTCGTGGACAACATCCTCGATTTTGCGGCGATCGAGAAGGGGAAGAAGAAGTACACGTTCCGGATCGGAGACGTCGGGCTCACCGTCGCCCGTTGTGTGGAGCAGGCTGGCGTGGCGATGGAGACCAAGGGCATGAAGATCGACTTCGAGCTGCCCGACGATCTCCCCGTGATCTGGCACGACGCCGACGCCGTCTCGCAGGTGATGATCAACCTTCTGTCGAACGCAGCGAAGTACGGGCAGCAGGCCGCCTGGATCGGGGTGAAGGTCTACGTGCGCGAGGGCGCGACGGGTCCGGAGATCTGCGTGGACGTGAGCGACCGCGGTATCGGCATCGCCGGCACCGAGCAGAAGGCGGTGTTCGATCAATACTACCGGTCGACGGACCCGCTCGCCCGGAGCAAGAAGGGCACGGGGATCGGGCTCACGATCGTGCGGTACATCATGGAGGCCCACGGCGGGCGCGTCGGGATAGAGTCTGCCCCGGGTGTCGGCTCCACCTTCACCCTGCACTTCCCGCTCTCGTTCGTTCCGCCCTCCGGCCAAGGAACCTGAATGCCCCGCATCCTGTTCGTCGAAGACGAAGAAGACCTGCTCTCCTCGTTGATCGCCTATTTCACGCGCGAGGGCTTCGAGGTGTACCACGCGCGCGGCGGGAAGGCCGCGCTCGAGATCGTGGACTCCCGGCCCATCGACGTCGCGGTCTGCGACGTGATGCTGCATGAGGGCCCCGAGGGCCCGGACGGCATGGATGGGTTCCAGATCCTCTCCGAGCTGCGCAAGAAGGGGTTCTCCGGCCCGCTGATCTTCCTCACGGCTCGCACGTTGGAGACCGACAAGCTCCTCGCCTTCGATCTCGGGGCGGACGACTACCTCACCAAGCCGTTCTCCCTGCTGGAGCTGCGCGCGCGGGTGCAGGCGGTGCTCAAGCGCGCCGGGGGCGCCAAGAGCATCTACAAGTACGGCACCACCGAGGTGGATCTCGACAACTACCTGATCCGGCACCCCGACGCCGAGGAGCGCTTGTCGAACCGGGAGCAGGATCTGCTGCGCTACCTGATCGAGCACCGCGGCAAGGTCGTGGATCGCGAGGAGCTCCTCTCCGCGATCTGGAAGTACAGCGCCGGTGTGACCACCCGAACGGTGGACACGCACATCCTGAACGTGCGCAAGAAGCTGCGGGACGACGCTGGGAAGCCCAAGTTCATCGAGACCTTCCACGGCATCGGCTACAAGTTCGTGGGGACCGAGAGCTGATGGGCCGAGGGCTGCGGGCGCTCGCAGTCTCGGGGCTCCTGCTCGGCTCCTCCGTGGCCCGTGCGGGTGCCGAGCGGAGCTGGGAGTCGCTCTATGATGCTCGCCTGGCGCAGGCCCTGGACGGAACGCCCGCCGCCGCGGCGATCTACTGCAAGGACGTGCTCGACGACCTGCAGCCCACCGATCCGCTGCTCGGGCGGGCCTGGTACTTCCTCGGGCAGGCCCGGGCGGAGCAGGGTGACGCCCAGGGCGCGGCGGATGCCTGGGAGCAGGCTGCGAACGCCGCGATTCCGAGCCTGCCCGCGCGCGCCCTGCTGGCCCGGTTCGACGAGCTCGGCAAGCCGATGGAGGCCCTGCCGCGGGCGTGCACCTTCGACGACAGCCTGTGCGGGCTGCACCGCGTGTGGACCCGAAAAGGGGAGCCGGTGTTGCTGCCCTCGTCCGAGGGGCGCGTGCTCTCGTGGACCACCGAGGTGAAGGCGTCGTCGTCCGACAGCCGCGGGATCGCCGGCGGCGACGCGCTCGAAGCCGTGTTCCGAGCCCCTGCGACCGTGCACACCGTATCGTTCCGGGTGCGGGCTTCGGCGATCGTCAGCTACCTCCGCGTGGCCCTGGACGACGGTACGGGCGCACGTGTGCAGTCCGGGGTCGTGAACGTGCCCACGGACGCGTGGACGGAGGTCGAGCTGCCGGTGGACCAGTTCCGCCCGGCCGAGCAGGGCGGGTGGTCAGGGAAGGCGCGGCTGTTCCGGGTGGAGGACCTGACCGGCCTCCTGTCCGAGGACCGGGGGCCGAACGAGCTGTGGATCGATGATCTGGAGCTGAGGTAGCGTCGCGCCCGGCGCCTCCCGCTTCTTGATAGGCTCGCCGCCCCCATGCCCCTGATCGTCCAGAAATACGGCGGAAGCTCCGTCGCCGACCTCACGAAGCTGCGGGCGGTGGCTGTGCGTGTGGCCGCGACGAGGGCCACGGGGGCCTCGGTCGTGGTGGTCGTCTCGGCGATGGGGAACACGACCAACGAGCTGCTGGGCCTGGCGCGCCAGGTGAGCGCCCACCCGGGCCGGCGCGAGCTCGACATGTTGATCAGCGTGGGGGAGCGGGTGAGCATGGCGCTCCTCGCCATGGCCCTCGGGGAGCTGGGCGTGCCGGCGCGTTCTTTCACGGGCAGCCAGAGCGGCATCGTCACCGACGAGCACCACGCGAACGCCCGGGTGGTGGAGGTGCGGCCGGACCGCGTGCGCGAGGCGCTCGACCGGGGGGAGGTGGCCATCGTCGCCGGGTTCCAGGGCGTGAGCCGGGCCCGGGAGGTCACGACGCTCGGGCGCGGGGGGAGCGACACCACCGCCGTCGTGCTGGCAGCCGCGCTGCGGGCGGACGAGTGTGAGATCTGCTCCGACGTGGACGGAATCTGGTCGGCGGACCCGCGTGCGGTCCCGGGGGCGAGGCGGATCGCCCGGCTCACGGTGGACGAGGCGCTGGCGCTCGCAACCAACGGCGCCAAGGTGCTGTACGAGGAGGCCGTCGCGTGGGCGAAGCGCGAGGGCGTCACGCTCCGCGCCTGCCAGACCGATGTGTCGGGGGGGGGCACGGTCATCTCGCCGGAGCCCGTGCCTGCCCGGATCGTCGCGGTCACGGCCGATACGCAGCTCGCCACCTGCGGCCTGGAGCATCTCGGGGATCTTCCCGCGGGCTGCCTTCGTGAGTCGTCTGCGGCGGGCCTGCTCCTCGACCGCCGCAACCTCCATGCCCCGTTGCCGTTCCTCCAGGATGCAGCCACCGTCGCAGTCGTCGGCAGTCGAGCGGGGGCGGATCCCACGCTCCTGCGCCGGATCCTGAGCGCGGCGGCGCCTGTCCTGACGTCGTCTGACACATGGCGCAGCGCCGGGGACGCGGTAGTCTTCATGGTGGAACCGACCCACGCCGCGCGCGTGGAGCGGGCCCTGCACGTCGCGCTGATCGAGAGCCCCCACCCATGATGCTGCGCCAGTTCCTGAACCCGCCGAACTGGTTCACGTCGGCGAGCCTGTTTTGCGGGCTCTACGCGATCCTGCTCGCCGGTCAGGCGCAGGGGGACCCGAACTACTTCTACAAGGCCGGGCTGATGATCTTCTACGCCGGGCTGTTCGACATGCTCGACGGCCGGGTCGCACGGATGACAGGCACCGGGTCCGCTTTCGGGGTCCAGCTCGACTCGCTCGTCGACATCATCAGCTTCGGCGTCGCTCCCGCGTGCCTCGTGTACTTCTGGGCGCTGCCGGACGCCGGCCCGTTCGGGCTGTTCGTCTCCGGGTCGCTCATGTTGTGCGGGGCCTTTCGGCTCGCCCGGTTCAACGTGACCACCGACGGCAAGGCGCACAAGTACAGCCAGGGCCTGACGATCACGATGGGCGGGGGCACTGTCGGAGCGGTCGTGATGTGGCAGGCCGCCGCGGGTTGGGGCGCGCCCCAGAACCCGGTGCTCACCGTCCTCATGGTGCTCGCCGTCGCGTTCCTCGAGGTCTCCAGCGTGCCATACCGCACGATGAAGACCTTCAAGCTCTCCCCCCGCACGCTGGCCGGGATGGTCGTGGTGCTTGGTGTGTGCCTCGCGATCGGGGCGGTCTACAACATCTCGACGGTGCTCATGCTGCTCGGGGTGCTCCATGTCGCGAGCGGTCCGGTCGAGGCGCTCGTCACCTGGCCCGGCAAGCGCCGGGCGAGGCGGAAGCGTATGGAGCGGGGGGAGCCGGCGCAGGCAAAGAACGAGGACGATTAGCTCCGGGACAGTCAAAATGCCGACGCCGCGCCGCCCACGCTCGGGATATGGCGGCCGGCCCTTCCTCCGGAGTATTCCCATGACCGCACCGATTCGCGTCTCTGTCACCGGCGCCGCTGGCAACATTGGCTACGCCCTGCTCTTCCGCCTCGCCGCCGGCGATTGTTACGGCAAGGACCAGCCGATCATCCTGCAGCTCCTCGAGATCGCGCCCGGGATGAAGGCGCTCGAGGGTGTGGTGATGGAGCTGCTCGACTCGGCGTTCCCGCTGCTCCACGGCGTCGAGATCTCCGACGATCCGAACAAGGCATTTTCCGGTATCAACCAGGCCTTCCTGGTCGGATCGCGGCCGCGCACGAAGGACATGAACCGCGCGGACCTGATCTCGGCGAATGGCCCGATCTTCACCGGGCAGGGCCGCGCGCTCAACGACAACGCGGCGGATGACGTCCGCGTCATCGTCGTCGGCAACCCGTGCAACACCAACGCGCTCATCGCCGCACACTCGGCTCCGGGCATCCCGAAGGATCGCTTCCACGCGATGACCCGCCTCGACGAGAACCGCGCGAAGGCGCAGCTCGCGAAGAAGCTGAGCGCGTTGCCCGGCGAGGTCTCGAACCTCGGCATCTGGGGCAACCACTCCGACACGATGTACCCCGATTTCGCGCATGCCCGGGTTCGCGGCCAGGCCGTCACCGAGCAGGTCGGCCAGGACTGGCTCCAGGGCGACTTCCTCAAGACCGTGGCCACCCGCGGCAAGGCCATCATCGAGGCCCGTGGCGCCAGTTCGGCCGCCTCGGCCGCCTCGGCGGCGATCGATCACATGTCCACCCTGTGGCACGGCAACGCCAAGGGCGACTTCACGTCGATGGGCGTGTGGTCCGAGGGCCAGTACGGCGTTCCCAAGGGCCTGATCTTCAGCTTCCCCGTCACCTCCGGCGGTGGCAACTGGAGCATCGTCGAGGGGCTGGAGCATGACGAGTTCGCGAAGGCGAAGATCGCGGCCACCACCCAGGAGCTCCTCAACGAGCGCGAGACCGTCAAGGATCTCCTGAAGTAGATCCCGGTGCAGCCGCGACCGCCTGCCCAGGCCGCGGCTCCGCGGGGCCCCCGGGGTGAACACGGGGGGCCCAGGGTCGGTGGGTTGATCCTCGGGGTCCACGACGGCACCCACGACGCGAGCGCTGCCCTGGTCGCTGACGGGCGGCTCGTGGCAGCGTGCGCGGAGGAGCGCTTCACGAGGGTGAAGGGGCAGGGGGGCTGGCCGGGCTCGAGCATCGTCGCGTGCCTGGAACGCGCTGGCGCCCGTGCAGCGGACGTCGACGTCGTCACGTTTCCGGGGGTGGTGAACCCGAACCCGGGCCTCCGTGCGCTGCGGGGGGTGCAGGGCCGGTTCCGACTCGACGAGGGCGCGTTCTACGTCGACGTGCCCTCGACCGGTGCCCGGCTCGGTGAGTGGCTCCAGTTCGACAGCCCTTTTCCGCGGCTCGCGGGAGACGGATGGCCAGGGCGCGTCCTCCGGGCGCCCCTCCGCGCCGTTCTCACCCGGCAGGCTCGGGCCGCGGGTTTTCAGGGAGAGGTCCGGGTGGAGGAGCACCACCTCTGCCACGCGGCGAGCGCCTACTGGACCTGCCCGTGGGACGAGGCGCTCGTGGTGATCGCCGACGGCGTAGGTGACGGTCTCGCGCTCTCGGCCTGGGTCGGGCGGCCCGACGGCCTTCACCGCATCGCGACGATGCCCTACCCCCACTCCTACGGGCTCCTGTTCGCGACCTTGACCGCCTTTCTGGGGTTTCGCCCGTTCCGGCACGAAGGGAAGCTGGTGGGGCTCGCGGCCAGGGGGGACCCTTCGCGTATCCGCACGCGGTTCCCGTTCGAAGGTCCGCCCGAACAGCGACGGTTCACTCAGCACTTCGGCCGCAGGCTACGCCCCTGGCTCACGGGGCTGCAGCAGGAGCTGGACGCAGGCGCCACACGCGAGGACCTGTGCGCGTGGCTCCAGGTGAACCTGGAGTCTGAGCTGGGCGGTCTCATCCAGCACCTCGCGACCGTCACGGGGCTGCGCCGGTTCGCGTTGGCGGGCGGCGTCTTCGCCAATGTGCGCTTGAACCAGCGGATCGCGGCGCTCGGCGCCATCTTCGTGCACCCCAACATGGGGGATGGCGGGCTTGCAGCGGGCGCGGCGCTGGCTCGGGGGGCGCGTCGCGAAGCGCTGGCCCACGCGTTCCTCGGCCCCGAGTGCACCACGACGCTCGGTGCCCCGGTTCCGGACGTGGCCCGCGACATCGCGGAGGCCCTCGCTCGGGACCGGCTCGTGGGGCGATGGGAGGGCGCGATGGAGTATGGCCCACGGGCGCTCGGCCACCGTTCGATCCTGGCGCCGGCCCACGACCCCGCTGTCACCGTGCGGCTCAACCGCGCGCTCGACCGCAGCGAGTTCATGCCTTTCGCCCCCCTGCTCCTGGCCGAGGACGCCGACCGCTGGGTCGACGGGCTCGGGAACTCCCGCGAGGCGGCCCGGTTCATGGCGGTGACCGTCCAGGCCCGCCCCGAGCTGCAGCGCCTCTGCCCGGCGGTCGTTCACGTCGACGGCTCCCTGCGCCCCCAGCTGGTCGACGACACCACCCCGGTCCTGCAGCGCGCGCTCCGGCTGTACCGCGCACGCACCGGTGTGCCCGCTGTCATCAACACGAGCTTCAACCTTCACGAAGAACCCATCGTCGCTTCCGCCGAGGACGCCTTGCGTACGGGACGGGCGGCGGGGCTCGACCTGTTGACGTTCAACGACCGCGTGCTCGACTGACATGACCTGACACTTCGGGCCTCCTCCGAAGTAGTATGGGTCATGCCCAGGCTGGCCCTCATCTTCCCGCGTGTGCGGTACCCGTCGGGTGACTACCCGCTCGGCATCGCGATGCTCGCGGCGATCGTGCGGGAGCGGCTCGGGTGGGAGGTCGTCGTGTGTGACACCACGTTCGATCCGCGTCTGGAGCGCATCGGAGAGTTCCTCGACCGGGAGGCGCCTGACTACGTTGGCGTGGGAATCTCCACACTCATGCTGGGAGAAGGCCTGGCGGCGGCCCGGATGGCCTCGGAGCGTTGTTCTTCGAATGGCGAACCGGTCCGCGTGTTCATGGGTGGGCCCCACGTGACCGTGGCGCCCGAGGCCATCCTCGCGGAGCCCTATGTGGACGCGGTGGTGCTCGGTGAAGGTGAGGAGAGCACTGTCGCGCTGCTGGAGAGCTGGGATCGCGGTGATGTCGCTCCGGTGGCCGGCGTGTGGCGCAAGCTCGGCGGTCAGGTGCAGCGCAGTGAGCGCCGCGCAGCCGTGAGGGTGCTCGACGACCTGCCGCTGCCGGCGTGGGATCTCGTCGACATGGAGGCCTACATCGCGGCCTGGGGCCAGCTGGACTGCTTTCGGCCGGGGCTGCGCGGGGTGAACATCATCGCCAGCCGCGGCTGTCCGTACGAGTGTACGTTCTGCCAGCCGGTGCTGGATGTCATGTTCGGGAAGAAGCTCCGGGCGCGCACGCCCGAGCACGTCGTCCGCGAGGTCGTCGAACTGCACAGACGCTACCGGATCGAAGGCTTCTGGTTCACGGACGACACCTTCACCACGAACCGTCGGTGGGTGACCGAGTTCTGCCGCCTGCTGACGAGCACGGGCCTGGAGCTCTACTGGGGCTGCACCACCCGAGCCAACCTCATCGCGCCCGAACTGATGGCGACGATGGCGGGTGCCGGGTTGCGCAGGGTCGGCATCGGGATGGAGAGCGCCGTGGAGCGGATCCGGGAGGGGGTGTACAAGAAGGCCGTGACCGCCGAGGCGATCACCCACACCGTGGAGGTGGCGCGGGCGCATGGTGTGCACACGCTCCTGTTCCTGATGCTCGGCGCTCCCGGGGAGACGCGGCGGGAGATGCTGCAGACCATCGAGGCGGCCACGCGTCTGCCCGCGGATGAAGCGAGTTTTTCCCTCTTCGTCCCGATTCCCGGCACCGACCTGCACCAGGATATGCTGGACCGCGGCTACACGATGTCCTCGGACTACACGGACTACGACTACTACGCGCGCCAGCCGTTCCAACACGAACTCTCGCGGCGCGAGCTTCGACTGATCCAGCGATGGGCCTACCTGCGCTTCTACGCGCATCCGCTGCGCTGGACCTCGGTGAGCCGCAGTGTGAGCACCCGGGGTGGCGCACGTTCGATGGGCCGGAAGTTGCTTCGCATCGTGCCGCACGGCATGGCACCCCGGCAGCCGGGCGCGGATGTCCGCACCTCGGCCGCGGCGCGCATCGTCCGCGAGCGTCCTGTCGGGGTACGGAGCCACGAGGCGGATCTCCTTCACGAGGCTGGGTAGATGCTACTCTGGATCGGGCTTTGCAGCGCGGCGACCGTCGCCGTGGTGGACTTCCAGGCGTGGGGCGTGAGCCACGACGATGCGGATCTGGCGACTGAGGGCGTGCGCGCTGCTCTTCTCAGCGCCGGGGTGCTCGACTCGCTGCCCGGCTCCGACATCTCGGACGGCGTCTCCGCCTCGACCGAGTCGGACCTGCGCTCTGCACGCGCGCACGCGGCCGAGGCCCGGCGGCTCTACCTGTCCGGGGACTATGCAGGCGCCGTCAGTGCAGCATCCGAGGCAGTCCAGGAGCACGCGACGGCGCTCTCCGACGTGGGGCGTCGCCCCGAGTTCGCCGACGCCTGGTACACGCTCGGCGTCGCCAACGTGAAGCTGCAGCGCAACATCGACGCGTCCGACGCGTTCCTGCATGTCGGTGCCTTGTACCCACATTATCTCGAGGAGCGCGCGACGAACGTCCCGCCTGCGGCGACCGCCCTGCTCTCGGCCGCGCAGCGGGAGGCCGCACGCCCCCAGATCGACGCCGAGGAGATCGCCCGGGTCCGGTCGCTCTTGCGCGTCGACTGGGTGGTCACCGGCGCCGTGACCGAGGAGGGCGAGATCGTCGCGCAGGTGTGGGGCCCGGGCACGTCGGGCGAGGTTCGGGTCCGCGCGGAGCTCAAGGGGTACTTCCTGCCCGTCCCGGTGCCCGAGATCAGTGACGTGTACGGCAGGATCGCTGCCGACATCGGCCGGAAGGCGGTGCTGGTCCAGAGCGTGGCCGTCCAGGCGGATGTGGATCAGCCCGCTGGCGAGGATGAGCCTGCCGCACCCCGGCGCCGTCCGATCACATCCCAGTGGTGGTTCTGGGCGGGTGCAGGCGCCATCGCAGGAGGGGGCGTGCTCGTGGGCTACTCCCTGTGGCAGCCTGACCCCGTGCAGGTCCCCGGCGAGGACACCTGGAGCGTCGAGGTGACGGGATTCTAGGCAGATCGGATCCCGATCCGGGAATACGACCGGGCCCAGGTTGTTGACAAATTCCCGGTCTCGCCGTAGAAACCTAGGTTGCCCGGCCCATCGGCCGGTCCGAGGAATGGCATGCGCGTCGTTTGCGACAATTGTGGTGCATCTTACAAGATTCCTGACAGCAAGCTCACCCGTGAGGTGAACAAGGCGACCTGTCGGAAGTGTGGTCATGCCATCTACATCCGCCGATCCGGGGCGGATGGGTTGAACGAGGCGCCACTTTCACCAGCCGACGAGCGCACGGCGATCAAGTCCGTCGCGGATCTCGATCGGCCGACAGCGGTCCAGCATGACGCCTCGGGCGGGGACTCGACGATCCCCCGGGACGAGCCGATGATGGCCGAGCCGGCGCCGATGCTGCGCGGCTCGGGCGTGACGATCCTGCCGGTCGACGCCCGGGGCTCCAACGGCGCTTCGAACGGTCATGTGCCGTTCGGGCAGGCGGATCGTGATCGGCCCACGATCGCATCCCAGCCGGAGCGGGCGCCTTCTCGCCCCCCGGGCCGGTCGATGCCGCCCCCCATGTCCGTCCCCGAGGCGCAGCCCGCGCCCCAGCCTGCACCTGCGCTGGCGCCGGCGCCGATCTCTCCGCAACAGGCGCGCAATTCCCTGCCGCCGCTCGCGTCGCCCTCGCGGCCCGCGGCGCTCTCGACCCCGAGCGCGTTCGACCCCTCCTCGGACCTGAGTGTCGCGCTGCTGAGCAGCATGGTGGCGATCCTCGGTGTGGCGGTGCTCGTGGCGTCCAACCTCGTGGTGAGCACGTGGGCCGGCGCGGTGGGCGCCTTCCTGGCGCTGTTCGGCATCCTCGTCGTCGTCCTGGTGTTGCTCACCGGCGGGCGGGGCGCGCGCAAGGCGAGCCTGTTCATGGCGGCCATCGGCGCTTTCGTGATCGCGCTGTTCGGCGCGGCGGCCACGGCCGCCGGCGGTTGGGCCCTGAACGGGTCCATCCCGGCTCCCCCGGCTCCTCCCATCGCCGCCGCTGCGCCCGAGGCCCCGCCCAAGCCCGACGCCGCCGCCGCCACCATGGCCGACGTCGCGCCGGCGCCACCGGCGGCTGACCCGACCACGCCTCCCGTAGCTGACGCCGCCGCTCCCGCGCCGGCTGTCGCCGACGCTGTCGCCCCGACCCCGCCCGCTCCGCCCGCCCCGGCCCCCGTCGTGGCGCCTGCGCCGGCTCCCGCGCCTACGCCCGTCTCCCGCACGAACGCGAGCCCGGAGCGCATCCCCGCGTCGTCGTCGTCCTCCTCCTCCAGCAGCTCGGACGCCGCGCGCGCCGCGGCCGCGGCCAAGGCCGCCGCGGATGCCCGCGCTGCTGCAGACGCGAAGGCGGCCGCGGATGCCCGCGCCAAGGCCAAGGCCGATGCCGCGGCCAGGGCCGCTGCGTCGACGGCTTCGAGCTCATCCGCCCCGACGGCGTCATCCTCCGCCTCGGCGATCAGCCTGCAGGTGGTCGACGTGATGCTGCGCTCCAACAAGGGTGTCAAGACCTGCTTCATCAACGAGATGCACGACAACGGCGGCAGCGTGCCGAAGGGCGTGAAGGTCAAGCTCACCATCGACCCTTCCGGCAAGGTCTCCAAGGCCTCCACACAGGGCGACTACAACGGGACCCCCTTCGACTCCTGCCTCGGCAGCGCGATCAAGGCGATCACGTTCCCGCCCTACGAGGGCGACCCCGTCTCGCTCACGTACCCCTTCCAGACGTGAGCCTCATGGGGAGGGCCGCCTGGCGGCGCTCCCCGTCCCGCCGCACGATCGGCCCCAGAGTGGATCGACCGCGGCGAGTTGGCGTGTCCCCTGGGGAGTTCGCCCCGGGCCACACCTCCGCTGTCCCGCCCCGGTTGGGGCACCCTGTCGACACCTCGCCACTCGCGGCATACCCGCCGCCGCTCACTCCCGGAACCGCTTTGTCTGCAATCATCCCGATCCGAAATATCGCCATCATCGCCCACGTCGACCATGGCAAGACCACGCTCGTAGACGGGCTGCTCAAGCAGGCCGGCACCTGGCGCAGCAACGAACACGTCATCGACCGCGTCATGGACTCGATGGATCTGGAGCGTGAGCGCGGCATCACCATCATGGCGAAGGTCGCCTCCGTCCACTACAAGGGCGTCAAGATCAACATCGTCGACACACCAGGGCACGCGGACTTCGGCGGCGAGGTCGAGCGCACCCTGAAGATGGTCGACGGCGCGATGCTGCTCGTGGACGCCTCCGAAGGTCCGCTCCCCCAGACGCGTTTCGTGCTCCGTAAGGCGCTCGAGGCCGGCCTCTCGATCATGGTGTGCATCAACAAGATCGACCGGCCCGACGCCCGCATCCCCGAGGTGATGAACGAGGTGTACGACCTGTTCATCGATCTCGGCGCGACCGAGGAGCAGATCGACTTCCCGGTCATCTACGCCTGCGCGCGCGATGGCTGGTGTACCCGGGATCCCGAGGTCAAGGGCCCCGACTTCCAGCCGCTGTTCGACACGATCGTCGACCGCATCCGCCCTCCCAAGGCCGATCCCGATCACTCGCTCCAGCTCCTGATCACCCAGCTCGACTACGACAACTTCCTCGGCCGCATCGCGATCGGGCGGCTGTTCAACGGCGTGTTGCGCGAGAAGACCGACCTCCTGCTCTACGGCGAGAACGGCCCGCGCAAGGTCCGGGTCAACCAGCTCTTCACCTTCGAAGGCATGAAGCGCATCCCGGCCTCGATGGTCGAGTCGGGCGACTCCTGCGCCATCGCGGGCATCCCCGAGATCAACATCGGGGACACCATCACCCTGGTCGACAATCCGAGCCCCCTGCCGCGGCTCACGGTCGACGAGCCCACGATCGGCATGACGTTCTCGTCGAACAACTCGCCGTTCTCGGGCCGCGAGGGGAAATACGTCACGGCCCGCCAGATCCGCGAGCGCCTCGAGAAGGAGATGCTCACCAACGTGGCCCTCCGGCTCGAAGACACGGGCAGCTCCGAGACGATGCGCGTGTTCGGCCGCGGCGAGCTGTAGCTCGCGATCCTCATCGAACAGATGAGGCGTGAAGGCTACGAGATGAGCGTCTCGAAGCCCGAGGTCAAGATCCGCGAGGAAGGCGGCCGCAAGCTGGAGCCCTACGAGGACGCCCAGCTCGACTTCCCCGAGTCCTTCATGGGTGTCGTCACCCAGAAGATGGCGCTGCGAAAGGGCCGGATGACCGAGATGAAGTCCGACGGCTCCGGGCGCGTTCGGCTCAACTTCCGCGTTCCTGCTCGGGGCCTCATCGGGTTCCGTGGCGAGTACCTGAACGACACCCGGGGAATGGGACTGCTCAACACGATCTTCGACGGCTGGGACGACTGGGCCGGGTTCATCCAGGCGCGGATCCAGGGCTCGCTCATCAGCGACCGCACGGGCAAGGCCACGACCTACGCGATCTGGCACCTCCAGCCGCGTGGTCGGCTGTTCATCAGCCCCGGCTGCGAGGTCTACGAAGGCATGATCGTCGGTGAAAATGCTCGTGAGAACGACATGATCATCAACGTCGTCCGTGAGAAGCACCTCACCAACGTGCGCGCGTCCGGCGCCGACGAGAAGCAGATCCTCGTCCCGCCGATCCAGGTCACGCTGGAGAAGGCCCTGGAGTACCTCTCCGAGGATGAGCTGGTCGAGGTCACGCCGGGCAGCATCCGCATGCGCAAGAAGCAGTTGCAGGGCAACCTGCGGTCGCTGGTTCGGACCGAGCGGGACTGAGGCCAAGGTGGCGGCCTCGCCCCCATCGGGGTGAGGCCAGCCCCGCCGCAGAACGGCCGTGCGCCCCGCAGCCGTCAGGGCGCTGCGAGCTTCTGCTGCAGCCGCTCGAACACCGCGGCATCCTCGCGCCCGCGCACGGCGTCGCGCCCGCGCTGCACGATGTCCCACTGGCGTTTATCGAGCGTGGTGCCCAGCTCCACCCCCACCTCCATCAGCGCGACGTTGAGCTGGTGGCGCTCGTTTCGGAGCGCGAGCACGCGCTGACGGGCTGCCCTAAGGGCTTCGACGTGCGGCGTGATCGCCGCGCGGGTCGCCGGGTCGAGGTCCATGCCCTCGAGCAGGTCGGCGACCGCTGTCGCCTCCTCGCCGCCGCGACCGGCCGGCTGGGACCGATCGGATCGCAGCGCCTTCTCGTACTCCAACGAGACGGGCACGAACAGCGGCAGGGTCTCGTGCGTCGGTCGCTCGACGAAAAGCAGGCTCGCCAGCACGCAGTTGCCGATGACGAGCAGCGCGCAGATCGCCCAGAGTGCGCGGCTCGGGGTCATGGCGTCCCTGAACGATCGGGGGGGCGACCGGGCGGCGGGCCGCGCTGCGCCGGGGGCTGGGACTGCGTGGTCGCGCGCACCCGCTCGGCCTGTTCCGGCGGCAGGAGGTTGGCGATCGCGGTGATCTCGGTCTGGATCTCCGCCTCGCCATCCAGCGCTTCCACCTGAACCTCGTGGATCCGTGTGTGGTCGGCCTGCGCGCCATCCAGGATGGCCTTGACCCGAGCAGCCTGCGCGGGGGTGAGCGGCGCGCCTTCGGCGTCGAGCGCCTCCACGCCACGCAGCAGCGCGTCGAGCGAGAGCGTGCTCCCGAGCCACGCGTAGGCGGTCTGCATGTCGCGGGCGTCCGCCTGGTGCCGCACGTCCGCCACCAGGGCCTGGGCCTCCTCGCGGTCGAGCGGGTTGCCGCCGGGCACGACGTCCACCATGGGCGTCATCACGTAGATCGTGTGGTTCTCGGACGCCTCGCGCCACACGGCCACGCCCAGCCCCACCTGCGAGAGCACGAGCAGCGAGGCGAGCAGCGCCGGCGCCTTCACAGCGCCGCCCAGAACCGGCGTACGGTCGTGTTCACGGTGTCGGCGGCCTCCACGTTGAGCCCGTGCCCCACGCCCTGGAGCACGCTGGTCTGGGCCCAGGGCATCCAGCGCTCGAGCAGCCGCAGGTTGAGCGGGCGCACGCAGACGTCGGCGGTGCCGTGCATCAGCAGCGTGGGGATCGCGTGCAGGAGCCCAAGCTCGCGCCCGGTGCGATGCCCGGAGACTGCTGCCACCTGCGCGCGAAAGCCTCTCGTCGACTGCGGATCCCCGAGCGCGCCGGTCATCATGCGCGTGCGCAGCTGATCGCGGTGCTCGGCCAGGAAGCGGGGCGAGTACAGGAGGCGCGACACGTGGTGGAACCGGGCCTCTGGCGTACGGGCGGTCTGCAGCGCGAGGAACCGCGCGATCGTGGTCGGCGGGGGGGCGGCGGCCAGCCCGCCGCCGTGCGTCGCGAGCAACGTGAGGGAGCGCACACGCTCCGGGTTCCGGAGGGCGAGCCGCTGTGCGATCATGCCGCCCATGGAAATGCCGACGACGTGGGCGCGACCCACGCCGAGCGTGTCCAGCAGGGCGACGGCGTCGTCCGCCATCTGTGCGGTGCTGTAGGGCCCCGGCGGGGTGTCGCTCTCGCCGCTGCCCCGGTTGTCGAAGCGGATGCAGGTGCCCACCTGCTTCCAGTCGCTCACCTGCAGCTCCCAGCCCGCGCGGTTCACCCCCAGCCCCATGATCAGGAGCACGGGCGGACCGCTCCCCTCGACGTCGTAGGCGAGCTTCAGGCCCGGGCCCGCGGCTGTACGTACGGTCGTGAACATTCGCGAATGTACTCCGCGCGCGGAGACCGGGCGGCGGGATCTATGTTCGATAGCGCGAGATCTACGAGGCGACACGCGTGGGCTCGGCCGAGCGAGGCTGCGCTATTCTGCTGTCGCGAGACAGGCGGAGAGGGCCTGATCCAGGGCGTCGGCCCCCGCCGGGCTGCAGTCGCCGGCCAGGTACGCCCTGGTGCGGCATCCAGGGGTGTATGGCACGGCCCTTGCTTTCGGTCGGTGCACACCCCGGAAATCCCGATGTTCACGCTGCTGCTCGCCTTCTCCACCCTCGCAAGCGCCCAGACCACGGGCATCCTCGGGGTGCGCTACACGGATGGTTCGGTCGCCACCTGGGCGGTGACCGACGAGGGCGAGGTCACCCGGCTCGGCTCCGGGATCGCGGTCCCGACCGCGCAGGGCTGGGCCGTCGTCGACCGGATGACCATGAGCCGGGCGCCGGACGCCACCGAGGACGTGCTGCGCATCGGGCCCGCCGGTCACCTCCCCGCGCTCCCCGGCCCCTGCGCGGGCGACGACGTGGACAACGTTCGGACCGAGACGCCCGACGCCAGCTACTCCGACAGCATCACGATCCTTTCGGTCAGCCCCACGCTGCTGACCTACGAGGTCTCGGGCAACGCCTGGACCGGCGGCGCGCACCCGGGCGCCTGGGACGACGTCTACGCGGTCGCCATCCCGTCCGGCACGGCCGTGGCGTTCGGCGACGTGTTCAAGGGGCAGGACGCCGCGTTCATGATGGCATCCAACGCGAGGTCGGCGACCATGACCGCCGAGGAACGCTGGTGCTTCGAGGGCGACGCGAGCGAGTGGGCGCTCGTGCGCTCCGGCGGGCACTGGGTCGCCCGGGGACGGTTCGCGTACGGACCGCAGGCGTGCCGCGGTGCCTCGCTCGACTTCACCGTTCCCATCGCAATCCCGGCGTCGGTGACGGGCCCGGACAGGCTCGTGGACAGGCTCCCCGCGGGAGCAATCGACGAGGTGCAGAGCCCCGACGGGTTGATCGACGTGCTCGTGACCCCCGCCGGGCTGACGATCTCCGCCCCCGACGAAGAGGGCCTCGTCATCGCCAGGGCCGGCGCGCAGATCGTCATGGCCCAGTGGGCGACGGGGGATGCCGCGGTGCGGTGGCCGATGGAGGCGATGCTGGCGCTGGAGGCGCCTCGTTAGCTACCGCTGGAAGTCGCGCCCCTTGACCGTCTTGCGGCCGTCCGCCCGTGCAACGCGAATCGCGGCGTCCGCATGCGCCCGCACGATGTCCGAGAGCGCATCGAGCACGTCCGCGGAGGTGTTCATGTCCGCCTTGTCCGCGATGTACTGCTTGAGTCGCGAGGCGACGATCAGGATGTCGTCGGTGACGGGCTCGGGCGGGGCCGAGGGCACGATCCGGCGCCGGGCCTCGCCGGCCGGCTCGCTCGCCTGCGGGCTCGTGGCCTTGACCGTGACGAGGGTGGACTCCTCGCGCGGCGCCCGCTCCTCCTCGCACCACGCGTCGCGGTGGTTCATCACCGGCACGTGCGCGTCCCAGCAGCCCGGGCAGCAGAAGACGAGGCCGGTCCGCGCGCGGTTGCACGTCGAGACCGAGCACACCTGGTAGAGCTGGCCGTGCGCGATGGGCTTCTTGCAGGAGCTACAGAGTCGCCAGGTGCTCATTCTCGCGCCATAACCGGCGCCCACCCGCGAATGGGGGCCTACTGCGACGAAGGCGCGCCACCGGAGTCGTGCGCGCCCGCGTGCCCGCTGCCGTGCTCGCCCATCTGGTCGCTGCCCGTGTCCCTGCCCGTGTCGTCCCCATCGTCCGGATCCTCGCAGTCCTCGCAGGCCAGCGAGCCCTCGGCCTCCTCGGCTTCGTCCAGCCAGGAGTCGCCATCGTCGTCCTTGTACAGGGCTGTCCCTGCCTCGAGGAGCACGGCGATCTCGGAGTCCGAACCGGTCTGCCAGGTGGCGGCATCGACCCAGTTCGCCGCCCCGAAGCGCAGGACGAGCGAGCCGTTGGTGGAGAACGAACCTACGACCACCACGCTCGATACCGGCACGGTGCGCTCTACACCGGCGGCGGTGAGAGCGATGCCGCCCGGAAACTTGAACGTCAATGCGGTCCACTCGCCCGGCGGGGGCTGGATCGACGTGTCGGAGAGCAGGTTGAGGGTGGCGTCCGTCGCCAGCGTACAGGTGGTGTCCGCGCCGGTCAGCCAGACCGTGGAGGCATCCCCCGTGGCCGAGGTGAAGTCGACGCCGTCGCCGTTGGCCAGCTGCAGGGCCAGGACCGTCGGGTTCCCTACCGCGATGCCCTGGTCGGGCTGCGGGATGCACCCCATGACGCCGAACACCGAGAGCGCGAGGAGCCGACCCTGAATCATTCCGAGGGCATCGTAAGCGGAAACAGGTTGAGGTTCACCTGGTACACGACCTGCCGCTGTCCGGCTGCCCCGTCGCAGCGCTCGAGGAGTCGCTCCTGGAACAGGTCGATCTCCCGCTTCAACTCGGGGAGCAACGCGGGCGCGACCGAGACTGTGAGCGCCGAGAAGTGTCGTTCAGGAGCAGCGATTCGCAGGAGCGCCTCCCGAGCCCTGTCCAGCATCGCCACGTGGTAGCTCACCGCTGCCATGCTCGCGACCTCATGCGGGGTCGCGAAGCTGCCCGGCACCGAGACGGTCCTGCCCTCGCGCTCCTCGAGCATGCCGAGCGCCCGGAGCACTTCGAGCCCCTGGGCCGCCTGCTCCGGGGTGATGGCGGGACGCAGTCGCGGGGCGAGCCACTCCGGATCCGCCTTGAAGCCGGTGCAGGACCCGTACTCGTGGATCGCGGCGATGTACCAGCGGGTGAGCACCTGCAGGGACTCGTTCCCGAGGCGCACGGCCTCCCGGAAGCGCACCGTGGCCCGGACCCGCTCCTCGGCCGCCGCGCGCTGGGCGGGACTGTCGGAGTGCTCGGCGGCGACGAGCGCAGTGAAGTACTCGCCGGACTCGAAGTCGAGGTTCAGCGCCTTCAGGAACCCCTCGGTGGTGGTGGCCGTGAGGTTGCGCTGGCCGTCGATCACCGCCAGCAGCAGGCTCGGCGACGAGATCCCTGCGCGCCGCGCGAACACCCGGTTGCTGTACCGGGGGTACACGGTCTTGATCCACGCGAACCACGCCGCGAGGAACGTGCGGTAGGACGAAAACCGGTAGATGTCGGGCTGGGGGGCGGGGGGCATGATTCAGAGTATGGCTGGGTTTTTGGCGCTCGATCCGGGGCCCGGACGATTTGGACCCGGTGCGAGTACGATCGGGGGCGCTACCAGCTGGCGGTGGCGTGGAGCGTGTTCGACCGGTTGCCGGCGGCGTCCAGGACGTACATGTTCACGTCGTAGGTCGAGCTGGTGTCGAGCCCGTCCAGACCGAACATGAGCTCGGTGCCCCAGGTCACGCAGATGAAGGCGCTCCCCCCGCAATCGAACCCATCGACGATCGGAAGGTCGACGTCGGGCGGGCCACCCCCGGTTCGGTTGTCGACGAAGGTGGCGAACAGTTCGCCGCCGCCGAGGTCGCCCTGCGGGTCGGTGGCCGCCACGTTGATCATCGACTGCGAGGAGCTCAGGTAGTAGGTCCCGAGCGAGATCAGGGTCGCGCCGTTCGGGTCACCGTCGGTGTCCGCATCGGAGTCCGAATCGGCGTCGGTGTCCGTGTCCGCATCGGAGTCGGAATCGGCGTCGGTGTCGGTGTCGGCATCCGAGTCGGAGTCGGCGTCGGTGTCGGCGTCCGAGTCCGTGTCGGCATCCCCGTCGGTGGCCGTGTCGTCTCCGTACACGATCCGCACGCAGCTGCCATCTTCGGTCTTGCCATAGCCTGTGGCGCACGGCTCCTCGGTGCAGCCGAGCGGGAGCAACAGGAACAGGAATGGCAGCAGGGGGCGGATCATCGGGCGTCTCCTTCGTTGAGAGGACTTGTCCATCCGGCGGGGGCCAGGAGGCCGCACCGGGAGGGGAAGTGTAGCATGATGGTCGGGCGGGGCTGACCCGGGGCGCTCACGGCGGCGCGATGGCGGGACCCGGGGAGACGAATCCCCAGTATCCCTGCTCCCGCATCTTGCGGATCTCGTCGGGACCGAGGGCTTCGCGCGGCGCGCCAGCCATCGTCTGGGACTGGCCCGCCCGCGTGGCGAGCAGCACGCGGAGCATTCCGACGGCGCGGCTGGGATCCTGCAGCGCGATGTTGCGGGTCTCGTCGGGATCGTGGACGAGGTCGTAGAGCTCGATCAGCGTGTCTTCGGGCGACGCGCCCGTTGGCGCGTCCCCATGGAGCTTCACGTTGGCGAGGCCCGTCGCATCGCCGGCGCAGTCGGGGAGGGCGACGTCGGCGGGGCCGTGGTTGGCGACGAAGTCGGGCAGGGGGATCTTCAACCCGTCGGCGTCGCCCGCTGGCATCCAGTTCCGGTCCTGGCGCTGCCGCCCGTCACGCAGGATCAGCTTGTGGCCGTCGGCGCGCAACGCCATGTGGCAGGCATCCGTGAGGCTGAACACCGGGCGCTCGACATAGGTCGCTTCGCCGGGACCCATCAGGGAGGAGAGCGACTCGCCGTCCATGGTCTGGTCGGCGGGGATGCCCGCGCGCTCCAGCAGCGTGGGCGCGAGGTCGACTCCCTGCACGACTGTGCGGACCACCCTCCCGCTGGAGCCGCTCCGGCGGGGGTCGACGATCACCAGGGGTACGCGGATCGTGCTGTCGTACAGGAGGCCATGTCCACCGTAGGTGTGGTGGAAGAAGTCCTGGCCGTGATCGGAGGTGAGCACGACGATGGTCCGGTCCGCGACGCCCGTGGCGTCGAGGGTCTCGAGGATCTCTCCCACGGAGGCGTCGTAGAGGTGCAGGATCCCCTCGTAGTGCGCGACCATCGCCTGACGCGCTGCAGATTCGGTCAGCCGGTGCTGAAAACTCTCGTAGATCGCCGGGTAGTCCGATCCGATGGCCTGGGTGTGCGGGGTGTCGTAGGGGTACTTGGGCTGCAGGAACGCCCAGGGGTGGTTCAGGTCGATCTCGTGGATGTACCCAAAAAAGGGCTCCCGAGCCTGATCCTCGAGCCAGTGCACCACATCTCCGGTCGGAGGCTTCTTCCCCGTCTTCTTCTCCACCGAGACGAGGTCGAATCCGCGCGAGTTGGCCTCGCTCCCCGGGCCCGGGAGCGTGCCGCCGAAGAACGCAGCCGTGGAGTAGCCGTACAGCGCCAGGATGCCGGGCAGCTCGCGGCCGCCCCGGGGGCGCCCGCCCTGCAACTCGATGGCCACCGGCAGCCGGCCGCCGAGGATGCTGCCCAGCGCGGGCAGGGTCCAGCCCGAGTGGCTGATGGCGCTCGTGAACTGCACGCCGCGGTGGGTCAGGGCATCGATGTTGGGCGTGATCGGGGAGCCATCGCGGGTGAGGCCGAGGTACTCCGGCGACAGCGAGTCGATGTCGATCACCAGGATGTTTGGTCGGAGCTCTCCGTCCGGCCCGAACGCGACGGCTGGCGGGCGGTTGGCGCGCCACCACACCGCAAGGCCGAGCAGCACGAGGCAGAGCACACCGACTCCCGCGCGCACGAGCGAGCGTCGCTTCATGGGGTTCGGGGCGGGGTGCATGAGCGATCCGGCAGAGAGCACACCCGCCCAGCGTATACCTTCGTGGGCGGGCCCGGCAATCCGCTCGACCTATGGAACGCGCGTCGCCTCGGCTTGCGCCCGGGATCGGGGCGGTGCCGGCTTCGTCGGACCGCTCCCCGGCACGTCTTCGCACCGGGGCTGGGTACGGAGCCCGCCGGGGTCGGATCCGGTCGTCAACCGCTCCGCGAGGATCTCGGCGAGCACGCGATACCCCGACTCGCTGGGGTGGGTGTGGTCCTCAAAACCCCAGCACGCGCTCGACGCGAGCCTCGCTCCGGTCACCCGGACGCCGAGGGGGGTGAGCGCGTCGGAGAACCGGCTGTAGGGGACCACCGGATCCCCGGCGATGGCCTGGTCCCGGGTGGCCGGCCACATGCCCAGCACGACGTCGAGACCGGCGGCACGCGCCTCTTTCGCCAGGGTCATCGTGTCGTCCAGGGCTGTCCCCCACGTCGCGTCGTCGAAGTCGCGCAGGCCCGAGCGGGTGTACGGGATCACCAGGCGGCGCAGGCCAAGGTAGAGGTACAGGTTGAGATAGGGTGCGCCCCCGCCGAGCCACACAGCACGTTCAGCCCCAACGGCCTTCTGCCGGCCGATGTTCTTCGGGGCGCCCAACACCAGTCCGTCCAACTGCCAACGGTCCCGCAACGCACGCCAACGCACCAGCATGTCGTACGCGCCACCGCCAGGCACGCCGGCGTCCAGCACCTCCACGGGCTTGTGCAGGCTGGAGGCGAGGATCGTCTCCAACTGTGCCTCCAGGGTCAGGGATTGGTCCGTGGTCTGCCCCCAGATCCAACTGTCTCCAAGCGCCAGGTACCGGACCGTGCCGGCCGGACGTTCCCTGGGAAACTCCTTGTCCGCTCGCAACCCAGCGGCGTTCATCCGATAGCGCCAATAGTTGGGGCCGTCGGGGACCACGTCCTGGGCCAGCGGACGGGGAAGGTAGGTCTTCTTGTCCGAGTCGAGCATGAGCACGCTGTTCGGTCGCTCGTAGGAGAACAACAGCTCCTCCGGGGGCACCATGGCACGCAACACCGCCTCCAGCGCGGCGAGCACGGCGATTGCGAAGGCCAGGGCCTGGAGTCGACGACGCATCGTGGGCCCCTATCGCTTCCCGAGCACCAGCACCGTCACCCCCGTCCCATCGTCGAAGTGCTGGTCGGTGACCGTGACGTCTGCGAACGCGGTGCGTATCAGGTCCACGCCGATGGTCGTGTAGATCTTCTCGTCGATCGCGACGAAGCCGAGGCCCTGCTCCACGAGGGTCGCGGCCACGCGCCTGCGGCGCTCCGGCTCGTCGGTCGCCTGCGCCGGGATCGGCTCCCCGATCGTCTGGGGGTTCGCGATGTCGTCCAGGGCGTGGAGCACCCGGTCGGTGTCGGGAGCGAACGCGTTGCGCCGCACCACGGTGCGCAGTCCGTCGGGCCAGTAGGTGCTGGCGCGGTGACACAGGACCTGGAACCAGAGCTCGTCGGCGCTCCGGATGTTCGGCGAGATGTCGGCGAACACCGGCAGTTGACTACGGTCCTCGGTCTCCCGCGCGCCCCGGAAGCGGGGCAGGAACAACACCGCGCCGCGCTCCCCGGATCCGGCGACGAACTGCGTGAAAGCCGGTGACGGCGGGGAGAAGTGCGGGAGGTTGGCGCGGAACTCGGTGAGCGTCTCGGTGTGGTGCACGGCGGCGATGCAGAACGGGACCACGAGCAGCCAGCGCATCCACTCCCGCGGCAACGCGGCGACGCCGATCGCTCCAGCGATCGCCACCGCCTGCGCTGCCGGAACCAGCCAGCGCCGCGGAAAACGCACGATGGGGGGTGGGAAGTGGGTGTTGAACCAGATGATCCCCTCTCCGAGCCACAGCCCGGGTCGGCCGAGCCACGTCTGCAGCATCGGGGTGTTCTCCGGATGCGTGCCCAGCCCCCAGGCCAGGGCCAGCACGCCGATGCACACCCAGGGAAGCGCCTTCTTCCAGCGCAGCGCGGCGCAGGCGAGCAGGGCGACGAGCACCCGCCAGGGGATGAACCCCGTCCCGAGCGTGTAGTCCCAGTGGCCGAGGGTGCGGCGGGTCTCCCAGCGCTTCCAGACCTCCAGCGTGATGGAGTTTCCCGGCGCGTTGCTCTGCGGCGCCGTCAGGGGAATTCCCCAATACAGCCCGAGCAGCAAGAGGCCGAAGGCCAGCAGGGACAGGACCATGGGGCCCTGCCGCTGCCACCGCCTCCACTCGAACACGAGCGGTACGAACGGCGCGCAGAAGATCGCGTGGTACGGGCTGTCGAGCGCGACCACGCCGAGCAGTCCCCCCGCCGCGAGCGCCCAGCCGCGATGCGCCGTGGGGTGCGATCCGTGCAGGCGGCCTGCCGAGTAGAGGGCACCGAGCGCCGTCGGGACCGCCCACCACGCGACGAACTCCGGCGTGCCGTCGCTGAGCGCGTGGAACAGCATCGGCTGGATGAGCATCATCGTCCCAGCGAGGAGGGCCGCGGCGGGGCTGTCCGTGATCCGCCAGGCCAGGAACGCCGAGCCGAGGCCGGCCGCCGCCCAGAGGCTGACGACCCAGATGTTGAAGCCGAGCACCGGCCCGAACAGCCCCACCAACGGGGCGCCGAGGATCATCGAGAACTGCGGCAGGAGCACGATCTTGACGCCGACGGGAAACGCCATCCGGCCGGTCCAGAACGGCGGGGTGGGGAGGGACTCCCAGGCGTGGTCGAGCCCCCACACCGCGCGGATGATGTCGGTCTGGGGGGCGCCGAGGAGCTCCCCCTGCGAGAGCGAGGGCCACACGTACCAGACCACCAGCAGCACCAGCGCCACAACCACAAGCGCAAGCTGGATCCGTTGGGGCGTTGAGGGGGTGTCGGCCACAGGCGCACCTATCCCGGCCCCCGCTCCCGCCGCGATACGTCCTATCTGGGTGGTGAGGGTTCCCGGGGCGTACCACCCCGGTCCGGCGGTCCGCGCGGCGTTCCCCCGGGCGGCGGCCCTTTCCCGGGAGGCCCGTGCGGGCCGTGTCCGTGCGGTGGGCCCGCCGGCCGGTCACGCGGCGGTGGGGCTCTCCCGTCCATCAGCTCCTCCCCGAGGATCTGGCGAACGGTGAGGCCATCGCGGGCGAAAGCGACGAGCCGGGCGAGCTCCGCGCGGTCGACATCGCCGAGTTGCCAGCGCCCGGGGGCCGGAGCGGGGGCTGGCGACCGGAGGAGCGCGTTCTGTGCTGCGACCGACGCCACCGTGCTCGGGCTCCATCCCGAGACCGCGCTCACGGCGGCGTCCCAGCGCCCCCTGTCGGCCGCAGCGACGCCCACCGCCTCGTCCAGCACCTGGATCAACGTGCGCGCACGGTCGGGCTCCCGGGTCGCCCAGGGCACGCTCAGCATCAGCACCGAACGGAACTCGCGCTCCACCAGCAATCGCACGCCGCCGCGATGCAGCCAGTCCTCCACCCACGGGTCCCAACTCACCACCGCCTCGACCTCCCCCCGCTCCAGCGCGGGCAGGAGCGCGTCGGTCTCGAGCGGCACAACTGTGGCGTTCAGGCCCCTGCCCCAGGTCTCCCAATCCATCGCGGGCGTCGAGCCTCGCGCCAATCCAACCCTGGCGCCGGTGAGCCCGGCCAACGTCGTCGGCCCGTTCGCCCGCACCACCACGGCGATGCGGCCGAGCTCTCCCGGGGTCGCCACCACCCGCACGTCCGGGCGCGACTCCAACATCCGGAGCGCCGGCAGCTCGCACGAGAAGAACGCGTCGAGCTTGCCCGCCGCGACGTCGTCCCCCTGCGTCTTCCCCGAGGTGTACTCCGTGAGCTCGAGATCGAGCCCGGCGCGTCGGGCGATCTCCGGCATGGCGCTCAGGACGGCGCCGATGTGGGCGTGGACGGGAGTGAAGGACGAATACCCGAAGCGCAGCGTGGCCTCGGTGCGCGCCGGGGGCGGACCCCCGATCGGCATGCGCCCGGTGTAGCCGGGCCACCGGTCATGCAGCGCGTCGGCGACGATCTGGGCGATCCGGAGGTGGCCCGTGGGGTTGGGGTGGAACACGTGGCCGTCGCAGAACAGGTCCTGCTCCCGGGAGCGCGACCACCAGTCGTCGATGTCGATCAGCGGGAACCCGAGGTCCTTCGCCGCCCGCGCGGCGGCCTCGCGGTAGGTGGGATCCACGTAGCGGGCCACGAGATCGGGCTGCGTGCGGTTGATCGGCATGTTCATCCACGCAAAATCCGGGCTGATCGCCTGGAGCGTGCGCAGGTTCGCCACGAAGTCCGCGATCGGCACGCGAGGTGTGAGCCCGCTCATCTCGTCATCGGGCAGCTTTCCGTAGAGCGGGTCCGTGCCCGCGGCTCGTCCGGTGAACTGTCGGGTGTTCTCGCGAAGGAGCGAGAGCGTGACTTCCCGCGCCAGCAGGTAGACCTCGGACTGGAAAAGCACCCTCTGGATGCTGCGACTGGGTCCGGGTGCGGTGACCCTGGCCTTGTCCGTCAGGTACTCGGGCCCCGGATCGTTGTTGAATCCCGCGATCACGAGGTCGGGATGGTACGCGAGCCCCACGTCCTGCAGCCAGGTGATGCCCTCCACCGTCGTCCAACCCGGGCACGCGCCGTTGATGATGTGGACGGGTTTGGAGGTCTTGTCCTGGAGGAGCTTCTCGAGTTGGTACTCCCAGGTCTCGCTTCCTTCTACACCGTGTCCGAAGTTGGAGGAGTCCCCCAGCACGAACACGCGGTACTCGCTCTCGGGCCCGCCGGGCTTCTCGCGCGGCACGGTCACCTCGCGGAGGCCATCTGCATTGGTATTGAGCTTTCCTCCACCCGTGAGGTTGTCGAAGTCGACGAGGTCTGGACGCACCACCCACTGCTGAACGGGGTCGGGTCGAAAGTAGGTGACCATGTCCAGCGCGAGGTAGGCGCGGATCACGCCTTCTGCCACCAGGAGGCTCCCGAACATCGCGACGAAGGGTTGCCAGCGCCGGGTCGTGCGCCACCCGGCGAGCGTGAATGCGTAGACCGTCGCCGTCACGCAGGCGGCCACCGCGAACAGCACCATCGCGTTCTCGGGGGCGTAGGGCGAGGCCGGGTCGATCAACGGCCCCTTCTTCCAGCCCGGGTAGACGGTCAGGTGGAACAGCCACGCCACGCCGAGGATCGCAGCATCTGCAGCAGCGAGCAGGATGGCACCGAAGGCGAGCCGACGCGGGGAGCGGTTCACGGCGGGTTGATCATGCGCTGCCATCTTGCGCGGTCGACGAGCGCCGGTCAAGCGCGCTCCACAGCGCCGGTGGCGCTCCGGCGGCGTCCGGTCCGCGGTCCGTCCCGCTGAAGTAAAGAACCGTCACGCGCTTGACGCGGGAGCCGCGCCGTATCTACACTCAGCGGGCACCCTGGAGTGTGTTCATGGAGTCTTCCGAGATCGAGCTCATCCACCATCTCTCCGCCAAGAATGACGAGTTGCGGCACCTGTATTCGCAGCACCAGAAGTACGAGGGTCAGCTCTCCAGGCTCACCGTCCGGTACCCGAGCGAGTCCGAGCTGAGGGAGATCGCGCGGGTGAAACGCCTCAAGCTGCGGGGCAAGGATCGGATCCAGCAGATCCTGGCGTCCAGCCGGTAGTCCACACCCCGGGGGGCGGGGGCTGGGTCATGCGGCGGACGATGCGATGGCCGTGCATCGCAATACGTTCGACGCATGGCCTCCATTGCAGTTCCCGATCCCTCGTCCACCCGTGAAGCCTTCGCCGACTGGCGCGCCCGCGTCGCACGCGACTGGCTCGCCGACGACCCGCATTTCGTTTCGCTCGTCCCGGATTTTCCGGAGCTTCGGCCCTTCGCCGCCCGCTGTGCGACCGAGGTCAACGCCTGGACGAAGAACACCAATCGCGACGAGCACCTGCCTCGGCTCGAGCGGTTCGACCCGGACGGCCACCGCACCGAGGCCATCGTGCATCACCCCGACCACATGCGCATCGGGGAGGCGATCTGGGGCGCCGACCTGCTCGGACGCTACCGGCAACCCGGCCATGAGCGGGAGACGTTCGGGCTGCTTTACCTGCTCTCGCAGAACGGAGAGGGGGGGTGGTGCTGCCCGATGGCGTGCACCGCCGGGATGATCAAGGTCTGCCAGCAGGCGTCGGACCTGCCGGCGGGCTGGCTGGACCGCCTGCTCGACGCGGACTTTGGCAAGATGCTCTTTGCGAGCCAGTTCCTGACCGAGATCCAGGGGGGATCCGACGTGGGCGCGAACGCCGTCGTGGCGCGACCTGCGGAGGGCGAAGCCGGCGCTGCGGGCTGGTGGGCGCTCACGGGGGAGAAGTGGTTCTGCTCCGTGATCGACGCGAACCTGTTCCTGGTCACGGCGCGCCCGTCCGGGGCGACCGGTGGGACCGCCGGACTCCAGGCGTTCGTCGTGCCACGGGCCCTGCCGGGCCTCGATCCGCGCGACCCGTCGAGTGAACCGAACCGGTACGCTGTGAGACGGCTCAAGTGGAAGTTGGGCACGCGGTCGATGGCGTCGGCCGAGATCGACCTGGAGGGGGCGCTGGGTTGGCCGGTGGCGGACTTCGCACGCACGGTCGAGATCGTGCTGAACACGTCCCGGCACTACAACGCCGTCTGCGCTGCGGGGATCCTGCAGCGGGCGTGGCGCGAGGCGGACGGCTGGGCCCGGACGCGGGTGGCGTTCGGTCGTCCGATCGTGGAGTTCCCGGGGGTCGCACGCTCGTTGGCGAAGCTTCGCTGCGAGGCCCACGCCGCGCGATCACTCACCTTCGACCTGGCGAAGATCGGAGACGAGCTGGCGGTGGGCCCGGACGTGGCGCTCGCGACCGCATGGCGCATGCTCGTGAACCTGAACAAGATCTGGACTGCGCTCACCTGTCCGGCGGGCGTGCGCGACGCGATGGAGGTGGTCGGGGGAAACGCCACGATCGAGGAGTTCACCATCCTGCCGAGGCTGTTGCGTGACAGCCTGGTCCTGGAGGCGTGGGAGGGCGCGCACGGGGTGTTGTGCGCCCAGCTTTTGAAGGACGCTAAGAAGGGCATGCACCTGCCGATGTTCGCGTACCTCCGCAGCGTCGCCCCGGCAGGCTCGGTCGCCTCGATCGACGCTTTGGCCGCGTTGTGGGACAGCACGCTCGCGCGGCCGGACCGGGAGGTTGTCTGGCGTGATCTGGTGGAGCAGAGCCGGGCTCCGGTGCAGGCGATGCTGATGCGCGCGCAGGGGGTCGAGAGCGCCGTGGTGGAGCATTTCGTGAACCTCCACGACCGCGCCTGGGACCCGTTGCAGGATCCGCGGCTCGACGCCCGCCTGCGGGCGGTCATTCGTTGAGCGAGCCGACAGCGGTCGCGGCGGATCCAGAGGCGCTCCCTGTCCGGGCCCCCGGGCTGGGTGATCGGACCGAGGTGGTTGCGCCTGGCGCCCGGAAGCGCGTGTTCATCGAGCTCACGGCGCTCTGGCTGGTCACGCTCCTGGCGATCCGGGGGGTGGTCGTCGTGCAGGCGATGGGCCTGCCGGATTGGACGCTCGCGCTGGTCCCCTTCCTGTTCATCTACGCCCCGGTCGGGCTGTGCCGACTCCGCGGCGTGGACAGCTACGCGTACCGGCTGGCGATCCCGGACTTCAACGATCGGGCGGCGTGGACGGAGGCGGCGGTGATCGTCGGCAAGCTGGTGGCCGTCATCGTCGTGCCGTGGGTCGTGGGCTACCACCTCTACCAGACCCGGCTGTTCCATTTCCACCCGCACTGGCGCATCCCCCATGACGCATGGTTGCTGGCCCCCTACCACCTGTTCTTCGTCGCGCTCCCTGAGGAGTTCTTCTACCGGGGGTACTTCCAGACGCGGCTGAACGAGGTGTTTCCCCGAAAGTTCATGCTGTTCGGGACCCCCTTCGGCTACGCGATCCCGCTCGCCTGTCTCTACTTTGCGTTCGGACACTCGCTCGTGACGTTCCAGTGGTGGCATTTCGCCACCTTCTTCCCGGGCCTGGCGTTCGCCCTGCTGCGGGAGCGGACGGGGAGCCCGCTGGCGGGCGCGCTGTTTCACGCGTGGTGCAACGTCTGCGTCGTCTTCCTGGACACGGCCTACGGCCTACGGCCGGTTTAGGGACCGAACTACTGCCAGAACCCGACGGCGAGCCGGGCTCCGAACAGCGCGAGGCTCACGGGGATGGTGAGCCACAACGCCTGGCGTGCGCCCAACCCCGGGCGGTGGCGGAGCCCGAACCACACCGCGAAGCCCAGGGCAGGCGTGAGCAGCACGTTCCCTGCGACGAGCAGCAGAGCGAGGTTCCTGTCGAAGTTGAACGGCTCGACGCGCGCCGCGCCGGCCAGCACACGTCCGGCCTCCTCCACCCGCGCCCGTCCCGGGCGGAACGGCTCGCCAGCAGCGATCCGCCGCTGGACCTCCTGGAGGTCGGGCTCCGCGAGCATGCGCGTGGACGCGATCACGCTCAGCGCCCGCTGGGGACCTGTCGGCACGAGGCCACAACTCGCGCACCGGCCCAGGGCGAGCTCCTTTTCGCCGCCGCACTGGATGCACACCGCCTGTGGCAACGATCTACCCGAGCGCCCGGAGCGCGCGTACACCGATGTCGCCCTGGCCGTTCGCCCAGGCGGCGAGGGCCTCGCGCACGAGGCCGCGGCCGTCCTTCCCATAGGCGCGCAGGTTCTGGTCGATCCACGTCTGCAGGCCCGGGTCGTTGAGCAGGAGGACCAGGCCCGGTACGAACGTCTCCGCAAAGTCCCGCTTCTGCTCGATGGCGACGAGATCCGAGACGAGCAGCGCCCAGTCGGGGAGCTGGATGTCCACGCGTGCGAGCATGACCTGGGTGAACGCGCGTGCGAGCGCCTTCGCGGCGGCCGTCACCCGGGGGATCGCGTCGTCCACGGGTTCACCGGGCTCGCCGCAGAACTCGACGTAGATCTTGTTCTTGGGCTCGGTTCCGGAGGGGCGCAGGAGGATCCGGGCCCGTTCTCCGAACTGGAACACCAGGACGTCGCGGCTCGCGGCGTCCGTCCCACTCTTGATGACGCCGAGCGGGCCTGCGGGGTCCGCGCGGTCGGCGAAGGAGGTGACCTCAAGGCCGCCGATCGTGGTCGGGGGGTTGGCGCGGATGCTGGCCTGGATCCGATCGATGGTGGCCTTGCCGGCGGCCCCGCGCATCACCGTGGAGACGAGCTCGTTCTGCACATAGCCATGGCGCTCCCAGATCGCCCGCAGCGCCCCGTACAGCGTCCTCGGGACGCCGTCGGAGAAGCGGCCTGCGGCCTCGTCGACCGCCATCTCCGCGAGCAGGCGTGCGGCCCCCGCCGCGTCCTTGTCGCGCATCGCCGTGGTGACCAGCACGCCGTGGGATTCCTCGACGCCGAGCGCAAAGTCCTCCAACTTCCCCTGGAGTCCGGCAAACCGCCCGCTGGCTTCGAGCTGGTGGATGCCGTCGCCGATGTACTTGAAGCCCACCATCAGGTGGTTCACGCTGCGGTACCCCCAGTTCTCGGCGACCCGGCGCACGAGATCGGTGGTCACCTCGGTCTTCATCACGATGCGTTCGGCGCCACCGGACTGGTTGCGCCCGATGTGCTCGGCGCAGAGCACCCCGATCTCGTTTCCGCTGAAGAACCGGAACCCCCCGCCGATCGTCTCGCGCGCCCAGAGCCCGATCCGGTCCGCATCGGGATCGCAGGCCATCACGAGGTCGGCACCCAGCTCCTCGGCGAGCTTGACAGCCACCGCCATGCTCGGGCGAACCTCGGGGTTCGGAGCGCGGAACGGAACATTGGGGAAGGCGCCGTCGTGGCTCGCCTGCGTGGGCTCGAGCGTCACGCGGTATCCGGCGGCACGCAGGACCTCGACGACCGTGGTGTCGCCGGTGCCGTGGAGCGCCGTGAACACCACGTGCAGGGCCGCTCGATCGGTGGCCGGAGCGCGGGAGTAGCTGGGGCCCTGGTTCACGGCGATGTACGCGTCGTGGATGTCGGGCGTGTAGGCGTGCACGAACGATCCGGCGGCTTCGAAGGGCGTCATCGACACCTCTCCGACGCGGTCCACCTCGTTGGCCATCGTCTCGTCGTTGGGGGGCACCTCCTGGCCGCCGAGCGCGTTGTAGAACTTGCCACCGTTGTCGTCGGGCGGGTTGTGGGACGCCGAGATGTTGAGCCCCCCGTCCGCCCCGAGAAACCGGATCGCGAACGAGAGCTCCGGGGTGCTCACGAACGTGGTGCTCTCCCGGGGGAGGATCGTGGTGTGCACGCCGTTGGCCGCGTACACGCCGCAGGCGAGCTCGGCAAAATCGCGGCTGGAGAGCCCCATGCAGGCGTTTGATGCGTCGATGCCGGCGTAGGTCCCGCCGGCGTCCAGGTAGCGACGCACGTCGTAGGCGACGACGATGTGGAGGGGGCGGGCCCCAAAGTCGCGGGCCGGGTCGGCGGCCTGGACGCGGCCGCGGAGCCAGGTCGCGTGCCCCTGGACGCTCGCGCCGAGGGTCCACGGGTTGTAGCGGTTGGGGCCGATCCCGACCGGGCCGCGGCGCCCGCCGGTGCCGAACGGAAGCACCTGGTAGAAGCTGTCCAGCAGCAGATCCCAGCGCTTGCCCGCGATGAGCGCGCGGATCATCGGCTGGTAGGGCGCAAAGCTCGACTCTGTGAACCAGCGGCGCAGGTGGGTGAGGGCCTGCACCCTCGTCTCCTCCCGTACGGAGAGCGAGGCGAAGGCGGTTTGCACGGCGGCGAGGGGATCGGTGGCGTCGGTCGGTGGCATCGGCGGAATCTATTCACTCCCGGGGGGGCGACAGGGGTTGATTGAAATCCCGGGTGCGCGGTCCTTGCCGCTCGGCGAAATTACTATACACTTGTTCAATGCCCCTTGCGCCGCGACTCGGCTGCCTGGACCTCGACACGTTCTTCGTGTCGGTGGAGCGGCTGCTCGATCCGTCGCTCGTGGGACGCCCGGTGATCGTGGGTGGCCGCAAGGGGGATCGCGGCGTGGTCACGTCGTGCAGCTACGAGGTGCGCCCGCTGGGCGTCCACTCGGGAATGAGCCTCGTCGACGCTGTGCGGCTCGCTCCCGACGCGATCTTCGTGCCCACCCGCCGCGACACCTACGGGGGGCATGCGGCCCGCGTGAAGGCCATCGTCGAGCGCTGGTGCCCGGTGGTGCGGACCGCGAGCATCGACGAATTCTACCTGGACTTCCACGGCTGCGACGGTCTGTACGCCACGGCCGGGGACGTGGACGGAGACGCCACGATCGAGCGGACCGTGCGCGAGATGCGCGACGCCATCCAGGTGGAGACCGGTCTGCCGTCGAGCGTCGGGCTGGGGATCTCCCGCGCCATCGCCAAGATGGCGAGCGGGCGGGCCAAGCCCGCAGGGGTGTTGATGGTCCGCGCGGGGGAGGAGTGGCGCTTCGTCGAGGGCCTGCCGGTTCGCAAGCTCCCCGGCATCGGACCGGTCGCGGAGGCCGAGCTGCAACGCGCGGGAATAGCGACGCTGGGCCAACTCTCGGCGGTCCCCGATGGCCCGAGCCGCGTCGCGGGCATGGCCTCCCGCCTGCGCGAGGCGCTCCGTCCGTCCGGCCCGCTTCCCGAGCACGACCGGCCGGCTTTTCAAGAGCACGACGAGACCACCGACGGCAGCCTCTCCAACGAGCGTACTTTTTTTGCCGCGCTGGGGGACGAGACGACCGTGCTCGACGCCTTGAGGTCGCTCGTGGAGCGGGTGACCTGGCGCCTGCGCCGCCGCAGCGGCGAGGCGAGAACCATCACCTTGAAGCTTCGCTACTCCGATTTCAGCACGATCACGCGGGGACGGACCGGCCCGCCGACCAACGGGGAGGACGAGGTCTGGAGGGTGGCGAGGCAGCTCCTGCTGGGCAGTTGGTCGAGGCGGCGTCGGGTGCGACTGCTTGGAGTCCAGCTCTCCAACCTCGTGCCTGCGGGCACGCAGCTTGCCCTGTTTCCTCCGGCTCGTCCGCGCGCTGGCAGCGCGATCGACGCGGTGCGCGCGCGCTTTGGCTACGACGCGATCCGCATGGGGGCGGTCGTCGCGCCGCGCGAGGAGCCGGAGGCGGGGCCGCGCTGACCGGAGCGCCCTACGGGCACACCAGCCGGTCGTCCACGTGCATTCCGCCGCTCCAGGTCACGTCGAGCCTCTGCGCTGCGACGCTCCCGGCGATGTAGCCGGAGTTGATGCTCACCGCGGCGTCGGGAGCGACCACGGTGGCGGTGAGCTGGCCGCTCGTCGCCACCTGCAGGGGGCCGGCGCCCGTCATCCAGATGCGCACCGCCGCGGGATCGTCCCCGTGGACCACGCCGCTCCAGTCCACGGTGAGGGCGCCATCGACGTAGAGATCGAGGTGGTCGCCGGGTGCCACGTCGATCGTCCCGCTGTTGATCGTCGCGTCTCCGAGCACGTGGATGACCACATCTGCGTTCACGTCCAACCGCCCCGAGGTGGCGAGCGAGAGCATGTCGACCGTCAGATCCGACGACACGGTCTTGTGGTCGCTCCACTCCACGACGAGGTCCCCGGAGCTTGCTGGCAGGCCGCCAGGCAGGGCGACCGCAGGCATCGCCAACGGACGGGTGAGCGTGCCTGTCGTACCGGTCACCTGCCCTGACCAGCTCAGGCACAGCACGGTGGTGGGGTCGCCAGCGGTCCAGAGGTCCCCATGCAGGATGGCGCTGTTCAGATCGGCCGCACAGGCGGCTGTGGCGCCGAGGCCGACCGTGGCCGCGGAGCCGGCGCTTCCATTGGAGTACGCTCCCAGGCTGCTGTCGTAGCTGTCGATCACGCCGCTGGTCGCCATCGTGAGGCCGGCGCCCAGGGTCACCCCGAAGGTCACGCAGCCGCTGGGGGGGCTGCCCGTGTCGGTGTCCGAGTCTGCATCGGTGTCCGAATCGGCGTCGGTGTCCGAATCGGTGTCGGTGTCCGAATCGGTGTCTGCATCGGAGTCTGCATCGGAGTCTGCATCGGCGTCGGTGTCCGCGTCGCCGTCGTGGACCGGTGACCCACCGCCGTCCCCGAGCCGGACCTTCACGGTGTCGCATCCGACGAGCGTGGAGAGCAGGACGGTGAGGAAAACGGTGCAACGCATAGGCGGATTGTGCGCTGCGGGGGCGCCCGGGTCAAGCCGGCGCGCCGTCGTCCGACGTTCCTTGCCCGGGGGCTAGGCGACCGCGATGGCCAGGTCATGCGCCGAGATGTCGATGACCGTCGGCCGCTTGCCCAGGGCCGCGAGCAGGGAGCCGCGCTGGGCGAGCACGCTCCCGGCCGCCTCCGCGGCCAGGGGCGGGCACACCCCGAAGCCCTGCACCAGATCGCAGTTGTCGGCCGTGAGCAGGGCGAGCTGTTCGGCGATCTCGACACCCTCGGCCACCACCTCGAGCCCGAGCGCGTGGGACAGCGTGACGATCGCGTCTACGATGGCGACGTCGGAGCGATCGCAGCGGTCGAGCGGGAGGAACGACCGGTCGATCTTGAGGCGATCGAAGGGGAACAGGCGCAGGTAGGCCAGTGAGGAGTACCCCGTGCCGAAGTCGTCGAGCGCCAGGGTCACCCCCATGTCCTTGAGTGCTGCGAGCATGGTGCGCGCCTGCTCAGGGTCGCGCATCGCGATGCTCTCCGTGACCTCCAGCTCCAGGAGGTGAGGGGGGAGGTGCGTGTCGTCGAGGACCCGGCGGACGAGCGCCGGCAGGTTGCCGTCCTGGAACTGTCGAGCGGAGAGATTGACGGCGACCCGGGCCTCCGGGAGGGAGCGGCCGTGCCACTCCATCGCCTGTCCACAGGCGGCCCGCAGCACGAACTCACCGATGGCGACGATCAAGCCGCTCTCCTCGGCCACAGGCACGAAGCGCGAGGGGGGCACGCTCCCTTCGGGCGGGTCCCAGCGCAGGAGCGCCTCCAGCCCCACGAGACGGCCGCTCGCGATCCGGACCTGTGGCTGGTAGTGCAGCGAGAGCTCCCCTCGTTCGAGCGCATGCGTGAGCCGCGAGCGGATGTCCGCGATGCGGACGACCTCGTCGTGCATCGAGCGATCGAATGCCCGGATTGCGTCGCGGCCGGCGTGTTTGGATTGGTACATCGCGAGGTCGGCGTGCTTGACCAGGGTGGTCGCATCCGCGCCGTCGCCCGGGTAGACCGCCACCCCCACGCTCGCAGTCACGCGCACCTCGCGCCCGTCGAGCCGGAACGGCTCCCGCAGGGCCCCGAGCAGCACCTCGCACAAGGTCCGTGCCTGCCCGGCGTCCGAGAGCCCCGGGAGGAGCACGAGGAATTCGTCGCCGCCCTGCCGCGCGACCGAGTCGGTCTCCCGGAGTGCGCCCTGGATGCGTCTCGCCACGTCCACGAGCAGGAGGTCGGCGACGTCGTGCCCGAAGGTGTCGTTCACCAGCTTGAAGTGGTCCAGGTCCACGAACACCACCCCGGCACAGCCCCCGCATCGGGCCGTCTGGCGGAGCGCCTGACTCAGGCGGTCCTGGAAGAGCAGCCGGTTCGGGAGGCCGGTCAGCGCGTCGTGGTAGGCGTGATGACGGTCACGCGCCCCGGCCAGCTCTCGTTCCGTGACGTCGCGAGCCACGACGCAGAGCATCTCGCGGCCTCGCCAGGCCATGCCCGAGGCGCCAAGCTCCACCTGGATCGGCCGTCCATCCCGCGCTGATGCGGTGTTTCCACCTCGGTCGAACAAGGCGCTCCTGCGCACCGGCAGGGCGCTCGTGCCGGTGTGCACCATCACACTACAGTGTGCCAAAGGCACCCGGATCAGCCCTCGCCGCGTCCGAGGCCGCGCCAGCGACCTCGGGGGGAGCGTTGGGTGTGATCCGGGTCGAGGAGCTCCGACTGGCTGCCCGCACGGCTGCGCGCGTCAGCTGAGCGCGGGCCAGCTCTTCGGCGAGCCCCTCGAGCGGGACGTCGAACAGATCGCCGAACACATCGATCTCGACTTCGGATCTGCCGCTGGAGCTGCGCGCCCCGAATCGGGCGTTCGCCGACGGCCGCTCGTAGCCCTCGCGGCTGCTCCAGATGAGGATCAGGTCACCCTCGGCGGGGAGCTCCAGCCTGGCGTCGAATGGAGTGGCACAAGAGGAACCTGGAGTTGGCATGGCTGTACACCCTTACGCAATCAACCTGATGAAGTTCTGCTACTGCTGCAAACACCTGCAACTCTCGTTCCAAAGAGACGGGGCACGGCGCACCCGACCCGGGCCGCGATCCCCGGGACCGATGGAAGCCGCGGGTGCCGCGGGGGACACTGGCCACCTCGCTCACGCTCAAGTCCGAGACCCCGCTCGAGGACGGTGTCCTGCTCCGAAAGTACCGGACCGGGTCTCCCTCGACCGACCTCTGGGTGCTCGTGATCGACCTGCACCCGGGTCGGCCCCGGTGCGGCGATGGCACGTCTGACGAGGGAGAGGCCTGACTGCGACGGCCAGGTCGACGAGCAGCCGGCGGACACGGCCTCTGGAGACACTGCGGCCGAGGACTCCACCGTGCAGGACTCCACGCCCGGTGCGCCCGACGCCCGGGTGGACCGCACCGAGGTCGGAGACTGTGGGTGCTCCTCGGGACGCGCAGGAGGCGGGCTTCTGGCGGCCGTGGCGCTCGCGCTCGGACGGCTGCGCCGTCGCGCCGTCCGGGCGCGCTGAGCGCCGCCCGAGCGCCCGGCGGCTACTCCTGGAGGGTGCGGGCGGTCGTCTGCACCCGCATCTCGCCGAAGTCCACGGCGCCGGCCATCAGCCAGTCGTCATAGGCGCCGTCCTCGGTCTGGACTGCGGTGACCTCGACCGTGGCCTCTGCCTTCCCGAACTCGGTGAAGCCGTTGGGGAGGGTCCCCGACCAGGCGCCGCTCGGCAGGTACAGGTCGTGGATGTTGTGATGCGTGTCGGCGAACCGCACGCGGACGATCGCGGCATCGGTGTCGGTGGTGGCTCCGAAGCTGCTGGTGGAGGGGTCCCAGAGGTCGATCGACGCGACGTCCTGGAGCTCCGGCAGGGTGACCGAGCCGTCCGATGCGACGCCGCCGAAGCTCGCCGAGGTGGCGCCGCCCGAGCCGACGCCCCCGACCTCGGCATAGGCCATCACGCCGCTGCCCACCGAGTCGACCACGGATCCGGTCGGGACCGTGGAGATCATCGCGGTGGTGGTGCCGGAGGTGATGCCGGTGACCATCCAGCCGTCGTCCGCGTTCTCGTCAGCGGCGAACACCAGCATCGACTCGTCGCCGCGAAACCCGAGGCTCAATGCGGGGAGTCCAACGGAGGTGAAGCTGGAGAAGGGGATTGCCGGAGCGAGGTCGAGCTCGGTCTGGGTGTCGGAGACCGCGGAGGCGCCCGTGCTCTCCCCCCAGGTCATCGTGGGCATGTGGGTGACCAGGAGGTTCAGCGCATCCGCTGCGCTGCCGGTGCTGGCGGAGACGTCCGAGAACTTCAGCGGCCCTGAGAACCCCCAGCAGCCCGCCGCGCCCGGCCAGGTGTTCGCGTAGTAGTCGTCCGCGCTGCCCTCGACGATCAGGTTCGAGGGGAGGCCGACGGTCACGCCGAACACGGTCACGTCGCGGTCGGCGGCGAACAGGTCGTCGGTGTTGAGCAGCGCCAGCGGGTAGGCCATGCTCGGCGCGACGAGGCCGACGGTGACCTCGTCCCAGGCGGCGTCTGCGACGCCGGTGAAGTCCACGTTCCCGTGCAGCGTGGCGTCTGCGCCGCCAGAGTCGAGCGGGTCGAGGTACACCGTGACGTTGCGTGCAGTCACGTTCGCGTACGTGACGATCGACATGGAGCTGTCGGTGTACACGGTCACGGTGGCGGGGGCGCCGTCGGTCACCAGCGCGGAGGCGAGTCCGGTGCTGTCCGACCGCACGGTGCCGAGATCGGTCTTGACCTTGGCCTGATCGATCGGCAGGCCCGTCGAGGCGTCGAAGACGTACACGCTCATGATGTCGTCGTCGCGCACCTCGACGTTCACGAGCGTGTCGAGCCCGCCGAGGCTCGCATGCAGCGTGGTCGTTCCGACTGCGACGCCGATGACCGCGCCGCTCGCGTCGACGGTGGCGATGGTGTCGTCGTCGGAGATCCAGCTCACTCCCGTCGCATCACCGCGGGATCCGTCGCTCTGGGTCGCGACGGCGCGCTCGGTCCAGGTGGCGCCCACGTCGACGACGATCGCCGCCGGGTACACGTCGAGCGCGAGCAGGGTGGGCTCCACCGCGGTGTCGCCTGTCTCGCCGGTGTCGGCCGTCTCGATGTTCGAGTCCCCGGTCTCGACGGTGGAGTCCCCGGTCTCGACGGAGTCCTGGGTGTCGACCGTGGAGTCGCCCGTGTCGCCGGTGTCGTGGTAGACGTAGCCGGTGTCGGTGTCGCCCGTCTCCTGGGTGTACTTGCTGGAGCAGCCGAAGAGCGCGACGGGCAGGGTGAGAGCGAGGAGCAGGGTGGACTTCATGGTCAGATCTCGGGGTGCGAGTCAGGGAACCCGGAACCGGGCGAAGAACGGGGCGACTACCTCGCCGGAGAGGGATGTGCATCCCAGATCGGTCTCCGAGGTCGCGCCACGCACGGTGAGCGCGTAATCGTAGCCGTGATGCAGCGGAATGTCGTGCTCTAATTGGATCTTCTCGTCCACCGAGCTGAACGTCGAGGTGGTCTCCACCGTGAACAACACGGCGTCGTTTTCATCGATGGCGTCGAGTCGCACCTGGCCCGAGCCGCAGTTCTCCTCGCTGGCCGCCTCGGAGAAGCGCACCTCGGGGATGGCCGCCTCGATCACGTCCTGCTCGCCGTCTTCGGGGGAGGAGCCGACGACGTGGAACCCGAGGCCGGTGTCGAGCACGGGGTCGATGGCGCAGGCGAGGAGGAGGGGGATCACCACGTCTCCCCCGTGAACCGCGTGCCCAGCACCCAGCTTGCCTCGTCCGCGGTCGTGGTCGTGCCCTCTGCGACGCAGTCGTCCGCCCTGTCGTCCTGCTCGACCTCGGCCCAGGGGGTGGCCTCGTCCAGGTCGATGGGTCCGGCACCGCCGATCACCTCGCCGGTGTCGGTGATGAAGGCGAGCGTGATCGTCGCAGTGTGATCGGTGTGCAGGCCGGCGAACAGGACGCGGCCGTTGCCTGCGCCCTCCGAGAGCTCACCGCTGCCCTCGACGCACATGTGGATGGTCTCGGCCTCCGCCGGCACAGCGCCGATCACGTCGATCTCGAGATCGACGGGGCGGTAGGCGACGGAGCCGCAGCCGAGGAGCACGGCGAGCGGGATCAGCGACACCGGGTCAGCCGCCCGTGTCCCAGTTGTAGTCGGAGAGCGTCCACTGCTCGTACCCGGTGGTGGTCATCCACGCGGCCCCGTAGCGGGTGACGAACCAGTAGTCGCCGGCGAACTTCGGCCCGACGTTGTCGTCGCCATCGCCGTCGTCGATGCGGATGTGCGCACAACCGGTCCAGTCGAGCCCGCCCCAGAGCACCGGGCAATCCTCGGGGCCGAAGAACGTGCTGGTGTACGTGGTGCCGCCGGTCTCCGTCGTCACGCTGGTGTCCGAGTGCATGTACGCGTCGGACACGTTGATCGGGGGGTCGAAGACGGTGAAGTCCGCGGTGCCGTCGGCCCAGGCCTCGATCTGGATGGGCGACTGCGACTGGGTGGACCACTTGACGGCGTACAGCAGGGTGCCGTCCTCCATCGCGTACTCGAAGGTCGCGATCTCACGCCCGTCCACGTTCTCGGTGGGCTCGACCTTGTGCACCAGCAGGTGCCAGGGCACGCCCGCGGTGTCTGCATTGACGTACGTGGCGTCGCGGCTGCCATCGAACGGAAAGTACTCGATCATCGACGTTCCCTTGAACGTCGCGCCCCCGCCGTCGCAGGCCAGGAGGGAGAGGAGGAGGGTCGCAGTGAACATGGGCACCTTGCAGATCCGTAAGGGATACCACCGGATCGGGGTCGCTGGCAAGCCCGGAGCCTGCTTCGCGGGGCGCGGGGGGCCCGCCGGCGATCCCTTCGGGCAGGCGGCTCCTCGCCCGGCGCGGGGGACGGCGGCGTTCCCTCGGTGTTAGCGCCACGTCCGAACAGGATCGACCGTGCCCACCGTCTACATCAAGACCTTCGGCTGCCAGATGAACGACTACGACAGCGGCAAGATGCGCGCGCAGCTTGCAGCCGACGGGTTCACGCCGGCCGAGGAGCCCGAAGACGCAGACCTGGTGATCGTGAACACCTGCTCCATCCGGGAAAAGCCGGAGCAGAAGCTGCACAGCTTCCTCGGGACCGTGCTGCCGCAGAAAAAGGTGCGCCCGGTGACGGTCGCGATCGCGGGGTGCGTCGCGCAGATGGCGGGCAAGGAGCTGTATGCGAAATATCCGAAGGTGGACCTTGTGTTCGGCCCGGATGCGGTGCACCGCGTGCGCGAGATGGTCGCCGAGTCGAAGGTGCGGCGGGTGCTCGACGTGGACTTCTTCGGCGAGGACACCTACCCCTTCCCCACAGACGTGGATCCGCGGTCCGATGGAGTGGCCGGCTTCGTCACGATCCAGAAGGGGTGCGACAACAAGTGCACCTTCTGCATCGTGCCGAGCACCCGCGGCATCGAGGTGAGTCGTCCCGCGGGCGAGGTCGTGGACGAGGTGCGGGCGCTCGTGGATCGTGGGGTGACCGAGGTGACCCTCATCGGGCAGAACGTGAACTCCTACGGGCTCAAGGCAACCTCTGCGGGCAACCCCCAGCCGACGTTCGCCGAGCTGCTGCGGAGCGTCCACGAGGTGCCTGGGCTGGAGATCCTGCGCTACACGACCTCGCACCCGCGCGACGTGGGTGACGATCTGGTGGCCTGCTACCGCGACCTGCCGAAACTGGCCGACCACCTGCATCTCCCGGTGCAGTCCGGCTCGAACCGCGTGTTGCGCCGCATGAAGCGGTTCTACACCCGCGAGGTCTACCTCGACGTCGTGTCCCGCCTGCGCGCCGCCCGCCCCTCCCTGGTGCTCACCACCGACGTGATCTCGGGCTTCCCGGGCGAGACCGACGCCGACTTCGACGAGACGCTCACCCTGCTCGAGACCGTGCGTTTCCAGGGTTCGTTCAGCTTCATCTTCTCGCCGCGCCCGGGCACTCCGGCGCTCCGGCTCCTGGAGGAGGTGGTGCCGCACGGGGTCGCGAGCGAGCGCCTGCAGCGGTTCCAGGCCATTCAGCGAAAAATCCAGGTCGAAGAGCACAAGAAGCTCGTGGGGGAGACGCTGCGGGTGCTCGTGGACGGGCCGTCCGCCCACGACGAGGGCGTGATGTGCGGCCGCACCTCGTCGTTCAAGACGGTGAACTTCCCGGCCCTGGACGGCGTAGCGCGTGGGTCCTGGGTGAACGTCGTGGTCGGGGCCGCGTACGCGAACACGCTGCGGGGCACGCTCGCCTGACGAACGGGCCTCGAGGCCCCGGGATCACGTGCTGCCCGGCTCCCTGCGGATCACCGACTCGCGCCCGGGGCCGACCCCGAGCAGCCGGATCGGCACGCCGACGTGGTGCTCGAGCGCTGCGACGTAGTTCCTGCAGGCAGCGGGGAGCTCACCCCAGGCGCGTACGCGCGAAAGATCGGCGTCCCATCCGGGGAACACCTCGTAGTCGATCTCCACGCGCTCGAGCGCCGCCGCACCGGCGGGGACGTCCTCGATCACGCGGCCACCGAGCCGGTAGGCCATGCCGACCTGGATCGGACCGAGGCCGGAGAGGATGTCGAGCTTCGTGAGCGCAAGCTCGGTCATCCCGTTCACCATCACGGCGTGGCGCAGCAGCGGCACGTCGAACCAGCCGCAGCGTCGGGGGCGTCCGGTCGTCGCGCCGAACTCCTGTCCGATCGTCCGGATCTTCTCGCCGAGCTCGTTGTCGAGCTCCGTGGGGAACGGGCCCGAGCCCACCCGGGTGCAGTAGGCCTTGGCGATGCCGATCACGTCGGTGATCGCGGTCGGGCCCACGCCTGCGCCCGCACAGGCCGACCCGGCGACGGTGTTGGAGCTCGTGACGAACGGGTAGGTGCCGTGGTCGACGTCCAGGAACGTGCCCTGCGCGCCCTCGAAGAGGACGGGCTCGCCGCGCTTGCATGCTTCGTAGAGCAGGCGGGTGGCCGGGCGGGCGTAGGGCCGGAGGCGGTCGGCGACAGGGCCGAGCGAGTCGACCACATCCTCCAACACGATCGGCGGTTCGCCGTACCACTCGGTGAGCCTGCGGTTGTTCTCGGGCAGGACCTCGCGGATCCGGCTCGCGAGCGCATCCCGGTCGAACAGATCGGCCACGCGCAGGCCTCGCCGGCCCACCTTGTCCTCGTAGGCGGGCCCGATGCCCTTGCCGGTGGTGCCGATGCGCTTGTCGCCCAACGCGGACTCCCGCGCCCGATCGAGCGCCAGGTGCCACGGCAGGATCAGGTGCGCCTCGGAGGAGAGCACCAGCCTGTCCGGGGTGACGGAGTGCCCGAGCGCGGCCAGTTCGTCGAGCTCTTCGAGGAGCACGGCAGGGTTGACCACCACGCCGTTCCCGATCACGCAGGTGCAGGCGGGCTGGAGGATGCCGCTGGGCACGAGATGCAGGACGACCTTGCGGCCATCCACCACCAGCGTGTGCCCGGCGTTGTTGCCGCCCTGGTAGCGGACGACCCACTTGCTCTGCTCGGCGAGCAGGTCGACGACTTTACCCTTGCCTTCGTCGCCCCACTGGGCGCCGACGACGACGATGTTGGACAACAGACCTCCGGGGCCGGGACTCGTATCCGGAACGGGAGGGTTCTGCTCACCCGGCATCTTCAGAGAGGTCGGTTCGGGTACATTCCCCGGATGTGGTCCGAGGCCAACCCGAGGGCAGTCCGTCTCGCCCTGGGCGGGGTCGCTGCGATCTACGCGGTGGCGTTTGCGTCGCTGATCGCCCAGCTCCGCCCGCTGCTCGGAGCGCGCGGCCTCACGCCGATCACGGACGTCGTCGGGGCGCACGATCCCGTGCACGGGTTCGTCGCCGCGCCCAGCCTGCTCTGGTTGCCGGGCTTCGCCACCGACGGCGTGATGCTCGCCCTCGGGTGGACCGGCCTGGTCGTGGCCGTCCTGCTCGTCGCCGTCGTCGCGCGGTCCCCCGATCTGCCGCCGGAGGGCACCTCGCCGATCCCTCCCGGCGTGATCGCGGGGGGGTTCGCCCTCTTGTGGGTCCTGTACCTCTCGTTCGCCCAGTTGGGCGATCGCTGGTACGGCTACGGGTGGGAGACTCTACTGCTCGAAGCCGGCATGTTGACCACGGTGCTCGCGGCCACGCGCAGCCAGTTGGTGCTCCTGTACTACCGCTGGCTCACCTTCCGGCTCATGTTCGGCGCGGGCCTGATCAAGATCCGCGGCGACGCGTGCTGGCGTGATCTCACCTGCCTCCGGTACCACTTCGAGACGCAGCCGATCCCGAACCCGCTCTCCTGGTACCTGCATCACCTGCCCACCTGGGTGCTCGACGCGGGTGTCGGCTGGAACCACGTGATCGAACTTGTCGTGCCGTGGGGACTCCTGGTGCCGAAGACCCGCCGGGTGGCCGCCTGGCTCGTCGTGCACTTTCAGGCGATGCTGATCCTCTCTGGAAACCTGGCTTTCTTCAACTGGCTCACGCTTGCCATCTGCCTCCCGATCGCGTTCGACGAGCCGCCGGGCCGGTCGACGGTCACGGGGTATCGGAAGGGGATCGCAACGCTCTATGCCGGGCTCGTCACGATCCTGTCGTTCGGGCCCACGTTGAACATGCTCTCCCCCGGGCAGCAGATGAACGCCAGCTTTGACAGGCTCCACCTCGTGAACACCTATGGCGCCTTCGGGAGCGTGGGGCGCACCCGGAACGAGATCCTGCTCGAGGGCTTCGACGGCGCCGAGTGGCGTGCCTGGGAGTTTCCGTTCAAGCCAGGGGCGACCGACCGCATCCCGGGGATCATCGCGCCCTTCCAGCCGCGCCTCGACTGGCAGATGTGGTTCGCGGCGATGCAGCCGCCCGACCAGAACGTGTGGTTGATCCACCTGCTCTACCAGCTGCTCGAGGGGCGGGCCTCCGCGAAGGCGCTCCTGGCGAACGACCCGTTTCCCGACAGCCCGCCGCTGCGGGTGCGTGCGGAGCTGTACGGCTACAGGTTCACGGAACCGGGGGAGCCGGGGTGGTGGCATCGCGAGCGCATCGGCCCCTATCTACCCGCCTTCGATCTGGATGATCCGGATCTGCAACGCCTCGCCGCCGAGCGCGGGTGGTAGGTGGCAGCGGGCGCGCGATACAGCGGCGTGATGGCCGCATTCCCCGAAGGTTCCCCGAAGCCCCTCGAGCGCCTGGCGAGCGACGGCTTTCGCATCGAGGGGCCAGCGTGTGATCCCGAACGCGCCTGGAGCCTGATCGGCGACACGGACTGGCTCAACCGTCAGTCGGGGGCCGGTGCCGTGGTGCGGCTGGACGTGGAGACGCAGGGGGACGGCATCCCGCTCCTCCGGGGCGAGGTCGTTGGCCCCCTGGGCATGAAGCTGCACTTTCTCGAGATCTGGTCGAGCTGGGTGTCGGGCAGGTTCTTCCGGCAGGTGCGCGACCTCGAGTCGCCCGTCGTGCAGCGCTCGGACTACCGGGCGGAGCTGATCCCGGTGCCGGGGAGCGCACTGGTCAAGCCGGTGATCGAGATGTCGCTGACGGGGCCCGGGTGGGCGTCCACGGTGCGCCGCGGTCTCTCGCTCTCCCGGATGAAGCGCAGCTGGGAGCAGAGCCTGGCGCGGCTCGGGCTGCCGGCAGAGGACGAGGATCCTCCGCGGGACCTCGGGCCGGAGGCTGCCGCTGCGGTGCGCCGGTGGCAGGAGGCCGCGGATCCCGCGATCGTCCGCCGCTTCGAGCATCACTTCCGGACCGCTCGGCCCAACGACCTCGCGCGGCTGCGCGCGTTCGAGCTTGCGGACCGCTGGGCGCTCCCGCGCGATGCGGTGCTCGATGCGTTGCTCTCCGCCGTCGGCTTCGGGGCCGTCGAGCTGTTCTGGAGCGTGCGCTGCGTGCGCTGCTACGGACAGGTGGGCGGCGGGCGGCTGCTGTCGGACCTCGCGGACCACGCGGATTGCGCGGGCTGCAAGGTTCGCACGGAGGTGGATCTCGGCACCAACGTGGAGGTGCTGTTCGCGCCGCACCCGAGCGTCGCCGCGCGCCTGGATGCGAACTTCTGCACCATCTACCCGAAGAACGCTCCGGCGCAGATCGCCGTGCTCACGCTCTCGCCTGGGCAGCGCGTCTCGGCACCCGTGCACCTCGCCCCCGGTGCCTGGAGGTTCGGCCCCGGGAACGGCCAGCCGGACATGGAGGTCGAGGCCGGGGACTCCGGGGCGGACACCCTCGTGTTCGACCCGGCGCGACGCCCCGCACAGGTCAAGTCCGGCTCGGTGCTGCTCGACGTGACGAACGAGACGCCTGACCGTCAGCGGGTGTTCCTCACGCGCCACGGCGGGGCCACCGCGATCGTGCCGGCGAGCCTGCTCACCACCAAGGAGGCGTTCCGGCGCCAGCTCAGCCACCAGGTGCTCGCCCCGGATCTGCGCGTGGGGGTGCGATCGGTCGCGCTGGTGTTCACGGACCTCTCGGGCAGCACCGCGATGTACGAGGAGCTCGGGGATGCCGCCGCCTTCGCGATCGTGCGGGACCACTTCATCGTGCTGCGGGCCGCGGCTGCGCGTCACGGCGGCACGGTCGTGAAGACCATCGGCGATGCGGTGATGGCCGCGTTCTACGACGCGCCCTCGGCGGCCTCCGCTGCGTTCGACATGCTCGCGGAGTTCGACACGTGGATGGCGAAGCAGGACCTCGACCATCCGCCGCGTCTCAAGGTCGGGCTCCACGTGGGGCCGGCGCTCGTGGTCCACAGCGACCAGTCGGGGCTCGACTACTTCGGCGGTACGGTGAACCTCGCGGCCAGGGCGCAGGGCGCTGCGGAGGCCGGGGAGATCGTCTGGACCGACGCGGTGCACGCACAGGAGCGCGTCCGCGCGGTCCTGGCGGATCGGGGCTACGGGGCCGAGTCGATCGAAAAGACGCTCAAGGGGATCGGGGAAGTGCGGCTCTGGCGGGCGGTGCGCGCGGTCGGGGCGGGCTAGCGAGCCGGGCGGCAGCCCGACGTCGCCGCGCACATGCCGGCTCAGGTCGGGTCGGGCTTCGGGGTCTTCGGCCCGCTCTCGGGCAGGGTCGGCTTGGCGATGTAGGCGGCATCCGGCGTGCCCGTCAGGGCACCCAGGAAGGAGCGGATGCTCTTCACCTGCTCGGCCGTGAGCTCCTTCCCAAGCTGGTGCCGACCCATCATCGTGACCGCCGTGTCGAGGTCCGCGACGGAGCCGTCATGGAAGTAGGGCCCGGTCTTTTCGATGTTGCGCAGGCTCGGCACCTTGAAGAACATCGTGTCTGCCTCGTTGTTCGTCACCTTGACCCGCCCCGGGTCGGCCTGGTTCGGCCACGGCTGCACGAGACCGACCTTCTGGTACATGCTGCCGCCCACGTAGGTGCCGGTGTGGCACGCGACGCAGCCCGTGTCGAGGAACGTGTTGAGGCCGGCTTTCTGTGCATCCGTGAGCGCGGAGGCGTCGCCTGCCAGGAAGCGGTCGAACGGACCGGGCGTGGTGAGCCCGCGCTCGAACGCGCCGATCGCCTGTGCCATGTGGTCGTAGGTGATCGGCGCCTTGTCGCCAGTAAATGCCGCTTCGAAGAGTGTTTTGTAGCCGGGGATCGACGTCAGGACGCCCACCACGGCCTTCTCGTTGGGCATCGCCATCTCGATGGGGTTGAGCACCGGGCCCTTGGCCTGCGCCTCGACGTCTGCGGCGCGACCGTCCCAGAACTGCGCCAGGTGGCCGGCGGCGTTGTACGAGGTCGGCGCGTTGCGCCCCCCCTTCTGGCCCTTGTGCCCCGTGGACGTGGGCATGCCGTCCACCCCGTAGCTGTCGAGGAGGTGGCATGAATTGCAGGATACATCCTGGTTCTTGGAGAACCGGGTGTCGTAGTAGAGCGTTCGTCCGAGGTCTACGAGCGCCGGGGCCGCCGGCTTGCCGTCTCCCGTCATCGCCGCGGGGAGCGGGGCGAACACCCCGAGGCGGGTCGGGTCCACGGTCACGGGTGCGGGTGCAGGTGCGGGTGCAGGGGCCACGACAGCCGATTTGACTTGAGGGGGCTGGGCAGGTTCGCTGCAGCCGAGAGTGAGCAGGATCGTCAGCATCGGTACTCCGGGTAGCGGTGGGATGTATGCACCAAAGCGCGGGCCGCGCCGGCCCTAATGGAGTTCTCATGTGGGCGGTCAGATAGGAGGACGGCATGGCTGCACAGCCTCCTCCGCGGAGACCCCGAATGACCCGCCGCCTCGTCGTCTCGACCCTTTGCGGGGGCCTGCTGGTCCTCCTGCTCGCGCCGCGGTCGGCTGCCGCCGGAGATTCCGGCCTCATCGTGCTCGCCGCGTCGAGCCTGACCGAGTCCCTGCAGGCGGTCGCGGCAGCCTGGACCGCGAAGGGGCACCCCACGGTGAGCATCAGCTTCGATGCGTCCTCGCGCCTCGCCAAACAGGTCGAGGCGGGAGCGCCCGCGGACCTGTACTTCTCCGCGGACACGGCCTGGATGGACTACGTCGACACGAGGGGGCTGATCGACCCGGCCACCCGGACGAACCTGCTCGGGAACACGCTCGTCGCTGTGCTCCCGGTCGGCTCGACGCATGCGGTGGCGGGAGCTTCGGACGTCGACGGGCAGTGGGTCCGCCACCTCGCGCTCGCCGGCGAGAACGTACCGGCGGGCCGGTACGGGCGCGCTGCGCTCACCGACCTGGGGGCCCTCGCCGCCGTCCAGGACCGCATCGTGAGCGGGGACAACGTCCGCACGGTCCTTGGCTGGGTCGCGACGGGGGAGGCGGACGCGGGCATCGTCTACACCACCGACGCGAAGGTGGAGCCGCGGGTGAAGGTTGCGTTCACGTTTCCCCAATCGAGCTATCCGGCGATCGTGTACCCGGCCGCGGTGGTGAAGAGCGCCCCGCATGCCAGGGACGCGGCGGACTTCCTCGCGTATTGCCGGAGCGCGGACGGCATGGCGGTGTTCGTGGCGGCGGGGTTCAGCGCCGCGCCGTGAGGCGTCCCCCAAGCCTGGGAACGGGTCGGGGGTTCGCTGGCTGCCATGTCCGCCCCGATCCCGGCGGAGTTTCGGTGGAACCGCCCTCAAAACCGACTTCGCCCGGCGAATAACACCGGGCGAAGCAGGATCGGGTAGGGTGGAGGCGAGGGGAGTGGCGAGGGGGGTGACGGGACTGCAGGGTAGAGGCTGGTAATGTAGGACTGACGCGGGGAGTTTGAGGGACGCCGCGAGGGGCCAGGAGGGAGATGGGGGGATGAGGACGGATGGGGCGGAGGGGTGGTGTGTCCGGGGGGTGTCCCCCCTTCGGATCCACGCAGAAGGCTCGGCTGCCGCTCGGTGTCGCGTTCCCGCGCCTGCCCTCACAGCTCGCCCCCCCGGAACCGCCCCCAGTCGATCCCGAATCGCCGCATGCGCGAGCGCAAGGTGTGCGGATTGATCCCGAGGGCAACCGCAGCCCCGAAGGGACCCTCGATTCGGCCGCGGCACCGGCGCAGCGCCGCCTCGATCTCCTCCGGGCCATCGCTCGCAGGTCGCGAGGGAGCGGGGCCCGGGCTGGAGCCTGGGACAACCCCGAGCGCAGGCGCGATCTGCAACGTCTGGCCGTTGCCCAGGATCGCGGCTCGCTCGATGACCGAAGCAAGCTCGCGCACGTTGCCCGGCCACTCGTATGCAGTCAGGAGCAGCACGTCAGCTGGTGTAGGCGAGAGCGGCCGACCGAAGAGGCGAAGTCCGGCGCGCGCCGCGAAATGCTCAGCCATCGCGGGGATGTCCCCCCGTCGGTCCCGGAGCGCGGGGAGGACGATCGGGAACACGCTGATGCGGTACCAGAGGTCCTGCCGGAAACCTCCCTCGCGGACCAGCCGCGTCATGTCACGGTGCGTGGCTGCGACGATGCGCACGTCCACGGTGTGGGTGTCCTCCCCACCGACGCGTTGGAAGCCGCCATCCTGCAGCACCCGGAGCAGCCGGACCTGCGCGGCCGCCGGCAGTTCGGCGACCTCGTCGAGGAAGAGCGTGCCGCCGTCCGCACGCTCGAACCAGCCCTTCCGCTGTGCGATGGCCCCCGTGAAGCTGCCCTTTTCGTGGCCGAACAGCTCCGAGTCCACCAGCTCGGAGGGTATCGCTCCACAGTTCACCCGCAGGAACGGGCCTCGCGCGCGGCGCGACTGGGAATGGATCGCGCGCGCCACGACCTCCTTTCCGGCCCCGGTCTCGCCGAGGATCAGGACCGGCGCATCAGTCCGGGAGACCTGCGCGACCCTCTCCATCACTTCATGCAGGCCTCGCTCCGCTCCTACGATCGCGTCGCTGACATCCTGACGGGCCAGGCGGGTGAGGAGCGCGGTACGGTCCTGTTCGGCCGCCTCCCGCAGCCTTGCCAACTCGTGCACCCGGCTGTCGTTCTCCAGCGCGACAGCGAAGGGCTCGCCCGCCTCCTCGAGGACGTGGCGGGCGTCGGCCGATGTGGTCCCGAGCAGCAGCACGCCGACAAAGTGATCGCCCGAATGGAGCGGCGTGGCGATGCACGGGGCGGCGACCCGTTGTGGCAGCAGACACCGCGAGAGAGCGCTGTCCTCACGGCGAATCCAGACCTCGCAGGCCCTCCGCCTGGCCCAGGCCACGACCGCGTCACGATGCGGAGTGGGCAGCGCGGCGGCCGGCTCCGTACCGGCGCCGACGCCCACATGAGCGACGGTGTCCAGGCGACCGCGCTCTGCGTCCCACCTCCGCACGAGGAGCCAGGTGTACGGGACCGCGGATCCCAGGAGCTCGGCCAACGCCCCGACAGATTCCTCGATCTCCCGATGGCGCGCCACCTCCCGCCAGAGCGAGCCGAGGAGCGGGCTCATCGCGGCCGTCACCGCGCATCCGGGGCATGAACTGCCCATGCGCGTGCCTGCGTGATCTCGACGGCGATCCGACAGCCGGCCTCGACCCCGTGGAGGAGCGAGGAGCGCCGGGGGAACTGGGCGAAGATCGGGGCTTCGACCTCATCGAGCCAGGCCTCCACGCGTACACGGTCGCCGACGGTCATCACCCTTCGGACGGTGGCCACCCCCGCCCCATCCTCGCGCCAGAATTTCAGATCGTACGCCCGCACCACGACGTTCACGGCCGTCCCGTCGGGGTGGGGATCCTCCGCGGGGACCGAGACCCGCCCCACATGGACGTGCCCCTGTCGGGAGACGCCGGGGAGCACGTTCACGTCGCCGACGAACCGGGCGACGAACTCGGTGGCAGGGTTGTCCAGGATCTCGACCGGGCTGCCCGCCTGCTCCAGCTTCCCCTGCGAGATGATCATCACCCGATCCGCGATGGCGAACGCCTCCTCCTGGTCGTGCGTCACGAAGATCGAGGTCGTGTGCACCTCGTCATGGAGCTTCCGCAGCCAGCGCCGGAGCTCCTCGCGCACCTTCGCGTCCACTGCCCCGAAGGGCTCGTCCAACAGGAGGAGCTTCGGTCGGGGCGCGAGGGCGCGGGCGAGGGCGACGCGCTGACGCTGTCCACCGGAGAGCTGCGACGGCATGCGCTCGCCCATCCCAGGGAGGCCCATGACCTCCAGCAGCGTGGCGACCCGCTCCTTCTGCTCCGCCAGGGGGATCTTCCGCACCGACAGCCCAAACGCGATGTTGTCCGCCACGGTCATGTGTCGGAACAGGGCGTAGTGCTGGAACACGAACCCGACCTGACGGTCGCGCGCATGCAGGTGGTCCACGCGTGCTCCGTCGAGCCAGACCTCGCCGGAGTCGGCCGCCTCCAACCCCGCGATCATGCGGAGCACCGTGCTCTTCCCTCCCCCGGAGGGGCCGAGCAGCGCGACCAGCTCACCCGGACGAACCTCAAAGCTGACGTGGTCGACGACACGGACGCTGCCGAAGCTCTTGACCAGATTCTCGACACGGATTCCCATGATTACTCCCGGCGGCGTTGGAGGACGAAGAGGAGCGCGACCGCTGCCGCTGCGAGGAGAAGCGCCATGCCATACGCCGCGGACTCCTGCCGCTCCTCCAGCGCCCCGTGGATGAACGTGGTGGCGGTCTGGGTGCGGTTGGCGATGGAGCCGCCGACGACAAGCACGGCGCCGAACTCGCCGAGGGCCCTCGCCGCGGTGAGCGTCGCGCCCATGACGAGGCCGCCTCGCACGTTGGGGAGGGTCACGCGCCAGAATGCCTGCCAGGCCGATGCGCCGAGCGTGGAGGCGGCCTGCTCTTCACTGTCCCCGACCTCCTCCAGCACCAGGGCCACCTCGCGGAGCGTGAACGGGAGGGTCACAAATAGCGTGACGATCAGCACCGAGGGCCAGGCGAAGGCGACATCGAGCCCGAGCCGGTCCACGACGGGGCGGAGCACGCCACTGCGCCCGAGGACGAGCAGGAAGGCGAGGCCGGTCATCACCGGGCTCAGCGCCAACGGCAGGTCGACGAGCGCGTCCAGCACGCGACGTCCGACGAAGCGCTGCCGCACGAGGACGAGCGCTCCGGCGACCCCGAAGATGCCGTTGAACACGATGCAGGCGAGCGTCACTGCGAGCGTGAGCGCGATGGCGTTCAGCGCCTCCGGGCCGCTGAGCACGGAGACGACATGCCCGAGGTCAGAGGCGACATTGACGCAGAGCGCGCCGAGGGGGACGAGCAGCAGGGCCGCCAGCCAGGCGCATACGCCGAGGAAGATGAAGCGGGAGACCCCTGTGGGGCGTCGGAGGCTATGCATGGCGTGCTCCGGCGCGGCGTGCCAGTGCACCGGCGAGGGGCTGCAGGCTGAGCGCGATCGCCAGCAGGACGAGGCTCACGGAGGCCGCCCCCCCGGGGTTGCCCGCCTCAACCTCTCCAAGAATGTAGACGGGCGCGACCAGCGTCCGATGGGGAATGTTGCCAGAGACGGCCGCGAGCGAGCCGAATTCCGCGACAGAGCGCGCGAAGGTCTGCACCGCGCCGGCGGCGACAGCTGGCAGGATGGGCGGCAGGAGCACGCGCACCAGCGTGGTGAACCGGGTGGCGCCCATGGTGTAGGCCGCCTCCTCCTCGGCGGGGTCCAGCTCCTCCAGCACGGGCTCCACAGCCCGCACGACGAAGGGCAGCGTCACGAACAAGAGCGCCATCACGATGCCTGTGCGCGCGAAGGCAACGGGGATCCCCAGACCGATGAGGACGTGCCCCACCGCGGTCTGCGGGCCGAACAACGCCACGAGGAGCACGCCGGCTACAAGGGTGGGGATGGCGAGGGGGAGATCCACGAGTGCGGCGATGACTCGTCGCCCGGGCACGTCCCAGCGCACCAGCACCCAGGCAACGGCGGTGCCGACCACCGCATTGATGGTCGTTGCCAGCGCTGCCGTCCAGAGCGAAAGGACGAGCGCGTCGATCGCGGTCGGGTCGGAGACAGCAATCCAGAACGCGTGCGGGCCGTCCTCGACGCCGCGGAGGACGAGCACCGTCACAGGAAGGGCGACCAGCGCAGTCACCCACGCGACCACGCCGAGCCGCAGGAGGAGGGAGCCGCGCATCACTTCCCGGTCGGCGCGGCCTGATCGTACACTCCGCCCTTGTCGAACACCTTCGTCTTGGCCGCCGCCCAGCCGCCCACGTCACGAATCGTGAAGGTGTCCTCGGGCTTGGGCAGCCCGGGGGGCGTGAGCGACTCGTCCACGGGGCGCAGGCCGTACTCGGCGAACGCCTTCTGTGCCTCCGGCGTGTTCAGGAACGCGACGAACTCGGCCGCGACCGCCTCGTTGCCGTGCTTCTTTGCGTAGGTGTCCACCACGGCCACCGGATTCTCGATGAGGATCGTGGACGGCGGGACGACGTAGTCCATCTTCTCACCCTCCTTCTTCGCGACCAGCACCTCGTTCTCATAGGTGACAGCAGCGTCGCCGATGCCCTTCTCGAAGTTCACGATCGACTCGCGAGCCCCCTTGTCCATGACCGACACCCGGGCCAGTACGCCCTGGAGCAGGGCCGTGGCGCCTGCTTCGTCGCCCGCCTTGATGCCGGCGTGGCCCCGGGTGCCTGCTCCCCAGATCGCGAGCACGTTCCACATCGCCCCGCCGCTCGTCCGGACGTTCGGGGTCAACACCTCGACGTCCTTTCGACCAAGATCGTTCCAGTCGGTGATGTGTTTCGGGTTGCCCTCCCGGACAGCTATGACGGCGATCGATCGGGTGACAATGCCCGCCGTGGCGCCCGAGCGCCAGTCGTGCGTGATGAGCCCCGCGTCCTCGATGACCTTCACGTCGGGGTCCAGCGAGAGGGCGACGACGTCTGCCTCGAAGCCTTCCTTCACGGCGCGCGCCTGAGCTCCGGATCCCTGGTAGGACTCTTCGAATTTGAGGTCCTCCCCGGTCTTCTCCTTCCAGTGCTTCGCGAAGGCCGGCAGGATGGCCTTGCCGTATGCCTCACGGGGCGTGGTGTAGCCGGCCAGGGTGAGCGTGCGCTGCTGGGTGGGGGGCGGAGCCGCCACGACGGGCGCGGCAGGCTTGTCTGTGCTGCATGCTGCAAGAAACAGGAGGACGGAAAGCATGGGAGGTCTCCAGGTGTTTGGGGTGTGCAAGGCCTGTGCCGGTTGCGGACAGACGCGATAGAGGAGGAAGGTCCGTACGGTGGTGGACCGGGAAGCCGTGATTCACGGAAAATCCGTGACGGGTCACGGGTGAATCGTCAGAAACCCACGGCCGCCGCGAGCTGTACTTGGTGCGCCAGCGGGGTGGAAGCCCCCTCCAGCAACGAGGTGGTCCATCCGAGTTGGAGCTGCGCCTTGTGTCCGAGGTTGGTTCCGCTCTTGCTCGGGTCTGGCAGGTACCAGTTCACGACTCCCTCCAATTGCGTGACGGCGTCGCCTTTCCCGTCGAGGGAAGGGTCGAGCCTCGACCATCGCACGCCGGGGGCGACCCCGATCGGGAGGCAGTAGCCGAGCTGCGCATATGCGCCGAGTCCGTCCGTCTCGTTGCCCGCGGTGTGGGTCACGCTGTAGATCGCCTCCCCCTGGATCGAGAGTCCGGCCGCGGCGAAGCGCAGATCGCCACCGGCTCGGAGAATGGTGTCGGGGTCTCCCACCGCGCCTGCATCGTCGTAGGTCGGGTGGGTGTTGAACGATGCAGATGCCCCGATCCCGAGCCGCGCCGGCCCGCGCGCGAGGTCGACCTCGTCGTACTTGAGCTCGCCGAGGGGCGCGGCCTGGACCCGGCCGACGTACAACAGTCCGCCGTCTCCGGGCCAAACGTTCTGCCCATCGCCGTTGAACACGCCCACCGCGTACTCGAAACGCTTCTCGGCGACCGTCCCGAGCAGCGCGGCGCCTGCGTCGCGCGACCAACCGAGCCCGTCGAGCTTGACGTCGCCGAACTTGTAGCCGTCGATGGGGATGGGGCGGTCCGGAAAGAGCAGGGTCGTGTCACTCATGGCCTGCGAGAGCGTGAAGGGGGCCTTCCACTGCCCTACAGACAGCTGGAGAGGCTCCGCGATTCGGAACACCACCTGGGCGTCATCGAGGACGGGCTTGGAGGCGAGCTGGGTCTTGCCGTCCGCGTCCGGGAACGAGACGGTGTTCGCGGCGTTGATGCGGAAGCGGTAGTCGATCCGCCCCACCAGGCTGCCGTTCGCGGTCAACAACATCCGCCGGATCCGTACACCCTCGTCGGAGACGACGTCCTCGTCGGCGGCGTCGGGGTCGCCCGAGAACGTAGCGGTGAGGCGGGGCTGAAACGACAGGCCGAGGTTGAATGTGTTGGCGCCACTCGCGTCGGCCACCGTGAGACCCTTGGGGCCGAACGAGACAGAGGCAGGGTCGGCGGCGAAGGCCTGGGAGGAGAGAAGGGCCAGGATGATCATGGGTTGCTCCGTGGAGGTTCATGGGCGTCGAGAGCAAGACCCGTGCCGGGGTGAACATGACCGTTGAAGCCGCACTTTCCAGGCGCCGGATCTGGAGTGAACGGAATTGCCGTCACGGTCACGGCCAGATCCTGGTCCTTTGGCCGGTCACGGATATTTCCGACCGTCATGGGCGTGACGGTCCTGGAGTCGCAATATTCCGGTCGTTTGACCTGGATCATGCCTGCCGGATCCTCCCGGCACCAATCTTGCTGAACCGATCCCCATGCACCCTGCGCAAAGGCCCCATGTCGTGATCATCGGGGGCGGCCTCTGTGCCGCCAGCCTCGCCATGCAGCTCGTCCGGCGCGGTGACCTGTCCGTCATGGCGCTGACCCTCGTAGAATCTGCCGCCCGACTCGGAGGCTGCGGCATCGAGGAGGCCCAACTGTCCGAGGTCGCGGTGCGCGCCCGACACCTCCGTGCGACGGCGATCGACGCCGCGCGGCGCAGGGATGGCTGGGAGCTCATGCTGGACGACCAGGACCGGTTCACGGCGGACATCGTGGTCCTGGAGACGGGGACGCCTCCCGTGCACCCGCCGGCGATCCCGGTCGGAGCGCGCGGCAACCGCCGGTACGTGGCCGACCCTCGTCCAGCGCGCGCCCTGGCTGGCGTCGGTGAGGCAGACACGGTTCTGGTCCTGGGCACCGGCCCCCTCGCGCTCGACGTGCTCCTGACCCTGCAGCGGCAGGGACACCGCGCCCGGGTGGTGCTCCTGTCGGCGGACGGACTGCTGCCGCTGGGGGAAGCGGAGGCGGGGTTCGCCCCGGCGCCGCTGCCTGCGGCACCTGCCCGAGCGGACCTGCTCACATGGCTGCGGGTCGTGCGGACGGCGGCGCATGCGGCGCAGGCACGGGGACAACCCTGGCAGGCCGTGATCGACGCCGTGAGCCGGGCGCTCCCCGAGGTATGGATGGGGCTCGACGAGCGCGACCGCGAGCAGTTCCTACGCCACCTGCGGCCCTTGTGGGAGCGCCACGAGCGCCGGGCGCGAACGGCGGACCTCCGACAGGTCGAGTCGCTCCGGGCCCTCGGGTCGCTCGACGTCCAGGCCGGCTCCCTGGTGGACGTGCGTGAGTCGGCGGAGGGACTCGCCGTGACCGTCCGACGGCGCGGGCGCACGTTCAACCAGACATCGACGTTCGATCACGTGGTCAACGCCGCCGAGCCGGACCTCACGATTGCCCCGCACTCCGGGCTCCACCGGAGCCTGCTGTCGCGTGGGTACGTTCGTCAGGATGGACATGTCCCCGGTTTTCTGACCGACAGCGCCGGGGCGGCGATCGGGCGCGACGGGCTCCCGACGCCTGGGTTGTTCGCCATCGGCGGGGCGCGGCGGCCGCCGCCCTGGGGCCAGGCGACAGTCTGGGAGCTGCGCGCGCAGGCGGAGGCGCTGACCGCTGCGCTGGCTGAGCACCTGCGAAGCCGCGAACGACTCACGGCGTGACGACGTCCACTCGAAAGCCCGCGAACCCCACGCCCCCGCGCTCGTCCCGGAGCACCACGGCGAGCCATGCCTCGCCTGCCTCCTCCGGCGCGGTCCAATGGGCGCGGCCGCAGGGGCGTTCGCGCTCCTCGCCGAGTTCGCACCACATCGGGCGGGCGACGGCGCACATCGCTCCCCGCTCCGGACTACCGCTGCCGCCGGAACGCCTCGTTGATCGGCCGCACGGCGCGGGCGAGCTCCAGCGGGCGGTGCAGGTCGCCCGTCGCCGGGCGGGCGAGCGCGAGCCATTCCCGGTAGACCTGCATCGAGAGCCGGGTGTCCACGACCAGATCGCCGTAGCGATCGTCCGGGCCCGCCTTGAGCACGCGGACCACCTGGTGCCAGCAATGCATGCCGGACACCGGATCGGGTTGCACGGGGAAGACGAGGTTCTCGTGCACTCCGCCCTCGGTCCACGTCACCCGCTCGCTGTCAGGGTCGTCGGTGTGGACGGGGCCGACGTGGTCGACCTTGCGCATGCGGTAGACCCCCGGCTCGAGCTCCTCGCGCGCGACCTTCACGCTCGCCCAGCGTTCCACACCGCCCTCGTCGTGGCGCCGCCAGCGCCCGAGGTGGTGGGACGCGGCGACCACGCCGGGCCGGATCGCCTCGGTGACCCAGGCGCGGTCGACGAAGTGGCCGATCCGCGTGACCACGCGCACCAGCTCTCCCGTTGCGACGCCGATGCGATCGGCATCCGAGGTGTGGATCCAGACCGGGTTGTTGTTCGCCAGCTCCATGAGCCACTTGCTGTTGGCGGAGCGGGTGTGGATGTGCACCGGGAGACGGAACGTCGGCACGAGCGCGAGCTCGTCGGGGGCGCGACGTCGGAGGTGGCTCTCGATGTAGCCGGGCATCGCATGCTCCGGCCAACCCCACTGGACGAGGATCGAGCTCCAGATCTCCAGGCGCCGACTCGGCGTCGGGAACCCGGAGACGGCCTGCCCATCGACCACGAGGCCGACCGGCCTGCCTTCCTTGCGCACTGTGTCCGCCTCGTCCGTGACGGTGCCCTCGGTGGGGAGGGGCTGGGCGTGCGTGCCGTGCGTTGGTGACTTCACCTCAAAAGCGCCGAAGCGTCGCATGTACTGGAGCGGCGTGAGCCCCGCGCGGGCAGCGGCCTCGGGGAGCCCGGGCACGCTGTTCTCGAAGATCCAGCCATAGTGCTCATCGACGGTCAGCGGCGTGCCGGGCTTCGACGGCGACTCGAACCACGTGCGGATGCCGAGGCTGCCGTCCGGGTCGATGCGCCAGGAGAGCGCGGTCCAGAATTCCTCCTCCTCCCACACCTCGCCGGGATTGGCCCCGCGTGAGTCCGCCACGTGGCGGCCGAGCCGCTCCATCGCGACGCGGCGCACGGGCTGCCGGAACACGATCCACCGCGCGGAGTGTGTCTCCTGGCTCTGCAGGTCGTGCCGTTCCGGCCCCAGCCCCATCGGCAGCACGAGGTCCGCGAGCTCGGCGGTCTCGTTCCAGGTGGGGGTGAGCGCGGCGTGCAGGCCCACGGCCTCCTCGTCGCGGAGCACGCGCTCCCACGTCATGCCGTCCGGGTTGGTCCAGACGGGATTGTAGACCCGGGTGAAGTACACCGCGAGCTTGCCGCGCCCCTCGGTGATGAAGTGTGGGAGCAGGAAGGAGAGCTCGTGGTGGGAGAGCGGGTACTCGTCGGGGAACGTGAGCGGGTTCCACGCGTCCTGGGGCGGAGGCTTCAGCGCGGGGGCCGGGACGAACTTGTCGAAGGCGGCGAGGTTCGTCCCGCCCTTCGTGCCGACGGCGCCGCCGAGGATGCTCAAGAGCGCGAGCGCGCGGGCGACCTGCCACCCCCCGAGGTTGCCGGACGCAGCGTTGCGCCACACGTGCGCCGAGAACGCGCCCTTCGCGGCGGCGATCTCGTGCGCGATCTCCACGAGCGTCGCGGGGTCGACGCCGCACTCCTCCGCGGCGAACGCGGGCGTGGCCCAGGCGTACTGCTCGCGCATGGCGACCTTGAACGCTTCGAGGTCCATGGGGGTGCCAGGGCGCAGCGCCGCGAGCGTCTCCCGCCAGTTGGTCCAGCGATCCACGAACGCCCAGTCGACGAGATCCTCGTTGAGCAGCACGTGCGCGATGGCGAGCAGCATCGCGGCCTCGGTGCCGGGGTGCGGCGCGATCCACCAGTCCGCCATGCTCGCGGTGTTGGAGAGCCGCACGTCAACGACCGCGATCTGCGCGCCGCGCGACTTCGCGTCGATGATCCGCTGGGCGTGCGGGTTGAAGTAGTGGCCTGTCTCCAGGTGCGCGGAGAGCAGGAGGATGAACTTCGCGTTCTCGTAGTCTGGAGACGGACGGTCTGCGCCCTGGGTCAGCGCGTAGCCGAGGCGCGCTGCAGCGGAGCACACGTTGGTGTGCGAGTTGTGACCGTCCACGCCCCAGGCCTGGAGCACGCGCTCCATGGCGCCGTCATGTCCGGGCCGGCCCACGTGGTACATCACCGTCGTCTTGCGGCCGGCGACCAGCTCGCGCCGGATCGAGGCGGCGAGCGTGTCGAGGGCCTCGTCCCAGGTGATGCGGGCCCACTTGCCAGCGCCCCGGGGACCAATTCGCTTCATCGGGTACAGGATTCGCTGGCGGTCCTGGACCTGCGAGAGCGTCGCGGGGCCCTTCGCGCAGGTGCGCCCACGGGATCCGGGGTGGAGCGGGTTGCCCTCGAAGCGCCGGATCTCCAGCGTGTCGCGGTCGATCCATGCGAGCAGGCCACAGCCCGACTCGCAGTTGAAGCAGGCCGTGGGGACCAGCATCGAGTGGTGCTCCACACGGCGCGGCCACGCGGCAGCGTCGAGCTCCGTGACGTCGTCCCAGGTCTCGGGAGGTGGGACGTTGCAGAGATCCATCATGGCCTCACGAGTTGGACGGAAGCTGGCCCGCCCGTACCCACGCGCTGTCTTCGACGAACAGCGCGGCGACGGCGAGCAGGGCGAGTGGCGGGAGGACGGAGGAGAGCGCCAGGATCGCGGTGCCGGCCCCGAGGACGGCAACGGGGTGCAGGCCCCGGGGGCGCGCGGTGCGCAGGTAGTGGGCGGGCTGCCCATCGCCAACACGGAAGCGCAGCGCGAGCAGGAAGTAGGCGACGAAGCCGGCGAGCGCGACGGGGAGGAGCGCCGGTGCGCCGAGCGCCACGGTGAGCGCCCCGCCGGCCGCAATGGCCTGCACGAGCATCTTTGGGACGACAAGCCGCGAACGCCACAGGTCGCGCCCCTCGCACTGGCTGAAGAGCATGCCGCTGTAGCCGGCGACCGCGGGGGCGAGCGCCGCACCGACCCAGCCGAGCGCGTGCGCGACGCTGCCCGAACCGAGCACCGCGTCCAGGAGCGCCACGCCCTGCAAGAGGCCGTAGCCCATGAGGAGCCATGCGCCGCGCACCAGCCAGCTGTGCGGATTGCCCCTCGTCAACAGCATGGTGAAGCGCTCGGGCCGGCCGAGGTCGGCCACCATCAAGCCGGCGGCGATGGCGGTGCCGACGCTCGCGACGAGCGGTGCGAGCCACGTGGGCAGCGGCGTGAACGGCGCGAACGCGGCGAACCCGGACTCTGCGCCCTTGATGAGCAGGAACGTCGTCACGTGCCAGCCCCAGGGGACCGCGTGCACGGGTTCCATCACCACGCGCGCGTCGGCGGCGCCTACGCCGATGACCTCGTCGCGCCCTGGGGCGCGCTGCGACCAGAGCCAGGCCGAGGGACGATGCGCGGCTTCCGGGCGGAGCGCAACCGGCGCGGCAGCGATGTAGTGCACGTTGGGGCCCGTGCCCTTCTCGGGACGGCGCACTGTCGTTTCACCAGCGCGCACCCGTGCCACGTGGGGGTGGGACGCATCGTGCAGGTCCACCGTCTGGATCGCCTGCGTCGGACACACGGCGGCGCACGCGGGCGCGAGATGCTGCTCCACGCGGTGCGCGCAGAAGTGGCACTTCGAGGCCACGCCGCGGCCGCCGTCGAAATGCAGCGAGTCGTACGGGCAGGCTTCCATGCACGCCCGGCAGCCGACGCACGCGTCGCGGTCGAGATCCACGATACCGTCGGGGCGCTTGTGGAGCGCCCGCGTGGGGCAGATGGTCACGCACGGGGCGCGGGTGCACTGGTTGCAGCGCAGCACGGCGAAGTGGCGGTCCACGGTGGGGAACGAGCCCTCCTCGACGTACTTCACCCAGGTGCGGAACACGCCGAGCGGGACCTGGTTCTCCTGCTTGCAAGCGACGGTGCAGGCGTGGCACCCGATGCAGCGCGACTGATCGATGACGAAGCCGAGCTGCATGGCTACGTCGCGACCGTGATCGGCTGCGTGAGGAAGCGGCGCCCCTCGGCATTCGGCGCGGGCAGGCGGCCGGCCGCGGTGTTCACCTGGATGCTGTAGAAGAGCAGCCGCGGGGGCGCGAGGGTCTTGTCCCGGGCCGTGCGCGCCGCGACGAAATCCCCGCGCGCGCGACCCGCGGGGAGCTGGATGTTTCCGCCCTTGCTCGCGCCCACGGTCGTCTCGCATGCGGGCGGGCGCCCGCCGGGCTGGTAGTCGTGGCCGACGAAGATCCGCGTGTCGTCCGGGAAAGCGTAGATGCGCTCATGGACCGACGCGTAGAGTGCATCGGCGCTGCCGTCCGGGAAGTCGCAGCGTCCGACGCCCGAGTCGGGCATGAACAGGGCGTCGCCGGTGAACAATGCGTCGCCGATGTGCCACGTCACGCACGCGGGAGTGTGGCCGGGCGTGTGAAGCGCCCGGGCGACCAGGCTCCCGAGGCGCAGCTCCTCCCCATCTCGGGCGAGCACGTCGAACTGGCTGCCATCACACGGGAACTCGGGGCCGCGACCGAACATCGGCGCGAAGGTCTGCTGTACGCGGGTGATGCCGCTGCCGATCGCGACAGGGATCCCCAGCCGCTCGCGGAGGGTGTGGGCTCCAGAGAGATGGTCGGCGTGCGAGTGGGTCTCGAGGCTAGCGCGCAGGGTGAGGTCGCGCATGCCCACGATGGCGAGCAGCCTGTCGATGGACTCGGTCCACACACGGCCCGTGGCCGGGTCGAAGTCGAGCACGCTGTCGATCACGACCGCGTCGCGGGTCGCAGGATCGGAGACGAGGTAGGTCAGGGTCCATGTCCGCGGGTCGAAGAAGGCGTCGATGTGCATGGGGGGCTCCAGGTCGGACCCGAGCACGAACCATGCCGAGGCTGGCGCAGCGGGAGAAGGTGTGTTTTTCGCCCTGCAAGGGCCGGTGACGCGGGTTTTCCGTGACGGCGTGCCGGGGGGCGCGGGCGTTGCGGTTCCGGGGGGACGGGCGCGCTGCGGAGGCCGCTCAGATCCCGGCGCCCTCCGCGAAGCTCTCCGCGCGCACGGGCGCCTGGGTGATGCGGCTGTGTGGCGGCACGCTGCGGGTGAGCCACACCCCGCCACCGATGACCGAGCCCCGGCCGATCGTCACGCGACCGAGGATGGAGGCACCGGCGAACACGCTCACCTCATCTTCGAGCACGGGGTGGCGCGGCGCCCCGCGAACGATGTGCCCGTCGGTATCGACGGGGAAGCTGCGCGCGCCCAGGGTGACGCCCTGGTAGAGCCGCACGTTGGCGCCGATGATGGCCGTCTCGCCGATGACGACCCCGGTGCCGTGGTCGATGAAGCAGCGTTCGCCGATCGTCGCCCCGGGGTGGATGTCGATCGCGGTCGCGGCGTGCGCGATCTCCGCGAGCATGCGCGCGACGAGTCGGGCGCCGAGGCCGTGCAGCAGGTGTGCGAGGCGGTGGTGGAGCAGCGCTGAGAAGCCCGGATAGCAGAGCAGCACCTCGGTGGTGCTACCGGCCGCGGGGTCGCCGGCGAGGGCCGCGGCGAGGTCGCCGTGCAGGAGCGTGCGGACCCCGGGCAGGGCAGAGGCAAAGGCGTGGACGATCTCCTCCGGAGGGCGTGCGAGCGCGGACTCGCGCGCGACCTCGTTCACCAGTGTGGTCAACGCCCGGTCGAGCGTGGCGCGGGCAAAGTCGCGGCGCGCCGCTGCATCGAGGCCGGGCGGTGCAAGTTGACCGGCGAACAGTACCAGGCGCAGGTCGTCACCGATCGCGGCGAGCGCCCGTCGGCCCGGCAGGTCGCCGGCGGGCATGTCGCCGTCCGCCTCGGGGGCGAGGAGCGCGTCGAGCAGCCCTTCGACCCGCTCGTCGGGGACATCGGGCCGGGGCGCCGCGCGTAGGAGGGGGAGCATCACGCCCGGAGCCCGTCAGCAGTGAACAGGCCCTCGAAGAGCACGGAGGTCAGGTAGCGCTCGCCGGAGTCCGGCAGCACGACCACGATGATCTTGCCGCTGTTCTCGGGCCGGTGCGCCAGGCGTGTGGCCACGGCGACAGCGGCGCCAGAGCTGATGCCCGACAGGATCCCCTCCTCCCGCGCGAGCCTCCGCGCGAAGGCGACGGCCTCCTCGTTGCTCACCTGTTCGATGTCGTCCACCAGGGAGAGATCGAGCACGTCGGGCACGAACCCGGCGCCGATGCCCTGGATCTTGTGCGGCGCGGGCTTGAGCGCCTCTCCCGCGCGGCGCTGGGTGAGCACCGGGCTCGCGGAGGGCTCGACCGCGATGGACCGGATCGCCCTGCCCTTCGTGCGCTTCAGGAACCGGGAGACTCCGGTGATCGTGCCCCCCGTGCCCACCCCCGAGACGAAGATGTCGATGGCGCCGTCTGTGTCAGCCCAGATCTCGGGCCCGGTCGTGGCCTCGTGGATGGCCGGATTGGCGGGGTTGCGGAACTGCTCGAGGAGCACGTAGCGGCGCGGGTCGGACGCCGCGATCTCCTCGGCCTTCGCGACGGCCCCGCTCATGCCACGCGGCCCCTCGGTGAGCACGAGCTTCGCCCCATAGGCGACAAGCAGCTTGCGCCGCTCGATGCTCATGGTCTCGGGCATGGTGAGCGTGATCGGGTAGCCGCGCGCGGCGGCCACGAAAGCAAGCGCGATACCGGTGTTTCCGCTGGTCGCCTCGACGATCTCCTTGTCGGGGCCGAGCAGCCCGCGCTTCTCGGCGTCCCACACCATCGCCGCGCCGAGGCGGCACTTCACGGAGTAGGCAGGGTTCCGCCCCTCGATCTTCGCGAGCACGGTCGCAGGCGCGCCGTCGGTCACCCGGTTGAGGCGGACGAGGGGCGTGCGGCCGATGGAGAGTGCGTTGTCGGCGAACCAGGAAGGGGTGGTCATGGAGGCTCCAGAATGAGGGGTGGGAGGTTCAGCGGTCATGCGGCGCGGGAGGAACGGACGACCATCGGCGCCACGAGCACGACGACCGCGCCGCCCATCACCAGCCCGGCACCCATCAGCACGGGACCGAGCCAGGTCGGGAACGTGCCGGCCCAGGGCAGGACGCCCTGCGTGACCAGACGAACCCCCGCGGGGATCCCTGCTCCGAGCAGCCCGAGCCAGAGCACGGCGAGACCTGCGTTGAGCGCAACGACAGCGCGCACTCCCGCGCGGGCCACACCCAGGCTCTCACCGAGTGTCTCCCGCGTGAGCCACGCGCCCGCGGCGAGCAGCGCCATGGTGTCGATGCCGATGAGCGAGCCCATCGAGTGGGCCACCACCGCGAGCGTGCCGTGGATGAGCGTGTTGAGCCCGGGGACCGAGTACAGGATGGCGAGGGTGAGCTGCACCCCCGTCCAGGCGGTCGTGGCGACGAGGAGCGCGTTGACGATCGGGAAGCGTCCCCGACCCGCCCACTTCTTCCCCAGCCCGGCGCAATCCCACATCACGCGCATGAGGATGATCGCCTCGGTCATGCTGATCGCGAAGGCCACCCACTTCACGAGCTCACTCTGGGGCAGGTGGTAGGTGTGGTGCCCATAGTTCGTGAAGGAGTTGAGCACCCCGAGCAGGAACAGCAGAAACGCCATGTTTGAGCGGGAGTATCTGTCGTCCCCAGATAGTTGGGTACCCAGCCAGGACACGCTCCCGTACACGAGCAGGTTGAACGAGCCCACGAAGGAGCCGTACGCCTGCCACTGGATCGCGAGGTCGCGCACGGGGCGGTCCGCCAGGACGTCGAGCATCCATGCGTGCGCCTCGGCGAACGTCCACAGGAACAGGAACACGCTGGTGCCCCACATCCAGGCGTAGACGGGCATCCCGCGCAGCCGGAATCGCGTGACGACAGCGAAGTTGAAGGCGTACAGCAGCCAGCCGACGGCGATGGGGATGGAGAGTACCGGGGGGTACTCGAAGTACTCGCGCCCGGTCGAGTACCCACCGAGCAGCGCGATGCCCGCGATGCCCGCAGCGCTGGCCCAGAGCCAACGCTGCAGGTCGGCGCGGCGCGCGACTCCGAGCGCGATGCGGGCGACGTCCGACTCTCCAGCAGCCAGCCGGTCGGCGAGGTGCTGAAACATCCAACGGTGCACCATCGCCATGCCGGCGAAGAAGATCCAGCCGATCGTCGCTCCCGTGTGCAACGGCCGAAGCACGGTCAGGTGCAGGCCCGCATGCTCGAGCACCGTGGTGAGCGGTGTGTAGTGCAAGGCGATCGCCAGCCCGATGGCGATCCCGACGAGGAGCTGAACGGCAGCCATGGACAGGTAGCCGCGCGCCACCCTGCGGCCCGTCTCGACGAGGGCGGCAGGGTCGGCGGCGCTGACGCCGTGAAGGGCAGTTTCCATCGTTACTCCGCTCCCCGCGTAGCGACGGCGCTCCGGGACGCCCCGGGGTACGCGAACCACGGCAGGTCGGCCAACGCGAGCGTCCGCGACGGCGCAAGCTCGTCGCGGTGCTCACCGACCCAGGCGAGGAGCGCTGTGACTGCGGCGGTCTGCCCCTCGTCCAGGCTGGCCGGAGGCATGGCGCCGCGACCGCTGCCGAGCACCGCCCGCACGCCGTCCAGACCGAGGTGGCGGGCGGCGAGGCTGAGGTCGGGCGCACGACCGACGCCCTCGGCCGCGAACCCCCGATGGCACCCGTCGCAGCCGTGACTGGCCACCGCGGCTGCTCCCGCGGCCACGTCTGCCGGCAGGCTGCGACCCTGCGCTTCCCAGCGACCCAGCGAAGCCGCGAAGAGGGGTCCGACCTCCCCGGGAGGAGCGAGCGGCGTACCCTGCCCGGTCGCGTCGATCGCCTCGAGGTAGGCCAGCACGGCTGCGCGCTCCTGCTCGCCCAGGTGGAAGGCGGGCATCACGCCGGTGCCCGACTGCAGCAGCTCGGCGAACCGCGCCGGGGGGACACGTCGGGCAGCGTTCGTGAGGTCTGGCCCCAAAAAACCGCCCATCCCGAAGATCTGGTGGCACCCCTGGCAGTCGTGCTCGCGGAAGATGGTCTCCCCTTCGCGAGCGACCGTGGAGAGGGGCACGGTGGAGCCGGGGTGCTCCCCGATGTCGGCCCACACGAGCCCCCCCTGTGCGAAAAAGCAGGTGGCGACACCGGCGAAGGCGCCGACACGCCAGGTGCCGGAGGTCATGGTCGTACTCCAAGTAGACGTTCTTCTGTCGCCGGGGTTTGCGCCACGACGCGGGAGAGGGCGATGCCTGCCAGCATCGCCGGCACGAAGAAGAGGGCGCCGCCGCCCGCGGCGAGGCTCACGATGGCGGGGCCCGGGCAGACTCCTGCGATGCCCCAGCCGACCCCGAAGAGGCCAGCACCACCCAGCAGGCGGACATTGAAGACCGGCGCGGGCATGTCGGGGACCTCACCGCCAAGCAGGGGCGCGCGTTGGTTCCGAAGCAGCATCCAGGCGAGAGCATGCACGGGCACGGCGGCGCCCATGACGAGGAGGAGGCTCGGGTCCCAATCGGCGCCCACCGTGAGGAAGGCCAGCACCTTCTCCGGTCGCGTCATCCCCGAGATCGTCAGGCCCGCAGCGAACAGGAGGCCGGCCACGAAGCTCGCGTACGGGTAGGCTTGCGGGCGGTCAGCCACAGAGCACCCGGGCGAGGCTGGCCGTCAGGATGCCGGTGGCCATGAACGTGACCGTAGCGACGAGGGAGCGGGGCGACAGGCGGCTGTTGCCGACGATCCCGTGCCCGCTCGTGCAGCCCCCGCCCATGCGCGCACCGAATCCCACGGCGAGACCCGCCGCGACGAGCGTGCCTGCCCCGGACTGTAGCCCTGGCACGAGGTCCGGCGCGATCGCTCGGGCAACGAGCCCGCCCAGCACGAGCCCTGCCAGGAAGGTCAGGCGCCAGGCGGGCGCCAGGCGGCGCAGCGAGCCGTCGAGGATCCCGCTGACCCCGGCGCAGCGCCCGGTCGTGAGGATGAGGACTGACGCCCCGAGCCCGATGAGGGTGCCTCCGAAGAGCGCCGGGATGGGAGTGAAGTTGAGCATGCCCGGCACATCGCAAGCACCGTGCCGGGCATCTGAGACGCCCCCAGACGGGACATAAGGAAGGAACTACGCCATTCACTCGAACTCGACCGGAGACCCGCAGCCCGTGACCGATCGCGGATCCGTCACGGAAAGCCGTTGGCTGTCGCGGCCCGACCTCGGTCTGCGCGTGACAGTTGACGAGCGGGTGCCCCCCCCCACGGACCCCGCGCGGAGACGGCGCTCGGTTTGAGGGAGCGGTGCGGCTGCGGCGAGGACGAGCGCGACCCGGCGTTCGCCCCGCGACGTCACGAGGCCCGTCGGATCGGCGTGTGTCCCGAGCGTGTCCCGCTGGTCCATCGCGGCCCGGAAAACGTCGTTCGTTTTGGCGCTTTGAGAAAAAAGGGTGGAGGCGAGGGGAGTCGAACCCCTGTCCGAAGCATCATCTGGCTCTAGAGATACGTGGCCTTCCGGAAGCTCACCGGCGAGTGTCGTGCCCTTTGGTCACCGTCAGAACCTCCTGTTTGAACTTCGCTCGCCCGGCGGGTGTTCAGCCCCGGGTCTGCTGCGTGCCTGGATTACACCCGATGAAGGTCGGCCTGTCCCTCATCGAACGCCGGGTGCTCGTAATGGCTCCCGGACCTCAACTAAGCCGCGAGGGCCTCGCTGAAGTGGTTGCTGTTGTTGGCAGCTTGGTTTTGGGTCTGATGGAGGGGACCCAGCCTTGCCACGCCCTTCGGCGTTCAGATACCCCGTCGAAACCGGTACGCCCCCGGAAGGGAAACGACGCCGGGGTGGGCGTCCATGACCCCCCTGTTCTAAGCCCTGCGGGCCGGGCGTCAACTGGACGCTTGACATTCCTCCCGGCGCGCTGAAAGCTGTTCGTCGTGCAAATGACCGATCTCGCCCTGATGGAGGCCCGCGTCCGCGAGAGCGGTCACGCGTGGACGGCCCCGCGTCGCGCGATCGCCCGCTTTTTGTGCTCCACGACGAATCACCCCACAGCGCATGACGTCCTCTCTGCGGTTTCCGGGGACGACCCCTCGTCCAGCCGGGCCACCGTGTACAACACGCTCACCCTGCTGGAGGAGCTCGGTCTCATTCGCGTGGTGCGCATGGTTGCCGGGGAGGTCCGGTACGATGCGAACGTGGCCTCCCACCATCACCTGGTGTGCAGACGCTGCGGTGCGGTCGAGGATGTTGAGGCCTCCGAAGTGCGTGTGCAGCTGCGGGGGAGAGAGGCGACGGCGGAGGTCCGCTTCGACGGTCTTTGCGCGCGGTGTGCAGACGCACCTTGACACGGGCCGGGGGGCCTCATAAACGCCAGCGGCTTTCCGTCACCCGTTCGGCAACAGGACTTCATGCCTACCATCAACCAGCTCGTTCGTAAGGGTCGCGAGGCCGTCAAGTCAAAGACGGCCTCTCCGGCGCTCAAAGCATGCCCGCAAAAGCGCGGCGTCTGCACTCGCGTCTACACGACGACCCCGAAGAAGCCGAACTCGGCCCTTCGCAAGGTCGCGCGTGTTCGTCTCACCAACGGGATGGAGGTCACCTCCTACATCCCCGGCGAGGGCCACAACCTCCAGGAGCACAGCTCGGTGCTGATCCGCGGCGGTCGCGTCAAGGACCTTCCCGGCGTGCGTTACCACATCATCCGCGGCGTGCTCGACACGCAGGGCGTCAACAGCCGGCGCCAGAGCCGGTCCAAGTACGGCGCCAAGCGTCCGAAGAACAAGAAGTAGGAAGGAAAAAACATGCCCCGTCGTCGCGTAGTTGCCAAGCGTACCGTGCTCCCCGATCCTCTCTACGGAGATGAGCTGGTCACGCGTTTCATGAACATCGTCATGCAGCACGGAAAGAAGGCCGTGGCCGAAGACATCGTCTACGGCGCGTTCTCCACCGTGGAAGAGCGCACCCGTGAGGAGCCCGTCAAGGTGTTCCGTCGCGCCCTCGAGAACTGCCAGCCCCAGGTCGAGGTCAAGTCCCGTCGCGTCGGCGGCGCGAACTACCAGGTGCCCGTCGAGGTCCGCTCCGAGCGTCGCATGTCGCTCGCGATGCGCTGGCTCGTCGAGTACGCCGCAGACCGCTCCGGCAAGACGATGCGCGAGAAGCTCGCGAACGAGATCATCGAAGCTGCGCACAACCGCGGGAACGCGGTCAAGAAGCGCGACGACGTGCATCGCATGGCCGAGGCCAACAAGGCATTCTCGCACTACCGCTGGTAGTTCGAGGTCGCAGCGGGCGACCCCGGTCGCCCGCCCCTTCCACCCCTTCTCGAGGAGCTCTCGCCGAGCCACCTGCTTCTTAGCCCAAACTTTCCGAGCCTGCTCGGGTCGCTCTCGCACACAGGAACCATGACTTGTTCCCGGGCCAGCGACCGAAATGACAACGAAAGCGCCCGCTGACGGCATCTCGTCGGACCATCATCATGGCTCCCGATCTCGCCATCCTCCGCAACATCGGCATCATGGCCCACATTGATGCGGGGAAGACCACGCTCACCGAGCGCATCCTGTTCTACACGGGCGTTTCGCACCGTATGGGCGATGTGGACTCGGGCAACACCAGCACGGACTGGATGGTGCAGGAGCGGGAGCGCGGCATCACGATCCAGTCGGCGGCGGTGACCTGCCAGTGGAAGGATCACCGGATCAACATCATCGACACGCCCGGGCACGTGGACTTCACGATGGAGGTCGAGCGCAGCCTCCGCGTGCTCGATGGCGCAGTCGCGGTGTTCACAGCGGTCGAAGGCGTGCAGTCGCAGTCGGAGACGGTCTGGAAGCAGGCCGAGCGGTACCACGTGCCGCGGCTCGCGTTCATCAACAAGATGGACCGGACGGGCGCGAATTTCGAGGCGGCGGTCAAGTCGATCCGGGACCGGCTCGGTGCGAACGCCGTTCCGTTCCAGCTGCCCATCGGCTCGGCCGAGACCTTCGTCGGCGTGGTGGACCTGGTCCGGCAGGTCTCGCTCACGTGGACGCAGGGCGACGAGCTGGGGACCTCGTTCGTCGAGGGCCCTGTCTCCGAGGAGATGGCGGACGAGGTCGCCGAGGCGCGCGAGGTGCTGTTCGATGCGATCTGCGCGGAGGACGACGCACTGATGGAGGCGTACCTCGAGGGCGAGCCGCTCGATCCCCAGGCGTTGATCGCCGCTGCCCGCAAGGCAACGCTCGGTGGCCGGGTCGTCCCCGTGTTCTGCGGAACCGCTGCGAGGAAGCGTGGCGTGCAGCCACTGCTGGACGCGGTGGTGAACTACCTGCCGTCGCCGCTGGACCTGCCCCCGGTGGTCGGCAAGGACCCGGAACACACCGACAAGCCCGTGGAGCGCAAGGCCTCGGCCGACGAGCCGTTCTGCGCGCTGGCCTTCAAGATCCAGACGGACCCGTTCGTCGGCACGCTCACCTATCTCCGGGTGTACTCGGGCTCGCTCGAGGCGGGAACCGTGGCGCTCAACCCCCGGACGGGGAAGCGTGAGCGCGTCGGACGCATCCTCCAGATGCATGCAAACCAGCGCGAGGACATCACACACGCGACCACGGGCAACATTGTGGCGGCCGCGGGCCTGCGCAACGTTGCAACAGGCGACACCCTGTGTGATCAGAAGCATCCAATCGTGCTGGAGTCGATGACCTTCCCCGAGCCGGTCATCTCGATGGCCATCGAGGCGATGACGAAGGTCGACGAGGACAAGCTCAACGCCTCGCTCCAGAAGCTCGTGGACGAGGATCCCACCTTCCAGGTGCGCGTCGACAAGGACAGCGGCCAGACGCTGATCTCCGGGATGGGCGAGCTCCATCTGGACATCATCCGTGACCGCCTCGACCGCGAGTTCAAGGTGCACTGCCAGGTCGGCAAGCCCCAGGTGGCCTACCGGGAGACGATCACGCAACAGGCAGAGGGCGAGGGCCTCTTCAAGCGCCAGACCGGCGGCAAGGGCCAGTATGGCCACTGCAAGGTGCGTGTGCGGCCCAACGCCATCGGCGCGGGGCACACGGTTCGCGATGCGACGCGGAACGGCGTGATTCCGAAGGAATTCCTGAAGCCGGCGTTGGACGGGTGCCGGGAAGCGCTCGACCGCGGGGTGCTCGTGGGCTTTCCCTGCTCCGACGTCGACGTCGAGCTCCACGATGGGTCCTTTCACGAAGTCGACAGTTCAGACGTCGCATTTCGCGTTGCCGGCTCGATGGCCGTTCAGGAAGCGCTGCGCGCCGCGGGACCAATTCTTCTCGAACCGATCATGAAGCTTGAAATTTCCGTGCCGGAGGAGTATACCGGCGCCGTCTTCGGTGACCTCTCAGGCCGCCGGGGTTCGATCAGCCATATGGAGGCCCGTGCGGGCGTCCAAGTGATCGAGGCGGAGGTGCCCCTCTCCTCGATGTTCGGCTACGCAACCGACCTTAGGTCGGCCACCCAGGGGCGCGCCGACTTCACCATGCAGTTCCACCAGTACTCCCACGTGCCCCCGGCGCTCTCGAACGAGATCGTCGTCAAGCTTCGCGGATACTGAGAGCCCCCCCTCCTCCTTCTCGCTTTCCCTTCTTCCAACGACTCTTCTAACAGGAGCGCACCATGGCCAAGGCAAAATTCGAGCGCAACAAGCCGCACGTCAACATCGGCACCATCGGCCACGTTGACCATGGCAAGACGTCCCTGACGGCCGCGATCACCAAGGTGCTCGCGAAGTCGGGCGGTGCGACGTACACGGCCTA
>CAIQVJ010000042.1 GCA_903875225.1 uncultured Pseudomonadota bacterium
ACCTTTGGCGCCGCGAGCGCCAAAGATGGCGAGGATACCCGCATCCCCAGGACCTTTGGCGCCGCGAGCGCCAAAGATGGCGAGGATACCCGCATCCCCAGGACCTTTGGCGCCGGGGGCGTGGGGGCCCCGCCCCCCCCGGGTAGATCGCTCGCTCACGGGCCGGCAGTCGGCGTCCGGGCCGGGTACTCCCGGCCCGCACGCCGACTGCAGGCAAAAGGAGCATTTGGCGGTACTCCGCCGAATGCTCCTTTTGACGTTCGGCCCCGGGGGCGTGGGGGCTCCGCCCCCTCACAGACCGGAAAGAGGCATCCGGGCACATCCCTTGCTATTCCCCGGGCCATGAAGCGTTTCCTCAAACGTCTGGCAGTCGTTCTGGGCCTGCTCGCGCTCATCGGCGCGATTGTCGGCAAGCTGGCGTACAAGGCCTATGTTGTCGACGATCCGGGCCCCGGCTACACCCGCGACGAGATCCAGGCGGTCATCGCCCAGGAGTCGCCCGTCACCTACCGCGACGGGAAGACCCCCCTCGGCGTGTTCTTCGATTCTGAACACCGCAGCTACGTTTCGTATACGGACCTGCCCCAGGACTGGGTGCATGCCATCGTCGCGGCCGAGGACGGCAACTTCTTCAAGCACCCCGGCTTCGACCCCAAGCACATCATCCGTGCGGCCTGGCAGAACATCGTGGCAGGCCACGTGGTGGCCGGGGGGAGCACGCTCTCCCAGCAGACGGCCAAGAACCTGTTCTACCGGCCGGACCGTTCGTGGAAGGCCAAGTTCGCCGAGGCCACGAACACGCTGCGGCTGGAGGCCCACTTCTCAAAAGAGGACATCCTCGAGTTCTACGCGAACCAGTTCCACGTGAGCGCCAACGGGCGCGGCATCGGCATCGCCGCCCGGTACTTCTTCGACAAGACCCCGAAGGAGCTCACCACCAAGGAGTGCGCGTTCATCGCCGGACTGGTCAAGGCGCCCAGCCGGTACAACCCCTTCGTGGGCGAGAGCGAGGACCGGCGCGCCGCCGCCCGCGTCGCTGCGGAGGAGCGCACCGAGTACGTGCTGCGGCGCATGTTCGAGGAGGGCTACATCGACGAGCGCACGCTCTCCCGGCTCGACAAGGAGCCCCTGGCCTTCCGTCACGGCACCTTCCAGTACGACCGCTCCGTCGTCCTCGACGAGGTGCAACGGGAGCTCGACTCCCAGACCTTCGTCGACCTCTTCGCCCGACTGGGCATCGACAACCCGAGCACGGCGGGGATCCGCATCACCACGACGCTGGACGCCAACACCCAGCGCGAGGCCGTGTACGGGCTGTGGCACCACCTGACGGAGCTGGGCCCCAAGCTCGAGCGGAAGACCCCCGCCGACCTGCAATTGCCCGACCGCACCCAGATGAGCATCGAGCCGGGCGTCCCCCTCGCTCGCCACGGCTTCTACTCCGCACGCGTGACCGCCGCGGGCGACGACAGCGTCACCCTCGACGTAGGGAGCCGCCCGTGCACCGTCGACAAGGAGGGTCTGGAGCGCATCGCCGCCGTGCTCGGCGTCAAGGCGGCGGACATCCCGCCGGCAGTCCCCGTGGGCGCGTTCGTGCTGACGAGCGTGCGGGTGTCCGCCGACCCACACACCGACGTACAGGAACGGGCCGGCCCGGGGGGCGGCGCACAGTGCGATCTCGAGATCCGCCCCGCGCTGCAGGGCGCGGTCGTGGTGCTCGACGAGGGGAACGTCCGGGCCATGGTCGGGGGCAACGACAACCGGAACTTCAACCGGGCGATGTCTGCTGAGCGCCAGTTCGGCAGCACCTGGAAGCCGATCCTCTACATGGCGGCCATGCAGCTCGGCTGGACCGCGACCGACACGCTCGACAACCGCCGCAACGTCTTCCCGTTCCGCGACGTCTGGTACTACCCACACCCCGACCATGCCTCCGACCCCTACCTGCCGCTCACGCTGGTCGGCGCCCGCAGCGAAAACCTCGCCAGCATCTGGCTCCTGCATCACCTCACCGACCGCCTGAACGCCGAGCAGTTCCGTCAGCTCGCCGATGCCGTCGGCTTCGGTGGCCCGAGCGGTATCCAGCGGGCGCGCGACGTCGAAGCCATCCGCTCCTCGCCCGAGCGCTACCCCGAGTATGCCTTCCAGATCGCCCGGGAAGACGTCCTCTCCGGCCTCGCGTTCGGCGCCCACCCCGAGGACGCGCTGGCCCTGCGCTCCCTGCAGTACGGCCGGGGCTTCGCGGCCGAGCGCGCGCGCGTGCTCGCGACAGCCTCGTCCCCGGAACGCGCCGCCCGCCTCGAAGCGCTGGATGCGAACCTGCTCTCGCTCGAAGAGCTCGTGAGCCGTTGCGTCGCCGGAGATCAGCTCTACCAGGACCCCCTCGTCGGCACGCTCGCATGTGGCGCCCCGCCGGAGGGCTGGGAGGCTGTCACCGGCACAGGCGCGGCCACACTCCCGGTGCTCACCGGCGACGTGCTCGTGGACGGCCGCATCCACCTCTCGACGGTGCAGGAGGTGCGCCGCGTCCTGGACACGCGCGTTGCCGAGCTGGCGGGGAAGGACCCGTGGTCCATGGACGCCCTCGCGCTCAACCCCGACTTCCGGATCCTCGTCGGGATCCGGTACGTCGCGAAGCTGGCCGAAGCCTTCGGCGTGAAGAGCGACCTGCCGACCGTCATGTCCCTGCCCCTCGGCGCCGCGGACATCACCCTGCTCGACGCGGCGTCGATGTACCAGGGCATGCTCAAGGGGGAGCACTACACCTTCCCCGGAGAGGGGTTCGAGGATGGCGCGGTGCCCGGGCTGCGCAGCAACTTCGCCGTACCCGCCATGGACATCGGTCTCATCGCCGAGATCCGCGACTCGGGCGGGAACGTGCTCTACCGCGCGACGGGCAAGGCCGAGCCCGTGGCTGACCCCGTGTCCGGTGAACTCACTGGAGACATCCTACGGAACGTGGTGAAGATGGGCACCGGACGGCGCGCGTACGGCGCCATCAAGGTCGGGAACGACCCGGTGGTCACCGTCGGGAAGACAGGGACCACGAACGAGTACAAGAACGTCGCGTTCGTCGGGATGGTCCCCAGGTCGGGCAGCGCCGGCCACTGGGGCGAGGCCTACACCATCGCCGCGTACGTGGGGTACGACGACAACCACCCGATGAAGCGGGGCAGCTTCAAGGTCCAGGGCGCGTCGGGTGCCCTGCCTGTGTGGATCGCCACCGCAAGGGGGATGGCCGAAGCGGGCCTGCTCGACTCCATCGCCGAGTATGTCCCGAGCGCCGGGCTCATCCGCGTGCCCGTGCCTGCCGCCACCGGCATGGACTCCGCTCCCGACGCGCTGGTGCCGGAGAACGGACAGCGCCGCTTTGCACTGTTGACCCAGCCCGCCACGCTCACCGCAGCCACGATCGAGGCGGCACCGGAACCTGTCGCGCCCCCCACCGAGCCCGTAGAAGTGCCGCCGGATCTGGCGCCGGCAGAGCCGAGCGTTTGGGACGGGCTGTAGGGCCGGGTTACCGCCCCCCGTCATGCTGCTCCTCGCCAGTGCATCCCCCCGCCGTCGTGAGCTGCTCCAGAGCGCCGGGGTCCAGTTCACCGTGCTGCCCGCAGACGCCGACGAGACCTGGCTGCCCGGAGAGCTACCCCGCGCCTATGTACTTCGCGTGGCCCGGGAGAAGGCGCGCAGGGTCGCCGCGCTCCGGCCCGGGGCACGGGTGGTCGCCGCCGACACCACAGTCGCGATCGGCGACCGGGTGCTCGGCAAGCCCGCAGACGCTGCCCACGCCGCCGCGATGCTGGCCGACCTCGCAGGGCGTGAGCACGCGGTCCACACCGCAGTGGTGCTCCTCGTGGGCGCGCGCGACACGCACCGCGTGGTCACCACCCGGGTGCGTTTTCGCCCGCTCACGGCTCGCGAGATCGCGGACTACGTCGCCACCGGCGAACCATTCGACAAGGCGGGCGGCTACGGGATCCAGGGGCAGGGCGGCGCGCTCGTGGAGATCGTGCACGGCAGCTACACCAACGTCGTGGGCCTGCCGCTGGTGGAGACCCTGGCCCTGCTCGCCGCCGACGACGCGAGAAAAAGGACCTGATGCGGATCGTGTCCGAGGGCGGGACCGACTGGGCGCCGGCGGTAGAAGCCGCGACTCCCGGCACGTGGCTCACCCTGGACGCAAGCTGGTGCGCGCTCGAGCCGGAGAAGGGGCGCTACGACGACGCGGTGCTCGACTCCTCGCGCCGGGCGCTGATCACGGCCCGCAAACGGGGGGTCGACCCGATCGTGGTGGTACATCGCGGCGGTCTCCCGGACTGGCAGATCGAGCGCGACGGCTGGCTCGACCCCGACGCCCTCGCCGGGTTCGGCTGCTACGTGGATCGGCTGGCTCACCATTGCGGCGAGCTCGCCCGGCACTGGGTGGGGCTGTGGGAGCCCCTTGGAGAGGCCGCGCTCTACGAGGCGGAGCAGGCGCGGGTCGCACGCACCCTGCTCGAGGCGCAGGCGAGCGCCTGGCTGCACCTCCGGAAAGCGCCGGGCCCGCGGGGGGGCGGCACGCTGGTGGGTATCGCCGAGCGCTTCGACGTGGCCGCCCGTCGCCGGGATCAGCTCGTGGGACGATTGCTGGGCCGGGAGGCCGAACCGCACGCGCTCATCAGCGTGCTGAGCACAGGACAGCTCCGCCCCCCCTTCGGGGCCGTCGGTGAGCTGCCCAACGGCACGCCCGCGACCGACTTCACGATCGCCATCCGCCCGACCATCGGCGACCTGCACCACATCTGGCAGCACGGACGCTCCGTCTTCGTGTGTGCAGCCGGACACGTCGCGAGGCAGGCGACCGAGGAGGGAGTCAACGTGCTGGGCGTCGGCGGAGCGAGCCTGGGATGACCGCTCCCGCCGGGAACGTCGTCGTCTAGTAGACGCTACAGGTCGGCGCCTCGAACGTGAACCCGATCGAGATCGCGTCCGGCACGCCATCGGCGTCCGTGTCCAGGTCCGCGAGGCTGTCGGCGAGCGTGCCGTCCCAGCCGTTGTCGTCCGCGATGGCCCGCAGGAGCTCCTTGTCGAGCCCGAACCCGAGCACCCCGGAGTTCATCGTCTCCGAGGCGGTACCCTCGATCAGGATGGGCGTGGAGGGGGAGAAGTCGTAGCCGCCGATCGACAACGATGCCGAAGGGATCGACGCGCTCCACGCACTCCCGCTGATGGTCGCCGCGCTGCTCATCGACATGTGCCCGGAGCCGTCGAGGGTGGCGTCGAAGCTCTCGGAGCCCGAGCCGTTGTCGGTCGGGTCACCGTCCGTGTCCGAGGCCATGCCGATCGCGCCGTTCACACCGTCGTTGCACCAGTCGTCGACGCCCCAGAACTGCACGACGATCACGGTGCTGCTGTTGGCCATCGCGCTCACGATCGCGCGGTTCATCCCCGTGGCAGCGAGAGACATCGCGTTGTCGACGGCACCGTCCCCGTTCAGGTCCACGCCGGTGGTGGAGTCGCCGACCTCGAGCGTCTGGATCACCCAGGCCCAGTCGCCGCCCGTTGGGATGCACTCGGCGCTGCCGGAGTCCGTGTCCGTGTCGGTGTCGGTGTCGGTGTCGGTGTCGGTGTCCGTGTCGGTGTCGGTGTCCGTGTCCGTGTCCGTGTCGGCGTCGCTGTCCGCATCGGTGTCGCTGTCCGCGTCGGTGTCGGCGTCGGAGTCATTCGTGCCGATGATCCCGCTGTCCCCCGTGCCCTTGTAGTTCTGGCTGCAGGCGGCCAGCAGCGTGATCATCGAAAAACCGAGAATCGAGGCGACAGTTTGAATGCGCATTGGGCCACTCCGAGGTTGGTGGCGGCCGTATACAGGCAACCCCGGGGGGAAGTCAAGACAATTCAGGGATCCGCGCTGCCGGAATCGCATGATGGCGGAGATCGCGGCGTTCTCCCGTTGTCTGCACCCCGGGTACCCGTCGCCCCGGAACGTCCGCGCGGTCGGACTGCGTGGCGCGCGGATGGCGAGTCGGGATGCCCCAGCGGCCCGGCGCCTCCCTGCACGCGGCGTGGCCCTGTGCGATGGACCCGGCGGGGTCGAGCCTGCGCGAAACCAGCCGGGCCTACAAACAGATGATCGCGCCCCACGTGTCCTCGTTGTTCGTCTCGTAGCACTCGTTGACCTCGGAGAGGGACTCAGAATTCCCACCGTCAACCGCCACTTTCAGGTCGTAGAGCGGCGTGGGCACCCCGGTGAGTTGGATCGCGATGGACTCGCTCTGATGTCCCTGCGCCAACCCCACCGTCCAGGAGATCGTGTCCAGCACGACCTCCCCGCTGCCCGTCTCGCCAATCACCTCGATGTTGAATGAGTCGGTCACATCCGAGTATCCCTGGTTGCCGACTGTCACCCAGAGGTCGACGTTGCCGAGCGAGCACTCGTCCACGCATACATCCTCGATCTTCGCGACCAGGTCCGGCCCAGAGTACCCGACCCCCGGGGTGAGGTCGCCCGAGCGGAAATTGTTGTACGTGAGCCAGTTGGTGTCCTGGTCCCGTGGGATCGAGCCATCGTCGTTCACGTTCGTGATGCTGTAGCCGTGCTGGTTCCAGATGGGGCGCCCCGCGCGCCAGGACCGGTCGGCGTCGCTGAACACGGTGACCCCGTTGCGCGAGCCCCAGCTCCCGGGCGTGTTGCACACGGCGATGTCGGCCGAGCCATCCGCGTTGATGTCCGCGATGGTCGGGTACTCGAGCCAGGTGTTGTTGGAGTGGGTGGTGTCCTGCATCTTCACCGAGCCGTCCGCCCCATTGAACACCCAGACCCAGCGTTCGTCGGCATACACCACGTCTGCAATGCCGTCGCCCTCGAAATCGAACACCGAGCTGCCGGTGTTGCCCGACGAGGGATCCGTCGTACCTGTGTACTGCCACAGCACCGAGCAATCCGACTCGAACACGGTGTAGGTCGAGTTGGCAGCGACGCCGACTTCGGCCTGACCATCGCCGTCGAAGTCCGCGATCGTCGGGGGCCCGCCGTACGAGCCCGATGCGGCAGGGATCGCGGCCGAGCACAACACGGTGCCATCGTCGTCCTGGATGCGCATGCGGGCATCGCCTGTCACGGCGATCTCCCCGTTGTCGTCAGAGTCGAAGTTCCCGACGGCCGGATATCCGTCCGCCTGACCGTTGTTCCAGAGCGCGGTCCCGTTGATGTCGTAGATCGCGTTGCCCGCCACCAGATCGAGCTCTCCATCCTGGTTGATGTCCACCGCGAACCCGGCCGACCCGACGTTCGAGGAGGTGCCGTAGCCGTATGAGCCGCATCCGATGCGTCCCCCCGTGTTGTCCAGGACGCAGTTGCCGATCAGGATCTCGGGGTTGCCGTCGTGGTCCATGTCGGCGATGCCGGGGGCATCCGACGTGCCGTCCATGTGGCCCGACCCGCCGCTCCAGGACCACTTCGCGTTGCCCTCGTTGTCGAACACGTCGACACCGGTGCTGGTGGCCGCGATCACGTCTGCGATGCCGTCGTTGTCGATGTCACCGCACGCTGCCCCGCCGGTGATCTGGATGGCGCCACCGCCGCTCGTGGACCAGAGTTCACGGCCGTCATCGCCCGACATCGCGCGCAGTACACCGGGGGAGTACGTGATGATCATGACGTCCGGCGTGTCGTCGTCGTCGATCTGGCCATCTCCGTTGTCGTCGGTGAGCGAACACACGATCGGCTGCATCATACAGCTCACGGAACCCGCGCTGTCGGTGAACGTCTCGGTGTCCCACAGCACCTCCGGCGTGAAGGTGCCGACGGTGGTGCCCTCCGAGTAGCACTCGTCCAGCTTCGGGATGTCCTTCGCCGGGAAGTACTGGTCGTTGCAGCTCGGCGGGGCCACGCCCGTCTCCTGGGTGTCCGGGGGGGAGGTGTCTCCGCTGTCCACCGGGGGGACGTAGGTGCTGCCGGTGTCGAAATTCGGCTCCTCCGCCGGCTTCCCGGTGAGGCCGTTGTCGATCTTGCAGGCGGCCGCGAACGACAGCAGAAGGCAGGGGGCGAGCAGGCGAAGAGCGTTCATGTGTGGCCTCACGGACAGTGTACGCTCAGACGCGGCAGAGTGTGACCTGCACGCTTCACGAACGCGTACGGCCGGGTAGAGTGAAGCGTGCAAACCCGCCCCTTCCTCGTCCCGATTTTCGCGCTCCCGCTCCTCGGGGCCTGCACCGGGGTCGTCAAAAATACCGACGATGAACCCCCTGATGACTCGGGCTCGCCCGCCGCATGCACACCGGTCGAGGTCGAGCCCGGCCCCAAGGACACCGGCGACGGACCACGGGCCGCTCGCACCCTCGCCGGCACGATCACGTGGCAGGTCGACTTCGACGCCGACGCCGAGGCACTCGGGTACTCCGACTGCACCTACACGCGCGACTACAACGACTTCGTCGAGCGCACCGACCTCGGCTGGCTGTGTCCCACCTGCACGCTGCTCACCGAGGGCACGGCCGTGATGGTGAGCGGCCATGACGACTGCTACGCGCAGATCGACGACCACGACGCCGAGCGGGTGGAGCAGCTTGGGCTGGCCGAGTCGGGCGACACGGTCGGCTTCTGGCGCACGGGAACCCAGAACGTACGGCTCTCCCAGCAGGGCGATCTGGTGGAGGGCGCAGTGGCGTTCGGCGACAGCGCCGTCCTGGACAGCGGCGGCGGCTACACGCTCTCCGCCTCCGGGACGATCGTCGCCGGAGAAGCCGACACCGCCACCGTGGACGACCCCAGCGGCGCACGCACGGAGCCCTACAGCTGCGGTTGGCCGCTGTTCAGCCCGGGCGGTACCACCCCGGGCTACACGCTGTCGACCGGCGCGACGTTCCCGAACGCGCGGCTCGGGGACACCTGCCACGAGGGTGTCGATCTCTGGGACTTTCGCGGGCGCTACGTCGTGGTCGACGCGTCTGCGCCCGACTGCGGTCCGTGCCAGGAGATGGCGAAGCGGGCGGATGCGTTCAAGGCCGCGATGGCGGACCAGTGCATCGACGTCGAGATGATCACGCTGCTGGACGCCGGGCTCTCGCAGGTGAACCTGCCCGCCGACTGGGTCACGCTGGAGAACTGGCGCACCCGGTTCGGGCTGGCGTCGCCCGTGCTGGCCGACGAGGGCTTCGGCTACGCCGTACTCGCGCCGGCGCTCAACCCGGACGGCGGCATGGGCCTCCCGTCGTGGGCGCTCCTCGACCCCGACGGGCGCATGATCCTCCTCGGCTCCGGCTTCGGCGAGACGTCGGGCTACTTCGACCCGATCCAGGCGGCGATCCTCGCGGACTCCGCCGAGCGCTAGGGATCAGCCCCCGATCCACGCCAACGTAGCGCCCTCCCGGGCGCCATCGTGGGTCTTCACGTCCAGCTCGCTGTTTGCCTCGCGGATGGCGTCGAGCACCTGCTCCCCCTCTGCATCGGCGCGCAGACAGTCGCTCCGCTCCAGCACATCCGGGATGGTCCCCGCGAGGTCGTCGATGAGCTGCACGTGTTCAGCCTCGTGACTCGCCAACGCGAGCGTGTACCGGTACCACTCCGCCACGTCTGCGGGTGCAGCGCCTGCGGGCGGATCCCAACGCGGAAAGTCGGTGACGACGCTCACGTGGACCTCCACGTTGGTGAGGTCACACGCATTCGGCTGATCGTCCGGCCCGGCGGGGTAGCGCCATACGACCTCCCACCGCGTTTGCGCCGCGTGCTGGACGCTGCCCACCGCTGGCGACTGCTCGACCAGCGACTGCACGACGTCCACCGCGTTGGCACCGGCAAGATCGTAGAACTCGAGCGCCGAGCCCGGGATCGCGATCACGGGCGCTGCCTGGGCGGGGGCCTGGGCGAGCCCGGGGTGCACGCATGCGAACAGCGAGCCGAGGACGAGGGGCGAAAGGCGGCGCATCGCGCTCTACTGTACCGAATGCGCGGACGAGGTTCCCGTGTTTTTTGTGAAAACCGCAGGGGGCGCACGCCGACGCCGAGCGGCCCCTTCGGGGGTCACCACCCGCGCATCCGCTCCGCCAGCAGGAGTTCGACCTCGTCCACTGTGCACCGCACGCCGAGCTCTCGCGAGAGGCTGGTCATCACCTCGGACGAGAACCCGCACGGGTTGATGGCCTGGAAGGCTGACAGATCCGGATCGGCGTTCACCGCGAGTCCATGCCACGTCACCCACCGCCGGCACGCCACCCCGATGCTGCAGAGCTTGCGCCCGTCGTGCCACACCCCTGTGTTCCGCGCGTCGCGGCCCGCTTCGAGGCCGAGGTCTGCGCACACGTCGATCACCAGATCCTCGAGCCGGCGCAGGTGCGCGTGCAGGTCGCGACCGTCGCCCTCGAGACGCAGGATCGGGTACGCGACCGCCTGGCCGGGCCCGTGCCACGTCACGTCGCCCCCGCGCTCGACCTCGATCACCGGGGTGCCCCCCGGATGGAGCACGTTCGCCAGCGCGCCACGCTTTCGCCCAACGGTGTACACCGACTCGTGCTCGCAGAGGATCACGGCGTTCTCGGCGCCGTCGATCACAGCGGCAAGCTCGGCCTGCTGGCGCGCCCAGGCCTCGCGGTAGTCCACCCGGCCGAGCCGGATCAGCCGGGCCACACGGCCTTCGCAACGCGCGCCGCCACCTCGTCCGGGGTCCCGCTGGCGTCGATCCGGACGATGTGCCAGCGGCCGGGCACCTCTCCCAGGGCCCGGATTGCGGCGTCGTACCCCGCAGCGATCGTGCGGAGCCGGTCGAGGGTCTCGAACCGGTCGCGGGGCAGACCGCGCGCGAGGATCCGGGCGAGGCAGACCTCCGGGGCCAGATCGAGCAGGATCACGAGATCCGGCGGAGGGAAATCCTCGTTGAGGCGCATCACCCTGGAGAGGCCGTGGGCCTCGGCCTGGTAGGCGAAGCTCGAGAGCGCGCAGCGGTCAGACAGCACGTTCTCGCCCCGCGCCAGGCCGGGCAGGATCACCGAGTCGAAGTGATCCCGTCGATCCGCAGCAAACAGGTAGGGGAGCACGCCGTCACTCACGCCTCCCGACAACTGCTGGCGTATCAGCTTGCCAACAGGGCCATCGCTCGGCTCGCGGGAGACGAGGCAGCGCTCACCGCGCGCCAGGAAGCCATCCCGCAGCCTCGCGATCTGCGTGCTGCCCCCGGAGCCGTCCAGCCCCTCGACCGCGATGAACCGGGGGCTCACTTCAACACCCTGAACCGGTCGTAGAGCTCCGTCTGGTGGTTCACGAGCGGCATCTCCACGCCGTTCACCACCACGTGCTTGACCGACGTGCGCGGCTCCAGCGGGTCGCCGTCCGAGATCACGAAGGTGGCCTCCCTCCCGGTGACGAGCCGTCCCTGGGTCAACCCAAAGAAGTCAGGCGAATTGCCTGTTATCGCCGCAACTGCGACGGAGTAGGGCAGGCCCCACGCCACGGCGATGCCGGCCTCCGTGGAGAGGTCGAACGTGCGGTGCGGGTCGCCGATGCGGATCGCCAGCCGAACCCCAGCGGCGTGGAGCAGGGCGGCGTTGTCGTAGCGGGCCCGCAGGTGGTCGAAGCTGTCGGGCTGCGCCGTGACCGGACCGAGCACGACCGGCACCCCGGCGTCGCTCAGCTCGTCTGCGAGCATCCACCCCTCGGCCGCCCCGACGATCACGGCGTCGAGCCCGTAGTCAGACGCCAGGCCCAGGGCCAGTTCGATGTCGCTGGCCCGATCTGCAACGAAGATCGCCTTGAGTCGCCAGCTCAACAGATCGTGCCAGACGGCCTCCGCCCGGGTGGGCGGCTTCGGTGGGGTCGCCGGCGGGGGCGCCCGCTTCCACATCGACGGCTTCGGAGGATCCTGCGGCGGGGGATTTGCCTCCAGCACGTCCCGCAGGCGCGCGGCCACACCCATCCGCGAAGTCGCCCCCCCCGCGCTGACCCCCGCCTTCCCGAGGTTGATCACCAGCCCCGCGGGGGCCAACACCGTGGCCTCGCTCACCGTGTTGCCGCTCGTCCGCATCCACGCCGCCTGGCCGCTCACCACGCCACCGCCCGGCATCACGAGCGCCCCCATCACGCCGCGGGCGCGCAACACCGGCTGCAGCGCGCTCTGAGGGTTGAACGCGTCCACCACGCGGACCTGCGGCTCCAGGGGGTCCCCGCTCTCCACATCGTCCCGGGTGGCGGGCTCGAGGTCGATCTCGGCGATGCCCATCGACGTGCCTGTCTCCCACATCCCCGGCCAGATCGTCGCCCCGCCGAGGTCGATGCCCCCAGTCACCTCCGGCCCGATCGCGACGATCGTCCCGTCCTGCACATGGATGCCTCCCGCCAGTTCCACGGGCCAGTCGCCCGGCATCAAGCCGGTCAGGATCCGCGCGTTCGACCATGTCTGTCCGGACCCGCTCCCCCAGAGCGAGTCCTCGGCCCATGCGCGCCCCGCCCCGCCGATCGCTCCGGCTCCCGCCAACGCAGCCCCGCGCAGGACCTGACGCCGGTTCATCGTGCCACCACCTGGGAGCGGTCGTACACCAGTTGGCCGTCAATCCACGTTCGTTGCACCCTGGCGTACACCGAGAACGGGTCTGCGTCGTACAGCGCAAGATCAGCGTCCTTGCCTGCTTCGATGCTGCCGACACGGTCCTGCACGCCCAGCATCTTCGCTGGCGTGAGGGTGATGCTCTGCAGCGCCTGATCCGCGGTCCAGCCGTAGCGCATCATCTTCGCGGCCTCGAGGTTGAGCCGCTGCACGAAGCTCCCCGAGTCAGAGTGCATCGCCACCCCCACGCCAGCCGCGCTCGACAACACCGCGTTCTCCGGGATCGCGTCCCAGGCCTCCATCTTGAACCCCCACCAGTCCGAGAACGTCGCGAGCATGGTGCCATGCGCGGCGATCACGTCGCGGACCTTGTAGGCCTCCAGTCCGTGCTGAAGGCTCTGGATGTGAAACCCGAACTGGTCCGCGATCCGATACATCCCGAGTATGTCATTTGTCTCATAGCAATGCAGATGAACAAGCATCTTGTCGTCGATCACGTCGAGGATCACGTCCAGATCGAGATCACGTGGCGGCGGGTCCGGACGCTTGCGCGCCTCCCGGTAGTCGAGCGCGGACTGGAACTCGCGACGCAAGGCTGCAAACTCCCCCATCCGGGTCTGGATCTGGTCGCCCTGGGGTGCCAGCGCGACAGACCCGCCGTACACCCGCTTCGGGTTCTCCCCGATCGCCATCTTGATCCCGGGAGGTGCTGCCTTGAAGATCATGCCGTCGAGCGTGCGGCTCGACCGGAGCTTGAGCACCGCCGATCGACCGCCGATGAGGTTCGCAGAGCCCGGCAACACCTGGATCGTCGTGACGCCCCCCTCCCGCGCAAGCTCGAAGGCCGGGTCCTCGAGGTCCACGCTGTCTCCCGCCCATACACGGGGGGTGAACGGCTCCGAAGCCTCATTTCCGTCGTTGTGACCCACGCTGTCCGGCCAGGAGTAGTCCCCCATGTGCGAGTGCGGGTCGACGATGCCGGGCATCAGGTACATCCCGGTCGCGTCGAGGATCTCGGCGCCCGTCGGAACCGCCCCGCCTACACCCTGGATCACGCCGTCGTGCACCACGACGACCCCATCGGTGATCGGGGGCCCGGCCGCGGTGAGCACTGTCGCGTGCAGGATCGCGAGGTCGTGGGCCAACGCAGGGAGACACAGGAGCAGCATCTGCGGGGCCTATCGTGTTTTGTCGCGGCCTCGCCCCCTCGTGCACCGGCGCCTACTGCACCAGGTCGCGCGCCCTCGCGCTCGCGGGCAGGAGGTCGTGGATCTGTGCCACCAACTCACGCAGCGTGAAGGGCTTCTCCATCACCGCAGAGGCTCCCCGAGCGTAGGCGCGGGTCCCGGTGCCACCATCGCCATAGCCGGTCATGACGATCGTCGGCACGCGCTCGGCCGCCCAGGGCAGGAGCGCGTCCAGTTCGTCACCCGCGGGCGCGCCGAAGTCGGCGATCAGCACGTCGGGCCGGGTTCCCGCGTCCCGGAGCCGCTCGAGCGCGAAGGCGAGGCCAGCGCCGTCCGCGACCTCGTCGACGGCGAACCCGCGCATGTGGAGCACCTCGGCGAGGACCCGCCGCAGCGGCGCATCCTCCTCCGCGAGCAGGAGGTGGGGGCGCTCGGGCGCACGGGGACACGGTGAGGGAGCAGGCATGGACATGCCCCGACGGAGAGCAAGGGCCGTGCCAGAGGCCCCGCGCGGCTGCCGCAGCCTGCGGCCCCGCCTTCGCGTCCCGGGGCCCTGCGCGGAGACGCCCGAGCCCCGTGCACCACCGCCCACCCCAATTCCATCGCGCGCCCGAACCAGCCTCCCCGGCTCACATCCCGGGCATCGAGGGCATCCCCCCGCCGCCGACCGCGCTGAACGAGAGCGTGAAGCTCTTGCCGCCCACGGTCACGTCGATGGAGACGGCGCGGGTTCCCGCGCCTTCGCCGCGCCCCACGAGCGAACCATCGGGCCCGGCTGTGAGGGCAACCGTGGTCGCACCATCCCGCACCGACCCGGTGACGGGGTCGGTCACGGGGTTCCGATGCTCGTCCGTCACCCAGACCCGGTACTCACCATCCTTCGGCGCATATTCCAGGTGCATGTTGCCCCACATGCTCACCTGCCCGCCATGCAGCGACCTGTGGTCGTGCGACTGCAAGCCCACGGCCGGGGTCTCAAACGAGGCGCTCGCCGTGCTCCCCGCGTGGGTGAGCGTCAGCACCGCCGTAGCGGGCTCTCCCTGTACCAGGGTCGCGGGGGCGTGGAGGTGGTCCCCCATCGCCATCAGCTGCGCCGTCACCACCCCTCCCGGTCCGGTCACGACCGCGCTGCCGCCGTAGCCATCCACGGTGAGTGCCTTCTGCTCGGCATCCGAGAGGAAGAACATCACGCCGCTCGGCATCATCAGCGCCTCCACGTGCAGATCGCCGACCGACTGGACGATGCCCCCGTGGGGCCCGTGCTCGTGATGCGCCTCGCCGGCTTCACCATCATGGTGCCCATCCTCGTCGTGCCCCTGGACAGGTGCCGCCGTGGGGACGGGCGCCGGCTTCGGCGCCGGGGCTGGGGTGGAACAGGCGAGCGAGAGCGCGAGCGAGAGGAGGAGGGTCATTGCGTGTCCAGAGGGAATCGGGGCGAACCCCACACCGTCAGTAAGGCCGGCGCGATGCCCCGCCACTGTGACCCCGGGAGGTACGCAGTGACCGCCAAACTCACGGGCGAGCGCCGCGCCTCGCCAACGCCCCGATGATCCCCAGCATCCCCCAGGCGCCTGCCCAGGATGCCCCCGTCGAGCCGCACCCGCATGGCCCGGAATCTGGCTTTCCGACGGCTGAATCCGAGTCCGCTGCGCACTGGCCCTCGAGCTCCGCGCGGTGCACCATGTTCCACACGTAGGCTCCGGCGCCGAACCCGAGCATCGGAGCGGGGCCGGCATAGTCGCCAGTCGCTGGATCGTACAGCTCCGGGATCGTGTCGTGGTTCAACACGGCCTGCGCGGTGATCCAGGACTCGAGGGCGTCGGCGTCGTCCAGGGCGCAGGAGCGACGGAGCGCCTCGGCGAGCCGGAGGTCGATCACGGCCCACTCGGCAGCGTCGTAGGAGCTGCCGTCGTCGTTCCTGGCGTAGCCGTTGCCGCTCTCCACCCGGAGGCGATCCCAGGCCGCGTAGCTCGCCTCGAACTCCGCGCCGCCCGGCTCCAGGATGTCGTGGTTGAAGGCCTCGACCGCAGCGAGGTCCAGGTAGTTCGAACCGACGTCGAGCTGGTCCTTGCTGGCGGCGATCACGCCGGAGGCGTCGAGCAGATGGTCGCGAATCCCGGCGGAGAGCGTGGCGGTGGCCGTCCTGTACGTCTCGGCGCGGCTGTCGGCCAGATCGTCTGCGATGTCCGCGGCAGCGGTCAGGCCCGCCACGGCCTGGATGCTCGAGTAGGCGAACTGCTGCTGCTGGCCGTTCCAGTGGCGCTCCCAGATCGACGAGTCGGGCTGCAACAGCCCGGTGTTGGGATCGATGAGCCCCACGAGCACGTCCGCGACCCCGTCCAGGGCCGCGGGCCCGAGCGACTGGACCACATCCGCACGTCCGGCCGCGCGCACCTCGCCGAGCGCCCAGAGGTACAGCCCGAAATCGTCGAACTCGACGTTGGGCCCGTTCGCGTCGGTATCCGACCACTCGGTGCCGTCCCCGTAGGTCCGGCACACGCTCACCAGATAGTCGGCGTTCCCGACATAGGAGCGGAACTCTCCGGTCTTTCCCTGCGAAAGGAAGGCCAGTGCGTCCGCGGCCTCCTGGGTGCGTCCGGCCGCGGCGAGCGCAGCGGCAGCATACGAGCCGTCGCGCACCCACGTGATGTTCCAGATGTGGTCGAACCCGGGGGCCGTCGCCGCCACCGGAAAGGAAGCCGGGATCTGACCGAACGCATCGCCCGGCTCCTGCACCTGCGCCATCCGCAGGTAGGCGAGCTGCTGGTGATACACAGCGAGCTCGTCCGCGTCGAGCCCATCCGGTGCGGCGGCCCGGCCCTGCCACTCTGCCCAGTCTGCGAGCTCGTCGAGATACCACTCCTGGGCTGTCCTACCGGCAATCCAGGCGTCCGCCCCGCCTGCCGCCCCGGTCAACACCCCAACCCAGGCCTCTGCACCCGGCGCGAGATCCCCGAGTCGCCAACCGAAGGCGGGCACCACGTCGTCTCCCGTCTGGGCACACCCTCCACTGATCATCTGGCCCGCGAGCACCGCGTCGTAGGCGCCGGAGCACACGGCGTCGTTGGCGCCGGGCCCCGCGTAGTCGAGCGTGACGTCGCTGCCTGACTCCACCATGTGGCCTGCATCCGAGGAGGACGCGGTCTCCGTCCCGCCGACGTGCCAGTTGTGCAACGAGACCAACTGGACGCCCGAAACCGTGGTGTTGCCCCTGTTCCGGATCTTGAGCACCTGGGCGACCCCAAGCCCCTTGTAGCTCATCGGCGCGAAGTCATACTCGGTGACCGTGAGCGACGGATTCGCGATCGGCGGGCGTTCAACAACTATTATTCCAGTGCCAACCTCATAGTTCGCGGAGTCCGCGTCAGTCAGCCACTCACCCCCTGCGCCCGACACGATCCCAAAGTAGGTGTCGTAGAGCAGGTTGGGTGTCACGTTACCCGGCGTGTACTCCTGGTAGAGGTGCGGATACGCGGTCGTGAGCCGATCGGACTCGAACACGAGCGCACCGTAGCCGTTCGCGGTCCCGAGGTTCGGCAGGGAGAAGTGGGGCGCACTGCCGGCGAAGGCGGGCGACAGGAGGAGGAAGAGCACGAGAGTCACCGGTACCCCTGGGAGTCGATCCACCACTCTGCGCCGATGCCGAATGTGTGCTGCACCGGGCCCGCCACCCTGCGCGCATCGCTGGGATCGAGGCGGTCGAGGGCATCGGCGTTCACCAGCGAGAGCGTGTAGCGAAGGTGGATGTTCGGCCTGGCGAAGCTCCCCTTGCCGAGTTGGACGCCCGGCAGGAGGGAGAGCCGGGTGACGGCCGGCTTCTCCTGGACGTTGGTGCGCGGGTCCAGCCCCGCAGGGAAGGCCGCCTCGTGGGAGAGCTCCGCCTGGATCGCCACGAAACGCGTGGGGTACACACCCGGACGCACGGAACCGACCCACTCCCACCCGTCGTCCGGGTCTGTCGTATTGGCGTCGGCGTCGGCCCAACTGCGCACGTAGGCCCCCGCCGCGACGGAGAACACGCCCAGGTCCTGGTTGAAGGCGACGGCGCCCAGGTCCTCGCGGGAGGCGTTCACCGTGCTGTCGAGCGCAAAGCCGGCGGTGGGCACCGTGAGTTCGCCCACGGCGGCGATGCCGGTGGCGTGACGGTAGAACACGTTCAGGTAGCTGTCCTTCGCCCACCCGTAGGCCGAGACCTCGCCGCCCACGAGGACGCCGTGCTCGGCGGGCAGCGCGTCCGTGACGCCGCCCTCCACCCCGCCGGTCTCCACGAGGCGCGTCCCCGCGGGCAGGCTGTGCAGCTCCCCGTACACCTTCGGGCGAAGGTGGACCGCGCCGATCGGCACGTCGTAGCTCGCCTTCAGCGAGCCGATCACCCGCTGGCGATCCAGGTAGGTGATGCTCGACGCGCCCACCGAGCCCGGCGAGATCTCCTCGAGTGACTGGTACTGCCAGTCATCCGCCGCCAACCTGTTGAATCCAACGTGCGCACCGACGCTGAGCCGATCGTTGCGCCAGTGCACACCGCCGCCGAGCGTGTTGAGGTTGTCCAGCGGCCAGAAGTCGAGGAGGTACACATCGTCGCCGCGGTACATCCGGGAGCCCGCCCACACGCCCAGCCCCTTGACCCCGAAGTCGTCCGCCTCGGCGTAGAGGTTGCGGACCGCGAGCGTCGCGTCGAACGTGCCGGAATAGTGAAACAGGTCCCCCGAGACCGCGGGGGTGACCAGCGCCCGAAACGTGGCGCCCGACTGCGTCTGGAGCTGCCAGCCAAGATCCAGCTCCACGTACGGATCCTCGAGCAGCCGACCCGGGTGCGCGCTCACGGTGACCGGATCCCCCGCCCCACCGGCGAGATCCGTACCGGCCTCCACGCGACCGTACGATCCGAGCTGCAGCCGGGTCTCCGGATCGTCGGTGGGGCCGGCAGGCTCCCGATCGGCGGGGTCGGCGGCAAAGGCGCGGGAGAGCAGGAGGGCGGGGAACACGTGCGAGGCCTATCAAGAAACCGCTGCGGATCGAGGGACCCCGGTGTGGATCCCGTCGGGACTACCCGCCCACCAACACCCTGGACCCCAGGGCGGGCACGAGCACCGACAGGCTGTCCCCCTGCGCGGAGAACACCTCCCCGGTGAAGATGTCCGTGTAAGAGGACGACGTGAGCCCCGCGAACGACAACCCGTTGGTCAACGTGCGGTCGGTGTCCCCCCGGTTGAGCAGCACGATCACCTCGTCCCCGCTGGCGCCGTCCACCCGCGCATACGCCCAGACGTCCGCCTCCCCCTCCCACCAGTCGGCGCGCGTGCCCTGGGACATCGCGGGGTGCTCCCGCCGCGCCTGCCCCAACGTCTGCACGTGCGTGAGCACGTCGGACTCGTCGCCGCTCAACCCGTCAAAACGCATCATCTGCCGGTTGTCCGGGTCGTTGTAGCCGGGGAGACCGATCTCGTCGCCGTAGTACACGAGAGGCAGCCCCTCGTTGGTGAGCAGGAAGGTCCAGGCGAGACGCAGGCGATCGTAGGGCTCCGACCAGCCCGGCGGCGTGTCGGGGGTGCGCAGGTTCCCGTCGTCGCCGCACGAACTGTCCCCATACAACGATGCGACCTCACCGCTCGCCATCGCGGTGAACCGCGCAACGTCGTGGTTCCCGAGGAACGTGCTCATCGTGTACCCCGCGAACGCGGATGCCGAGGCGGCCCGCACCGCCTCCAACGAACCGTCGCCATTCGAGAGCCCGATCTCATCCCGTGCGAACGCGGAGACGATCGCCCAATACAACGGAAAGTCGAACTGGGCGTCGAGGTCGGCCGGGCTGATGTAGCTGCTGATCAGCCCCATGTCTCCGGAGTAGGTCTCACCCACGGTGTAGAAGTCCTCGTCGCCTCCGGCGTCCGCGAACTCGAGCTCGTTGCGCACCCGGCGGGCGAAGTTGTGGAACACGCTGTGGGGCATGTGCTTGACAGCGTCGACCCGGTAGCCGTCGAGGTCGTATTCCTTGGCCCAGACCATCGCGTCGTCGACCATCTGGGTGAGCGGCTCGGTCTCGTAGTAGCGGATGTCGGGCAGGAAGGTGTCGAACCAACAGGTCTCGGGGATCGTGTTCCAGTTGTCGAGGTCTCCGCAGATCTGCTCGCTGTTGAACCAGTCGGGGTGCTCGACGTAGTACGGGTGGTCCTCATGCACGTGGTTGCCGACCCAGTCCGTCAGCACGCGCATGTTCCGGGCGTGGGCGGCGTCCACCAACGCGTGGAGCTGGTCGGTGTTCCCGAAATGAGTCTCCGTCGCGAAGGGGTCCGCCGGCCAGTAGCCGTGGTAGCCCGAATAGGTGGTGTTGCAGCTCCCCGCGAACGCGCCGGAGGCGTTGTCCTGCGGAGCTGTCAACCAGATCACGGTCACCCCGAGATCCTGGAGGTAGTCCAACTGGTCCACCACACCCTTCCAGTCGCCGCCCTCGTAGTCGGTGGACACGACGCCCGTGCCCTCACTGAAGTCCAGTGAGGTGTCGCCGTTGCAGAAGCGGTCGACGAAGACATAGTAGAGGAGCCCGTTCTGCCACGTGTTGTCGTCCGTCCAGAAGGGGATGTGGATCGGGGTGGGCGTCCGGCCGTCGGGAGCCGTCACGCTGAACTCGAACACGTGGCGACCGTCTGAGAGGCCAGTGGCCGAGTACGCAAAGCCTGCGCCGGTCCACGCGTCGATGGGGGCACCGTCCAGCGTGGCCGAGGACGACGCGATGTCCCCCGCAGCCGCGATCGCCAGCGTGGCAGAGTTGCTCGCGCGATCGATGTGCACCGTGCTCACCGTGAGGGTGGGAAGCGTGCAATCGCCGACGACCAGCATGCTGTTGCAGCTGGCGCCGCCGAGCGGACACGATGGGTCCCAGGTGTAGCCCTCGTCGCACTGCACGAAGTCAGCGTCGGGATCACAGGCCCAATCCTGGGTGCCCGCGCCGTAGTCGGCCTCCACCACCTTGTAGGGGTAGCTGCCGGGCGCCAACGTGAGGTCCACGCCCCAGGTGCCGTCTCCCGCCGCGGTCATCGGCGTCGCGGTGGCGTCCCAGTCGTTGAACGTCCCCGCCATGTACACCGCCTGGGTCCCCGCACCGCGCGCCGCGTAGGTCACATGCTGCACGCAGGCCCCGGTGCCCTGGCCGACGGTGACGTCCAGATCGGTCTCGGCGACGTTTCCGCAAGCGTCCGTCGCGGTGAGGTGGACGCTGCTGTCCCCTTCGAAGCCCGACTCCGAGATCAGCGTGAGCGCACCGGCGTCGTCGATGCTCGCGAGCACACCGGCCTCTGCCTCCACCGTGAACGTGAGGTCATCCCGGTCGTCGGTCACCTGGCCCGAGAGGTCCACGGTCTGGCGTACGTCGGGCTCGAGCGTGACGGGGTCGAGCGGCAGCCAGGCGGGCGGTTGGCGTCCGCAGCAGGCACCGAGGAGCGCGAGCGGTAGCGCGAGGGCGGGCTCCCATCTTGTGCAGCGCAGACCCACGGGGACACTCCGGTAGCCAGACCGCTATCCCGGCGGGTCTCGCGTGACCCGCCCCCGTTCGGCCCGCGCCGCTCCAGCTGTCAGGCGAGCCGCAGCCGGTCCCAGACCGCTGTGGACGTGTCCACGCCCACATGCCGCTCCTGGTCCGCGGCGAACTCGACGACGCCCGCGAGGAAGTCGGAGACCGCGACGTCGAAGACCACGTGGTGACAGCCCGTGGGCTCACCGGCGACCACGCTCAGCACCCGCGCGGGGCCCCGAAGCCGGCCGGTCTCGAGGTCGATCGGCGGCGGGCTGTCGAGCAGCAACACGTCCCCCAGCTCGGCGTGGATCATGTTCCGGGTGCGCGCACCCGGCCGGACCACGAGGTTGGAGGGCTGGAGCGAGCCGTCCCGGACGTGGCCGGTGGGCCCTGCGCGCTGCGCGCGCGCCGTCTCGGGGCTGTGGTAGCGCCCGCCGACGATGCCCTCGCGCAGGAGCGTGAGCGGCACCGGGCTCACCCCGCGATCGTCGAACGCGACGGTCCATAGCCCGGAGTGCAGACCGGCATCGTCGGTGATGTGCAGGAGCGGCGGGGCGAGCCGCAGCGGGGTGGTGCGCCCGGCGAGCGCGCGCGTGACGAACCCGGGGTGGTCTGCGGCGAACGCCGGTGCCAGGGCGCGAGCCAGCTCGGCCATCGCGCGCGGCTCGACGAGTACGGGTCGGTCCGGAAGCGCGCCCGTGAGCGAGCGACTCAGGGGCTCCGCGCGCCGCCGGAGATCCGTGCCGAAGGGCAGGCTCGCCACGTCCGAGAAGTGCCGCGACGCGATCATCTGGGTGAAGGTGCCCCCGGGGCCGGCGTCGACGGTGCCGTCCAGGACGAACCGGGTGCTGGTCTCCGTACACTCGGTCCCGCGCGTGGAGGCCCAACTGCGGGTCGTGCGCTCCTGCCGGTAGTGCAGGCGCGCGAGACGAACGGTCTCCTTCGTCTTGTCGAACGCGCGCTCGGCGAGGTCGAGCAGCTCCACCCTGTCCCCCGGCTCGATCGACGGATAGCGTCGGTCGGAGGTCCCGAGCCCGGCGGCACGCACGTCCTGGCGCTCCACCGGTCCGGCGTTCGGGTCGGGCGGCGCCCCGGGCAGCGCGGCAAACGCCGCAGCGACGGCCTGCTCCATCCCCGCAGCGATGCCGATCCCGGTGGCGCCCCCGGCACGCCAGGCCCGGACCGTCCAGGTCGTCTGTCGTCCCTGGACAGGCATCGCGCGCGACCCGGTCTGTTCCAGCCACTCGGTCGAGCTGATGAGCACCTCGCCGGCGATGCCCCCACCCTTTCGAATGGCGTCGAGCGCGGCGATCAGCAACGGGCGGTCTTGCATCCGAGCGGTTTATCGCGCGCGCGCCGCGAGGGCGCCCGGGGCCGATGGCGCCCCGACACGGCGCAGCCGAACAGCCTGCCCGCGGTCAGAGCGAGCGCAGGTAGGCTTCGAGGTCGTCGAGGTCGTTGTCGGTGAGCATGGAGGCATCGCCCATCTGCCCGGCGCGCGCCGTCTCCAGCACCGCCCTCAGCGTGGGAGCGGACCCGTCGTGGAGGTACGGAGCGGTCGCCGCGATCCCGACCAGGGTGGGCGTGTTCACGTCCGCGAGCCCGTAGAGAGCGTGCGAGAGGTTGTCCGTGAAAAGCGGGGCGGCGTGGCAGGAGGCGCAACCGGCGTCTACGCGATTGAAGATGGCTTCCCCGCGCGCGACCGCAGCGGGATCCAGCGCGCTGCCGGTGACGTCCGGCGCGCGCAACGCACCCACGAACGCCTGGATGTCGGCCACATCTGCGTCGGAGATCTCCGCCCCACCCATCCTCGTCTGGCTGGTCTCCATGGCCTCGTCGGCCACGCTGGCCACCCCGTTGGTCCAGGTGAACGGCGCCGTCTCGTTCTCGATCCCGCTCGAGAGGTTCATCGTCTGCCTCGGGCCGTTCGACAGGGGCCAGGTGAGCCCATCGTTGCGACCGTCGAGGTGGCACGTGGCGCACGAGACCCCCGATCCCGCAGCCGACATGTGGCTGCTGGTGGCCGAGTAGAAGAGCCGACGGCCACGTTCGACGTCGGCCGCGAGCGCACCGGTCTCGATCACCGTGCCGTCATCGGCGCGGTAGGTCGCCTCGGTCATGAAATCGGCGGAGATCTGGCCGGCGAGCAGCGTGCTGGCCTCCTTCGGGCGAAGGACGCCGATCGACCGGTCGAGGAAGCTGTGTACGTAGGGGGTACCGTCCAGAAAAGCGATACCGCGCGGCCCATCGTCCACCGAAGCGAACACCGAGGGCGACACCCAGAACCCGCCTTCGGAGGGGAACAGGCTGCTGCCGCCGCCCGTGTCGAAGCAGAAGGAGCAGGAGCTGTCCTGGGAGTACACCGGGTCGGACGACAACGTGATCACCGTGTGCGAGCCCTCCATGCTGGTCCAGATGGTTTCACCGTCCGGCGAGAAGCGCGCGTTGACCAGATAGCTGCGAGCCGTGAACGTCGTGTCTGCGTCCAGCGGGTCCGGGGCGGTACCTGCCACGAAGATGGGCTTGGCGCCCTCGCCATCCGCGTTGCCCGAACCGTCGAGCGGGACGAGCACCACGCCGGGGTTCAGGCGCGAGATGCCGAGCCCGGTGGAGCCGTACCCGCCCGAGCTGGCCACTCCGGTGTCGAAACCATCGTCGGTCGTCGTGATCGGGGTCTCGTTGTCGACGAAGATGCAGGGAACGGCCAACGAGCGGCCGTCCGGGGAGATCGAAGGGTCGCCGGTGATGCGGCGCGTGAGGTCGAGCGAGGGGTCGTCGCCCGCACCGCCCAGCCGCGGAAGGTCGACAGTCTCGACAGTGCCAGCTTCCCCCAGGTCGATGCGGGAGAGCATCCCGCCCATGGCGCTGGCGACGAACAGCGCCCTCCCGGCCGGGTGGAGCGCGAGCCAGGTGGGGTGCCCCTCGACGGCGAACGTGCGGAGCACCGCGAGCGTCTCCCCATCGATCTCCTGCACGCTCTCGGCCTGGGAGTTGGCGACGTAGATCCGTTTCCCGTCCTCGCTCGCCACGATGCCGACAGGCTCGGCATCGACGTCGATCCGGCCGACCACGGCCAGCGTGCCGCCCTGGTCCTGCAGCACCGCGACCGCGCGTTCGGCCCGGAGGGTGACGAAGATGCGATCCCCGGTGCGCGCGATGCGTGCCGGCTCGGCACCGACCTGCACCGTGGTGAGCGCGCCCGTTGCCGGCTGGAAGCGTGAGACGGTGCCCTCGTCGAGGTTCACGGCGTAAAGCGCCTCCCCGTCGGTGGACCCGATGATGGTGCTGCTCCCGGTCGAGAACGTGTGATCGGCGAGGGTTCCACCGCAGCCGACGAGCGCCGCGGAGAGCGCGAGGGTGGTGACGAGGTTGTGCAGCATGAAAGCTCCAAGGGTGCCCGTTTGCAATCTCGCATGCAAACGACGTATAGGCAATCGCTTTCTGATGTGCTGCACCGATACCCGGCCTGCACCAAACCGGGCTCCTTCGCCCCGATGGCTGGGTCACGTACGCGGGTCGCGCATCCCGGGATGCCGGGGATACATGCGAACATGTCCGATTCCGATCGCTGGGTTCACGTCGGCCCGCCCTGGCGCCGCGCCCCGCGGGGAGAACCACCGCTCGTGCGCGGGGGGCGGTACCTGGTGTCAGGGGGAACGGGGGCTTTGGGCCGAGTCCTCGTGGACCACCTGCGCGCGCGCTGGGCTGCAGACGTCGTGGCGCTCGGCCGCAGCGACAGCGCGTCCGGCACATTCGACGGGGTGTTCCATCTCGCGGGCTCGCTCGCAGACCCCTGGGGGAGCAAGCGTGACGTGTTGCTCCGGCTGCGCGCCACGGTGACAGCACCCCGGTGGTGGCTGTACTCCTCGATCAGCGCGGTGATCCCGGGGCTGGACAAGGGGATCGAGACCTATGCGGCTGCAAACCGCTGGCTCGAGTCGTTCGCGCGCGAAACCCCGGGGGTGACGGCGGTCGCGTGGGCCCCGTGGGCCGGCGTCGGCATGGCGGCAGCCCACGCGGAGTCCCTGAGAGCGCTGGGCATCGAGCCCATCGACCCCGCGATCGCGATGGCGGTGCTGGAGCGGGCGATCGGCGCAGGCGCCTCGAACGTGCTCGTCATGAACCGGGGGGATCTGGCCAGCGGCTCGGCACAGCGGGCCGAGATCCGGGCGACGATCGAGCAGGCCCTCGGCTTTCCCGTAGACGACGCCACGCCGTTTTCGTCGATCGGGGTGGACTCCTTGATGGCCGTCGACCTGACACAGGCCCTGGAGGCCCGCCTGGGGCGCTCCCTGCCCGGGACCCTGCTGTTCGAGGCACCGACCCTGGGCGCCTTGTTTGCGTTGCTCGAGGGCGGGATCCCGCTCCTGGAGGCCCAGCGCACCTTCACGATCCAGCGTCGATACTTCCCCGACATCCCGGGAAACGTGTTCCTGGCGCTCACCCTCGATCCCCCGATGTCTCATCATGTGTTGGCGGGTATGTTGACACGGGTGGCGGAGCGGCACATGGCGCTGCGCAGCGTCGTGCGCGGGGATGCACTCGTCCCGGGACCGCCGCCGGAGCTGGTCTGGGGCGAGGTGGACGAGGCCGCGATCCGCGCGCGCCCCTTCGATCTGGCCGCAGGTCCACTGTTGCGGGTGCATTGCGACGGGCGTCGACTGGTGTTGAACGGCCATCACGTCGTGCTGGATGCCTGGAGCTTGAAGAACGTCGGAGAGCAGCTTCTACAGGGGGTCGTCACCCCAGGTGCTGTCGACTGGCCCGACGCCGCCGCCGCCTTGCGGGAGCGCCGGGTCGACCTCACGGGGTACGCGGACCGGTTCGCCGACGGCGTACCGGCCCTGCCCCTGGGCCGGGCCGCGCTGCCTGCCGGCCCCCCGGGCATGGTGCACACCGCGCTCCCGCTCGCCCCGGTGAACGCGCTGGCGGAGCGTCTGGGGGTGTCCCTCACGGCGCTCGTGCTCGCGGCCTACGTCCGGCGACTGTGGCAGTGGACCGGACAACACGACGTCGTCGTGCGGGTGGCGCAGGCCCGCCGGAGCAGGCTCGGGGTGGAGGGCGTCGGGCGTATAGTCGGTTCGTTTGCGGACAGCGTTCCCCTCCGCGTGCACGCGAGCGACCGCCTGGACGAGCTCGCGCCGCGTGTCCAGATGGCCCTCGCGGCATCCGGCGACGCGCCCTCGACCTCGCTCGCCGCCCTGGGCAGGCTGGACGCCCCGACGGGGCTGACCCCTGCAGGCTTTTCAGCGCCCCTGCTCCCGGTGACCACGGGTCCGTTCCACGCCACCGACGTGCGGGCGGCGGCGGCGAACGGGTTCACCGGCCTCGGCCTGATCGCGTTCACCTGGGAGGCGAACCTCGAGCTCTCCTGGAACTTCCTGGCGTCACACTTCGAGCCGGCGGAGGTCCTGGGATTCGCGGCCGGGCTGTTCGTCGACCCCGAGCCGCTCCCGGACCAGCTCCACGCCCGCATCCTGCGCCGGTGCCGGATGCACCCGGAGCGCCTGGCGGCCCCCGGGTTGACCTACGGCGCGCTCGAGCGGCAATCCGCAGCCCTCTCTGCACGGCTCCCGGAGACCCAGGGCGGACGCGTGGCCGTCCTCGCCCGGCCCTCGGCGGAGGCCCTCGTGGCCGTGCTCGCCGTGCTGCGCGCCGGCGCCGCCTACGTTCCCCTGGACCCCGAGTGGCCAGACGCGCGCATCGCACAGGTCCTGGCGGCCGCCCGTCCCGACGCGCTGATCACGACGGAGCCCGGCCGCTTCGCCGGCGTGGTGCCCGACGGTGCGGAGGCAGCCACCGGACCCGAGCGTCGCGGCACGCTCGCGTGGGTCATGTTCACCTCGGGAAGCTCGGGGCAGCCCAAGGGGGTGGAGGTCTCCCACGCCGCGGCGCTCACGTTCCTGGATTGGGTCGAGCGGATGCTTCAGGTGACCGACTCCGACAGGTTCGTCCAGACCTCATCGTTGGGTTTCGGTGGCTCCATCCGTCAGATGTTCGCACCGCTGCTCGCCGGGGCGATGGTGATCCCGGCGCCCCCCGGCCTCTTTCGCGACCCCGAGGCCGCCCTCACCTTCCTGCGCGAGGAGCGCATCACAGTGTTCAACTCGGTCCCGGTCGCGTGGGTCCGCCTGCTGGACGCATTGGAACACACCGGGCTCGCCCTGCCCGACGTGCGGTGGGTGCTCCTTGGCGGGGAAGCGGTCCCTGCAGCGCACGTGCGCCGATGGCGAGCACGCTTCGGGAATGGCGGGCCGCGGCTCGCCAACCTCTACGGATCGACGGAGACCGTGGTGAACGCCACCTGGTTCGAGGTCACGCGGGATCCGGAAGGCGCGCTCTGCCCGATCGGGCGAGCGAGGAACGGGCTGGAGGTCGACCTCGTGGGGGACCACATCGTCGTGCGCGGCGCGATCGCCGAGGGGTACCTCGACGGCGAGCGGTTCTCCGGCACCTTCGACACCGGAGACGTCGGACGCCGCCTCCCGGATGGCAACCTGGTGTACGTGGGGCGCCGGGACAGTCAGGTACAGGTGCACGGCAACCGCGTGGAGATGGGTGAGGTCGAGGCGGTGCTCTGCCAGCACCCGGCGGTCGCCTTCGCCGCGTTGACCTTCGACGGCGAGCGGTTGCGTGCCACCGTGGAGACGCGCTCGGATCCGGGCGATCTGCGCAGCTGGCTCGCCGACCGCCTCCCCGCCTTCATGGTGCCGGCGACGATCGAGGCCACCGTGGCGCTACCCCGCACCCCGGCGGGAAAGATCGACCGGCAGGCCCGCGGACTCCCCGCCGCGCCGCCGACGCCGAGCACGCCAGTCGCGGTGCAGCCGGCCCTCGCGCCCCCGGAGGCGCTCCCCCGCCTCGCCGCGATCTGGATGCGCGTGCTCCGTCTGCCCCGGCTCCCACTTGCAGGAGACGACTTCTTCGCGCTCGGTGGGGACTCGATCTCCCTGCTGGACGTGCTCGACGCGCTGCGCGACGATGGGTTCACGCCGCCGTCCGCGACCGCGCTCTACCGGGCGCGCCTGCTGGGCGACGCCGCGCGCCTCCTGCACGGGGTTCCCGGCGCGGCGGTGGGTGTGCCCACGCAGGGCCCCGGGCTCACCCGGACCCAGCGGGGCTTCGTGCTGGCGCACCGGCTCGACCCCTCGCACCCGCCCATCTGGACGGCGATGGTCCCGATCGACGGGCCCCTGGACATCGTGCGGCTGGTCGACGCATTCGATACACTTGTCATGCGTCACCCGGTCCTGCGCACGGTCTTCGACCCCGCGCCCCGAGTGGTGCACGGTCGTGTGCTGCTGCAGATCGACGACCTCGCCGCACTGGCAGACCCGCAGGCCGCCCTGGAGACGCGTTGGCAGGAGGAGGCCACGGCGCGGTTCGAGCTCGACCACTTCCCCCTGGTGCGCGCGCGCCTGTGCCGTATCGCACCGGGACACCACACCCTCCTGCTCGGCGCCCACCACGCCATCGCCGACGCGTGGAGCGCGTGGGTCCTCGCAAGCGAGTTGAGCACCCTGCACGACGGCGATGTCCTGCCCGCGGTCCAGCCGCTGCCACCCGAGCCCACCCCGGACCCGGCGTGGTGGGCCGCCTACCTCGCGGGGGTGTCCCAGCCGATCGGGTGCTCCGGGACCGTCGAGCGGGTCGTACACATCCCCAGCGCTCCCTTCGCTCGCGTGCTCCGGGCGGTCTTCGAGGTGCTGCACGAGCTGACGGGCCTCGACGACCTGGTGGTGGCCACTGCCCTCGCCGGCCGCGACTCCCGGCGGTCCCGCGCGGTGGGCCCGCTCGCGATGGGTGTGCCTGTACGCGCCCGCGCCCCGTTCCTGGACGTGGAGGCGAGCTTCACGGACGCCGCGCTGCACGCCCCGGCTGAAGCTCCACCCCACCAGCTCGCCTCGCTCGCCCGCTTCTTCCTCTCCTGGCTCGACCCGGCGTCGGTGCCTGCGAGCGCCACCTCGCTCACCTTTCAGTGGTCGGCCGGCCGCTATCGTTTCGCCACGGCCTCCACGGGCACCGAGGTGATGATCGGCGCGCTCGTGGCGCCGGACGGCGTCACGCTTCACCTTACAGGAGGCGACCTGGTGCACGGGGTCGCGGACGCGCTGGCGGCACGGCTCGGCTGTCCCGACGCAGCGCTGGTGATCTACGCGCCTGCCGGTACCCGGCTGCCCATCGAAGTTCCTGTCGTGGTCGAGCGGATCGAGCACGCGCTCGGCACCTCCGAGCTGGTGCTGCTGCCGATCACCGCGGACCGCTTGCAGGACGCCGATCTCTCCAGCATCCCCTCGGTCACGCGGGCCCGGGTGGTGGCGCTGGCGGGGATGTTGCCCGCAACGGTCGGCCTCGGCGCCCGCAGGTTGTGGGAGGGTGGCCCCATCGTCACGACGGGCCACGCGGCGACCCTCGTGGCGGTGGTCAAGACGATCGAGGCCGCGCTGGGGCGCATGGGGCGCCCGTGGAGCGGCTGCGTGGTCGGGGTGCTCGGCTACGGCTCGATCGGGCGCGGCGCGCTGGAGCTGGCCATCGACCGACTGGGCGCCCCGCGCGCGGTGAGGGTCCGGGACCCCCGCGTACGGGAGGACTCGTTCGACGACGTGGATCTGGTGATCGGAGCCACCAGCGGAGGCGTGGCGCTCGATGCCGCCGGGCTGCGCGCCGGCACGATCATCGTGGATGACTCGTTCCCGGCGTGCGTCGATCCCGTCTCTGCCCGGCGACGCATGACGACACATTCAGATGTCTTGATCGTGGGCGGAGGCATGCTCGATGCGGGCCCCCTGCGGCGCACCTCACCGCACGCCGAGGCGAACGCACTGCGGGAGCAGTACGGTGGACGCTGGCTGCCGGGCTGCCATGCGGAGGCGATCCTCGTCGCGGCGGACCCTGCGCTCGGGCCCACCATCGGCCCGGTCACGCTCGCGCGCGCACTGCAGATGTGGGCAGCGGTGGAAGCCGCGGGCTGGAAGGCTGCTCCGTTGCATCTCGGCGGCTGGGTGATCCCATGATCCCGGGTGCCCGATGAGGATCCCCGTGCTCCCGGGCGACGGCATCGGTCCCATCGTCATCACCGAGGCCTTGAAGGTCCTGCGCGCAGTGGGCATCGACACGTTCGAGGTGCTGCCGTTCGGGTACCAGAGCTGGCTCGACTGCGGCGACGCGCTCCCGGCGAGCACCGTGACCCGCATCCAGGAGGCCGGTGTGGCGCTGCTGGGAGCTGCGACCACTCCCGAGATCGGGTGCGCGAGCCCGATCCTCGCGTTGCGCCGCACGCTCGGGCTCGACCTCCTGGTGCGCCCCGCGGCCGGGCTGGTGCTGGTGGGGCACGCCTTCGAAGGGCTGTACTTCGCACCCGAGGAGCCCGAGCCTCGCTGGGTCGTCACGAGCGCGGGCGCAGAGCGGCTCTTGACCGAGGCGTTCTCGAGGGCCCGCTGGAAGGTCACGCTCGTCGACAAGCCGACGGTCCTTCGGCACCAGGCGGCGATCTTCCGGGCAGCAGCGAATCCGCCGCCCGGCATCACGTTCGAACTGGTGAACGCGGACGCATTCATCGCAGACGTGCTCCGGCATCCAGACCGGTACGACGTGATCGCCGCGACCTCCTTCGTGGCCGATCTGCTCTCGGACCTCTTCGCCGCGCTGGATGGCGGGATCGGCCGCGCCCCCTCGGCCTCGCTCGGGCTCGATGTCGCGGTGTTCGAACCGGTGCACGGCTCGGCCCCCCGGCGGGTGGAGGTCCCGCCGGAGGTCGACCCCACGGGGGCGATCCTCGCCGCCGCGATGCTCCTGGATCACCTGGGTGAGCCCGACCGCGCGTCCCGCGTCCGACTGGCGGTCCGCCGGGCCGGAGCAGTGGGCGGTACGACCGCGTCCCGGGGGAGCGTCGTGGTGGCCAACCTGTAGACCGGGCGGTGCCCGGCGGCCGAGCGTGTCCGCTGGCCTCCGGGTGTGTACTCTGCTGCTGTGTGTGCCACGAATCCCTTCACCCCCGAGGCCAGGCCCGCAGGGCTGGGGCGCTGGATCCCCGGCGTGGGGGTGATCAACGCGTACCAGCGGTCCTGGCTCCTCAAGGACATCGGGGCAGGTGTCGTGCTCACGGCGGTCCTGGTGCCCGTGGGCATGGCCTACGCCGAAGCGGCGGGGCTGCCCGCCATCTGCGGGCTCTACGGCACCATCGCGCCGCTCCTGGCCTACGCCGTCTTCGGCCCGAGCCGCATCCTGGTGCTGGGGCCCGATTCCGCGCTCACCGGAATCATCGCGGCGACGGTCCTGCCCCTCGCCGCAGGCGACGCCGGGAGGGCCGTGGGCCTTGCGAGCGCCCTCGCCCTGCTCTCGGGCGGGCTCTGCATCGTGGCCGGCCTCGCACGGCTCGGATTCGTCACCGAGCTGCTCTCCAAGCCCATCCGGTACGGCTACCTCAACGGCATCGCGCTCACCGTGCTGGTCAGCCAGTTGCCGACGCTCTTCGGGTTCGGCGTGCAGGGGGACAGCCTCTACTCGGTGGCCCGCGGCCTGGTCTCGGGCTTCGCCGAGGGCAGCACCAACGCCATGGCGTGCCTCCTGGGTTTCGGCTGCCTCGCCCTGATCCTGGCGTTCAAACGGTGGGCGCCGCAGGTGCCCGGGGTCCTGGTGGCGGTGGTGCTGGCGACCGTGGTCGCGACCGTGTTCCACCTGCCCGACCACATGGGGCTCGCGGTCCTGGGTCCGATGCCGGAGGGGCTCCCCACCCTCAAGGTGCCGGACGTCTCTGCCAGCGATCTGCGGGCCCTCCTCGCGGGCGCCGCAGCGGTGGCCCTGGTCTCCTTCGCGGACCTGAGCGTCCTCTCCCGCACCTTCGCGCTGCACCACGGCTACCGGGTGGACCCCAACCAGGAGCTCGTGGCCCTGGGCGCCGCCAACATCGCTGCGGGGTTCTTCCAGGGGTTCCCCGTGAGCAGCAGCGCCTCGAGGACCCCGGTGGCAGAGACCGCAGGGGCTCGAACCCAGCTCACCGGGGTGGTCGGCGCGCTCTGCATCGGGCTGCTGCTGGTGTTCGCCCCCGCGCTCCTCGGGAACCTGCCGCATGCGGCGCTCGGGGCGGTGGTCATCTCCGCCTGCCTCTCCCTCGTGGAGGTGTCCGGCGTGAAGCGCCTCTACCTGCTTCGGCCCAGCGAGTTCGTACTCTGCGTGGTTTGCTTCCTGGGAGTGGCCCTGGTGGGCGTCGTGCAGGGCATCTTCATCGCCGTCGGTCTGGCGCTCATGAACCTCGTCTGGCGCGCCTGGCGCCCCTATGACGCCGTGCTCGGGCGCGTGGACGGCCTGAAGGGCTACCACGACATCTCCCGGCACCCTGAGGGGAAGCGGATTCCGGGCCTCGTGCTCTTCCGGTGGGATGCCCCGCTTTTTTTCGCCAACGCCGAGGTGTTCCACAACCACGTGCTCGCCGCCATCGCGAGCGCGCCCACGCGGACGCGGTGGGTCGTGGTGGCCTCGGGGCCCATGACCGACGTGGACCTCACCGCGGCCGACGTGCTGCAGGACCTGGACGAGGACCTGCAGCGCGAAGGCATCGACCTGTGCTTCGCCGAGATGAAGGGCCCCGTGAAGGATCGCCTGAAACACTACGGACTGTTCAACCGGATCGGGACGGAGAGCTTCTTCCCCACCCTCGGACAGGCGGTGGACCGCTACCTCGAGGCCACCGGGGTCGCGTGGGTGGACTGGGACGAGGCGATGGCACCGAAGCCCGAGCCCACGGGCTAAGCTGAGCCCGTGATCCCGCTCGCCCTGCTCACCGTCCTCGGCCCCGCTCGGGCGCAGGAGCCTCCGCCTGTACCGGTGGCGGCGCCGCCCGCGACCGTCCAACCTGCCCCAGCCGAGCCCGCCAGCGCTCCACCGGCGACCGCCGAACCTGCGACCGTCACCTCCCTCCCCGGGGCCACCAAGAGCGCCCGGGACCTGTACCTGCAGGCGCTGAAGGCCTGGAAGCGGCGTGACTTCGAGCAGGCGCGGGACCTCTGCAAGGAGGCGGTCAGCGGGGATCCGCTGCTCACCGAGGCATGGCTGCTTCGCAGCTACGCCCACCAGCGCCTTCGGGAGCCTGCGCTCGCGCTCGCTTCGGTGCGCATCGCGCGCGAGTCGGATCGGGAGGATGTGCGCGCTGCCGCACGCAGCCTGGAAGCGCGGCTCACGCAGGACGACGTGCGCGACAGCCCCTCCGCGTGGGCCGGAGGAGGCCCCCTCTTCGAGCTGATCGATGGCGACCTGCAGCCGCGGGTGGTGCTCAACCTCGGGGTGGGCGTACCGCTCTGGGAGCGGCTCACCGGGCGCGCGGAGGTGCGGTGGACCGCGTTCGACCCCGGGGAATTGCGCGTCGCCGGGACCAGGGCCTCCGCCATGGCAGCGTGGACGGTGCCGTTGGGGAGTGGCCGATGGTCGTTCACGCCCTCGGCGGGGCCCTCGCTGTGGATCGCGACGGGCCAGTACTGGGCGGACGGCGTGAACCCCTACCTCGGGATCCGGGCCGACCTCGACCTGGACACCCGCCTCACCCCCGCCCTCGGCTTCTACGCCGCCGTGGGCACCGAGATCTACCCGGGCCAGATCGCCGACCTGCGCTGGCTCTACGAGCCCCTGGAGGCGCGCGTCGGCATGCGCCTCTGGTTCTGGAGGGCCTGATGCCCGGTGCAACCGCCTTCATCCTCGCCGCGGGGCTCGGCACGCGGCTTCGGCCGCTCACCGATCACACCCCGAAGCCGCTGCTCCCGGTGCGCGGCCGACCGCTGCTCGACCACGTGCTCGACCACGCCCGCGCCCACGGTCATCAGCACGTGGTGGTCAACGCGCACTGGCTCGCCCCGCAGCTCGTCGCCTGGGCGCACGAGCGGCCGGGCGTGACGGTGGTGGTGGAGCCGACGATCCTGGGCACCGGCGGCGGCTTGAGGAACGCGCGACACCTCCTGGCCGAGCGCTTCGTCGTGCTCAACGGCGACATCCTGTGCGACGTCGACCTCACCGCCCTGATGGCAGTTCCCGCGCCGGCCGTCATGGCGCTCCGAAAGCGGGAAGGCCGGCACACCGCGGTCGCGGCGTGGGGCTCACCGCTGCGGGTGACAGGCATCGCAGGGGTGGTCGGTGAGAACGACGGCGCCTGGCACTTCACCGGCGTCCACGCCCTCGATCGCGCCGAACTGCGCCGCGTCCCCGAAGGCGAGGCGTGCATCATCCGCACAGCCTATCGGGAGCTCGTCGCCGAGGACAAGGTCGCGGGGCTCGAACACGGCGGGACGTGGACGGACATCGGCACGCACGAGGAGTACGAGCGGGTCCGGTAGCGACGCGCGAATTGCGCACGGCCTGCACCGTCCCTGCACGCGCCAGATCATACCTTGAACCCATGAAAATCAACGATGTGATCAAGGTCGCGGCCCCCCTCCTCCCCCTCACGCTGGGCGTAGCCGCGCTGGTGATGTGGAACAGCCGCGAGGGCCGCGTGGACTCCTACGCGTTCGGCTCCACCGTGGTCTCCGTGGGGTGTGCCATCGTCGCGCTCTCCGACTTCGAGAAGTTCACCCGCCTGGCTGTGCGAGCTTTGTGGGTAGTGGCGATGCCGCTCGTCGCCGGCGGGAGCACCGGGTTCGCCCTCGCGCTCGTCCATCCCAAACGGGACGGGCTCAAGGCGCTGTTCGGCGGCGCGGGGATCGGGATGGTGGGCGGGGTGATCCTGTTCCCCGTCCTGGTCGCCGCCGCGTTGCTCGTCCAACTGGCGGCCGAATTCGTCGCGAAGCGCGTGCGCGGACCGGCCGCGCAGGGATCCACGGCCGTCCCACAGCCCGAGGCGAAGCCCGCGGAGGGGTGAGCGAGGCCGCCCTCCCTACGGGGTCCACTCCAACTCGATGTGGTAGGGCTCGTCCTCGGCCCCCGCGTACCCAAGGGCCAACAGGTAGTACGTCACGTCCGGCTCGAGCGTCACGACGGTCTCGCAGTACTCCGGGTCGGAGCCCGTGAGACAGTAGCTGTCTCCGAAGCTGGAGAAGTAGTCGATCGTGCCGTACGGATCGTAGTTGCCCCAGATCCCGAAGTCGATGTCGTCCGCGACGTTGTCCCAGCTCGCGGTCATGCGCACGTTCATGCTCTCGGGCACGGTGAACGAGTAGGCGTCGCTGTCGTTGGTCGCCCAGCCGCTCGTGCCCGTGAGCGCGGAGGTCCCATCGATCGTGTCCACGTAGCCGAGCCCGGAGAGCATCCCGAGGTCCTGTGCGACGAGCGTGTCGAGGACGAGCACGCTGTCCGCATCGAGCTCGGCGAACGTGGTGTCCGGGAGCGTCTCGGTGGAGACGACGCCGATGACCTTGGGGAACAGGCCGTCGAGCACGATGTTCTCGCTCACGGCCGTGGCCTCGTTGGTCACCTCGGCCTGGATCGAGGTCGTGCTGTACAGCGAGCCCGCGCTGGGCGTGCCGTTGAGGTTCGTGAGCGTGCCGGCCATCAGGTAGAGCGGCCCATCGAGCGCCTCGTCGACGTTCACGGTGGCCGGGGCGGTGTCCGCGGTGTCGGTGTCCACCATCTCGACAGAGCGCATGAACAGGAGCTCGTAGGAGCCCGACCACGTCCACGTGGCCTCGTCGTAGGTCCATCCGGTGACGGTGCCGCCGCCCACGGGATTCGACGCCACGGCGGGGTCACCTTCCAGGTAGGCGCCGACGAGCACGGTGTTCTCCGCGGGAGCTGAACCCGAGAGCACCACGGAGTAGGGCACCTCGACGTCACCCGCCGCGTTGCTCACGCCGCCGATCACGAGCACGTAGTCGCTGCCACCTGCCACATCGGCGCTGACCGTGACGGTCCCCGCGCTGCCATCCGTGGAGGCGCTGCCGAGGCTGCCGACGAGGTCGAGCGAGGCGGCATCGATGATGTAGACGTCGTAGACGACGGCGTCGCCGCCCGTGTCTCCCGCCCCGCCCGCGTCGAAGGTGAACGTGGCCGTGAACGTGCCGTCCGCCACCGGGGTGAACGCGTAGAGATCGGCGTCGCCGTAGATCTCGTCGTCGTCGGTGCCCGGACCGCCGACATCCGGCGTCCAGGAGCTCGTGGACCCGGTGAGCAGCAGGGAGCGGTAGGTGAGCGAGCTCGACCCGTCTTCGCCCAGCGGCTGCGGCGTGACGTCGTTCGGCGCCGTGCGGCTGTCGATCTCGGTCACGCTGACGGGCGGGATGGTGACGGTGCCGGAGAGCACGGTGTGATCGATGCCTTTTTCAGGCACGTCGCAGGCCACGAGCACGAGCGCGAGGGGGATGGCAAAGTGAAGCGGTTTCATCAGAACTCTCCACGCAGGCCGAGCTGCAGGTAACGGGGGGACTGGCGGCTGGTGGGATTGCCGAAGATGGGGTTGCCGTCCTGGTCGGTGTAGACGCCGTCACCGGACTCGTTGCCGTAGGTCGTCTCCACGGACTCCACCGTGCGGTCGTTGAACACGTTGAAGGCCTCGAGCGTGACGTCCCAGGTGGTCTTCTTCACGGCCAGCGTGATGCCGACCTTGAGATCGAGCTGGCTCTCGGCGGGGAGCCGGTACGTGCCGTCCGTCGGCGTCTTGTAGAGGTACCAGCCGGAGTCGTACTGGTCGTAGTACAGCTTGTTGTAGGGCGAGCCGGAGATGATGTAGAAGTTCCAGCCGTACAGGTACCCGATGTGCACGGCGTCGGAGAGCTTGATCGCGTTGGCGTTGCGCATCGACCCGAGGAGCTTGACGCTGTGGGTGTGGTCGTAGCCGAGGAGGCCGATCTCCTCGTCGAGCTGGGTCGGGTTGTCGAACGCGGCCGTCGCGAACTGGTCGTCGTTGGTTCCGTAGGCGCGGCTCCAGGTGTAGGAGCCGATGACGGAGAAGCCGTTGGAGAACTGGCGCGCGAGCGAGAGCTCGAGGTCGGTGTAGTCGACGAACGCCTCGTCCGGCGTGCGGATCCGGTAGATCGACTCGTTGGTCCCGTTGCGGTAGCCGACGACGTTGTCCCCGGCCGCGTTCCAGATCAGGTTGACCTCGTCGTCCTCCCAGAAGTTCTGGGAGTGCTCGTAGGTGCCGGTGAGATCGACACCCCAGCCCGACCCGAGATCGCGGGAGAGCCCGACGTCGAAGTTGTCCGAGTGGGGGTTCTTGAGATCGTCGCTGATGACGTTGGACGAAGAGGCGGTGTAGACCGGGTCCGCGCCCCAGTCGCCCGCATCGGCGTCCCATGCGTACATCTTGTAGCCCTGGCTCTGGCGGTGCAGGATGCTGGAGACGGCGAGGAAGCCCGAGTCGTAGAACCGGCCGTAGTAGGCGTGGGCGCTGGTCTTTCCGTCGCCCGTCAGGTCGGCGGCCGCGCCCATGCGTGGGGCGAGGGTGACCTTCGAGAACGCAAGCTCCCCGATGTCGTTGTTGAGCCGGGAGTAGTCCATGCGCACGCCGGGGCGCAGCGTCAGGCGGGGGATCGGGTTCCAGATGTCCTGTGCGTACGCGCTGATCAGCGTGCCCGTGAGGTGGACCTTCTGCTCGTTGTCGTAGCGGATCTGGTAGAGGTTCTCGTAGGTGTCCGTGTTGGCCGGATCGTCCGTGCTCTGCTTGAACGTCCAGTCCAGGATGCCCGGGAACTGGTCGTCGGTGATCAGGTACTCGCCGGAGACGCCGATCTTGGACTGGTGCTCGCCAAGCAGGCTGAAGAACTGCGTCCACGCGGTCTGGGCCGACATGCGGTAGCGGTGGGAGATCTCGCCGTAGGGCTGGTCGCCGCCGTTGAAGTCATCGGGGTTCCAGGCGCTCCAGGGGTCCTGGAGCTGCGTCTTGATGCAGTCCGCGAGCGCAGCGTCGCTCCCCGCGCTGGATTCGCAGTCCTTCGCGTAGAAGACGAGGTCCGACTTCTGGAAGTACGCCTGACTCTGTATGATGGTGCTCGCCGAGGGCGTGAGCAGGTGGCCCGCGGTGATCGAGAACCCGCCCTGACGCCAGTTGTACTCGGCGTTCGGAAGGGTGTGCGGATCCTGCGCGGCGTTGTCGATGTGGGTCGGATCACCCTCGGCCTGCAGCCAGATCTTGTTGTGCGCGTTCGGCTGCCACGTGAGCTTCCCGAACCAGTACATGCTGTCCCACTGCTCGGGAGTGACCGGCTGGTCCGCGGGGCGGCCGATCGCGGGGTCGACTGCGACCGTGGAGGTGTGCAGGTCGCCCTGGACGCTGGCGAAGAACCACAACCTGTCCTTGACGATGGGACCGCCGAGGTTCAAGGCGAGGGACTTCTTGTCGTACACGCCGAACTGCTCGGGCTCGGCCGGCCCGGAGCCGTCGGGATCGATCGGCTTGGCGAGCCGGAGCGGCGTGCTGGAGTAGATGAACTGCGCATCGCCGTGGAACTGGTTGCCGCCGGACCGCGTCACGATGTTGACCGCGCCACCGAGGGAGCGCCCGTACTCGGCGTCCATGCCGCCCGTGACGACCTGGACCTCCTCGATCGCGTCGTAGTTCATGTTCTGCGAGAACGTGCCCGTGATCGGGTCGGTGTTGTTCACGCCGTCGGTGTAGTACTGGTTCCCGCTGTCGAACGACCCGTGGACGTTGGGGTTGCCGTTCCCGCTGTCCACGACACCCGGGGCGAGCGTCGTGAGGCCCTGGTAGCTGCGTCCGGCCGCGGGGATGTCGCGCATGGACTCGCGCGTGAGCACGGCACCGGAGGAGGTCTTGTGCGTGTCCACGACGGGTTTGGCCGCGATGACGTCGACGGCGACCGCCCCGCTCGAGGGCTGAAGATCCACCTCCAGCTCCGCGGACTGGCCGGTGATCACCTGCAACCCGGTGGCCGTGTACGGGAAGAACCCGTCGGCCCTGGCCGTGATCGTGTAGAGCCCGGGTGGGAGTGCCGGAAAGCGGTAGTACCCGTCATCGTCGGTCGTTGCCGTGGCAACACCCATCAGCGCGGGGCTGGTGGCGGACACCACGAGACCCGGGATGCCGATGCCCGAGGGATCGACCACCTGGCCGCGGATCTGACCGGTGACCTCGACGGCGAGAGCGGGGCGGGAGAGCGAGAGTGCGAGGAGGAGCGAGAGCAAGGGGATCCTCGGAAAGCACCGGGTTTAGTCCAAATTTGTGAAATCTGCAACAAAGCCCCGGCTCTGCGTGTTCGCGGCATCAGCTTCGCGGCCCGCTTCGCAGCGGCATGACACATTCGTCAACACGATCCCGCCCCGGCGCGGTCCAGGATCACTTTGACGGATTCGAAACACACGTTCGAGCCGCCTTCCGGGCCGGAATGTTGATAGCTCCCCCCGATGCTCGTCCTTCCAAAGAACATCGGGTCACTCACCCTCCACCGAAAGATCGGCACCGGAACGTTGGCCGAGTCGTTCCTGGCGACCGGGGCCGACGGCAAGCCCGCGGTGGTCCGCCGGATCCTTCCGTTCATCGCCAAGGATCCCGCAAGACTGGCGGGGATCGAGGCCCGGGTCGGCGAGCTGTCCGGGTTCCGTCACCCGGCCCTCGTGCAGGTCACCGGGACCGTCGAGGAGGGGGGCGAGACCTTCATCATCGAGGAGTACGTCGAGGGCGTCTCGCTCGAGCGCCTGATCACCGCGGCCCGGAACCAGGGCTCTTCGCTCCCGGCCAACCTTTTCCTCCACATCGCGGTCCAGATCTGCAACGCCCTGGAGGCGCTGCACAGCCGCCAGGGCTCGACCGGCGCCGGCAGCGTGCTCCACCTCGGCATCAAGCCCGGGGCGGTGTTCGTGGGTCCGGACGGCAAGGTGGCAGTGGGCTCGTATGGCCTCACCCGCAGCCCGAACACCCTGCCCCACGGCGGCGTGACCGGTCCCGTCGCGCTCAAGATGGAGTACCTCTCCCCCGAGCAGACGCACGCGGACCAGCAGATCACCCCGGCGTCGGATCTCTTCTCGCTCGGGGCGGTGCTGTACGAGCTCCTGACCCTCGAGAGCCTGTTCCGGGCCGAGTCGAACCTGCAGACGATCCACCGGATCCGACGGGGCGAGGTCACCAGCCAGCTCCTGCGGGTGAAGGGCAGGCTGCCGGGCCTCGACAAGATCCTGTACCGCGCCCTCTCCGTGAACCCGAAGCACCGCTACCAGAGGGCGTTCGTGCTCAGGGAGGACCTGCGTGGTCTCATGAGCGGATACAGCTTCGCCTCGGTGAACGACGACGCCCGGGGGTGGCTGGCCCCGCTGTTCGACGAGCGCGCCCGGACCGTGGACATCGCGAGGGCGTCGATGGAGGAGTCCGCGAGGACCCTCCTGGAGTCCGAAGAATCGGTGACAGGCATCCGGCCCGCGCCGACCGAGCCGCCCACGGAGACGCTCGTACCCCCGGAGGCGCCGGCGCCGCGCGCCACGGTCACCCGCACGCTCATCGGCCTCGACGACGACGCGGAGGTCGTGAGCGGAGCAGAGACCACCGACATCGGGTTCTTTCCCTCGGGGGACCCGGACCAGTCCTATCCCGATCCCACCGCCTCCTCGTCCGGCATGCCGGAACGGAGTGCCGCGCCCCAGAGCGCAACCCCGGCGGGCGGCCCAGAGCTCCAGACCCCGCGCGCATCCCTGCGCCCGGTCTCCCTCGTGAACCTGGACGACGAGCCGGACACGAAGATCGGGTACGCGCCTGCGGCGGGCGACACGCTGCTCCCCGAGCTGGACGGGCCCGAAAACACGGCCGCCTGGATCGCGAGCCCGGCGGGCCATGGCCATGAAACACCGGACAGGGGCGTCGAGACCACCGCCTCCCACATCGGCGGGGACCCCGAGCCAGACAACACCGCTTCCTGGATCCCGCCGGTGGGGGGCGGCTTCGGCGGCGACCACGCCGCGGCCGACGCGGTTCCGGAGACCACCGCCGCCCACATCCCCGCTCGGGAGTCCGCCACCCCCGAGGCCGTGACCCACGCCGAGCCCCCACCGGCGCCGCCCGAGCCCGTGGTGGGGCTGGCCGAGCCCGTTGCGGCCGCCCCGCCCCCCCCCCAGGGCGCCGCGACGCAGGGGTTTTCGCGACCGATGCCCGGTCCCGGGCTCTCCCGCCCGATGCCCGGCCCGCGAACCGGCTCCATCGCCCCCGTGTCCATCGCCCCCGTCTCCCCCCCCCCGCAGACGGAGAACGACTGGAGGGCGCCCCCCGCCACGCTCGCGCCCTCCGCCCCGGAGACCCCGACCGACGACTTCGCGCCCGCTCCGCAGCCCCGCGCCCCGCTGTTCGCCATGGGCATCGCCGCGGGTCTCGCGGCCATCGTCGTCTGCTCCGGCGTGATCTACCAGGTCTCCCAGTATGCAGTGCACGCGAGAGCTGAGCGCGTGGCCCAGGCGATGCAGGAGGCCGCCCCGCCCGTTGTCGCCCCGACCGACGATCCCGCCGCGACCCTTGCTGCCCCGCCGCCGCTCGCGGCGGACCTCGCCGAGGTCGCCCCGCCGACGCCGGCTGTCGCGGAGGCCGCCCCGCCGCCGATCGAGCCCCCCACGCCAGCGCCGGAGAAGACTGCCGAAATGGAACGGCCCGCTGCGCCCGTCTCCCCGCCCGTCCCCCCGCCGGCGCGGTCCACCCCCCAGCCGACGGCCCAGCCGGTCGCTCGCACGTCGCAGCCGGTCGCCCGCAGCCCCCAGCCGGTCTCGCAGCCCGTGACGCGCACGCCGGTGGCCCAACAACAGCCGGTCGCCCGGGAACCCGTGGCCCGAGCGCCCGTGTCCACCCGAAGCAGCGTTCCGGCCGTCGCGCCGATCCTGCCCGAGATCGACGAACCGCTCGACGCGACGGTGTCCACCCTGCCAGCGGTGAACCTGGACGCGCTCGCGTCGGATGCTCGTGCGGGTAGACTCCGCGCCGAAGACGCCGACACGCTCGCCTCCGTCCAGGCGTCAGATCCCAACTACACCCGTGCCCAGACCCTGCTGCTCTCCAACGCGCTGAAGAAGGCGGATGGCGCCGCGACCGAACGGGCACTGAAGGCCCTGCTCGCGCTGCCCGAAAACAACTACAACCCCCAGATCCTCGCCGCAGACGCGCTGTACCAGATCAATCGCGGGCAGTACGACCGCGCGCTCGCCCGCGCAGAGACCGCCGAACGGTACTGGAGCCGGCTGCCCCCGGGCCAGTCCTTCGCGACGCGCACGCAGATCTACGAGGTCGAAGCTGCGGCCTGGCAGGGGAAGTTCTACAACTCCGACGGAGACCTGACGGCCCTGGAGAACGCGATCCGGGGCTGGGAGAAGTACCGCGACCACGTGGCAACGGAGTCACGCACCGACCTCCAGAAGGGCGCAGAAGCCCAGATCGCCAAGCTGCAGGACATCAAGGAGCGCGTCCAGTAGCCCTGGGGTCTGCCCCATGTCACCCGGGGGGGCTTGGCTCCCCCGGAGCGTGTTTAGCAGTATTGGGGCATGGCAAATTTCTTCTCCAACACATGGTTCCTCGACGCGACAGCTGAGGTCTTCTTTCCAGGGGGAGGCGCTCGGACCGGGACGGTCGAGGCGGGGGGTCAACACTACGACGTGCTGCTGGAACCGGGCGGCAGGCCCGCGCGACTGCCGCTGGCGGACTTCCTGGAGCCCAGGGAGAACCCCGCCGACTCCCGACCCGTGCCGTTCCTGCCCGCTGTGGCCCGGGACCGGGTCGCTGTGGAGAACGGGAAGTCGGTGATCGCACCGGCAGCCATGGTCCCCGCACCGCTCGTGGACTGGTCCCGCTTCGACTCCTGGGACCATTTCGTGCACGAGTGCACGTCGAGGAGCCGAAACGCGTTCCGACGGCATGATCGCAAGCTGGCCCAGTTGGCCGCCGCCGCCGGCCCGACCCGGTTCTCGCTCGACGAGCCCGACCATCGGCTGCTCGAGGACGCGCTGGTCTGGAAGTCGCGGCAGCTTCGACAGACGGGGCACCTGGACCGGTTCTCCTCCCCCCGGAACCGGCAGCTCCTGCACCGGCTCCTCGATGGTCGGCACATGAAGCTCGCTGTGCTGTACGCCGGAGACCAGGCGGTGGCGATGCAGTTCGGTCATGCGGACGCCGAACGCCACAGCAGCTGGATCACGGCCTACGACACGGCGTTCGCGCACTTCTCGCCGGGGGTGCTCCTGCTCGAACACATGCTCCGGGTGAGCTTCGACCTCGGCCAGAAGGCCTTCGAATTCCTGATCGGGGACGAGGAGTACAAGTACCACTACGCGACCGACGCGTGGCTGGTGGGCCCTGTCGGCCGGCCGCCCGTGAGGGAGCGGCTGCGGTCGTTCGCAAAGTCCTGGATCTCCACCCGCGAGGAGGCGCCCCCCGCCCAGGCCCGGGCGGTCCAGCTCGCGCGCAAGGGCGCCCAGCGCTGGCTGCAGCGGACGACCCTCCCCGGGCCGGCCATCCGATCAGCCATCTGGCTGCAACGCATCGACCTCGACCAGCAGAACTGGCCACGCGGCCGCCTGGAGCAGACCGCGGAGTGTCAGTTGGTCGGGCTCCTCGCGCGGGGCGCCCGGAACGCATCGCCCGTGGCGATCGGCCTGACCCGGCTCCGGGCGGCCGCCGGGGTCCAGGGGCACAAGGCCTGGCGGTTCGTGACCGCGCGGCTGTCCCCGCCGCCGGTTCGGGAGAAGCGGGAGCCGCTCGGACTGAAGCCCGGGGACCGGGTGCGCGTGCGTACCCCGGAAGCGATCGAGGCGACGCTCACGGAGGGGCGCTCGAACGGGGTGTACTACATCCCCTCGTCGATGAGCGCGTTCACGGACCACACCTTCATCGTGGAGCGCTCCGTCGGCCGCTTCTACGACGAGGTCTCCGGCCAGGTGCTCAAGGCGCGCGGAGCAGTCCTCCTGCGGGGCGCCCGCTGCGACGGTTCCCAGCTCGCGGGTGGCAAGGGATGCGACCGCGCCTGCCCGGTGTTCTGGAGCGAGGCCTGGCTCGAGCGCGCCGTGGAGGAGACCGCCGCCCCACCTGCCCCGATCGCTTCTCCCAAACCGGCGAAAGCGCCTTTCCAGGCGGGCGACATGGTTCGCGTGCGCGCCGTCGACGAGATCCTGAGCGCCGCCACCAACGACGAGCTCGGCTACTCGGCTCGGATGATGGGCGCTTTCGCCGGACAGACGTTCCGGGTGAGCGGGCGGGCTCACAAAGCGTACGACGAACGCCGGCGCCGCTGGTTCGACGCCGGAGGCGCGCTCCAGCTCGACGACGTGCAGTGCCCGGGCGTGCCGCTCGTGGGCGGTGGACGGTGCGATCGGGGCTGCACCCTCCTGTGGCGCGACGCATGGGTGGAGGCGGCCGCGCCTCTCAACTGACCGCGCGTTCCACGCCCTCGGCGGCCCGAAGCGCGAGCGCCATGATGGTCATCTGCGGGTTCACCCCCGGCGAGCCGGGGAACACGCTGGCGTCCGAGATGTAGAGCCCGGGCACACCGTGGACCTGCTGATCGGGCCCGACCACCGACCTGTCCGGCCGGGTGCCCATCCGGCAGGTGCCGACCGGGTGGTAGGCCGTGAGATCGATGTGGCGCGCCGCGAGGGACGCGCTCTCGAACCGCTCGACGTCGGCCAGGGACCGCAGCCGCTCGAAGCCCTTCACGGGCGGCAGCACCTCGCGCGCCCCCGCCGCAAAGTACATTCGAGCGAGGAGCGCCAGCCCGCGCTGCGCCTTCTTTCGATCCTGGGCGTTGAGCCAGTAGAAGATCCGGGCGTTCCCGTCGGGGCCCGCGAACACCCGACCGCGTGAGCTGTCCTTCACCAGGAACCCGAAGAGCACGCTGCGCTGGGCCTCCTCGATCATGGCGGTCCAGGCCGGACCGAAGCCCGGGATCATGGCGGCCGTGATCTCGAGCGGGAGGCTCGAGCCCTCGAACAGGAGGCCCTCGTCGTGAAACTCGTCGATGCCGTACCCCTGGGGCACCGAAGCGAACCCGCCGACCTCCTCGTCGAAGATCCCGAGCGCCGCGGTGGCGGGGTGGATCGACAGGTTCCGTCCCACCTGGCCCGAGGCCGTGCCGAGGCCCTGCGCGAGCAGCATCACGGGCGTACACAAAGACCCGCACGCGAGCACCACGGCCTTTGCCCGAACCCCAAGCCGGGCCCCGGAAGGGCTGACCGCCTCGACACCGACGGCGCGACCACCCTCCAGCCGCACGCGGTCCACCTTCGCACCTGTCACGAGCATGGCACCGGCAGAGAGCGCCGCCGGGACGTAGGACACATTGGTGCTCCGCTTGGCATCGGTGGGGCATCCGAAGCAGCACAGCCCCTGGCCATCGCATCCGGGTGCATTGCGGGCGAGCGGATGGTGGCTCCACCCCAGGGCGTCGCACCCACGAGCGATGATGCCGCCCACCCGGCCGATGGCCTCGGGGGACGACGGCGCGACCTCGAGCGTGTGCTCCACGGAAGCGTAGTAGCGGTCGAGTCCCGCAGGCGAGAGCTCGTCGATGCCGGACTCCGCTCGCCACCCCGCCAGCACGTTCTCGGGCACGCGGAAGCACGTTCCGGAGTTGATGAGCGTGGTGCCGCCCACGCCCCGTCCGATCGGGATCGGGATCGCGGTGTTCCCCAATGCGACGGTCACGCCACCGCGTCGGTACATCCGGCGCATCATTTCCACCGGCCGCCCGGTGAAGTCCGCCCGGGTGTGGTGGGCGCCCTCCTCCAGAAGCAGAACGGCGAGGCCCTTCTCGGCGAGCGACGCCGCCAGCGGCGCCCCCCCGGCGCCCGTTCCGACCACGACCACGTCGCACTCGAGGTCGTCCGTCCCCACGGCGTCGGCGTCCATGATCTGGGCGTGCCAGCGTTGGGGCTCGACAGCCGCGGGGTCCAGCCGGTATCGGCACCCGAGCTTCTCGTGCTGGACGGGATCGTCGAAGGTCGCGAGCTTCAGCGGCGCGATGACGCCACGCAGAAGGTTCCGGGTGCTCTCATGCCGATCGAGCCCCTCGAGGAGCTGCAGTCGCTCGCCGAGCGGCAGATCCGCGAAACGCCGATGTGTGGTGGCGATCGCCACGGCGTCGATCCCGACCGCCAGGGCCCGCCAGCCCCGCGTGAGGGCGGGGGAGATGTCGTCGAGACCGGTGAGCAGCCGCTCCACGGCCTCCTGGCCGCCACCCGTGACACGCTGCCCCGGCGGCACCACCGTGCGTGCGAGCACGCCGAACAACCGGGGATCCAGGAGCCTCATGCCCGCCATCCCGTGGCCCAGCTCCACGCGAACCCGGGGAGGTCACGCAGCGAAAAGCGCAGGTTTCCAGACGCTTGCAGCGTGCCGACCGCGTCATGGACCTGGACGGGCAGGACGGTCATCGTGCGGATCGGAGCGTGCAGGCGCGGGAGCTTCTCCCCCGCGATGATCCAGTCGCCCCCCGGACCGGCAAACCGCACCCGGTAGCGGAGGTAGCGCGGTCGGAGCACGAGCACCCCGGTGGACGGCGCGTCGTGGACCCAGGGAGCCGCAGACGTCGTGCCGGCGAGCCGGAACATGCCCCGCCCCTCGTCGGACGCGGTGACGGTGAACGAGATCGCATGCTCGCCGCCATCCTGTCCCCGCAGGGTTCCGGCCATGGTCTCGGAAAATCGGATTGGCATGGTCACACCACCGGGATGGAGGGGTCGGGCACGGAACGGAGGAACTCGAGGGCCCCCCCGTGCGCGCTGGAGCAGTGGAACGGCTCGCCCCGGGAGGGGCGGACCTCGAGGAGCGTGTCTGCGAGCTTGCTGTTGAAGCAGTAGCTCATGCGGCCGTCCGGGTTCTGGTACCCGAGACAGGCCATGGGCCTGTCCGCGCCGTCCATCCTCAGCCGGGCCTCCCCATCCCGCCCGCGCATCCGCAGGGTCCACTGCGTGGGCGAGATCGTGGCGGACTGGCGCCAGGTGTCGACGATGCTGTCGAACCGGTACTCCTCGGACCCACGCCGCACGACCATCGCGGAGAGCCGGGGCGTGAGCATCCCGCCCACGCGGATGCGCCCGGTGAACCCCTCGACCATCGCGCCCGGGAACACGCACTGGCCCCACGCGTACTCCGGCGCGTGCTCCTTGCCCCAATTGTGGCCCTGCATGCCGGGCCAGCCGTTCACCGGCAGGGGGCCCGCAGGCGTGTCGATGGTGCCGTCGAAGGTGACGGAAGGGAACGGTGTCACCAGCTTCGACCTGGGGAACGGCGCCGTGAGCATCCACGCGAAGGGGAAGATCAGGAGCGGCCGCGCGACGTCCCCCCCGTCGACGGTAAAGCGCAGGTTGAAGGTGGCGCCACCGCAGCTCCCTCGCAGGGTGCCCCCGCCGAGGTCCAACGCGTAGCTGCCCGCGGTGAGCACGGGGCCGAGGTGGGCTTCGGTGAAGGGGTGCGTGTCCTTGTGGGCGAACGTGCGCCCTGTCTCGCCGTCGAACAGTACGAGCCAGGTCTCCACCACCGCGGGGCCGTCCTGGGGCGCGAGGATCGTGAGCTTGATCCAGAACGCCAGCGGCCGGCTCGGGTGATTGGCCCTGAGGAACCAGCTCTCGACGTGCCCAGGCGCGTGGGTGGGCGCACCCTCCGTTCGGGCGTAGCGTACGGAGTTCAGGAGGGAAGCACTCATCAAGCTCATGGTCGATCTCCTGTGCGGGCAGACCGCGCGAAGGTGCGCATGGCGGCCCCGGCGCCTGCCGGATCCCGGGCGCGGATCGCCGCGACAGCGGCGATGTGGTGTTCGAGCGTGAACCGGCTCGGGTCGTACAGCGGGAGGAACCGGTCGCGCCCCGCCATGTAGACGTCGCGCACGACGTTGGCGAACAGGGCCAGCACCCGGTTTCCGGTGATGGCCACGAGCTGCTGGAAGAACTCGTAGTCCAGCTCCTGCAGCGCGACCGGTCGGGCCCCGGCCATCTTCCGGACCAGCTCCTCGAGCCGGGCCACCGACGCGGGGTCCGCCTTCCGCGCGGCGTCCTCGGCACAGTGGCCCAGCAACATCGCGCGCACCTCGTGCAGATCGTTCAGCACGTCGGGGTCCACGTTCCCCGAGGCCTCGACGAGATGCGGGAGGAGGTCGATCCCTGCCGAGAGCAGGAAGTCGCGGACCCGCGTCGCCCCCCCGTGACGCACCTGCACCAGCCCCCACGCGTCCAGACGCTTTACCGCCTCCCGCACGCTCGACCGGTTCACGGCGTAGTGCTCCGCGAGCTCACGCTCCGACGGCAGCGCCTCGCCCGGGAGGAGCCGCCCTTTGACGATGGCCGCGCGGAGGGTGTCCGCGAGCCGATCCGCTACGCCTTGACGAGGAGTTTCCATGACTGGTCCGACCAGTAGCATGGAAAGGAAGCCAGTGCAAACGTGTTGACAGGCAGGGGAAAACGGGTGACCCCTACGAACTGGCCGGACCAGAATCATGAACACACCCCTCGAAGTACGACACGCTTTCGACCTCCTCACCGCAGGCGCTCGCGCCGAGCCCTTTCCCCCGGCCGAGGTGCGCGAGGACAGGCTCTCGCGACTCGAGCGGCTGCTCGCCACACGCGCCGAGGAGTTCGTCGAGGCCACGGCCGCCGACTTCGGCACCCGATCCCGTCACGAAACGCTGGTGGCCGACATCCTGGCCACGCTCGACTCGGTGCGGCACGCGAAGCGGCACGTGCGGGCCTGGATGCGGCCCGTGCCTGTCGCTCCCCACCCGCTGTTCCGACCCTCCACGGCGTGGATCGAGCCCCTACCCCTGGGCGTCGTCGGCATCGTCGCACCGTGGAACTACCCGGTGAACCTGGCGCTTGGCCCGCTGGCTGCGGCGCTCGCGGCTGGGAATCGCGCCCTGCTCAAGCCTTCGGAGGCCACGCCGCGCACCGCGGCGCTCATCGGGCGCGCGGTTCGGGATGCGTTCACGGCGGAGGAGGTCGCAGTGGTCGAGGGCGGGCCCGAGATCGCACAGGCGGTCACTGCGCTGCCGCTCGATCACCTGATGTTCACCGGCTCCACCGCCGTCGGAAGACGTGTGGCTGCAGCCGCAGCGGAGAACCTCGTCCCCGTCACGCTGGAGTTGGGCGGAAAGTCCCCCGTGCTGGTCCAGGCGGACTTTCCTGTCGCCACCGCTGCGGCACGCATCGCGATCGGCAAGCTCTTCAACGCGGGGCAGACCTGCATCGCGCCCGACTACGTGCTGCTCCCGCGCGGTCGCGAGGAGGTGTTCCTCGAAGCCTTCCGCGCGACGATCCGGAGCTCAACCGGCGAGGAGTCCGCAACCTCGCTGATCACCGAGGCTTCGGCGCTGCGCCTGGAGGCGATGGTGGCCGAGGCCAGGGGAGCGGGCGCCCGGGTCGAGCCCACCGGCGTGGCGACCGGGCGACGCATGTGTCCCGTGCTGGTCTTCGGCGCACCGGGCACCGCCCGCCTGCTGCAGGAGGAGATCTTCGGCCCGGTCCTGCCCATCGTGACCTACGACAGCGAGGAGCAGGCGCTGGCCTTCATCCGTGAGCGCCCGCGCCCGCTCGCCTTCTACCTCTTCGACAATGACGACAGGCGGGCCCGCCACACGCTCACGAGGGTCGTGAGCGGCGGCGCGTGCATCAACGACACGCTGGTGCACTTCGCCCAGGAGAACCTGCCGTTCGGCGGCGTCGGACAGAGCGGGATGGGCGCGTACCACGGCGAGACCGGGTTCAAGACCTTCTCCCACAGCCGATCGGTGCTCTCCGCCGCGGCGTCACCGGCCCAGCGGGTGCTGGCCCCGCCCTGGGGGCGAGTGGCCGAGGCTGCGATCCAGGTGGCGATCAGCAGGCTCGGCCGGCTGTTGTAGCTACGCCTTGCCCATCAGCGCCGCGAGCCGCCCGGCAAACCCCGGAGCGTCCTCGACGTGCCCTTCTGCCAGCTGCGCGTAGTCGAGCAGCAGGCGACCGAGCTCGGAGGCTTCGACCGTCCGACCCTCCCCGTACAGGGTGATGAGCTTGCGCACGAGCGAATGCTCGGGGTTCACCTCGAGCGTGCGCTGGGCCCTCGGGGCATCCTGCCGGGCTGCGCGCAGGATGCGCTCCATGTTGGCGCTCACGCCCCATTCGGCATCCACGAGCACTGCAGGGCTGTCGGTGAGGCGCTTCGACGCGCGGACCGAGCCCACCTGACCCGCCAGCTCCTTGCCGAGCCACTCCACGAACGGCTCCGCCTGCTTGCGGGCCTCGTCGGCGATGGGGTCCTCGGTGTCGTCCGCGAGGTCCCCTCGGGCGACCGACTTGAGCGGCACGCCCTCGAACTCGTTGAGGTTCATCACCACCCACTCGTCCACGGGATCCGAGAGCAACAGCACCTCGAAGCCCTTCTTCTTGAAGCGCTCGAGCTGCGGGCTCGCCTTCATGCGCCCCAGATCCAGTCCGGTGAGGTACCAGATGGCGTCCTGGCCCTCCTTCATCGCGATCTTGTAGTCGGCGAGGGAGCGCCAGGCGTTGGCATCGGTGGAGGGGGTATCGGCGGCCTCGCCCTCGGCGGGCGGTGTGACAGAGGGCGCCGCGGTGGACCGGAACCGCAGGAGCGGCGTGATGTGCTCGACATTCTCGGCGTCCTCGGCGATGCCCTCCTTGAGGGTCACGCCGAAGTTCTCCCAGAACTTCAACCAGGTGGTGCGGCCCTCGGGCGTGTCCTCGCGGGAGAGCTCCTTGAGTCGCCGCAGCACGCGTTTCACCAGCTGCTTCTTGATCGCCTGGATGACCGGAGTGTTCTGCAGGATCTCGCGGCTCACGTTGAGCTGCACCTCGGGCGCGTCCACGACGCCCCGCACAAACCGCAGGTAGCGGGGCAGGAACTGGTCCGCGGCCTCCAACACCAGCACGCGGCGCTGGTAGAGCTTCAAGCCGCGCTTCACATCGGGGTGGTCAAGGTCGAAGGGTCGTTTTTCAGGGAAGAACAGCACCGACTGGAACTCGAGGGGCGCCTCCGTCGTCACGTGCACCCACCCCAGCGCGTCCTGCCAGTCGTGCGAAACGTGCTTGTAGAAGGCCTGATACTCGTCGTCCGTCACCTCCCGGGGGCTCCGGGTCCAGAGTGCCTGCGTCTGGTTCACGCGCGTCTCGGCGCCCTCGGCGCCCACATAGACCGGGTATTGCAGGAAGTCCGAGTGCTTCTCCACGATCTCGCGCAGCTTGGCATCGTCGAGGTACTCGGTGCAGTCGCTGCGCACGTGAAGGATCACGTCGGTGCCGCGTCGCGAACGGGAGCCGGGCTCGATCGTGAAGTCGCCGCCGCCCTCGCTCGACCAGCGGATCGGCTCCGCGCCCGGCTCGGCGGACAGGGACTCGACGACCACGCGGTGCGCGACCATGAAGCTCGAATAGAAGCCCACGCCGAACTGCCCGATCAAGCCGTCCGAGGCGGCGCCCTTCTCCTTGAGCGCGGCCGCGAACGCCTTCGTGCCCGACTTGGCGATCGTGCCCAGGTGATCGATCGCCTGCTCGCGGGTGAGCCCGATGCCCGAGTCGGAGACCGTGATGGTCCCGCGGTCCTTGTCGGCGCACACACGAACGCACGCCTCGCCCTCGGCCGGACGGAGGTCGTTCTGCGAGAGCTCGAGGAAGCGGGCGCGATCGAGCGCGTCCGACGCGTTGGAGACGAGCTCGCGGAGGAAGATCTCGCGGTCGGAGTACAGCGAGTGCACGACGAGATCCAGCAGTTGCTTGACCTCGGCCTGGAAGGGAAGAACATCAGCCATGGGCGGATCCGGAGCCGCGGAGCGCGGCGGAGAGAGTTGCGCAACGGGTAGGGACGGGACCGGTCGGAGTCAAGTGCCGACGACCCGAATCGGGGGAGGCGGTCCTGGATCACGCCACGGTCGGATCCGCCCCCGCGACGCCATAGAGCGCGCGGTAGGCGGGATCCTCGAGCAATTGCAGGTGCGTGCCCGACGTGACCCCGCTCTCCGAACCCGTGCGGCGCAACCACAGCACCAGGTCCGCCCGCGCCAGGGTCGCCGCGCGGTGCGTCGAGGCGATGATGGTAGACCGCGGCGTCCTCCCGTGGAGCGCGTCCCAGAACCGGGCCTCGGTCTCGGCGTCGAGCGGGCTCGTCGCATCGTCGAGCAGCAGGAGGGAGCGGGCCGCGTAGAGCGCCCGCGCGATCTGGAGACGCTGCTGCTGACCACCCGAGAGCATGACCCCGCGCTCCCCCACGGCTGTCGCGAGCCCCTCCGGCATGGCCGCGATGTCCGATGTCAGGCAGGCGGCGGCCACCACCGCGTCGAGCCCCTCCCCGGGCTGGCCCACCCGGATGTTCTCTTCCAGGGTCACGGAGAACAGCGCCGGGTCCTGCGGGACCCAGGCCGCGGGGGGCGCAGCGACACCATTGCCCTCGGCGATCGCCTGCAGCAGCGTGGACTTGCCGCTGGCCACCGCACCGGTGACCGCGATCATCGCGCCGGGGGGGACCTCGATGGGACGCCCGAAGTGGAGGGTCAGGTAGGGCCGGCGCAGGGTCACCGGGAGCCAGAACCCGTCGGACCCGGGCGACGGAACGCGCTCGAACGGAGGCGCGAGGTCCACGATCTCCTGCAGGCGACGAAGGCTCGCGGCGGCTTGCCGGCCCCGCACGACGAATGCCCCGAAGTCGAACATCTGGAACACCATCGTCATCAGGAAGCCCGACAGCGCGGCGAAGTCCGACGCTGTCACGTTCCCCGCGCGGATCCCGAGGCCACCGGCGACGAGCAGCACGGCGAGGGCGAGCTGCCAACCGTACGCGAACTGCGCGAAGAAGAGCTGCTGCATCCTCGTGTTCTGCACCTCTGCCTCAGCCTGGGTGGCCGCGAGTTGGTGGAAGGCGCGCTCGGCCAGCGGCTCGATGCCGCTGGACTGGATCACGCGCACCCCGGTGAACGCGTCGTGCACGAGCGTCCCGACCGCGGAGATCGCCGCCTGCACGGCGTTCGCGGTGTGCGTGACCCGGGAGCCGATGCGCCGGTGCACCGCTACGAGCAGCGGCAGCGGCAGGAGCGTCCACATCGTGAGCCCCGGCGCGATCCAGAACATCGTGGCCGTGCAGGCGGAGACCACCATCACCGCCTCGACGGCCCGGAACACGCCGGAGCAGAGAAACCAGGCCAGCTTTTCCTCGGAGAGGTCGTCCGTCAGGCGGGTGACGAGGTCTCCCGTCCGGAACGTGTCGAGGTTGCCGCGGAGCACGGCTGCGTACACCCTGTCCCGCGCCACACGCTGGATGTGTGCGTTCATCCAGGTCCGCGTGCCCTGGACGAACACGTAGAGCGCGCTCTGTGCCACGCCGACGGCCATCATCGCCCGCCCCGCCGCGCTCGCATCGCCGGTCATCGCGGTGTCCATCACCACCTTCCACAGGTAGCCGAAGCCCGCCTGCAAGAGGCCCACGGTGCCGCTCCCGACGAGGAGCCACACCATCCGGGGGGTCTGTCCACGCCAGGCGAACCGGAACCAGGCGATGACCAGCTCGCGGTCGCTACGACCGCGGGCGCCTGGGCCGATCGGGTCCGTTTCAGCAGGGTTCGACGACACGCCCCGCGGCTATCACCCCGGACGCCTGCGCTCTGCCGGGTTCACAAGGCCGTGCGCGCCCATTCGGAAACGCCGGCGTCGATCACCGCGGTGCCGGAGCTGGCGGAGAAGCTGTCGAGGCGCTCGCTGCCCACGTCCTTGCACGTGGTCCCGGCGCCCGCGACCAGGCGGCACACCTCCGCGTCACCCGACGAGCTGCGCGCGGCCCACACGAGATCCGCGCCGTCCCATTGCGGCGAGAGGTGGGGCAGCACGGGGTCCGTCGAGACGATGGTGGCACCCGTCCACGTGGCGCCCTCGTCGCTGCTGCTCAACACGGCGACGACGTTCTCCGTCTCCGTCGTGCCGACCACCGCAAGCTGGACCTGCCCCTCGCCCGCCCGCAGCGCCGGGCGCTCGACCCGCGCGGTGTCGAGCACGTCGGTGAGGTCGATGTCCACGCCCGTACCCCAGGTGCCCGCGGCGACGTCGAACGGCAACACCTCGACGTGACGGGTGTACCGCTCGTTGTCCCCACCCAGGTTGGTCCCGAAGGCGGTGAGGAAGCCGGCAGGTGTCGCCACCACCGAGGGGTTCGTGGGGAAGTACTGGGGAGAGGCGAACGCCTCGGCCCAGCCGCCCTCCTGGGTCCAGGATCGGAGCCGGATGCCCACCTGCTGGTCGCTCCCCAGCTCCCCGATCCCGTCCGGGTTGTTGTTGTAGGCGGCCCAGAGCAGCCCATCGCGCTGAACGAGCACCGGCTCCCAGTTCGGCCCGACCATCTCCTCGGGGAACCCGATGTCCTCCCATCCATCCCCGGGGTCGACCCGGCAATTCCCGATCCACGGCCAGTACAGCATGGCGTCATCCACCGCGAGCTCACGCCAACAGGCCCAGCGCGTGTCCCCCGCCACACCGCCGTGCACCCCCTCGGCGAACATCGCCCCGGCGGTGCTCACGACCGCGTCATCCACCACCACCTCGTCGCGAGCGAAGTCGTCCGCAAGGTAGTGCACCCATGCCGTCCCGTCGGCGGAGAGCCCGACCTCGCCCGACCGGAGCGTGCCCCCGCTCACGACCTCGTCGATCGGCATGCCCTCGGCCCACGGCACGTCGAACCCGATGTGCGCTGCGATCGTGGGCGCAAGGTCGAGCAGCGTCCAGTTGCCCGCGAGCTCCGTGCCGCCCTGGGCCTCGCCCCCGAGCACCATCAGCGGCACCTCGCGGCAGCCGCTGCAGGTGTCACCGTGGTTGTGCCAGCCGTCGTCGCCATCGTGCCGGTGTCGCCCATGGTCCGCAGTGACGAAGATCAACAGGTTGTCACGGTAGGCGGGGTCGTGTTCACCGAGCCAGCTCCACAGCGCGGGCAGGATGCCGTCCAGCTTCTTGACGTCGTTGATGTAGGCGTCGCCCGCCCCGTAGTGGCCCGCCCGGTCCACGTCGTGAAAGTTGGCGACCAGCAGCCTCGGGCGGCTCTCGGTCACCGCGGCCTCGACGGCATCGGCCATCGGCTCGTCGTCGTTGATCGGCGCGTTCGGTTTGTCCGGGTCGTACAAGAGCGTGTACTGGCCTGCGAGATCGGCGCTGCCGGGCTGGATCGACTGCACCTCGCCCTGCAGCAGCTCGGTGTTGCCCAGGAACACGGCCTGATCCCCCGCGAGGCCCGTCTGGGCACGCAGCTCCTCGAACATCGTCGGGTACTCGGGGCGGTACAATCCCGGGCCGTCAGAGACCGGGAAGTTGGCGTACGGATCGAGGCGGCCGGTGACCATCTGCGCGTGACCCGGCGCGGTGATGGTGACCCCGGGGTTCAGCGCAGCGCGGAGCGTCGCCATCGTGGGGCCGAGCGCCGCCCAGGTCTCCGAGGCGTAGGCCTGCCCCGTGACCCCGGTGAGGTCGCTCACACGCTCGTCGCTCGTGAACTCCTCGCTGCGAACACCGTCGAGAACCAGTATCATCGCCGATTTTTCGGCTGAGCCCGGCGTTGCTGCGTGCCGATGGCAGCCGGCGAGAGCGAGCGCGGACAGGAAGATCGGGAAGCGGCGACGAAGCATGGCGATTGCGTAACCATGCCACGGTGGACCGGCAGTTGCCGGGTTAACCGCGGCCATGCACGAGACCCGCGCCACATACTTCTCCGTCGACATCGAGTGCTCGGGCCCGGTGCCGTCGCTCTACGACATGGTGTCCATCGGCATTGTTGTCGTTGCACCCGATGATTCTGGAAAACTCCGCTGCGGCGAGACGCTCTACCTCGAGATCAAGCCCCAGGGTCCCCGCATCGATCCGGGCGCGATGAAGGTGCACGGGATCCCGCTCGCCCACCTGCTCGCGAACGGCATCACCCGGCGGGACGCCATGGTGCGAGTGACGGACTGGGTGACCGCGCATACGCGACCCGGCACGAAGCCGGTGTTCGTCGGGCACAACGCGCCGTTCGACTGGTCGTTCGTCGCGTGGTGCTACGCGGTGGAGGAGTTGCCGAACGCGTTCGGCTACAAGGCGCTCGACACCAAGGCGCTCGCGACCGGCAAGCTCGGTCTGCACTGGTTCGACAGCAGCAAGGAAGTGCTGCACGAGCGCCTGCACATGCCCGCGGAGGACCTGTCCCTGAAGCACCGGGCAGACTACGACGCGCAGTACCAGGCCGAGCTCCTCATCCGCCTGCTGGAGTCGTAAGATGTGTGGATTCGTCGGCATCATCGGGGTCGAACGGGCGAGCGCCGCGCTCTCGATGAGCCTGCAGGCGCTGCAGCATCGTGGTCAGGACGCCTGCGGCATGGCGACCGTGGAGCAGGGAAGGTTCCACGTGCACAAGGACCTCGGTCTGGTGGTGAACGTGTTCTCCGAGCACACCCTCTCTGCCTTGCGCGGCACCGCGGGGATCGGGCACACCCGGTACCCGACGGTGGGGACGGGGGTTCGGGAAGACGCGCAGCCGTTCTGCACACGCCGGCCGGGCGTCGTGATGGCGCACAACGGCAACGTCACGAACCTCGACGACCTCGAGACGCTGCTGTTGACCCGTGGCATCCATGTGCAGAGCAAGTGCGACGTCGAGCCCATCCTGCTCATCTTCGCGGAGGCCCTCACGCAGCGGCGACCGTCCGGGCACACCCTCGACGACGTCGTCCATGCCGTACGGGAGGTCTTCCGCCTCGTTCGGGGTGCGTACTCCTGCGTCGCGATCTGCGAGGTGGACGGCAAGGAGACCCTCGTCGCCTTCCGGGATCCCCACGGGATCCGCCCCGGCAGCTACGGCCGCAGCGCCAGCGGCGGCTGGATCGCAGCGAGTGAGACCATCGTGATGGACGCGCTGGGCTTCACGGTCGTCGCCGACCTGCCGATCGGCGCCGTGGTGGTGATGCGCCCGAACGAGGAGGCGACGATCGTCTCCATCGAGCCCGACACCCCGCGTCCGTGCGTGTTCGAGCGCATCTACTTCGCACGCCCCGACTCGTTGATGGCCGAGGGGCGCGTGAACTCCACACGCTGGGCCATGGGGAAGCGCCTCGGCGAGGAGTGGGCCAGAAAGGGCCTCCAGGCCGACGTGGTCGTGCCCGTTCCCGACACGTCGCGCACCGCGGCGCAGGCGATGGCCGAGGTGCTCGGACTGCCCTACCGCGAGGGCTTCATCAAGAACCGGTACTCGGGCCGCACGTTCATCATGCCCGACGCCGCCGCGCGTCAGGCCGCCCACCGCCTGAAGCTGAACCCGATCCCCGAGATCTTCGAGGGAAAGCGCGTCATCCTCGTGGACGACAGCGTCGTCCGGGGCACGACCATCCGCCGGCTCGCCGATCTCGCGCACCTCACGCGCCCCGAGGCGGTGCACATGGCCGTCTACTCGCCGCCGGTGCGACACCCCTGCTACTACGGCATCGACATGCCCTCGAAGAAGGAGCTTGTCGCCGCGCGGTTGCCGGAGCACGAGTGGGCGAGCGCTTTCGGCGTGGACTCCGTCACGTTCCTCTCGCTGGAGGGCCTGCGCGAGACGATGGGGGGCACGATCTGCATGGCCTGCTTCGACGGCGAGTACGCCGTGCCCGTCTCCTCCGGTGAAGTCGCCGCGATCGTCGCGGATCGGCGGGGCACGTGAAGTTCGCGGACGGACTCAAGTTCCTCCAGGAGAGCTTGCGGGAGGGAAACATGGTCGGCGCGGTCTGGCCGAGCTCCCCGGCCCTGTGCGCCACGATGGCCGAGCCGATCCTGCGCAACCGACCCGACCGACCACTCCGGATCCTCGAGGTCGGCGCCGGCCTCGGCCCGGTCACCGAGATCCTGCTGCCCCAGATCCGCGAGGGAGACACCTACGACATCGTCGAGCTGAACCCCCGGTTCTGTGCGCACCTGCGCGAGCGCTTCAGCGGCACCCCGGCGACGATCCACGAGCTCTCCATCCTCGACTGGAAGGCGGACTCCTACGACCGCATCGTGAGCGGTCTGCCGCTCGCGAATTTTCCGGCAGAGGTCGTGGAGGAGATCTACCGCACGTTCTTTCGCCTGATGCACAAAGACGCCTTCTTCGTGATGTTCGAGTACCTGGTGATCCGGCAGGCGCTGGCCGTCGCGACGCTCGGAGCAGAGCGGAAAAGGGTGCGGCGCATCCTCGAGATCGAGAGCCGGCTCCTGCCACTTCAGCGTGAGCAGATCGACATCCTCGCGAATGTCCCCCCGGCCCGCGTACGCGTACGCGGCCGACCGGATGACGTCGAAGGGTTCGTGCTGTAGCGAGCAGGGGGTCGGCAGGACGACCGACCGCGTGTGTGCAGGGGCCCGGCTAAGCACGGGGCCTCCGAGGTGCTCATGGAAGTCCGTCTACACGGTCGTGGTGGCCAGGGCGGAGTGACCTGCGCCAAGATCCTCGCCGCAACCTGGTCGCACCTGGGCATGAGTGTCCAGGCCTTCGGCGACTACTCGGGCGAGCGCTCCGGCGCCCCGGTGCGAGCCTACCTGCGCGTGGACAGCTCCCCGGTGGTGAACCGGAACAAGGTGTACGCCCCCGATCACGTGCTCGTGCTCGACCATGCGTTGTGCGATGCCGCTGCGGTCCTCGGCCTGCGCCCCGGCGGCACGCTCATCGTGAACACGATGGAGGACCCGGGCGCCCTCGCCGAACGGTTCCCCGGGTACCGGACAGCCACGGTGGACGCCACGGGGATCGCCCGTGAACACGGCATCGGGAGCCGCTCCGTCGTGATCGTCAACACGACCATCGCCGGGGCGTTCGCTCGCATCATGGGGCTGCCGTTCGAGGCCCTGGAGGCCGCGTTCACCGCGATGCACGTGGAGCGGGACCTCCCCGCGGCGCGCGCCGCCTGGGACGCCGTGCGGGTACACGAGGCGCAGGGCGCGCCCCGGGCCGCCCCGGCTTCAGCCGCGGCCGCCCCGATCCTCGACCTCGTCGACCACGTCGTCGGTGCCGCCCCGGCGCTCCGCACGGGAGCCTGGCGCTCCACCCGGCCCGTCTACCAGACCCGCCCGGCGCCGTGCTCGACAGCCTGCCCCGCCGGAAACGACGTCGTCGGGTTCACCCGCGCCCTCGCGACCGACGGCCCCGAGGCGGCCTCCGAGATCCTCGCCCGGACCTCCCCGTTCGCCAGCGTGTGCGGCCGCGTGTGCGCCGGGTACTGCGGCCATGCCTGCAACCGCGAGGCGATGGACGAGGCCGTGAACACGCGCGGGATCGAGCGCTGGATCGGGGACCACGCGACCATCGCCCGCGCCGACCAGCCCCAGACCGGCCGCCGCGCCGCCGTGATCGGCGCCGGCCCCGCCGGCATCTCCGCGGCCTACCAGCTCGCCCGCGCCGGTTGGCGCGTTGATCTCCTCGACGCCGCCGACCGACCGGGCGGACTGCTGCGCAGCGGCATCCCCCCCTGGCGCCTCCCGCGCGAGGTGCTCGACCGTGAGGTCGACGCCGTGCTCGCGATGGGCGTGCACTGGCAGGGGGGCCGGAGGGTCGGGCCCGCGGAGCTACCCGCGCTCGCCGGCGAATACGACGCCGTCATCCTCGCCACGGGGCAGTCGAAGGTGATGGACCTCGACGTTCCGGGACGCGAGCTCAACGGCATCGAGCAGGGCCTCGAGTTCCTGCATGACGCGAACCTGGGCCTCGCTACGCAGATCAGCGGCCATGTGGTGGTGATCGGCGGTGGCAACACCGCGATGGACTGCGCCCGGAGCGCGCTGCGGCGAGGCGCCGCGCAGGTCACCGTGGTGTACCGCCGAACGCGGGCCGAGATGCCCGCGATCCCGGAGGAGGTGGAGGAGGCCGAGGAAGAAGGCGTGCAGTTCCGTTTCCTCCGAGCGCCGTTGGGCGTTTACGGCTCCGATCTCGTCGGCGGCGTGGAGCTCGCGGTGATGGAGTCGAACCCGAACGGGGGCGCTCCCACGATGAGCGAGGGGCGCGACTGGATCGCCTGTGACTCGGTCATCCTCGCGATCGGGCAGCGCGCGGATCCGGCGACCCTCCTGCCGGAGGGGTGGACGATCCGGCACGGGCAGGTCCACGCCCTGGAGACCCCGCTCCCCGTGTTCGCCACGGGCGACCTCGCCACCGGCGAAGGCACCGTCGCCCACGCGATCGGCGACGGCGCCCGCATCGCGCTCCAGGCCCGGGCCTGGTTCGACGAGTGCAAGCCGGCCGGGCCCCGGCCCAAGGGGGTCGTCCGGCACTCCGAGATGCGCTTCTCCTACTTCGACGCGATCCCGCGGCTCCCGGCACGCAAGCGGCCGGCCGCAGAGCGCGTGGCGCACAGCACCGAGGTCGACCTCGGGATCGAGGACGGGCGCGAGGCGGACAGGTGCATGAGCTGCGGGCACTGCACACATTGCGACACCTGCCTGGTGTACTGCCCGGAGGGGATCATCCTCCGCGCAGGAGACGGCTACGGCGTCGACCTCTCACAGTGCAAGGGCTGCGGCGTCTGCGCTCGCGAGTGCCCGCGCGCCTCGATCCAGATGGTGGCCGAATGAGCGTTCAACTTCTCACTGCAAACCACGCAGCGGCGATGGCCGCAGCCTCCGCCGGCCGCGCGAACCGCACCGCGCGGGGCTTCGGCTCGGGCGTCTACCCGATCACTCCGCAGACCGAGTGCATCGAGTACCTGTCCGGGCTCGAGATCGAGCGCGGAAAGGTGGTGCTCGTCGAGAGCGAGCACAGCGCCATGGCCGTGTGCATGGGCTTCTCCCTCGGTGGCGCGAGGTCGTTCACCGCCTCGTCCAGCAACGGGTTGGCCTACATGGCGGAGAACGTCTACGCCGCGAGCGCGTACCGCCTGCCGATCGTCATGATGGCGGTGAACCGCACCCTCGGCCCCCCCTGGAACATCTGGGTGGACCACGGCGACACCCTCATGTTGCGCGACATGGGCTGGGTGCAGGTGTACTGCGAGGACAACCAGGAGGTGCACGACATGCTCCTGGCCGCGTTCCGGCTCGGCGAGGACCCGAGGGTGCTGCTCCCCGTGATGGTGTGCCAGGACGCGTTCGTGCTCTCCCACACCCTGATGTCCACCGACGTCGCTGAACAGCCCGCCGTCGATGCCTTCCTGCCCCCGCTGCAGCTCCCGCACCGGCTGGACACACGCGCGCGCACGGTGGGGGGGCTCGACTTCCCGCACGAGGCCGAGGTGCATCGTCGTCAGCTCCACGAGACGATGGGCCGGCTGCCCCTGGTGTGGAAGGAGGTCCAGGCGGCGTTCGTCGAGACGTTCGGCCGCACCCTGCCAGATCCCGTCGTCGGCTACCGGCTGGAGGACGCCGACGTGGCGATCGTCTGCATGGGCACCACCGCCGCCACCGCACGAGTGGTGGTGGACCAGCTGAGGGCAGAGGGCATCAACGCCGGCTCCCTGCGGGTGGTGATGATGCGTCCGTTTCCGGGCGAGGCGTTGCGTGAGGCGCTCGCCCATGTCGCGAAGGTGGCGGTCGTGGACCGGGACCTCTCGCCGGGCATCGGCGGCATCCTCTGGACCGAGCTCTGCGGCACCACGGGCCACCCGATGGCCCAGGGGTACATCGTCGGCATCGGCGGCGGCGACGTACGCCCCGAGCACCTCGCGCGGGTGGTCGCGGACCTTCGGGGACGCTCCACTGCTGGTCAACCCCTGATCGTGGAGGTGGCATGAGCCACGAACCCCTGCTCGACGGCATGGTCGGCACCAAGCGCGACCGCACGGAGCCCCTGCTCCGCGCCGGAAACACCAACTGCGGGGGCTGCGGGATGAGTGTCATCCTCCAGCTCCTGGGGCGCGCTGCGGCTGATCACCCGCTCCAGCTCGTCATCCCCGCCTGTTGCGGCATCGTCACGGCCGGGCCGTTCCCGTGCTCCGCGTACGGAGCGCCCGTGATGGCGGCGACGTTCGCCTCCGCGGCTGCCGCGGCCACGGGCCTGTCGTGGGTTGCGCAGCTCAACGACGAGAAGACCCGGGTCTGCTGCTTCGCCGGCGACGGCGGCACCTTCGACATCGGGTTCGCCACGCTCTCGGCGACGGCCGAGCGCAACGAAGACGTGCTGTACATCTGCTACGACAACGAGATCTACGGCAACACCGGTGGCCAGCGCAGCTCCGCGACGCCCCTCGGCGCCTCGACCACGACGACCCCCACTGGAAAGACGGTGCGCAAGAAGGACGTCCTCGGCATCATCGCCGCGCATGGTGTCCCCTACGTCGCCACGATCTCGCTCGCCCACCCCGAGGATGCGATGCGAAAGCTGCGCTACGCGCTCAACGCGCGCGGCTTCCGCTTCCTGCACGTGCTCGCCCCCTGCCCGACAGGTTGGAAGTCCGAGCCCGGAGACGGCATCGAGCTGGTGCGCCTCGCGGTGCGGTCCGGGCTCTACCCGGTGTACGAGGTGTTCGACGGGGACCGCGCCGTGGTGAACGTGCAGTCCGCGCAGGACGACGAGGCGCTCTCCCGCTACTTCTCCCTGCAGGGCCGGTTCCGACGCTCGCAGGTGGACATCAGCTCGGTCCGGGCCGAGATCAGCCGAACCTGGAGACGGATCGCCGCCTGGACGTAGTCAGGGCGTAGCGAACCGACGCAGCAACCGGGGGCGGCTCGCCCACCCGTGCGCGCGGCTGGGATGCGGCCGTCGAACGCCGCTGCGCCCCAACTCGGGCTTCGTGTTGAATTGGACCTCGCGCCCCGAGATGACCTCGCGGGCGGCGTGTATATGTTGGAGGGGGGTGGCGATTGGAGGTATACAGATGTGGCGTTCAGCCACGCGTTCGGACAGATGTTCCTTCCATGAATTGCAGTCGGAGGTGTAAAGTGAACTACTTGATTCCATTGTTGCTTGTGTACGGGTGTGCCCAGCCGTTCGATCACACCCAAAGCGTCACCCTGGGACCGGACCCGTTCATCGTCGACGGCTCCTGCGCACCGAAACCCCTCACCACCGTCGTGCACGACGATGGCTCGATCACCACCACGCAGACCGAGGCGCTGGGCCAGTCCTGTCGCTTCAGCGGATCGTGGCGTGGGCCGGTGCTGGACCTCGAGGGTGACGTGCAGTCCAGGATCGGCAGCGGGGCGAGCTTCGTGGCGCTCTTCTGGCAGGACGCCCAGATCGACGTGACGTCCGCCGACTACCGCCGCGACGGGGGCGAGTGGGTGGACATCCGGACCCAGGCGATCCCGGGATTGAGCGTGACCGCGACGTCGACGCTGTCTGCCGGCCCGCCCCTGCCCGGCCCGGCAGCGGTGCAGATCACGGTGCCCGCCGCTCCAGGCGAGCCGGTACAGGCCCTGAACGAAGGCCAACTGCTCGCTGCCGTCGAGGATGGCTGGTACGGTCAGGATCCACGGCGGGCGGTGATGGGGTTCGCCGAGGGCACGGTGGAGATCGGGGATGCGACCCTCGACGCCTATGACGGCAGCGAGATCGATCTCCAGCTTCGTCTCGAGCTCGGCCTCTCCGGGGTGTTGTGTGTCCTGGGGCATGAACCCGCTCCCGGTTCGCACAGTGTGCCCTCGGGGTGCGGGGAACCCTGAGGCAAGGGCGCGACCCGTGCACTCCAACACACGGGTCGCGTGCATTCGACCAGTGGAGGGTGACGGCGGCAGAGGGAAAAAATCGAATCCCTGGCATTCAACATGGATCCATCACTCCCGCCGCCACCGGCCCGACAGTTGCTCCACCCTCGATCACATCCCGGGTGCCGCATGCCAACAGTCCTCGAAGACCTCAGGTCCGTGCAATTCTTGTGTTCGCTCCCCAACGCAGAGCTGGTCGCCTCGGCGCCCCTCTGGGTGCAACACGAGATCGACCCCGGCGGGATACTCTGGGAGGCCGGGGAGTCCGCAGACGGGCTGGCACTGCTGGTCACGGGGGAGATCTCGGTCGAGATCGACGGGACCCCCGTAGGCACCGCCTGGGCCGGGGAGGTGTTGGGCGAGGCCTCGGCGATCCTCCATGAGCACGCCCGGACTGCCACCCTCCGCGCTGCGGCGGCCTCCCGTGTGCTGGTCATGCCCGACTCGGGGCTGCATGCGCTCCGCGCAGCGGGCACGGGCCTCTACGATGCCCTGCTCACCCTCGCCGAGCACGCGCTCGTACGGCGCATCCACGAGGCGGACCTGCTGGTCGCGAGGCTGGCTCCCGGGACCGCGCGGGCTCCCGCCCGCGAGCATCGCTCAGCGCTGGTGCGGATCTGGAACGCGCTGCGGCCGGGGCTCCCGGGCACCCCGTGTCCACCCGTCGAGCCCCTCCTCTGGCTCCAGCCAGGACTGTGCCGGAGCAGCAAGACGACGGTGGCCGCCATCGCACGGGGCTTCCGGGCGGATGCCGTCGCCGCAGGCACCGTGCTCTTTCTCGAGGGCGAGCCGGCGCTCTCCGCGTGGCTTATCGCGGAGGGGGAGGTGGACGTGTGGCGGAACGTACGAGGGGGCAGGGCGCAGCGTCTCGCGACCCTCGGGCCGGGGCGACTCCTCGGCGTGAATGCCCTCATCGAGCACAGCCCGCGCGCGGCGAGCTGCGTGGCGGCGAGCCCCTGTTGGCTGTACCGCATGGACGGCGTCGCCGGATACCAGCACCTCGACGATGCGCAGTTGCGCGCATGGAAGGAGAGCCTGCTCGGCACGCTCACGGCGCAGGTCCGCACCGCCGATCACCTGCTGGGAACCTCCCTGCGCACGAGGGTGGCGGCCGACGTGTACCTCGCCGAGGTGCTCCGCGCGTCGGGCTTCGTCGCCGGTGCGACGGGGAGCATGTCCTGGCCCGCCCCCCTCATCGCCGAGAACGCCAGGCGCTCTTTCGAAGTACACGTCGGGCAGCAACCGACCGTCCTCTGACTTGTGTGAATCGCCGACCCAATGTCCGGGCTGGGCGCAGCGGCTCAGCACATGTGGCAATTCACACTGTGAAATCCACCAATGCTCGATCGATGACGGGAAGAGCGCTGGCACGCTTCCTGCACCTCTCAACAAGACACTCTGGAGATTCCATGCTCGCCGAAATCACCATCCTTCCTATTGGCCGAACCCACATGGGCAGCCCCATCGAGCACATCGTGGACCTCGTCAGCCGAAGCGGGCTGTCCTACCAGGTCACCGCGATGGGCACGCTCGTCGAGGGCGAGGACGACACCGTCTGGGCCCTCCTCCGCCGGGCCCACGAGCTCGCTCACAAGGAATGCGGCCGGGTCGTGACGGAGATCCGCCTCGACGAGGTGCTGCCCGGCGCCCTGGGACGGCCCATGCCCCGGGTGGGTGACCTCCTTCCGGCGACGACCGATGCGGCGGCCGAATTGGGGCACGCGTGAGGACCGAGACCTCGGAAACGACGCTACCGGCGACGTTCGCCAATCGAGCCCACGCGGGACGGCTCCTCGCCACCGCGCTCGCCCCGTGGCGGGCCTCGAACCCGATCGTGCTGGCGCTCCCCCGTGGCGGGGTGCCCGTTGCCGTGCCGATCGCCGAGGCGCTGGGCGCGCAGTTGGACGTGCTCGTCGTGCGCAAGCTCGGGGTCCCCTCGAATCCAGAGTTCGGGATGGGCGCCATCGTCGAGGACGGAACGATCGTCCTCGAGCCAAGCGTGGTGACGATGGTGGGGCTGGACGAGACCACGGTGAAGCGCATCTCGGAGGACGAGAGCCGGGAAGCTCGTCGGCGGGTGGAGCGGTACCGTGCTGGGCACCCCCTGCCGAGTGTGGCAGGGCGCACCGTGATCCTCGTGGACGACGGCGTAGCCACGGGCGGAACGGCGCGCGCGGCGGCCCGAGCCGTCCGGAGGGCCGGGGCGAAGAAGGTGGTGCTGGCCGTGCCCGTGGCGGCCGCCGAATCGGTGGTGAGACTCGAGACCGAGGTTGACGATCTCGTGGCGCTCAAGCGGCCCCACGGGCTCGGGGCCGTGGGGGATTGGTACGACGACTTCTCCCAGGTCTCCGATCAAGACGTGGTCACCGCGCTACGAGCCGCGGGCCGATAGATGGACGTCCATGAGGTCGGGCGGCGGGTTCGGCATCACCGCCGGGGCCTCATCGGCGCAGTCGTGGTGGCCGTGCTGCTGCTCATGTGGCCGTGCTCCGACCGATGTCATCCGTCACCCGAGACCCCGGCGCCGATGACCGGGCCGTAGGCAGTCCCCTTCCGTCACCGCCCCGAGAGCGAAGGGGGGAACCCGAGCCCCACGCCACGTGAGGCGGTCTCCAGTGCACGAAGCACCTCGCGCCCGTCTGCCCCCTCGATCCCCCCCCCTCGCCGCGGCCCGGCCGATCTCGGCGCTGGTGGGGACCCTCGCCCCCGGATCGCGGGCGAGCACCTCCTCCCGAAGGACCGTGAAGGTACACCATGCGACGTTCCGGTCCCGCTCGGTGACAGCAGCGGCGGCGGCAGCGTCGCCCGTTGGTGAGGCCGCTGCCGAGGCGGGGGTGTTGCGGCTGCTGAACCAGCCCGGCGCGACGGCAGGCGCAAGCGTGAGGGGGTCCTGGCTCACGATCAGGGCATCGAGCTCCATGAGGGAGAGGGCGGAGTCGCCGTCCACATCCACGGCTGCGAACTCCGGAGCGCTGTAGGCCAGCGCATCGTACTCGGCCTTCTCCACCCGCCCGTCGTGATTGGTGTCCATGCGTGACAGGACCGGGCCGAGAGCGGCCTCGCGGGTCCAGGGTGGCGCGGGACAGCAACCCGCGGTCCTGAAGGCCCGCCATGAACAGGCCGAACTGGGTGTCCAGGTAGGAGACCGCACCGTCGTATACGCCGCGGATGAGCGCCGTGTCCCCGTCGGTCGCGCGCGCGAGCCCGCCCCGCCGGTTCGCGTCTTGAAGAAGCCGCGCGCGGCCCTCAGCGCTGCGCGGCCGAGCCTCCTCTGCCGCGATGTTCGACATCGCGCCGATGTCCGGGTGGAACCAGCCGTCGATGAACCGCTGGGTCGCCACCCGGTCGGGCCCGACGCCCCGAACAGCGGCCTGCGCCAGCCCTCCGTAGGATCGGTCGGCGTGGGAGTACCCGAACGGCGTGGGCTTCAGGTACCGGGCGTGGGCATCGTAGCCGTGCACGAACAGGAGCCATCGGGATGCATCCCCGTGCGCATCGAGCCAGCTCAACGCGCGCGGAACGGTGTGCCACAGCGATCCGAACGCCGGCGCAGCGTCCCAGCTCCCGAACCCTCGCCCGATCCCCATCTCCGGGGAGAGCTCACCCCCCGCCACGAACGCCGCAGACTCCCACCCGTACACGCCGAGCACCTCCGCGAGCGTCTTCATCTCGGGCCGGATCTCCGGCCGGATGCCCGCCCCGACCTCTTCCGTCGGGTAGCGACTCGTGAACAGACTGGCGTGGGAAGGCGCCGTCGTGGTGGCCTGGCTGTAGGCGTTCTCGAACAGCACGGCCTCGGTCGCGAAGCGGTCGAGGCTCGGGGTGAGTCCCGCGGTGCTCCCGTATGCCCCCAGTCGATCCGCCCGGAGCGTGTCGAGCGAGACCAGCACGATCGGGGTGTCGGAAGGGGCAGGCAGGTCCACCGCCCGAGCAGCGCACCCCACCAGCAACACCGTGACAACGCCGATCAGCACAGCGGGAACACGCCGATCACCCCTCGCCACAGGAAGAGCGGGGCGGTGTGGGCGGGGGCCATCGATCAACCATACGCGCCCTCGACGCCAGCCGCAACCGCTGGTCCCCCGAAGCAGCGAGGGGTGGCAGACCGGTTCTCCCGCCCGACGGCTACGCCGGCTCCCTCACGGCTCCGGCTCCTCCTGCGGCGCCGCCTCCTGCCCGCTGCAGTCCAGGAACCCGTCGCAGCGGGTGAGCAGGCGCGACACCATCTCGTTGTCGATCTCGAGCGCCCCGGTGTCGGTCTGTTCCGTCGTGGCCGTCGCGTAGCCGGCGAGCACGGCGCAGTCCATCGTCCGGGCGTCTTCGGTGCACCGGGCCGCAGCGGCGGGGTCCGGCGGGCAGGCGGCGGCGAGCTGCCCGACCGTGCCCGCCATCATCGTGCGGAACAGCATGACGTCGTGCTCCTCGCTCTCGTCCAGCGGTCGCCCGATCTCGAGTGCGTAGCAGGCGCCGATCCGGCTGCCGAGCGCATCCCCGTACGAGACCGCCCAATCGGGGGTGCCGGGCACGAGGATCTCCCCGTTGATCACCGCCTCGATCCGGCCCTGCAGGTCGGCGCAGCTGGCGGCGCGCACCCACGTCGTACATGCGTCCGCGGCGGCCGCGGTGGCTGTGCACTGGGTCGTGATGCCCGCGAACGACAGGATGGGCGCCATCGTCATCAGCGCCTGCTGCACGGCCGATTCGTCGTCTCCGGAGAGCGCGGTGCCCTCTGCCGTGACGCACGAGAGGAACGCGCCGGTCAGCGCGTTCAGGTAGGCGGTCGTGTCCACGGGTTCGCCGGTCTTCGCGGCGGTGTCCTCGTCCGCCGCGAGGACCGGTGCGAGCGACCACACGAGCAGGGGGAGCATCATCACGTTGCCTCGGGGTTCCTGGAACGGCGCAGCGCCCCGGCCACCAGGCCGAGCAGCAGCGGAGCCAGCCAATACCTGTGCTTCGAGCTCTGCGCAGGCAGGGCGACGGCTCCGGGGCCGGCTGGGGGAGCGCCCGGGACCCCGGCGAGCGCTCCGGGCGCCACGGGGGTCGCGGGCGCACCAGGAGTCGCGCCCACCGACGACGCTACCGCAGCGGGATGTCCCACCTCGCCGGCGCCCCCACCCAACCCGGCGGGAAGGGGGGGCGGGGTCGCCGAGGCACGGCTCGACGACGCCGACGCGCCCGACAAGCCCGCGGGGACCGGCGACGGGCCGACGGCCACGCCGGACGACCCGGTCGTAGCCGCGGGCGACAAGGACGCCGCGGGCGACAAGGACGCCGCGGGCGACAAGGACGCCGCGGGCGACAAGGACGCCGCGGGCGACAAGGAC
>CAIQVJ010000043.1 GCA_903875225.1 uncultured Pseudomonadota bacterium
CCCAAGCACCGCTCGGGCACGTAGCCAAACGTCCAGATCGCCGGCCGCCCGGGACGAATCCCGCAGGACGGTGAGTTTGGAGAGCTCGGCTTCGGTCAGCCGGTGCGGCGGGACGGCTTGACCATTCTAGCTTCTGCCCATGACGACGACTCCGAACCTTGCGGTTCAGGAATCGCATGTTTCTATTGACGTGTCAAGGTTCGCTGGGGAACGCAGCGATCCTGTTTAGTTCTCATCGATCTCGTCGATACCCTCCGAGGGCTTCTTGCCGAGCAACCGCACCTGGACCCCGGCGCTCACCCCCACGCCCACCACCTTCGGGCCGTTGGGCACGGTCTCGGTGACGACGTCCTGCGACCCGGTGCGGCTCGTGCTGGGTTGCGTGCCGGCCAGCATCATCGTCAGCGGCACCTGCAAGACGAAGTCGACGTTCTTGCTGATGCGCGCCTCCCCCCCCGCGTAGGCCTGGCCCACGAGCAGGCTCGGGGCCGGAAACACGGCGAGCCAGTCCGGCATCTGCTCGAACTGCGTGACGGAGTAGCCGCGCATCCAGTCGAGCCCACCGCCGAACCTGGGCCGGATCGACTTCGCGGGAAAGAGGCCGACGCCGACCCGCGCGCCCAACGTGATCCGGGAGGCGCTGAACGACGTCGGGTCCGTGGTCTCGACGGGCTGCCCGACGACCAGGGGGTCCACGTCCCGCGTGAACGTCCCGGTCTGCACACCCACCGAGACGCCCACGTCGATGGTCGGCGTGAGCCCGTAGCCCACCACCGCATTGATCCAGGCACCGCTCCCGGACTGCTGGGTCTCGGCCGAGTAGGAGTCCACCACCTGCGTCGTGTCGTCGGTCGCGTAGGCACCGTAGAAGCCGGCCGCCATGGTACCGTTCGCGTAGCCGAACATGGGCGCGATCATCAACTGCCCCTGCCGGCCCGCAGAGCGGGTGCGCCAGTCCATCAGGCTGAACCCCGAGTTCTTGTAGCGCAGGTACTCGCCCGGCGTCATCTTGAGGCGCTCCCAGGGCTTGAGCCCATCGGTGTTCGATTGCTCTGCCAGATCGTCCACGGTGTAGGTCGTCTTCGGGATCACGCGGTTGGGCCGCGAGAGCGCCACCGTCACCTCCCCGAGGTCCTTGGAGAGCTGCGCGATCTGGCGCGCCACGGCATCGTTGTCGATCCTGGGCGCAGCGTCGTCGTCGTCGCTGGTGTTCCGGATGTCGGTCTCCTCACCCACCTGCCCCCGCACCGCCGCCGCGAGGACGCGCGCGACGCCCTGCGCGAACACCTGGTCGTCACCGGTCGCGAGCTGGCTCTTGAAGCTCACCACCACGCGGCTCTGCTTCATGTCGAGGATGTCCACCTCCACCTCGCTCCCTTCGGCCGAGGTGCTCACGCTGCCGGTCACGGCAAAGTCGGTCCCGCCACGCTCGGCCACGATGCTGGAGCACCCGAGGATGTCGCCCGGAGGGCACCCCTGGATGTACACGCGCGCGGAATAGTCCTCGAACGGCTTCGTGTCTTCGATCCGGACGACCTTCATGTCCTTGTCGAGCCCGATCTCCTGCGCGAGGTAGTTCTCCAGCAGCGTCGCGAGCGCGATGGCGTCCGGCGACGAAGGCTGCAGCGCCGACACGAGGATGGAGGCGGGCTCGTCACCCGCCAGGGCGGGTTGGACGAACGAGGGACCGAGGAGGGCGAGGAGGAGCACGTGCACGGCGCAAGGGTAGCATGGCGGTGTTTCCCGAGGGGGCATGCCCGCCTCTCCACCCCACACATCCCCGTGATCGAGGCCGGAAGCCCTCCTACCGGGCGTAGACCTCGGACAGCGATCGCATCATGCCGCAGCGGTCCCACGGCAGGTCCCGAAGCCGCCAGGCCCAGCTGCCGCGCGACTCGCCGGGCACGTTCATGCGCGCACCGCTGCCGAAGCCGAGCACGTCCTGCATCGGCGCGATCGCGGTGCTGGCAACAGATGCCCACGCTTCGCGCAGGAGCGCCCACACCGCGTTGGAGCCGTCCCGCCCCACGTAGGTCCGGAACCGCTGCTGCACGACCTCTCCGGCAGACTCGTACCAGCCCAGCGCCGTGTTGTTGTCGTGGGTGCCCGTGTACACCACCCAGTTCGTGCCCACGAAGTTGTGCGGCAGGAACGGGTGCGTCGCATCGGTCCCGAACGCGAACTGGAGGACCTTCATGCCGGGCAGGCCGAGCGACTCGCGCAGATCGACCACCTCGGGGGTGATGTCGCCGAGATCCTCGGCGACGATCCTCGCGAGCGTGCCGGGAGCCGCCGCCTCGAGCGCGTCGAAGAGCGCGCGCCCGGGTCCCGCGGTCCACGCGCCGAGCCGGGCGTCCTGCTGCTCGGCGGGGATCGCCCAGTTCGCGACCAGCCCACGAAAGTGATCGATCCGCAGCTCGTCCACCAGCTCCAGCTCGCGGCGCACGCGCTCCGTCCACCACGCGAACCCGGCGGCCCGGTGCCGCTCCCACGCGTAGGTCGGGTTCCCCCACCGCTGCCCGGTCGGGGAGAAGTAGTCCGGGGGCACCCCGGCGATGGGGTTCGCGATCCGCTCCGCGCCCTCACCGGTGAACTGGAAAAGCTCGCGGTGGCTCCACACGTCGGCTCCGTCGCCGCTCACGAAGAGCGGAAGGTCACCGAGGATGCGGATGCCCCGCGCTGCGGCATCGGCCCGCAGCGCCGCCCATTGGGTCGAGAAGAGGAACTGCACGCCCTCCTCGGTCGCGATGGCCTCGGCATGTGCCACACGCAAGGCATCGGTGGGCGCATCCGCCCCGAAGCCCTGCCAGCCGCCTCCCGTCTGCTCACGCAGCGCATTGTAGAGCGCCCAGTCCGCGAGCCACGCCTGCTGTCCAACCCAGGCCCGGCACTCGGCCGAGCCGCTCACACGCCTCCCCGCGAGCCGGACGAGCGGCTGCTTCCAGCCCTCGATGCTCTCGGTGTCCATGCGGTCGGTGCCCCACGGCAGGGCCGTCGGCTCGAGAATGCCCACGCGCACCAGCTCCTCGACCGAGATCAATCGCCAGTCCCCCGCGAACGCCGAAGGGCTCGCGTACGGCGAATGTCCCGGACCGACGGGGTGCAGCGGTAGCACCTGCCACACACGCAGCCCGGATTGGCTCATCCACTCCAAAAATGCATGGGCATACGGACCGAATTCGCCGATCGGTCCAGGACCCGGCAAACTCGATGGATGTAGGAGCACTCCGCCGCGACGAGGCATCTGCACGACGAGCCGACTAGCGCGTCAGGCGCCCGTTCGGCTTGCGCTTGCGGAGCATGCCGGTCTTGCGCATGCGCTGCTTGGTGTGCTTGGCCTTGAGGCTGGCGTGGCGGTGGGCGGACTTGCGACGATTGCGGGCGACGGGCTTCTTGGGCATCAGGGCCTCCTGTTCGGGGAACGGCGGCGGGTATGGTGGGAACGCGGCGCGGTCAAGGCGGGACTGGCGGATCCGTGGATCGGATGCACGACGCCACACGCCTCCACTCGATAGCATTGCCAATGCCCACCGTACTCCTGCTCCTCGCCTGCACCCAGGAGATCGATACCCACGGGACCGCTGCGCTGGCGCCGTTGTCCGACGACGAGTGTCCGGATCTCACGAAGTCGGGAACGTCGACCTTCAGGTCGAGCGGCGAGGATCGGCAGGTCACCGTGGTGCTCCCGACCTCGCCGAAGCCGGGCATGTCCGTGAACGTCTACTTCCACGGCACCGCGTTCCCCACGGACACCTCCACCCCGGCGGCGGACATCGCCGCGAGGTACGGCGTGCAGGTGCGGGCCGACGCCACGAACACCGTGTGGCTCATGCCCGACGCCAGGGTCCAGACGCTGCTCGACACCGTGGTCGCCTACCTCTGGGACGTGATGGCGCAGGACGAGGCGGACGTCGTGCTGTTCGACGACCTGCGCACCTGCGCCGCGGAGAACCTGGACGTCGATCTCACCCGGCTCTCGGCGGTCGGGTTCTCCGCAGGCGCCCTCTGGACGACGGTGCTGATCGGCCAACGCGCGGACACCCTGGCCGGAGACGTCGAGCTCTCGGGAGGCAGTGACGCCGTGGTGCCCGGCCTCGACCACCCGTTCGCGCCCTACACCACGCCGGTCACCTCCCTCCCGGTGTTGATGACCACGGGGGCCGAGGGGCAGGACGTGTGGCCGACCCCTGAACTCGTGATGGTGGACTTCAACGCCGCGACCGGGACCCTGCAGGGAAAACTCCTCGCCGACGGTCACTTCACCGTGCGGTGCCGGGACGACGAGGGCCACGTGGAGGACGACCGCGACTGGGAGTTCGCGACGGCATGGACAGCCGCCCAGCAGTTCGGGCAACCCTCCCCCTACGAGACCGAAGGACTCGGGAGCGAGGCGGACTGGTGTCTCGCCAGCGATCCGGGCGCGTAAACGGTGGCATGACCGCGGGCGGTTGCCCTCTTTCACCCCACCCGTTATGCGGCCCGCCCCGGCTCTCCCCAGCGCCCCTCGTGGCGCTTTTTCTGTCTTTACGGCCCGCACAATGCCCACGCTCTCCCCAGTCACCGATCTCCGCAGCTTGATCGCCGCCCTTCGCGCATTGGCAGAGCCGATCGCGGAGCGCGTGGAGGTCGAGGTCGTCGCCATCGAGCTCACCGGAGCATCCGGGGTGGGCGGTCGCGTGCTGCGCATCTCGATCGACAAGCCGGGCGGCTCTACGATCACGGACTGCACCCGGTTCTCGCGGATCTTCTCCCCCGCGCTGGATGCCGCCGATCTCATCGCCACGGCCTACACGCTGGAGGTGTCGACCCCCGGGATCGAGCGCCCCGTGCAGCGGCTCGCAGACTTCGAGAAGTTCGCCGGTTGCCTGGCTCGCATCAAGACGTGGGACATGGACGGCCGCCGGCGGCTCAAGTGCATCCTTCGCGGCGTGGAAGGGGATGAGATCCTCGTCGACGTGGACGGCGTGCCCCGTCGCTACCATGCCGACGACGTCGAGCGCGCCACGCTGCTGCTCGACCTCGACCAGTTCGAGCGGCTGGGCCAGGGCCTGCACCCGGGGCTCCCTGCCGGCTCGCCGGTCCCCCTCGCGAAGCCCGGCAAGGCCCTGCCCGGCAAACTGCCCGCCCCCCCACCTTCCCCCGACGATGGCGGCAAGAACCCGCCGAAGTCGAAGAATTCCCGAATCCACAGGAGCACCCCATGATCACGAGTGAACTGGCCCGCGACCTCGCCGAGGTCGCCCGCGACAAGAACATTCCCCGCGACTCCCTCGTCGAGGTCCTCGAACAGGCGATGGTCGCTGCGGCTCGCAAGAAGTTCGGCCTGAACCGTGACTTCGAGGCCCAGTGGAACGAGGAGCTCGGTGAGGTGGAGCTCTTCGAATTCCGTACGGTCGCCGACGAGATCGAGAACGAGGACACGCAGATCATCCTGCCGGAAGCCCGCAAGCACGACCCCGAGTGCGAGGTCGGCGACTCGCTCGGCCTCAAGGTCTCGATCGACGGGCTCGGGCGCATCGCCGCGCAGACCGCCAAGCAGGTCATCATCCAGAAGATCCGGGAGGCCGAGCGTGAGCAGACCTTCTCGGAGTTCAAGGACCGCAAGGGCGAGATCATCACCGGTGTCGTCCGACGCTTCGAGAAGGGCAACATCGTCGTCGACCTCTCCCGCGCCGAGGCGCTGCTCCCCAAGCGCGAGCAGGTGCCGAGCGAGACATACCGCCAGGGGGACCGCATCCAGGCCTACGTGGTGGACATCACCCGTGCGACGAAGACCCCGCAGGTCATCCTGTCGCGGACGCACCCCGGCCTCCTGATGAAGCTGTTCGAGCTCGAGGTCCCCGAAGTCGCAGACGGCATCGTGCGGATCGAGGCCTGCGCCCGCGAGCCCGGCTTCCGCGCGAAGATCGCGGTCACCTCGATCGACCCCGACGTCGATCCCGTCGGCGCCTGCGTCGGCATGAAGGGCTCGCGCGTCCAGGCAGTCGTCGGCGAACTGCGCGGCGAAGCGATCGACATCATCCCCTACCACCCGGATGCGGCGCGATTCATCGTTCACGCGATCGCCCCCGCCACGGTCTCGCGCGTCTACATCGACGAGCAGGCCCATGCGATGGAGCTTGTGGTCCCCGACGACCAGCTCTCCAAGGCGATCGGCCGGCGCGGCCAGAACGTCCGGCTCGCGGCGCAGCTCACCGGCTGGCGAATCGACATCTTCAGCGAGACCAAGCACCGGGAGATGAACGCGCAGGCTCACAGCGAGCTCGCTCGCGTCCCGTCGCTCTCGGAGGAGCAGGTCGACTTCCTGATCCGCCACGGCTTCCGCTCGGTCCGCGAGGTCGCAGACGCCGAGGCGTACGATCTCTCCAGCATCCTGGGGGTCGAGGAGGCAGAGGCCGAGGCCGTCATCGCAGCGGCAGACGCAACGCTCGACGTGCTCATCGGTGAAGAGACGGCCCGTCGCAAGGCCGGCCCGGCCAAAGAGCTGCCCGAGGAGGCATAGGGACGGGGCCGCCCCGGCGGTCGACGCACAGGGGCCGGCACGATTGCCAGCCCCTGCGCCCGTCAGATTCCCGGCCCGCTGGTAATTCTTCCGGGAATCGAGTAGAGCGCCGACCGGTTCAAGGTCCGATCATGCTGCTCTTCCTCGCCCGGCTCGCCCTCGCAGAGGATGTATACGTCTCCTCCAACGTGAAGGGGGCGTCCATCCTCCTGAACGGGGCCGATACCGGCTTCCACACCCCAGGCAACATCCCCGGCGTCTCCCCCGGGCCCGTGACGATCTCGGTCGTAGGCGACTGCCTCCGAGGCGAGTCCCAAGTGATGGTGCTGCCCGGAGTGACCGCCCGCGTGCAGGTGAATGCCGTGCCCCAGCTCGGCACGATCACGGTCCACCCCACGCCGCTGACCGCGAAGGTCACGCTCGACTCCCGTGCATGGCCGGGCGTCCCAGGGTCCCCCGTGGCCCTCGAGTGTGGCGCCCACACCGTGGGGGCCGAGCTCGACGGGTACGTGCCCGCGGTCGTCACGGTCGATCTCGGGATGAACCAGGACCTCGATCTCCCCCTCAGCCTCGAGAAGCTCGGGATCGGCACCCTCGACCTCTCGGCACAGCCCCGCAATGCCACCATCACCATCGATGGCAGGCCGGTCGGCTCCGACGCCGTGAGCCTTCCGAGCGTGTTCGCCGGGGTGCACACCATCGGGGCGAACCTCGACGGGTACAAGGACGCGAAGAAGCAGATCGTCGTCTCCGACGGCGACGCCCAGGCCTGGCACATCGAGCTCGCCCACTCGAGTTCCAAGAAGGACAGCGAATTCGAGGTCATCCGCGCGGGACGGGGCGGGGAGCTCGGGGAGGGCCTCGACGGCGGCACATCCGACGAGCTCAAGGCCGCGGCGGAGGCCGAAGCGCGCGCAGCCGCGGCAGCAGCCGAACGCCGGGCCGCCGAGGAAGCAGCGGCGGCGCGCGCGGCGAAGGCCTCCGCGGACGCGAGGGCGGCGGCGGATGCGCAAGCTGCGGCGGACGCGCGTGCGGCGGCGGACGCACGCACCGCGAGCTCCAGGGCCGCGGCGGACGCAAAGGCTGCGGCCGACGCAAGAGCCGCCGCGAAGGCCGCAGGGGATTCCCGCGCGGCTGCGGATGCGAAGGCTGCAGCGGATGCGAAGGCTGCAGCCGACACCAAGGCCGCTGCAGAGGCAGCAGCGGACGCGAAGGCTGCGGCCGACGCGAGGGCCACCGCGGATGCCCGGTCGAAGCAGTCAAAATCGGCAGCCGACGCAAAGGCCGCCGCCGATGCGACAGCGGCGTTGAACGCGAAGACAGCCGCGGATGCCAGGGCAGCGGCGGAGGCGAAGGCGGCAGCCGATGCCAAAGCGCAGGCCGCGGCCGACGCGAAGGCGGCAGCGGATGCGAAGGCCCGCGCCGCAGCGGACGCGCGGGCGGAGGCAGAGGCAGACGCAGCGGCGGAGGACGCGCGGCAGGAGGCGGAGTTCCGACGCCAGGCGCAGGCCGACGCCCAGGCCGAGGAGCGGCGCAAGGCCGACGAGAAGGCAGAGGCGGCCCGGCTCGCGGCCGAGCGTGCCGAGCGTGCCGAGCGTGCCGAGCGGGATGACGGGGAACGCGGGGGCAGCGTGAAGACCACGACCCGGTCATCCGGCCTGCCTCCCACGAAGATCGCCAGCATCGTGAGCTTCGGGCTCGGCGCAGCGAGCGGGGGCGCCGCCGCCTACTGCTACACCGACAGCGCACAGGCCTACAAGGCGTACGCCGCAAAGATCAAGTCGGCGCAGACGCAGGACGATCCGCAGCTCTCGAAGGAGGCGCAGACGTTCTACGACAACAACCTCGTGCCGAAGCGCAACGCCCTGTACGTGAGCGCCGGCCTCTCCGCGGCGCTGCTCGGCACCGGCGTCGTCCTGCTCGTGGTGGACGAGGGCAGCGCCTCCATCGCCCCGCTCCCGGGCGGCGGGCTGCTCACCTGGACCGGGCACTTCTAGTGCTGCCACTGGCCGTCCTCGCTGGTCTGTGCGAAGGCTCCGCGATGGTGATCGATCCCGCCCGGCCGGACACCGTGCTCATCGCGGACAACGAGCGCAGCGACCAGCTCTTTCGCTACACGCTCGACGGCGTGCCCGTGCAGGGTGCCGGGGGCGTCGGAGCTGGCAACCTGGCCCTGGCCGAGTCCGTCGAGGACATCGAATCGCTCGCGGCGGACGCCACGGATCTGTGGGTCGTCGGCTCACAGTCCCACACGAAGTCGGGCACCGAGAAGCCGCTTCGACAGCGGATCCTGCAGATCCACGGCGAGACCTCGAAGCTGTGGACCGTGGATTGGACGGGCTGCGCGGCCTGCACGGGTCCGGATTTCACGGCCCTCCGCAATGTCGAGGGCGCCGCCTTCTGGAGCGCCCACCTCTGGCTCGGGGTCCGTGGACCGCTGGTCGACGGCAAGTCGCTCCTCGTGGAACTCGCGCCCCGTCCAGACACACTCACCCTCGACGTCGTCGCCAGCTACCCGGTCAATCTCGGGGGCCTCGCCATCGTGGACCTCGCGGTCAACCCCGCGAAGCCCGATGCACTCTGGATCCTCGCAGGAGCCTCCTCGGGCAAGGCGACGCCGCAGATCTTCGAGCTCGCCGGGCCTGCAGCCACGCCCAGGGCGCATCCGCTCTCGCTCCCCGAGGATGCCGAGGGCTTCGCGATCCTGCCTGCAGGTGGCGTTCGCGCGGTGACCGACGGCGCCACCGCCCAGGATGGGACGTGCAAGACGACGTCCACGTTCTACCGCGCCGACAAGCTTTGACGATTCGCACGCCCTGATCCGCGCGACGTGACCGGAGGCTGGCGTTAGTCCGGCTGCCTTTCTACGGGTTCCGCCCCCGGCGGCCCGCCACCCCAAGGTGAGTGAATGATCGAGGTTCAAGGCCTGACAAAATCCTACGGCGACACGCTCGCCCTTTCGGACGTGAGCTTCACGATCCAGAAGGGTGAGGTGGTCGGCTTTCTGGGCCAGAACGGCGCCGGCAAGAGCACGACGATGCGCATCATCGCAGGCTCCCTCGGGGCCAGCGCCGGCACCGCCCGGGTCGGCGGCTTCGACGTCGCCGAGAGCCCCAGGAAGGTGCAGGCCATCCTCGGCTACGCTCCGGAGACCCCGCCCCTCTACACGAACATGACCGTCGGCGACTACGTGCGCTTTGCCGCGAGCCTCAAGGGCGTGCCGGACATCGACGCGGCCACGAAGAAGGCGCTCGGCCGGGTCGGACTGGAGGCCGTGAGCCACCGCATCATCGACAACCTCTCCAAGGGCTACCGGCAGCGCGTCGGGCTGGCCCAGGCGCTCGTCCACGACCCCAAGGTGCTCGTGCTCGACGAGCCCACGTCTGGCCTCGACCCCGCCCAGCGCATCGAGATCAAGAACCTGATCCACGAACTCTCCCTCGGCGACGACCGCACCGTGCTCCTGTCCACGCACGTGCTGTCCGAGATCGAGGCCATCTGCTCCCGCGTGATCATCATCCACAAGGGCAGGATCGTCGCGCAGGGCGACCTCGCGACGCTGGGCGGCGGCGCGGAGAAGAAGGTCCACGTCGAGCTTGCGAGGCCGGAGGGCGCGATCGACGTGCTCAGGAAGGTACCCGGGGTCACCCTGGTCGAGCACGACGGTGTGCACCTCGTCGTGACCGGCGAGCGCGACGTGCGGGAAGCCGTCGCCGCAGCGTCCATCCCCTTCGGGCTGCTGTCGCTGCAGGGCCAACGCCTCGAAGACACCTACATTCAGCTCACAACGCGGGAAACCACATGATCGGGGCCCTCACCATCGCGCGCCGCGAGACTTCGGCGTTGTTCAACACGCCCGTCGGCTGGATCGCGCTCACCGCGTTCACGTTCATCGGCGGGTTCTTCTTCACGGCCATGCTCATCGGGTACTACAGCGCGTTCTCGGAGTCCGTGCTGAACCCGCAGCAGGCCGACCAGCTCTCGGTGAACGAGTGGGTCGTCCAGCCGTTCTTCTCGAACCTGGGCGTCATCGCGCTGTTCATCGTCCCGGCCGTGACGATGCGCCTCATCGCCGAAGACCGGCGGCAGCGGAGCATCGAGCTCCTGCTCACGTCCCCAGTCAGCTCGTTCGAGATCGCGCTGGGCAAGTTCCTCGGTGGGATGGGGTTCGCGCTCGTGATGACCGCCACGACGCTCCCGTTCATGTGGTTCCTGTACGCGCTCGGCGACCCGGACAGCGGCGTCGTCATCAGCAACTACGTCGGCTTCATCCTGATGCTGGGCACGCTCATCGCGATGGGGACATTCGCCTCTGCGCTGACCGAGAACCAGATCGTCGCCTTCATGATCGCGTTCGCCGGCGGGTTGTTCCTCTGGATCTCCAACTGGGTGGTGCAGGGCATGGATGATGGCCCGCTCAAGACCACCATCGACTACGTGTCGATGCTCAAGCACGCGGACTCGATGGGCAAGGGCCTGCTCCACACTCAAGACATCGTCTACTTCCTCTCTTTCATCGGTTTCTTCCTGTTTGCGACGTCGCAACGGGTCGAAGCCCTGCGGTGGCGCTGATGGCAATGCGTGTAGTTGGCTGGTTGCTCGCCCTTCTCGGGGCGCTGTGTCTCCTGACGACGGGTGCGGGGTGGATGATCTTCACCTTCGACAAGACCCCGGCGTTGTTGAACGCCGTCGGGGGCGTGGGCGTGGTGTGCATCGGGCTCTGGCTCGTGCTCGACTGGAAGAACCTCGCCGCGCTGGGCAAGGACCAGACGGTCGGAAAGGGCGCGCTCGCGGGCCTGATCGTACTGATGGTCGGGGCCGTGGGCATTGGCGTGAACGTGATGTCGTTCCGCTACGACAAGCGCTGGGACCTCACCCAGGGCAAGCAGTTCACGCTCTCGCAGCAGTCGAAGGACATCGCGAAGGCGCTGGACCGGGAGGTCGCCGTGCAGGCGTTCTTCCAGGCCGGCAGCCCGCAGGAGACGAACTTCAAGCAGCTCATGCAGGGCTACACCGACGAGACGAGCCTGCTCAAGGTCGAGTACCACGACCCGTACTCGGACCCGCTGCTCGCCGAGCAGATGAAGATCGTCTCGCCCTCGGGCACCGTGATCCTCAAGGTCGGCGAGAACCAGCAGCGTCTCGAGACCGAGTTCGACGAAGAGGCCGTCACCAACGCCCTCGTGAAGGTGACGAGCGACACCGCGCACAGCGTGTGCGTCGTGCAGGGTCACGGCGAACTCGACTTCAAGGACGACCAGAGCGCGCAGGGCTTCGGTGTGGCGCTGCAGCGCCTCGAAGCGCAGAACTACAAGACCTCCGAGCTCTCGCTGATGGACAAGCAGCCGACGCCGGACACCTGCGAGATCGTGGTGCTGCCCGCCCCCCGGGCCGAGCTGCTGCCCGAGGAGCGTGACCGCATGGCGCGCTACGTCGCCGCGGGCGGCAACCTCATCGTGATGATGGACCCGCTGCAGACCCCCGAGACGGCGGCAGACCTTGCTCGCTACGGCGTCAAGGCCGGCAACGACGTGGTGGTCGAGGGCGACCCGAGCCGGATGATCGCCGCCAACGACCCGACGGCTCTAGGCCTCGACGCATCGAGCTGGGATGTCCACCCGGTCACCCAGAAGCTCACCGGCCTCGTCGTGCTGTCCCTCGCCCGCTCCATGAGCAAGGGCGAGCCCGTGGACGGGCTGAACGTGCAGGAGATCGCGCACGGCAGCGACTCGGGCTGGGCCGAGACGAAGCTCGACGACCCGAACGTGTCCTCAGAGCCGAACCCGGGCGAGGACATCATCGGGAAGGTGCCGCTCATCGTGAGCGTCGAGGTGACAGACCCCTCGAAGCTGCGCACGACCAGCGACGCCCTGCCGGCAGCAGCGGGCGCCGCTGGCGCAGTGCCCGTGGCAGCGGCTCCGACCACCCCGGCGATCCCGGCGCCCACGCCCAGGGCGGGGGGCAAGGTGATGGCCTTCGGGGATGGGGACTTCGCGTCGAACCTGTTGATCCTGAAGGTCCAGAACCAGGATCTGTTCATGAACACGGCCGCGTGGATGGTCGGCGAGAAGGACCAGCTCGCGATCCGCGCCAACAACGCGACCAAGGGCAAGCTCCAGCTCTCGGAGCTCGCTGTGTTCGGCGGAGGAGCACTCGCGCTGCTCGTGATCCCCGGGCTGTGTGTAGCCGGCATGGTCGGCACGTGGGTTTTGAGGCGCGGCAAGTAGCAAACAGGTTACCGGCGGCGCCCCTTGGAGCCCCTTTGAGTACCGTTCGCAAGACCCTCGCAGGCCTGCCCGCCCCGATCAAGCGCCAGATCCAGGAGCGGGTGTACCCCAAGCTCCTGCCGGAGGGCGAGACCGCGCCAGAATGGCACCTGCAGAGCTACGACGACTCGTGGCATCGCCACGGGCGGCACTGGAGCGTGCTGGTGTTCTACGTCGAAGACGGCGGGAAGGACGACTCCGAGCAGCTCCAGGACTTCCAGAAGCACCTCGCCGATTTCGACCGGCTCAACGTGAAGGTCTTCGGCATCAGCAGCGCGGAGGCCGAGAGCCACAAGGCGTTCGCCGAGAGCATCGGGGTGAAGTTCCCACTGCTCACCGACCGGGGCGGGTCCGTCGCCCGACAGTTCAAGGCATGCATGCAATTCCCGCTCACCGGCCCGATGGTGATCCGCACGGTGTACCTGGTGAACCCCGAGCGCAAGATCCGGCTCGGCAATCGCGGGAAGCCCTCGGTGGCGGCCATCGTGCGCTCCATCGAAGCCCTGCAGCAGGCGACGAAGACCGGGATGTGAGCGCGACCGCGGTCAACTGCGGCCGCGCAACCACCGTTCCAGCACGAGCAGCCCGAAGACGCGCTCTGCGACGGCTTCGGAGCCCTCCAGACGAGGGGGCCATCGGCCGAGGCTCGACGGCTCCACGAACCGCGTGAGGCGCTCCGGCACGCCTTCCAGGAGGCCCGCACAGGGCCCGGCGAGCCAGGCGGCGAGAGGCACCGTCGCGCGGACCGGTCCGGCGGATCGCGCGCCCATGGCGGCCCATAGCCGCGGTGCGATCCCCCGGTGGTGCCCGAGAGGCACGGTGCAGCCGAACTGCACCAGGCGCGGATCGCAGAGCGGTGCGACGAACGAGACCCCAGCAGATGCCCCGACCAGATCGGCCGTCCTGAGCGTACGATCCGGCACGGTCAGGCGACGCTGGAGCCAACCCGCGCCGGGCGGCGTCGTCGGGGCCGCCGAGAGGATCGCGTCGACCTCGGGACACCGAGGGGTTGCGTCCGCCGCCCCGGGCCGCAGCCGGATCGCTCGGAGCAGGAACCGCGGCGTCGCCGGTTCGAGCCACGCCTCCGATCCCCGCCCGGTCATCACGCCCGCGAAGTCTTCCTGCGCGGCGGCCCGTCCGATCGCCCACCACAGGAGCGCGTCGGGGTCCACCACCGGCTCGTCCAGCCCGGCCAGGTCGTCCAACGCCTCGTCGAGGTGATCGGGACCCAGCGCCACACGGCGCACCGAGGCCGCCCCCTCGGGGTCGGGAATGCGCTCGCGACCGGCCACATCGATCACCAGCGCGGGCAGCCGACCCGTCACGGGGTGCTCGGCGGCAGCGAGCACCGCCAGCCCCGGCGCATCCTCCACCCACACGGCCTGGGCCGCCGCAGCGGCGTGGCGCACGCACATCCGCGCCGAGTACTCCAGGCTCTGAACCCACCGGGCGAGCGACCCGCCCGACCCCGGAACCGTCGCGGGGGTGTCCCACCACCGCGACGGCGCGGCCGCTGCGCCGATCCGCACGAGGCAGCCGGCTGGCACGCGCCTCACGCCCTCGATCACGCTGCAGGGCGGCGGGAGCAACCCGACCCGGGAGAGCCGATCCATCGCGAGGACATCGACCGGTCCGCTGCCGACCGCCTCCGGCGCCGAGCCAGCAGCCACGCCGTCCGGTCCCTGCCGCCAGAACATCGGGCGAGCCCCCACCCGGTCCCGGATCGCCCAGAGCTCACGCTTCGCTGCGTCCCACACGATCAGCGCGACGCTCCCCTCGATCCGGCTCAGGCCCTGCTCGACACCGATCTCGCCAAAGATCGCGCACAGCACCTCCGAGACGGTCTGCGCCCCAGAGCCGCGCGCGGCCTGCTCCGCCGTGAGGGCCCTCAGGTTGGAGGGTCGCCCGTCGACCGCCACCGTGTACCCGCCAAACGTGCCGACATCCCCGGCGTCGTCGACCGAGGCGCCGATCCACCCGCCTTCGACCTCCACCTCCACGCGGCCGGCACGCCCCCGGTCGGCCACCCTGCCGAGTCCCCTTCTGAACGGGGCCAGGGCACCAGCGCCGATCCATGCGACGAGCCCGCTCACCCCTATTTCTGGGGGGCGCCGGGCGCTCCACCGGCGGGTGGGGGCACCGGAGGCGCCCCACCATCCGGGGGAGGTCCGGCGGGTGCAGCGGGCCCACCGGGTCCGCCCGGCGGCGCGTCACCCGGAGCGGGCCCGTTCGCCCCGGGGGGCGGAGGCATCCCACCTGCGGGGGCACCCTTGCCGGGAGGCTTGAGCGACCCCAGCTCCGGGTTGTCGGAGAGCGTGATGTCGAGCTTCGCGATGTCTGCACCCGCTACGGTGGTCTTGTCGATCTTTCCCGCGGGCTCTCCGTCGCTCGGCCCGTTGTCGTCGGCGTCGATGAAGGAGACGATCGAAATGTCGCCCAGGTCCTTGGGCGCCTCGACGCTCCAGGGACCGGGCTTGTCCAGCGCAATGGTGTTCACCAGCTCGGGAAAGCTCCCTCCCTCCGAGTTTTTCAGGAAGTCCACTCGCAGCGTGCCGGTGCGCGTACCCGTGTAGGTGATGTCACCGGAGAGCTTCACCCCCGTGCCGGGTTCCACCTTGAATCCGACCACCTGCGGCCGGCCCCCGCCGGGGCCCGCGCCATCCTGGGGCGGCGCCATCGGAGCCCCGTTCGCGTCCCGGGGAGCGTTCGGATCCGGCGGTCCGTTCGGCCCCCCCGAACCCTTGCCGTCCGCAACAGCCGTGGGATCGGGGCAGCCAGCGAGGAACAACGTCGAGAGCAGGGGGAGGAGCAGGAGGGAACGGCGCATCTTCTGGAGCACACTCGCACCGCGAACGTAGCACGGCTGCCTCTCCGTGCCGGGCGTGCCGGGCCAGGCGGGGTTTGCACGGCGCGCGCGTCCGGTTAGACAACGAGAGCCCCGTCGTGCGGGGCGTTGATGGTCGGGTCTTGCAGACCAGGCCCTCGTGAACCCCGCCAGATCCTTGCGGAAGCAACGGTAGCGTCGGGTCCGGGGCTGTGAGGTGCCCGGCCATCAACTCCCCGCACGACAGCGTGCATGCGCTCGGGCAGGCCCAACTCGGAGGTCTCTGGTGGCCGAACCTTCCACAGACCCGCCAGCCTACATCGCGATCGCGCGAAAGTGGCGCCCGCAGACCCTCGAGGAGATGAGCGGGCAGGCCCACGTCACGCGCACGCTCAAGAACGCGCTCACGTCCGGGCGCCTCCACCACGCGTTCCTGTTCACTGGGGCGCGCGGCGTGGGAAAGACCACGGCAGCGCGCGCATTCGCCCGCGCCCTGCAGTGCGCGAAGGGCCCCACGCCGACTCCGTGCGGCGAATGCGGGCCCTGCCGCGACATCCTCGCCGGCATCTCACCCGACGTGGTGGAGATCGACGGCGCCTCGAACAACTCCGTCGACGACATCCGCAACCTGCGCGACGGCGTGCGCTACCTGCCCGCGGCTTCCCGGTTCCGCGTGTACGTGATCGACGAGGTGCACATGCTGTCGAAGGGCGCGTTCAATGCGCTGCTCAAGACGCTGGAAGAGCCTCCTCCACACGTGAAGTTCATCTTCGCCACCACCGAGGTGAACAAGATCCCGGAGACCATCCTCTCGCGCGTGCAGCGCTTCGACTTCAAGCGCATCCCCGCGAACGTCGTGGCCCAACGCCTGCGCAAGATCTGCGACGCCGAGGGCGTGACCATCTCGGACGCCGCGCTGCAGATGGTCGCTCGCGCTGGCGAGGGATCGATGCGCGACGCCCAGAGCCTGCTCGACCAGGTCATCAGCTTCGGAGGCGCGTCGAGCGACGACAAGCAGGTAGCCGACATCCTTGGCCTCGTCGATCGGAAGTACCTGTACGAGATGCTTCGCGGGGTGTTGCAGGCGGAACCGCTCCGCTGTCTCGAGAGCATCGAGTCGGTCCACGACAACGGCTATGAGCTAGCCCAGTTCACGGTGGAGCTGCTGGAGCTCGTACGCAACGCGACGATCGCCACCTTGTCCGAAGGCGCGCGGCGCTTCCTCGACGTCTCGGAGGAGGAGAAGGCGATTCTTCTGGACCTGACGTCTGGCGTGCCTGCCGAGCAGCTCTCGCGCACGTTCCAGGTGCTGCTCGACGTGCACGACCAGGTGTCGAGGTCCACTCGGCCCCGGTTGATCCTGGAGATGGCAGTGGCGCGGCTCGTGGCGATCCGGCCAGCACAGCCGGTGGGTGCCCTGGTCGATCGCCTGGTCGACCTGGAGCGCCGGATGCGTGGCCAGGGCGTGGCCGCCCCGCGCGGCCGCGATCCGGAGGGCGAGAGGCGGTAGGACGCCCTTCGCCCGCCCCGAACCACCCCGCCGAGCCGCCCGCCGCGCCGCGCCCCCCATGGACGCCGTCGCCGGCACACCCCCCGGCGCCCGAGCCAACCGCCCCGGTTGCCCCCGAGACGCCCCCCCCCGCGCCCGGGATCCCCGCCGATCTGCCGCCTGCCGCCCGCTACCGGCTCCTGCTCGAGGCGCTGCCGCCGATCTCCCGATCGACGCTCGCCGACAACGCCGCGTTCCTGTCCTTTGCAGAAGGGCGCCTGACCCTCGCCGTGCGCTCCGTGCTGGGCCAGACCCGCGTTCGGAACGAACTGAACGATCTCGACATCGGTTCCTGGTTCCCCGGTTTTCGGGTCGTGGACGTGCGGATCGACACCACCGCGGGGCGCACGGGCAGCGAGCGGCGATCGGCCGCGGAGGAGCGCCGGCAGTCCGACGCGGTCGCGGCAGCCGAGGCATCCCCGGTGCTCAAACGCCTCCTGGCCACCTTTGCGGCCCGGGTGGAGAGCATCGTGCCCATGGGCGAGGCACCGCGGGATATGAACATGCCGGAAATGGAGTCCGAAGATGAGTGATCTTTTTGGCGGTGGCGGCCCCTTGGGCGGCGGCATGGCAGGCATGCTCGGGGGCTTCCAGCAGCAGATGGCCGACCTGCAGGCCGAGGCCGAGCGCGCCGAGGTGGAGGGAGTCGCGGGCGGCGGTCTGGTCGTGGTCCGGATGAACGGGGGCCAGGAGGTGCTCTCCGTGAAGATCGACCCGAAGGCCGCAGCGGATGTGGAGATGCTCGAGGATCTGGTCCGCGCCGCGAGCAACGATGCCATCCGCCGGGCCAAGGAAGTCGTCGCCGAGAAGTTGATGGGCCTGGCGGCGGGGATGGGTCTGCCTCCCGGCCTGTTCGGCGGCGGATGAGCGACCCCTTCCGCAAGGCGGTCCAGCAGCTCGCCCGTTTTCCGGGCGTCGGGGAAAAGACCGCCACCCGGCACGCGTACTGGCTGCTTCGTCAACCCCCGGAGGCGGCCGAGAACATCGCCGCGGCGATCCTCGGCCTGAAGGCCTCCGTGCGTGAGTGCAGCGTGTGCTGCGATCTCTCGGACCGCGAGCTCTGCGCGCGCTGTGCGGACCCCCGCAGGAACCCGGCCTTGATCTGCGTCGTGGAGCGCCCGCAGGATGTGCGCGCGATTGATGCCTCCGGCGAATTCCAGGGTCGCTTCCACGTGCTGCACGGTGCCCTCTCCCCCCTGGACGGCGTGGGCCCCAACGAACTGCGAATCCAATCGCTCGTCGCCCGGCTCGCCGCCCAGGAGCCCGGAGCGGAGTGCATCCTCGCGACTGATCCCGACGTGGAGGGCGACGCGACATCGCTCTATGTCGCCCGCCTCCTGCGTCCGCTCGGCGTCCGCGTCACCCGCCTCGCTCACGGCATCGCGGTCGGCACAGAGATCGAATTCGCCGATCGCGTCTCGCTCGCTCGCGCGCTCGAAGGGCGGCGCGAGATCTCCTGACGCCCCCCGGAGCCGGCTGCTGCCGGGCCGGCGGGCGCAGGCCTCCGCGTCACTCCATCAGCAGGGGCTCCTGTTGGGCCCGTTGCAGCATCCCCTGGAGCGCCGCAGTCGCGTCGGGGTCGAGCGCCATGAACTGGACGCCAGCGCCCACCACCTCGCCGGTCGCGTCATCGATCCGGTGCCAACGCACCTGACCCGACGCGGTCACGGCCATTCCATCGTCGAGGTGTACCTGGAGCCGCACCACCTCACCGACCGGCGGCGGGTTCTCCATGGACACAAATACACCGCCTTCGCTTATGTTCTGGCTGAAGCCGGTGTAGAAGTTCGACTGCGACTCCACCGTGATGCGCGCTTCGAGCAGGTACCGGACCGCAACCCGGCCGCTGAGGGAGGCACCTTTCATCTGCACCGTCCGTTGATGTCTGGCATTCCTTGTCCTTTGAGGGTGTCAAGAGCGTAACCCGCATTCTGTGTTTGCTGCGCGGTCGCGGAACGGGGCATACTATGGACACGTCAAGCCCTGGAGTTGAAATGCTGCCTCGCCTCGCCGCCGCCACCGCCCTCGCCGCGATCCTCTGCCCTCCCGCCCACGCCGACCCGCTCAGCCTCCGCCTGCCCAGCTCCGGCGGGGTCGTCGCGATCGGCTGGGGCGAGGTGTCCGGTGGCTACTGGGTAGACCCCCACCTCGGCTTCGAGGTCGACGCCACGCTGCCCGGCACCGTCGGCATCGCCGCCGGGACGCGAGGCCGTGTCGGGGGGGTGTTCGGGCTCGATTTTGGGATCGCGGGCGGCCCGACCCTGGACATCGGCGTGCCGGCGGTCGGACTGCAAGTAGCACCCTGGGTCGACTTCGCGGTGCGCACCCCGGTGCTGCTGGACCTCGGCGTGGTCCTGCCCGGCCAGGTGGGCCTCACGGTGTTCGGCGCGACATGGAGCGCACCGCTGCTGCTCGAAGGCTCGGTCGCAGTGGCGCTCGGGCCGGTGCGGCTCGGCTTGTGGGGGAATGTCGGCGCCACGGTCCAGGCCCGGAGCTGGACCGTCGACGGGAACGGGGGGCTCTGGCTGGGCGTGGGGAAGGAGAATCGCGAGAAAGGCCGTACACACCAAACTAAATAGGTTGTGGGCATCTCGTTCGCCAGGGCGCTCGAGGCCAAGGGGGTCAACCGTTTGCGGTATGCCCTTGCCGGGCGGTCACTCGGACGATAGCCGGGCTCCCTTCCGGAGCATGGCCCGTGAACATCATCCCGGACCTCACCCTGGCCCTCATCCAGGTAGTACCCTTCCTCGTGCTGGTGGCAGGGCTTCAGGTCATCCTCTTCAAGCCGATGTTGGACTACCTCCGCGACCGCGCTGACGCGACCGTTGGGGCAAAGCACGACGCGGAGACGCTCTCGAAGCAGGCGTCCGCGCGGCTCGGCGACTACGAGACGGCTCTCGCGAAGGTGCGCGCCGAGATCACCGAGTACCGCGCCGGGCTCCGCGGCGACGCCCACAAGGCGCACGCACACCACGTCGCCGAAGCTCGGCGCGAGGCAGACGTGCGCTTGCAGGGCGCGCTCCACGGCGTGCAGCGCGAGGCTGCTGCCGCGAGACTCGCAGTGGCAGGGATGTCGAAGGAATTGGCCGCGGACATCGTGAGCTCGGTGCTCGGCCGCAACCCCGCAGCGGAGGCGTAGATGTTCGGCATTTCCCCAGCGTTTGCGGGCGAGGGTGAGCAACTCACGGCCGAGCAGAGGGAGGCGGAGGAATACGCCCCCCACTACGACCAGATCCTCTACGGTTGCCTCAACCTCTCGATCTTCGTGGTGCTCCTGTTCTTCATCGCGCGGAAGCCGATCGCCGCTGCGATCGCCGGCCGGTCGCAACAGATCCGGAGTGGGCTCGACGAGGCCGCCCGCATGCAGGCGGACGCCCAGGCCCGGTTCGACGCCGTCGAGATCCGGCTCGCCGCGCTGGACAAGGAGATCGAGGACATGCGCATCGACGCGCGAGAGGACGCCGACCGCGAGTCGAAGGTCCTCCAGGCGCGTGGCGAGCTCGACGCTGTCCGGGTCAAGGAGAGCGCCGAGCGGGCCATCCGAGAGGAGGCCGCGCGGGCACGCAACGAGATCCGTCAGGAGGCGGTCGCCCTGGCCGTCCAGCTCGCCAAGGAAACGATCGCCAAGACGATCTCCCGCGAAGACCAGGACCGGCTTGCGAAGGAATTCCTCGCGGCGGTCGACGCCGATCGCGCCAACCGGCCCCAGACCTCCAAGCCCGAGGGTGCATAGATGACTGAAGGTTCTGTCGCCCGACGCTACGCGAAGGCCCTGCTGGAGATCGCACAGGAGGCCCACGCGGTGGACCGCTTCGGCAACGATCTGGAGAAGTTCTGGACCGTCGCACGGCTCGAGAACAACCTTTTGCTGAGCGCCCTCTCGAACCCGGTGTTCACCCATCCGGAGCGCAAGCTCGTGCTCGAGCGCGTACTCCCCGGGATGAACCTCGAGAACACCGTGGCGAACTTCCTCCGGCTGCTGCTCGACAAGAACAGGCTGGACGGCATCGAGGCCATCGTGCGCGAGTACCGCGCGTTCGCAGACGTCGAAGCCAACCGCGTGCGCGCCACGGTGACCACCGCCACCGCCATCGACGCCATCGCGAGGGTGCAGGTCCAGCGCGCGCTCGAAGTCGCGACCGGCAAGTCGGTCGTCCTCGAAGCCAAGGTCGACGAATCGCTGATCGGGGGCATGGTCGCCCAGGTCGGCAGCCGCGTGTACGACGCCTCCATCAAGTCGCGCCTCGACCGCATCACCCTCTCCCTCTCCGATACCCGAGCCTGATTCCAGGCCGCAAAGCGGCCAAAGGACATTGACATGGACATCCGCGCCGAAGAGATCAGCCAGATCCTCAAGCAGCAGATCAAGAACTACGACGCCCGCGTTGCGGTGACCGAGACCGGCACCGTGCTCAAGGTCGGCGACGGCATCGCCCGCATCTACGGCCTCGAGAACGCGCTGGCCGGCGAGCTGCTCGAGTTTCCGGGCGGCATCAAGGGCATGGTCCTGAACCTCGAGGAGGACAACGTGGGCGTTGCCATCTTCGGAGACGACCGCACCATCAAGGAAGGCGACATCGTGCGCCGCACTGGCGAGATCGTGTCCGTCCCCGTCGGCCCGGCCACCCTTGGCCGCGTGGTGGACGCGCTCGGCAACCCGATCGACGGCGGCCCCCCGATCCCCCGAGATCACATGCGCCCCGTCGAACTCAAGGCGCCCGGCATCGTCGCGCGCAAGAGCGTGCACGAGCCCCTGGAGACCGGGATCAAGGCCATCGACGGCATGATCCCCGTCGGCCGCGGCCAGCGCGAGCTGATCATCGGCGACCGCCAGACGGGCAAGACCGCAGTCGCGATCGACACGATCATCAACCAGCGGCAGTTCTTCGACGACCCGAAAAAGAAGATGCACTGCATCTACGTCGCGGTTGGTCAGAAGCAGTCCACCATCGCGCAGGTGGTCGAGAAGCTCAAGCTCTACGACGCGCTCAAGTACACGACCATCGTCGCCGCGCCCGCCTCCTCCCCCGCGCCGCTCCAGTTCATCGCCTGCTACACCGGCGCCACGCTCGGCGAGTACTACCGCGACAACGGGCAGCACGCGCTGATCGTGTACGACGACCTCTCCAAGCAGGCCGCCGCGTACCGCCAGCTGTCCCTGCTCCTCCGGCGCCCGCCCGGCCGTGAGGCCTACCCCGGCGACGTGTTCTACCTGCACAGCCGCCTGCTCGAGCGCGCCTGCAAGGTCAACGACTCGCTGGGCGCCGGATCGCTCACCGCGCTCCCGATCATCGAGACGCAGGCCGGCGACGTCGCCGCCTACATCCCCACGAACGTCATCTCCATCACCGACGGCCAGATCTTCCTCGAGACCAACCTGTTCTTCGCAGGCGTCCGCCCGGCGGTCAACGTCGGTCTCTCGGTCTCCCGCGTCGGCGGTTCGGCCCAGCTCACGGCGATGAAGGACGTCGCTGGAACGCTCAAGCTCACGCTGGCCACCTTCCGTGAGCTGCAGGCGTTCTCGGCGTTCGGCTCGGACCTCGACGAGGCCACCCGCAAGCAGCTGAACCGCGGCACCCGCCTCGTGGAGCTCCTCAAGCAGGACCAGTACTCGCCGGTTCCGATGGAGCTGCAGGTCATCCAGATCGTCTGCGGCACCGAGGGCGTGTACGACGACGTGCCCGTCAACGACGTCCGCCGCTTCATCGGCGATCTGACCGCGCATTTCGAGAGCCACGCCTACACCGTCACCCTCCGCTCCACCCTCACTGCGAAGTTCCGGGCGGGTGGTGACCTCCGCGAGAAGATCCTCGCCGAAGCACGCACCTTCCGGACCACCTGGAAATAGTCCACGCTGAATCAGGCAGGTAGAACCCGGAGGACTTCATGGCAACGCTACGCGACATACGCACCCGCATCACCTCGGTGAAAAGCACCAAGCAGATCACCAACGCGATGAAGATGGTCTCCGCCGCCAAGCTCCGGCGCGCGACGGAGGCCGCCGTGTCCGCGCGTCCGTGGCAGACGACGCTGACCGCAACGCTGCAGCGCATCGCAGGCGGTGGGAGCGGCGGCGGCGAAGTGCAGCACCCGCTGCTGGAGGCCCGCGCCCAGGTGCGGAATGTGCTCCTGGTCGTGATCTCCACCGACCGTGGGCTCTGCGGCGGGTTCAACGGCACCCTCCTGCGGCAGACGGAGACATGGCTCAAGACCCAGCGCAACACCTCCGTGCCGGGGACCGGCCACAACGAGGCGCAGCCGCGAAACGTTCGCATCCACACCTACGGGAAGAAGGCCCGGGACTTCTTCAAGGCGCGGGGAATCCCGGTTGCCGAGGTTCGGATCGACGTGAGCTCGGTCAATTTCCAGGACGAGGTCCAGGCGCTTGCGGCGGAGATGGTGCGCGGGTTCACCTCCGGGGAGTACGACGAGTGCGTCGTCGCCTACAACGAGTTCAAGAACACGATCTCCCAGGTCCCCACCTTCGCTCGGGTGCTCCCGCTCTCGATCGACGCGAGCGCCTCCGCCCACACCGGACCGGCCGTCGACTACGTCTACGAGCCGAAGGGCTCGGCGATCCTCGAAACCCTGCTCCCGCTCTACCTCCGCACGCTGCTCCTCCAGACCTTCCTGGAGACAGGCGCAGGGGAGCAGGCCGCGCGGATGACAGCGATGGACAACGCCACGCGGAACGCGACGGACCTCATCAAGTCGCTCACGCTCGACTACAACCGCGGTCGCCAGGCGGCGATCACCAAAGAGCTCATCGAGATCGTCTCGGGCGCTGAAGCTCTCTAAGCCACCTTTCTACCCCTGTATTTCTGGAGTCCCACATGGAAGGCACCACCGGTATCGTCAAGCAGGTCATGGGCCCCGTCGTCGACGTGGAGTTTCCGCCTGGCAAGCTTCCCAACATCCTCAACGCGCTGAAGCTGACCAATGCCTTCATCGGGAAGGAAGAGGAGAACCTCACGGTCGAGGTGAGCCTGCACCTTGGCGAGAACACCGTGCGCTGCATCGCCATGGACGTGACGGACGGCCTGCGCCGCGGCCAGTCGGTGCGAGACACCGGCAACCCCATCATGATGCCCATCGGCCCGAAGGTGCTCGGCCGCATCCTGAACGTCCTCGGTGAGCCCGTGGACGAGCGCGGCCCCGTGGGCTCCGAGCTGTTCAACCCGATCCACCGCCAGCCGCCCGGCTTCACGCAGCAGTCGACCCAGGTCGAGATGTTCGAGACCGGCATCAAGGTCATCGACCTGCTCGCGCCCTACTCGCGCGGCGGCAAGATCGGCCTGTTCGGCGGCGCCGGCGTCGGCAAGACCGTCCTCATCCAGGAGCTGATCAACAACGTCGGCAAGAAGCACGGGGGTTGCTCGGTGTTTGCCGGCGTCGGCGAGCGCACCCGCGAGGGCAACGACCTCTGGCACGAGATGGAAGAAGCGAAGCTGGGCGACGGCTCCAGCGTGCTCTCCAAGACCGCGCTTATCTTCGGGCAGATGAACGAGCCCCCCGGCGCGCGTGCACGCGTCGCGCTCTCGGCGCTCACCTGCGCCGAGTACTTCCGCGACGAGGAGGGCCAGGACGTGCTCTTCTTCGTCGACAACATCTTCCGGTTCACCCAGGCCGGCTCCGAGGTCTCGGCGCTGCTTGGCCGCATCCCCTCCGCGGTCGGCTACCAGCCCACGCTGGCCACCGAGATGGGCGGGCTCCAGGAGCGCATCACGACGACGAACAAGGGCTCCATCACCTCGGTGCAGGCGATCTACGTGCCGGCCGACGACCTCACCGACCCGGCGCCCGCCACTGCCTTTGCCCACCTCGACGCCACCACCGTCCTCAACCGCAAGCTCACCGAGATCGGCATCTACCCCGCGGTCGATCCCCTCGACTCCACCTCCCGCATCCTCGACCCGAAAGTCGTGGGCCAGGAGCACTACGACGTCGCCCGCCGCGTCCAGCGCGTGCTGCAGCGCTACAAGGAGCTCCTCGACATCATCGCCATCCTCGGCATGGACGAGCTCTCGGAGGAGGACAAGACCACCGTCTACCGCGCCCGCCGCATCCAGAAGTTCCTCTCGCAGCCGTTCACCGTCGCCCAGCAGTTCACCGGGGCCGAGGGCAAGTTCGTGACGAAGGAGGAGACCGTGCAGGGCTTCAAGGAGCTCCTTGACGGCAAGTACGACCACCTCCCCGAGGATGCGTTCTACCTGGTCGGCAACATCGACGACGTCATCGCCAAGGCCCGCAAGCTCGGCGTTACGGTCTGACCATGCCGCTCACCGTGCGCATCGTCACCCCGCGCAAGATCGTCTTCGAAGGCATCGCCGACGGCGTGCAGGCCCCCGGAGAGCTCGGCGAGTTCGGCGTGCTCCCGAGCCACATCCCCCTGGTCACCACGCTCAAGCCGGGCACCGTGGTCGTGCACGGCAACCCGCGGCGGGCCTTCAAGGTCGGCACGGGCTTCGCAGAAGCGGGGCCGGACCGCGTCACGCTGCTCGTCGAGACGTGTGAGGAAGTCGAGGGGAACGCACTCACCCACGGGTAGCCTCCCGCGGGAGCCGGGCAGTCAGCCGGGCTCGCGTCCCGCATAGCGGAAGCCGTTGCGCTGCTGTTTCGCGCGGTACATGGCTTCGTCTGCGCGCTTGAGCAGCTCATCCTCGCCTGCGGCGTCCTCGGGATGCAGGGCGATGCCGATGCTCGACGAGATCGTCACGGCCGTGCCATCCAGATCGAACGGGGAGTTCAACGCCGCCAGGATCTTCTGCGCCACGCGCGTCACCTGCTCCGGCTCCTTGAACCCCTCGATGATCACCGTGAATTCGTCGCCCCCGAGCCGCGCCACGGTGTCGACCTTGCGCAGGCACGCGCTCAGGCGGGCTCCGACGTGCTGGAGCAGCAGGTCCCCCATGTCGTGGCCCAGGGTGTCATTCACCTGCTTGAACCTGTCGAGGTCCAGGAACATGACGGCGACGGACCTCGAGTCGCGCGCGGCTCGGGCGAGGCTCTGTCGCAGGCGATCCAGGAACAGCGTCCGGTTGGGCAAGCCAGTGACCGGGTCATGCTGGGCAAGGAACGCATACCGCTCACGCTCACTGATGTCCTGCACCGCGAGCCACACCCGACCGGGGCTGCGTGCCCCGTCGCCGAAGACCTGCTGTCGCACGCTCAACCACCGCACCTGTCCATCCGTGCGGATGATCCGGAACTCCAGGGTCGGCCCCATCCCGGAGCGGATCGCATCCCGCCTCGCCAGGAACAGCTCCCGATCGTCCGGATGCACCATCTGGCTGTAGGCCGGGTACCTGCCCCCGACCGGTAGCCTCCCGAGGATCGGCTCCGGATCGGAGTTCCAGATGAGGCGGTCCTCGTTCACCTCCCATTCCACCGAGTGCAGGCCTGCGAGCTCGTGCACCATCCGCAGGCGCTCTCGCTGCTCCATCAGCTCGATCTCCACCCGCTTGTGCGCGCTGATGTCCTGGAGCACGGCCAGGACGCGCTCGGGCTGGCCCTCCGGCCCCCGGAACACCTTCGCCCTGGCGGCCACCCACACCAGGTCGCCATCCGTCCGCACCACCCGATAGACGGCCTCCTCCTCCGTCGCTCGAACCCGCAGGAAGTGCGCCCGATCCTCCGGATGGACCATCTCCTCGAGCGGGGGGTACCCGCCGTCGAGGGGAACGGGGCCGAGGAGCCACTCCGGAGAGCTCCGCCAGCAGCACGTGTCGGAGGCAACGTCCCAGTCGAGCACGACGAGGCGGGCGAGTCCTTGCGCGAGCCCCATGACGTCCCGCTGATCGCTGGCTGCGCTCGCAACCGTCACCGGAGTCGACACCGGCAGGGCCGGGGCGAGTCTGACGCGCTTGGGGACCGCGGAGCTCATGCCAGAAGTGTACACCTCGCGTCGCCGGCTGCGCACGTCCGTCGAAAGGTTTTCGACAGAATCTGGACTCCTCCCGGGTACGTGCCACATGGTGCCCCCCCGGTTACCGCCCGCCACCCCTGGAGCCGTGATGACTGCCGTTCGAATCGCAGACCTTCTCGCTGGAAAGATCCCGGTCGGAGAGACCGTCACCATCCAGGGATGGGTCCGTACGCGGCGTGACAGCAAGGCCGGGTTGAGCTTCGTGCAGGTCTCCGACGGCTCCTGCTTCCACCCGATTCAAGCCGTGTGCGAAGCCACGCTGCCCAACTACGAGAGCGAGGTGAAGCGGGTCACGACGGGGTGCTCGGTGTCGATCACCGGCGTGCTGGTTGCGAGTCCAGCCGCGGGCCAGGCCGTGGAGCTCAAGGCCACGAGCGTGAAGGTCGTGGGCTGGGTGGACGACCCCGAGACCTACCCGATGCAGCCGAAGCCGATGTCCATGGAGTACCTGCGCGAGCAGGCGCACCTGCGGCCGCGCACCAATGTGATCGGCGCGGTGACGCGCGTCCGGAACACGCTGTCGTACGCCGTGCACCGTTTCTTCCAGGAACGCGGCTTCTCCTGGATCCACACGCCCATCATCACCGGCAGCGACGCGGAAGGCGCCGGGCAGATGTTCCGCATCTCCACCCTCGACACAGCAAACCTCCCGCGCACCCCCGAGGGGGCCGTCGACTACACGAAGGACTTCTTCGGAAAGCCCGCGCACCTCACCGTCTCCGGACAGCTCAACGTCGAGGCCTATTGCCTCGCGATGAGCAAGGTCTACACGTTCGGGCCGACGTTCCGCGCCGAGAACAGCCAGACCCGGCGACACCTCGCGGAGTTCTGGATGATCGAACCCGAGGTCGCGTTCGCAGACCTATCGGCGAACGCCGATCTTGCCGGAGACTTCCTTCAGTTCATCTTTCGTGCGGTGCTGAACGAACGCCAGGACGACCTCGAGTTCTTCGCGCAGCGCGTCGACAAGACCTGCATCTCCCGGCTCGAGCGTTTCGTGGACGCGAGCTTCGAACGACTCGACTACACCGAAGCTGTCGAGCGGCTTCTCAAGTCCACGGCGAAGTTCGAATTCCCCGTGGCCTGGGGCATCGACCTGCAGAGTGAGCACGAGCGCTGGCTCTGCGAGCAAGTGGGCCGACCGGTCGTGGTGATGAACTATCCGAAGGACATCAAGGCGTTCTACATGCGCCAGAACGAGGACGGGCGCACGGTGGCCGCCATGGACGTGCTCGCCCCCGGCGTGGGCGAGATCATCGGCGGAAGCCAACGTGAGGAGCGGCTCGACGTCCTGGACGCCCGCATCACCGCGATGGGGCTCGACCCCGCGGACTACTGGTGGTACCGCGATCTCCGCCGGTACGGCTCCGTGCCACACGCCGGGTTCGGGCTCGGCTTCGAGCGTGCCGTCATGTACGCGACGGGCGTGGAGAACATCCGCGACGTGATCCCGTACGCACGAGCGGCGGGCCAACTGGAGTTCTGACGGGGCCGCGGACACGCCGGCTTCTGGGGCGGCGCGCTGCCTGGGCGCTGCCGCACCCCCCGCAGTCGTACCGCCGCTTTGCCCCTGCGCGGGCGCCCGTCAGTTGAACAGCCGGCCCCACTCCTGCCGCAACAGATCGGCCTGCTCGGGCCGCATGTCGTTCTCGTGCTCAAACAGCCATTCTGCGAGCCGACGGCGCAACTCCTCGTACCCCACCTCGGCGTCCATGCGCTGCGCACGCACCAGATCGGTGGTGATCGCGTCGATCGCGCGGGCGTCGATGTGCTGAAGATCCCGCAGCAAGGCGAGCAGATCGGCTGCCCGGGGGTCGAACAGGAGATGCTGGGCAGGAGTGACGCGGGGATTCATGGCGGACCTCGAGGGACGTACCGGTTTCCGGGTAACCGACCGACCCGTCCGGTCAACCCGAGGGCGACCAGCGCAGCGCTCACCTCGGCGTGGGGAAGCCCGGTGAGTATCGCGATGGCGTCGGGGGTGGCCCCGATGCCCAGGGCGCGCAGGACCCTCTCCTCGCGCGTGTCCGGCCCGGGCCGGGCCGCGGGCGTAGCAGCGAGGCCCGCCGCACGGAGGACCGTGGCGGGTCCCCGAACCACCGTGGCACCTTCCTCGATCAGATCGAGGCAGCCCTCGCTCGCCGTCGCACCGAGCGGCCCGGGCACCGCGAGGACCTCCCTCCCCAGTCGGAGCGCGTGCCCGGCCGTGTTCTTCGCTCCGCTGCGGTGCGAAGCCTCCACCACCACGGTCGCGGCAGCGAGTCCGGCAACGATGCGGTTCCGCACCGGGAAGGTCCACTTGTCCGCCGGCATCGCGCACGGAAACTCGCTGAGCACCAGCCCCCCCTCATCCAGGATCCGACGCCGGAGCGCCTGCTGCCACGATGGCATCGGGCTCTCGATCCCCTGTCCCAGCACGGCGATCGTCGCCCCGGGGGCAGCGAGGTGAGCGACCCTGTCCACCCCGCGCGCCAGCCCGCTCACCACCACGCCCCCGCTTGCGACCACGGCTCGCGCGATGGCAGCCGCCTGCTCCTGTCCGTACGTGGTGCACGCTCTCGCCCCGACCACCGCGACGCCCGGACGAGCCAACAACGCGAGATTTCCCTCCGTCCCGAGCACGACCGGGCCATAGGGCTGATTCGTCAGGCACCGCGGCCACCCGGGCATCCCGACAGTCACCACCACTCCCCCGGGCTGCACCGAGGTCTGGGTGAGCGACCGCACGAGGTCCAGGGGCAGCCCCGCCTCCAGCCAACTCATGGCAGACGCCGAGCCCGCGGACTCGGCCCCACCCAGGGCGTGAATGATGGGCCAGAGATCTATCCGAGCCGCCGCGAAGGCAAGCCCCGTCCATGGGAGTGTTTTCATTGCCGAACTTCCTTTCGGAAGGGTGCGGTCGGCATCCGATGTGTATATCGACAGCTGCGAATGTCAACATTTTTCGACCGAACCCGCGCCCCGTGCACAGATAGAGGCCTCCCGATTTCCAACCCGAACTTCCCCGGAGTCTCCATGCCTACTCGTCGTGATCTACTCGTCGGCGCCCCCGCTCTGGGCGTCGCCGTCCTCGGCGCTGCCTCGCTCGCCAATTCCGCGATCGCGTTCGCTGCGGACACCAAGCCCGCCGACACGAAGACCTCGGAGGCCAAGGCCGCCGCTGCGCCCACGGGCCCGTTCACGCTGGCTGCCCTGCCGTTCGCAGACACCGATCTGGTGCCGTACATCTCCCAAAACACCTTGAGCTTCCACTACGGGAAGCACCACGCCAAGTACGTGAGCAAGCTGAACGAGCTCTACGTCGGGAACGAGGCCATGGGGACGACCCCCGAGGCGGTCGCGAAGGCAGCCTATGGCGACAAGGATCACACCCCGCTGTACAACAACGCAGCGCAGGCCTGGAACCACACCTTCCTCTGGAACAGCATGAAGAAGAACGGCGGGGGCATGCCCACGACCGGCAAGCTCGCAGACGCGCTCAAGGCCGCCTTCACCGACGCAGATGGGTTCAAGAAGGCGTTCCGCGACACGGCGACGAGCCAGTTCGGGAGCGGTTGGGCATGGCTCGTGAACAACGCCGGCAAGCTCTCCTGCGTGAAGACCGCCAACGCAGACTCGCCGCTGTGGACGGGTGCCGGCACCCCGATCCTGACCCTCGATGTGTGGGAGCACGCCTACTACCTCGACTACCAGGACAAGCGCTCCGACTACGTGAACGCCTTCCTCGACCATCTGGCGAACTGGGACTTCGCGGAAAAGAACTTCGTGTAGTCGCACTGCGAAGCCGCCCCGCCCCCGGTCACCCCTCCGCCATGGGCGGGGTGCGCAGCCGTGCGGGGTCAAAGTACCGCACGCCCGGGATGTGCGGCGCGATCCGAAGCAGCACGGTGTCGGCGATCTGTTCCTCGGCCCACTCCACGCAGTCGTCATCCGCCGTCGCGCGGGAGACGACCTCCGTCGGGTCCGCCGGCGAGGGTCTCCAGCGCTCCACGGGCGTGAGCACGAGGCTGGCATCCTCCCGACACGGTTGAGCCAGGGGCGGAACCGCTGGAGAAGGAGCGCGCCCGATGGACCGCCCGGCGGCCACCGGCGGGGAGCCCCTGCTCCACCCGAAGTGCTCCCGGAGTTCGCCGGCGAGCCAGGGGCCACGCCAGTCCGCGGGAAGCCCGAGCGACTTCACCCACACCCGTTCGCGCAGGCCGACCGCGAGCAAGAGGATGCCGCCGAGGAACGCCCCGGCCAGCGCCGCCGCCGGACCAACGGCCGCCAGGCGGGGCGCGCCCACCAACCCCGCCAGCACCACCCCGAACACGCCGAACAGACAGCCCCCGAGCCAGAGCAGCACGGCGACGAGCGCAGGTGCAGCGAGCATCCGGGCCACGCGGGGCCGTAGCCTCCCGGCCACCAGGCGCGCGTCCGCATCGGCGCCCGGCAAGCTGGGGGCGATCAGGAACCAGGTCAGGAGTACGAGCGTCATGTGAACCTCATGGTGGAAGTGCGGTTGGGATAGGGGGCGAGCCTCTCGGAGGCTCCATGTCGAACCCGGTCGGGTCTGAGTTTCGGTCGAAGGTCATCGCGTCGATCGTGGCAGCGCAGGGGGCCCATCTCCCCCGGCTCGCCCCGCTGCTGGAGGCCGTGTCGGGGCGAACGCCCGCCGAGCTGCTCGGCCTCGTGGAGGCCGACCGCGCCTTGTGCTCGACACGGCTGTCGACCGAGCCGACCCCCGCACAGCGGCTGCGTGTGCGTCACGCGGATTCGCTCGGGCTCTCGGCCGCGGATCTCGAACTGCGCTCGCTGTACCCCTCGCTCGACCGCGGAATCTACGCGTGCTCGCACTCCATGGGTATGCCCTCCGTGGTCGGCCCGGCGGCGGTGTTGCACCAGCTCGCCGAGCTCGCGGAGGCCGGGATCGGCGTGTGGGACGAGGGCACCTGGGTCGGCGTCATGGACCAGTTCCGCTCGCAGGTCGCGGCGCTCGTGGGCGGCGACCTGGACGACGGGGACGTCGCCTGGTTTCCCAACGTGTCCGAGGCGCTCGGCGCCGTGCTCGAGGGTGTTCCCGGCGGCACGGTCGTCTACACGGCAGGGCACTTCACGACCGGCCACTACGTGCACCACCAGTGGGCACAGAACACCGGCGGAAAGCTCGTGGAGGTCGCGCTCGACGCCGACGGCTCCGTGCCTACCGGGCGCATCCTGGACGCGATCACGCCGGACGTCCGTGTACTCTCCATCTCCCACGCCCTCTTCGAGTCCGGCTGGTTGCAGGATCTGCCCGCCCTCGCGAAGGGCTTGCGGGAGCGCGCACCCGGCGCCATGCTCCTGCTGGACGCCTACCAGACCGCGGGGACCGTGCCGATAGAGGCACGAGCGCTCGGCGATCACGTGCTCGTGACCGCTGGCGGGCACAAGCAGCTGCGCAGCGGCACAGGCGCCGGCTTCCTGTACGTCCCCCGGCGTTGGCTCACGGGGGAGAGCGCGCTCACCAGCAGGCGCACCGGATGGTGGGGGCACGCGGCTCCCTTCGACTTCGAGAAGGGCCCCGTGCGCCGCGCAGAGGACGCGAGCCGCCTTCGGAGCGGGACACCTACATTGCTCGGCATGGCCATGCTGCTCGGCGAGCTGGCCGCGGCCTCGAGCGTGACCGGGGGGGATGTCGGGGCTGCCGTGCGGCGCGCGCGGGGCGTGACCCAGCGGCTGGTGGAGGTGGCCCTCCAGGAGTGTGCCGCCCGCGGTCTGCGCGTGCGGGGCGACTGGCCGAGCGGCCGACGCGCGGCCTTCGTTTGCGTGGAGGTGCGTGAGGGCGCAGCCCTCGCCGGAGCGCTCGCGGCGGAAGGCAAGCACGTCGACTTTCGCCCCCGCACAGGGGGAGCGCGCGATGGCTGGCTGCGCGTGAGCGGAAACTCCGCAGGTTTCGGCTACGAGATCGAAGCGGTCATCGAAGCGATCGCCCGCGGGGCTCATGGGGCAACCTGAGGAAACACCCGTTCGCGACGGGTGCCGTCCACGTCGACGACGTCGATGCAGATCGAGCGCCGGGCCTCGTCCCAGCGAACGGCAGTGGGCGTGGTGGTCGCGAGATCGAAGCGGCGAACGACCACCGCGTCCCCGTCCTCGCTGATCGACCACCAGCATGCCGTGCCCACGCCGAAGGTGAGGAGGTTCGCACTGCCGTCGGGCGTGAGCGCCGCGTCCGCAGTCAGCGGCGGATCGGGGCAGGGCGCGGCACGCGCGACGGCCAGACATCCGGTCGAGACAGCGAGCAGGGCGACGAAACGGGGGAAGAGCACGACGAGCCTCCGACGCGGTGGGCCAAAGCACGAGCCGTGCCGTCCAGAACCGCCGGGGGGGGCGGCACCACCGGCTTTGGAGCGGTGTTTTTCAGGACACGACCAGACACCGGGCCGAACTGACGGTCGTCAACGGTCCGCCGACGTCAGACGCCCGTCACCGGCCAGCCGTCAAGCCCGCAATTCACGCGTCGCCGGCCATGCGGCGGCGCGGGATCCTGTTTACACCGCCAGCATGATCCTGATCCTGCTCGCGGTCACCCCGCCCGCGATGGCCACCTGCGTCGTCTCCCAGACCCGCGCTGCCGACGGCATCGAGTTCGACGTAGCGATGGATGGCACCTGCCCGGCGATCTCCGTCGTGTCCGATCGCCCCGCGGATCTGCAGGCGTGGGGCATCGACGACGGCTTCCACAAGCGGATCCCGAAGGCCCAGATCGAGGAGCACCCCTGGTTCTCCCCCGCGCTCGGCTGGCGGGTGACTGCCCCGCTCCTCGCCACGGATGACCACCTGGTCTTGCGCCTCACCTGGGACCCCACAGTCGTCGGAGAACCGCATGTGGACGTGATCCTCGACGGAAGCTCGCCGCGGATGGCACGCGGGGGCGTCGTCGAACAGGTCTGGACCTACTCCTCGGGCGGACGGCACCCGGAATGGGGTTTCACCGACCCCAGGTTCGGCCGGATGGAGCGCCGGTCCTCCTGGACGTTCGGGGAGGACGGGCAGCCTGGCTGGCTCGACGCTCCCCCGGTGGCGGGCGGAAGCGCCTGGTGGCCCGGAGGGGCAGGAAAGGTGGAGACCCGCATCGTGGATGCCCCGGCACACGCCCTCGGCGAGGTCACCGTGATGCCCGGATCGCTCATGCTGAACGTGCCCGGCGCGGTGCTGCGAACGTCGACGGATGCCGGGTCCGTGACCACGCGGGACTCCGCGCTGGCGACCGTCACGGCCGGTGGCCGCTTTCGCTGGAGCGTCGAATCCCTCGACGGGGTCGACATCGTGGGAGACGACGTCCGCTTCGTGACCGGCCTGGACAACCGGTTCCGGGCGGCGAGCCTGCCCGAGCCCTCGGTCCCGCTTCGGCTCCGGGGGAACCGGAGCGCCGACTTTGCCCTGACCACGCTCTGGGCGGCTGTTCGGGAACCTGCCCGCGCTGTGCACGCGGATGCCATGCACCCGCGTCAACTGAATGTCGCGTGGCGATCGGGGTGGCTCACGGACGGGGAGCGCGCCCTCGTGCTGCTGCGGTTCCTCGGCCAGGAGCGGATCCCCGCACGCTGGGTGCTGACCGGCACGGACGCGGATCCCGCCACCTTCGTCGGGTTCGACCACCTGCTGGTGGCGGCGGCGCTCCCCGGCTCAAACCAGGTGATCTGGCTCGACCCCGCCTGCGTTTCCTGTGGCGTCGGCGAGATCGATCCCGCGCTCTCCGGGCGCCCAGCGGTCGGTGGCGCCGAGCGCGCCCCCCTGCTGCCCGGCACGCTCACGCTCACGTCGTCACTGGTCTCCGGCGCGGACCCCACCACGTCGCAGGTGGAGACCCGCGTCCTGGCCACGGGAAACGGCGCCAGGTACATCCGCACGAGCGTGGGGAGCGCGACCGATCGGGGAGCAGCGCTCGCAAGGCTCTTCGGGGTGGCCTCGCCCGAGGATGTCCACATCGACGGGTGGGACGGAGATCTCAGCATCGTCTTCACGAGCGCGCACGCACCGAGGCCCGTCGATCTCCCACAGTTCGGCGGGTAGTCGGATAAGCCGGTCGGTCGGAGGTCACGTGTCGCTGCTCCTTGATCAAGTCGTGCTGGTGACGGGCGCTGGAAACGGAATCGGTCGGGCTTATGCCCACGCTCTGGCGAAGGAGGGGGCTCGCGTCGTCGTGAACGACCTCGGCGGCGCACGTGACGGCGCAGGAGCGTCAGACGCGCCCGCACGCATGGTCGTGGAGGAGATCCTGGCGATGGGCGGAGACGCGATCGCGGATTTCGGAAACGTGACCGAACCAGCGGCCTGCGAGGCCATGGTGGCCGCGGCCGTCAACCGATGGGGACGGCTCGATGCCGTCATCAACAACGCGGGCGTGCTGCGTGACCGCACGTTCTCGAAGATGAGCGACGAGTGGTGGGACCTGGTGATCGCGGTCCACCTGACCGGCACGAAGAACGTGGTCCGGGCAGCCCTGCCGGCGTTGAGTGAGCGCGGGGGGTCGATCATCAACACGACCTCCTACTCCGGGATGATCGGCAACTTCGGCCAGGCAAACTATGGCGCCGCGAAAGCGGGTATCTATGCCTTCACCCGTGTGCTGGCCGTGGAACTGCAGCGCGCGAAGATCACGGCGAATTGCATCGCGCCCATCGCCAAGACCCGCATGACCGAGGACATCGGCCGGATCGGCGCAGAGCAGACTGCAGAGCAGATCGCGCCCGTCGCGGTGTTCCTCGCGAGCCCCCTCGCCCGCACGGTGACCGGCCGCGTGTTCGGGGTGTCGGGTCAGCGGATCCACGTGTACGAAGTGAAGATGAACGACGGCGTGGAGAAGCCCGAAGGCGCCTTGTGGACCGCCGAGGAGATCGCCGAGCGGCTCGACGACATCACGGCGTTCCCCACCGTGAAGGCGCCCGCCCCAGCGCCCGCCACAGCCGCATCGCCCGTCCGGGACGTGTTCGCGCTCGCCCCGCACGCGTTCCGCCCGGATCGCGCCGGCGAGCTCAAGATGCGCCTCCATTTCGCGATCGCCGACGGTCCCGGCCAGACGCTGATCGTCGATGCCGGCACGTGTCGGGTGGAGGAGGGGCTCACCGGTACCCCCGACTGCACGATGAAGACCGACTCCGAGACCATCGTGGGCATCTTCAAGCAGACCGTGGACCCCACGAAGGCCTTCATGAAGGGCAAGATCACGGCCGACAACCTCTCGATCGTGATGAAGTTCGCGACGGTGTTCGACTTCTCCACCCCCCGCCCCGGCTCGGCTCCCGCCCCGGCGCCGGTGGCCGCCCCGGCAGCTCCGGTGGCACGCACCTGGCCCATCGGGAAACGGTACGATGGCGGCTTCCAGTTCGCCGAACCTGCGCACGCTGCGGCGTATGCCGCCGCCACCGGCGACACGTCGCCCGCGTACGTCGGTGACCGCGCGATCTGCCCGCCGATGTTCCACGTTCGGCTCATGCACGGCCTGATCTTCCAGATCGCGACCGACCCGGAGCTCGGACTCGATCTGCTCCGGCTCGTCCACGGGGAGCACGATGCCACGTTCCACCGCCCGATCCGGCCCTGGGATCTCGTGCACACCCGTGGCGAACTGCTCGGCGTCGAAGAGAAGTCGTCCGGGCTGGTCGTCACCTCGGCCCTCTACGCCTTCGTGGAGGGGGAGCTCGCGGTCTCGTGCCGCACCGTCTACTTCATCCGAGGCGGAGGCGGAAAGAAGTCCGAGAGCGCGCCTGTCACCGTCGCGGCGCCGCCCGCCCCGGATCTCGTGTGCGAGGTTCCGATCGCCGCCGACCAGTCCATCCAGTACGCGGCGGCGTCTCTCGACGACAACCCCATCCACACGGACCCGGCCACGGCCGCGGCTGCGGGCCTGCCCGCCATCATCGTACAGGGCCTGTGTACGATGGCGATGAGTGGCGCTGCGCTCACGCGTGCGCTCGCCGACAACGATTCGACCCAGGTGCGGCGCATCTCCGTCCGGTTTGCTCGGCCCGTGCTGAACGGCGAGGCGCTAACCATCCATGCGTGGCGCACCGACAGCGGCTGCTCGTTCACCACGCTGAACGGGAAAGGCCAGGCCGTGCTGTCGCAGGCGCAGTTCGAGCTTGCCTAGGTGCCCACCGTAGACGGCCTCCGCGCCCGTTTTCTCGAGGCCACCGGCTCAGCTTTCCCGCGCACAGCGCAGCTGATCTCACACCCGCGGCTCTACCAGGCGATGCTCGACATGGAGGCCGTGGCCGAAGGGGTCCCGGCCCGGATCGGGCCCTACCGGCGAACCCAGCTGACCGCCTGGGGCCAGGGGACCTCCACGTGGGAGGCCTGGGACACGGTATCCGGACACCGGGTGCATCTGGTGATCGGCGCCTGGTCGCCCCCGGCACGCGACGGTGTCCTGGCCTGGCTTCCTGTGGCACCGGGCGCCTGGGTCACCCCCCCGATCGAGCTCTCCCTCGCGGACCTGCTCCCAGACGTGGGGGAGGACCCGGTGCTGTGCGCACAGGTGCTCGTGGCTGCGGTGCGCGCACTGCCGGACACCGAGGGCTCCCTGTGCCCGAGCAGCGTCGTCCGGTCGGCTGGGGTCTGGTCCATCTCCGGATTCCCAGGTGGCGAAAGTGACGAGGGGGTCTCCGGGATTGGACGCCTGGCCGCGCTTTTTGGCCACCACGGGGAGGCCCTGTCGGAGCTGGCCGAGACACCCCACCTCTCCACCGACACGGTCGAGCACATGCTCCGGACCGAGCTCTCCGATCGGCTCGTGGAGCAGATCCACCGGTTGCGGAGGCGTCCGCTGGTGGAGGCGCGCGAGCGGCGCGTCGCCGCGGTCCGGCACCTCGCGGATCGGCTGGCCCGCGCCGTACGCCCGCCCCGGGGCCGAGGGTGCCTCTCGGCGGAGGCCGATGGATCCGTGGCGCTCCTGGAGGGAGACGGCATCGTCCTGCGCGGGGGGATTCGCGGCGGGTGGACAGGGATCTCCGGCCTTCCGCCGATCTGGCGGGCGGGGGAGCTGGACGGTCACGCGGTGCGCCCGCTGCTGGTCTCGTGGTCCAGGAAGAAGCCCGGTGACGAACAGCGCCGCAACGAGGTGCAGGCGCAGATCGGGGGAGATGACGCCTTCGTGGAGGCCGCGCTCGCATTCGTGCGGCTGGGCGCGCACCTGCGCGTGGACCGGATGCTCCTCGCGAGAACGTAGGTGCGGCCCGGCGCTTAGTGTTGCCTGCCGAGCCAGGTCTTGTACTTCAGACCGTCCACCGCGTGCGCCCGGACGATGGCGTCGGGATCATGCGTCAGCACCAGCAGGCGGTCCTGGACCGTGCTCGAGGGCAGGGATCGGAACCGACGGACCGCTGTGTAGCGCACACGCGCTCGAGGGTCGTCGAGCCACCGCGTGAACACCGCCCCCGCTTCCGGCCCCGCCTCGAGGTTGAAGTAGAGCGCCTCGATGAGCGCGATGTCCACGTCCTCCTCGGGCGTCTCGCCCACGAATCGGGAGGCGTCCGCGAACGTGAGGACGTGGGGCAGCGACTCCTCACCGGGGAAGTCCGGGAAGGTGTCGTAGCGACCCACCCGGTCCCGAACCGGCAGGACCACGCCCTGGAGCATCGTGCCCTCGGCCCAGCTGGCCTTCGCCGCGTCGAAGCCGCCAGAGAGCCGCACGGCCTCGATGGCCCAGGCGGTGTGAGCCGGGGCCACGTCGTCCCCGGTTGCGGCGCGGGCGATGGCGGGGTCACACGTGCCCGTGCCCACGAAGCGGTTGTACCAGGCACGGGCACGAAGCACCTGCGCCGCTGCTCCGCCGAGCTCGCCCGGGATCTGCCGGACCGCGAGCTGCGCCAGCTCCTCTGGCGTGCGACCGTCCTCCGGCGGCAGTCCCCAGCCGGCATGGGTGAGGCAGAACCGCCCGAACTCCCCGGCCTGGCCGCACTGGGCAAGCGCATCGTCGGTCTGGCCGGCTTTCCCGAGCTGCTCCCCGGCCCGAAAATGGCACTCGTGCCGCCAGCGCCCCTCGGGTACCGCATCGCACGCCGCCGCAATGGTCGCCAGATCGCCGGCATCCGCTGCCTGCGCCGCGGCCTCCACGCGGCAGCCGATCGCGAGCTCGGGGTAGGCCTCACGCGAACACGCCGCCAGGATCTGCGTGGGCGACCCGGACGGCAGCGGGGACAGCGTGGGAGGGGCCACCGGCGCACCGCACCCGACGAGCACGAGGCACACCCACGCCCCGCGACTCACGCGCGCACTACCGCGGGAGCGGGGGCGGAGGCGGCGGGCCGAACGCCGCTGCGATCTCGGGCACGGACTTCGGGTCCAGCCAGCCAGAGAGGCCCTCCCGCCACACGAGGTGGCGTCCAGCCGGGTTCGCCTGTACCCGTTGGGCGATCTCGCCGGCACCGAGCTGCACCGTGGATCCATCGGGACCGTTGTAGTGAAAAACTGCAGCCGGGGGCGGGAGCGGAGGGGGGGCGGAGAGCCCCACCTGCGGGTTGAACGCGCCCTGCTGGGCTGTCGCCCGGCCCATCTGCTGGCCCATCACCCCGCCCATCGCGAGGCCCAGACCGGCTTCCATGAACGCCCCGCCGCCCCCTGGGCGCTTGGCGGCGTCCTCGATCGCATTCGCGGCCTGGAACTGCGTGAACGCGCCCATGTCGCCGACGATGCCCATGGAGGTGCGCTTGTCCAGCATCTTCTCGACCTCGGGCGGCACCGAGATGTTCTCCACGACGAAGTCGGTGAGCGTGATGCCGTAGTTCTCCTGGAACCAGCCGTTCAGGCGCTGCCGCAGGGCATCCCCGAGGTCCATGTACTGGCCCATCAGGTCGAGCAGGGGGATCTTCGACTCCCCGATCGTGTCGGCGAGGGCGCTCACGAGCTTGCGCTTGAGCTGCCCGTTGATCTCGTCGGTGGTGACCCAGCCGTTGGTGCCCACGATCTCGCGGAGGAAGATCGCGGGGTCGCTGATGCGGTACGCGAAGATCCCGAACGCGCGGATCCGGACCATGCCGAAGTCCTTGTCGCGCATGATGATCGGGTTGGCGGTGCCCCACTTCTGATCGGTGTTCTGCTTCGTGGACACGAAGTAGACATCGCCCTTGAACGGGTAGTTCAACGAGTACTTGATGGACTCGAAGAAGCTCGCGATGGCCTTGGTGTTCGTCGACAGCGTGTAGGTGCCCGGGCCGAAGACCTCGGAGAGGCGGCCCTCGGCGATGAACACGCCAGCTTGTCCCTCCCGGACAACGAGCTTTCCGCCATCCTGGATCGCCTGCTGGAACATAGGGAAGCGGTAGACGAGCGTGTCCTTCGAGTCGTCCATCCACTGGATGACATCGAGGAACTGCGCCTTTGCGTGCTGAGTGAGCGTGTCCCAAAGACCCATCTTGACCTCCGCCACGGGGGGTTGAGCCCGAGGACCGCTGGCTATGTACCCCGTCCGAGGCATTCAATGCGGCGGCCGAGCCCCCCGGCCGGTCATTTTGTGACGCGCGCGCTCGCTATGCCGGAACGTCCAGCAACGGGACCTCGCGCACCTGGTTCCGGCCCCCGTTCTTCGCAGCATACAAAGCGAGATCTGCATCGGCGAGCAGGCTCTCCATCCTTCGCCGGTCGCCGCCCAGCGCCGTGGCGGACCCGATCGAGACCGTCACGGAGATCACCGCATCCGACACGGGCACCGAGAGCCCTTCGACCGCGCTCCGCACGCGCTCGCCGGCCAGGAGCGCCTTTTCGGGGGGCGTGTCGGGGAGCACCATGAGCAGCTCCTCTCCACCCCAGCGGGCGACCACGTCCGAGCGTCGGCTCACCTCCTGCACCGCCCCGGCAACGGCCCGCAGCATCAGATCGCCAGCGGCATGTCCGTGCACGTCATTCACACGTTTGAACCGGTCGATGTCGATGAGCAGCACCGACGTGCACCGCCCGTTCCGCACGTCGAGCGCCCGCACCTCCTCCAGACGTTGCGACCCGAAGGCCCGGTTGTGCAACCGGGTGAGCGCGTCGGTGGTGGCACGGTCCCACAACGTGAGGTTCTCCAGCGCCTGCCCGACCTGTTGGCCATAGATCCTGCAGAGATCCGCAGTGTCGGCCGTGGGCAGGTGGCCCTCGATCACGAGGCAGCCCCGCTCTCCATCCCGCGTCTGCATCGGGATGAGCACGTACCGGCCCTCCACCCCGAGGGACCCGTCGGAGAAAAAACCCCGGTCGACTGCGGCTCGCGCCTCGTCGTCGAGCTCGCTCACCTTGGCGACCCCGGCAAACCGGCCGGTGCCTGCCCGGACGACGATCCCGTCGACGGATCGGTCGAACACGAACAGGCCGCTGTTCTGCGTGGCGACAAACCCGGCCTCCCCGCCGACGAGCGGCAGGATCTCGTCCAGCGCGACCTGGAAGAGCCCCTCCATCGGCTGCAGCCGGGAGAGCCGCGGGGCGATGTCGACGATGTGCAGCAACCCGCGGCGCTGCTCCTCGAGCCGACAAAGCAGGTTCCAGGTCCGGATCGCCGCATCCGCGGCGGGTACGAGATCGGACGCGCCCGAGCAGGCTCCGTGCACCCGCAGCTCCGCGTGCAGAGCCCGATCCCCCGCTGGTCGGGGGCCCACCAGCACGACCTGGCAACTGGGGTCTGCAACACGGGCCACGCCGACCGGCTCCCGGCACGCCCCCAATGCCACGAGCAGCGCCGGCCGTGCCTTCTCGAGCGTTTCGGGCTGGTCGGGCGCACAGGGCGTCGCCTGGTATCCAGCGCCTCGCAGGGCGGTCAGGCAGGACTCCATCAACGCTCCGGCCTCCCCGACCACGGAAACGGTCGGCATTCTCGCCAATCCGCTCAAGCTGACCTTCGCCATCACGCCACCTGTACGTCGAATTGCTGGCGTACCCCGTTTCTGGAGTAGCCGCCGCGGCCGCTTGGGTATACATGAATGAGGATTCATTCAGGAGCATTCATGGCCCTTCGAAGCATTCGGAAAGTCGCCGTCCTCGGGGCAGGCGTCATGGGACAAGGCATTGCCGCCCACCTGGCAAACGCCGGTATTGACAGCTTGTTGTTCGACATCCCACCCAAGGGGTACACCCCCGGGTCGGGCGACCCCCGCGCCGTCGCGAAAGCAGGAGTGGCGAACCTCCCGAAGCTCAAGCCGGCCGCGCTCTACCGGGCCGCGGATTTCGCGCGCATCGCACCCTGCGAGTACGAGGCAGACGCGGCCCGCCTGGCCGAATGTGACCTCATCATCGAGGCCGTCGCCGAGATCCTCACCATCAAGCAGAAGGTCTTCTCCTGGGTGGAGAAGAACCGCAAGCCCGGCGCCATCGTGTCGTCCAACACGTCGGGCATTCCGATCGCCGCGCTCACCGCCGGCTGGTCCGGAGCGATGAAGGCAGACTTTCTCGTCATGCACTTCTTCAACCCGGTCCGTTACATGCGGCTCCTGGAGCTCGTGGCCGGGCCCGAGACCTCCTCCGAGGTCGTCGCGACCATCCACGACTTCGGCGAGCGCGTGCTCGGCAAGGGCATCGTCTACGGCAAGGACACCCCGGCTTTCATCGCGAACCGCGTCGGCACGTTCGGCATGGTCAGCATCTTCAAGCACATGGTGACTGGCGGCTTCACCGTCGAGCAGGTCGACGCGATCTGGGGCAAGCCGATGGGTCGGCCAGGCTCCGCAGTGTTCCGCACCGCCGATCTCGTCGGTCTGGACACGCTCGCCCACGTCATCCACGGCATCCACGACGGCTGCCCGAACGACGAGCACCGCGACGACTTCGTGGTCCCGAACTTCGTCCAGAAGCTGATCGACGCGGGCTCCCTCGGTGAGAAGTCCGGCGTCGGCTTCTACAAGAAGGTCAAGAACGAAGCTGGGAAGAGCGAGATCCTCGCGCTGAACGCCGAGACCGGCGCGTACGTGCCGCAGGGCAAGGTGCGCTTCGAGAGCCTGGGCGCCGCCCGCAAGGCCGAAGGCACGCTGGAGAGCGCGAAGATCATCCTGAACCACCCCGATGCCGCCGGACAGTTCGCCTGGAAGGTCACGGCGGACGTGCTCATCTACGCGGCCAACCGCGTGGGCGAGATCGCCGACGACGTCGTGAACATCGACAATGCGATGAAGTGGGGCTTTGCCTGGGATCACGGCCCGTTCGAGACCTGGGACGCACTGGGTGTCCCCGAGACCGTCGCGCGGCTCGAGAAGGACGGCCACACCGTTCCCGCCTGGGTCAAGTCGATGCTGGCCTCCGGCCGCACGAAGTTCTACGACCGTCCGAAGACCGGCGACCTGGCCGGCCAGCGCACGTTCTGGAACGGTGCCATCGCCCGGGTTCCGCAGAGCGAGGGGCAGCTCAAGCTCGAGGACCTGCGCGCCAATGGGCGCGAGATCGAGTCCAACGTCTCCGCCTCGCTCATCGAGCTGGGTGACGGCGTGCTCTGCCTCGAGTTCCACTCGAAGATGAACGCCCTCGACGACATGATCTTCCCCATGTACAGCCGCGCGCTCGACCTCCTCGACGCCGGCAAGTACGACGCGCTCGTCGTCGGAAACCAGGGCCACGTGGGATCCACCGGCGCGTTCTGCGCTGGCGCGAACCTGCTGATGATCCTGATGGGTGCCATGCAACAGGACTGGAACGCCATCGGCGGCGCGGTCTCCAGCATGCAGAACCTGCTGATGCGCGCGAAGTTCAGTGACAAGCCGGTCGTCACGGCCCCGTGGGGTCTCACGCTCGGCGGCGGCGTCGAGGTCACGATGCACTCGGCCGCTACGCAGGCTGCCGGCGAACTGTACGCAGGGCTCGTGGAGGTCGGCGTCGGCTTGATCCCCGGCGGCGGCGGCTGCAAGGAGATGCTGGCCCGGTACCTGGGCGACATCCCCGCGGGCGTCGCCTACGACCCGAACCCGTTCGTGCAGAAGGCGTTCGAGCACATCGGGATGGCGAAGGTGGCGACGAGCTGCGAGGAGGCACGCGATGCGGGCTTCCTGCGTCCGACCGACCGCGTCACGCTCGATCCGGATCGCCTGATCGGCGACGCCAAGAAGGTCGCCCTCGGCCTGGTCGTCGGCGGCTACAAGGCGCCCCGCCCGAAGACCTTCCGGCTCCCCGGCGCCTCCGGCCGCGCGGCCATCGAGGCGTTCCTCTACCAGATGCGGATGGGCGGCTACGCCACACCGCACGACGCCGTCGTCGGCAAGAAGCTCGCCTACGTCATGACAGGCGGGAATTGCCCGGTCGGCGCGGTCCGCACCGAGCAGGACATCCTCGACCTCGAGCGCGAAGTCTTCCTCTCCCTCTGTGGAAATGCAGACACCATCGCCCGCATCCAGCACATGCTCGAAAAGGGCAAGCCGCTGCGGAACTGACGGCGGCCTCGCTCGCAACGAGCGGGGTTCAGGACCGCAGTGGAACGGCCGTTCAATCCGGCGTCAATTCACTTCCAGATCTCAGGAGTCTCCCATGCGTGAAGTCGTCATCTGCGCCGCAGTGCGTTCCGCCGTCGGCAAGAGCCCTCGCGGCAGCCTCAAGGACACCCGCCCCGACGACATGCTCGGGCAGGTGATGAAGGGCGCGCTCACCCGCGTCTCGAAGCTCGACCCCGCCGCGATCGACGACGTGATCATCGGCACGGCCACCCCGGAGGCCGAGCAGGGAATGAACGTCGCCCGCATCGCGAGCTTCATCGCCGGTCTCCCCGACAGCGTCCCGGCGGTCACCGTGAACCGGTTCTGCTCCTCCGGCTTGCAGTCGCTCGCACAAGGCGCGGCGGCGATCGCGGCAGGCTGGCAGGACATCGCGCTCACCGGCGGCATCGAGAGCATGAGCGTGCTCGCGATGGGCGGCCAGAAGCCGAGCCCGAACCCCGCGCTCGTCGAGCGGCGCCCCGAGGCCTACACGCCCATGGGCATCACCGCGGAGCTCGTCGCCACGAAGTACAACATCTCGCGTCTGGACCAGGACGCGTTCGCAGTGAGCTCGCACCAGAAGGCTGCCGCTGCGATCAAGGCCGGCCGGTTCGTGGACGAGATCGTGCCCATCGAGACGCAGGTGAACGTAGAGGGGACCTGGAAGCAGATCTCGTTCGCCACCGACGAGGGGCCCCGCGCCGACACGTCGTTGGAGGGTCTCGCGCGCCTCAAGCCCGCGTTCAAGGCCGACGGCTCCGTCACCGCAGGCAACTGCTCCCAGACCAGCGACGGCGCCGCTGTCACGATCATCGCCGCCCGTGAGGTCGCAGAGCGCCTCGGCCTCCCGATCATCGGCATCCTGCGCAGCTACCAGGTCGCGGGCGTCGCACCGGAGCTCATGGGCATCGGGCCGATCGAGGCGATCCCCAAGGCGCTCGCCAAGGCCGGGATCAAGAAGGAGGACATCGGCCTCGTCGAGCTCAACGAGGCGTTCGCCTCCCAGTCGCTCGCCTGCGTGCGCACGCTCGGCCTGAATCCCGAGATCGTCAACGTGAACGGCGGCGCCATCGCCCTCGGCCATCCGCTCGGCTGCACCGGCGCGAAGCTCACCGCGACCCTGCTGCACGAGATGCCCCGCCGCAACGCGCGCTATGGCGTCGTCAGCATGTGCATCGGCGGCGGCATGGGCGCCGCGGCGGTGTTCGAGCGGGTGTAGACTCGCGGCCGTGCCGCTCCACAACGCCGATCCCGTCCACGTCTCCATCGACGCCTACACGTCGTTTCCCACCGTGGTCGGGGCCCGGAGCACCCTGGAGGTCCCGGGGCGCCTGCGGCTCAGCATCTCGGCCGGGATCCTGCCCGATCCCTACCTCCAGACGATCGACGACACCGCGGTGGCCAACAACTGGTACGACCGGGACACCGCTGATCTGATCGAGACCATGCTGCACAACTCGCTGCTGGTCTCGGCGCACCTCGGCTGGAGACCGGTTCGCAAGGCCGGCTTCGTGTTCGAGGTGGGCTACGGCTTCGTCGGCCTCGGCGGCGGGTTGACAGGCACCCAGGTGCTCTCCGCGGTCACGGGGTACGACCTCTCGTGGATGCCCGACCCGGGGCTCGACTACGAGGCCCACGCCACGCTTCACCGCCTGGAGGGCAGCGTGGGTTGGGAGTTCGTCATCCGCAAACACGTGCACCTTCAGGTCGACGTGGGCTACTCCCGCACGATCGCAGCCACCACCGCCGTCGATCCGCAGTTCGAGGTCTACTGGCCGTTCCAGACCTATGAGGCGAACCTCGAGAAGAAGGCGGAGAGCGTGCTGCACGATGACCTCGTGGGGTTCGTGCACACGCCGATCCTGGCGGTTGGCGCGGGGTGGAGGTTCTGAGGGGGGCTACGCCTCGCCCACCGGCGCCACGGCGGCCGTGCTCTCGTCGTAGAACGTCAACAAGGTGAGCAGGAAGGCCATGATCATCGGCCCCGCGAAGACTCCGGTCAGTCCGAACCACGCGAGGCCGCCGAACACCCCCAGAAAAACGAGCAGCGTGGGCATGTGGCTGTTCCCGCGGACGATCAACGGCTTGATCAGGTTGTCGACCGTGCCGGTCAGCGCGAGGCTCCATGCCACAACGAAGAGGGCCGCACCGCCACGCCCGTTCAGGAAGAGCAGGAGCGCGACCGGGCCCCACCCCACGAGGGTGCCGACGAGCGGAACGAACGACAGGACGCCGGTGAGCAGGGCAAAAAGGATGGGACGGTCGACCCCGGCGAGCCGATACCCGATCCCCGCCACCACCCCCTGGACGCAGGCTGTGACCACCGCAGCGAGGACGACGTTGCGGGCGAGCCCGGAGAACACGTCGAACAGGCGCGCGGTCTGGCTCGGAGGCAGGGGGCTCATCCGCGTGACCCACGCCCCCAGCTCCGTACCGCGGTGCAGCAGCGTCGCGAGCGCGAGGTAGAAGATCGCGAACTTCACGATCACCCGCGCTGTGACTCCCACGAGCCCGGGGACGAGTTGCCCGACCGAAGCCGCCACGTTCATGGACGCGTCCCGCACGGCGGCGGAGAGCGTGGCGGCGAATGCATCGGCGCCGCCAGCACGATCGATCACCCATTCCCCCAGAGCGGTCTGGTCGGCCGACCGCACCCACCCATCGAGCCCCCCGGCATCCAGCGCGCCCGTGAGCTGCATCGCCAGCGTGACGAGCTCCCGGCTGGCGAGCCAGACCAGCCCCCCAGCCGGGCCTACCGCGACGACGGTGAGCAGCAGGACGGTGAGCGCGGTGGCGAGCGCGTCTCGCATGCGGGGGACCCGGAGGATCCTGGCGTGCAACGGCCAGGCCAGCAGAGCCACCACGGAGGCGATCAGGAGCGCGTCGGCGAAGGGGCGAACCAGCCAGAACGCCGCGGAGAAGGCGCCGAGCAAAAGGATGCGCAGGGACAGCGAGGGCGACGAGCGAGGGGGCAAAGCCGTCAAAGGAGCTCTGGGGTGGGCGGGAACGCATAGAAGGGTAAGCACCCGAAGCCCCTTCACATTCGATCCGGGCAGTCGTACCCCCCGCTACCACCCATCTACCCGCAGATAGACCCACCGGCGCGTATGCTGTACGTTGCCGGGTACCGTCCGGATCGTCATGTACTTTGGCCGCATTCCCCGCTTCAGCCCCAGCTTCTCGCTGAAGGACGCGCTCACCTCCGCCCGGCTCATCGCGCACCCACCCGAGGATGCTCCGAAGGTCCAGGAGTTCGAGCGCACGTTCGCAAGGTTCATCGGTGTGAAGCACGCGGTCATGACGCCGAGCGCGCGGTATGCCTTCTACCTGATCCTGAAGGCACACGGGATCGGGCCGGGCGACGAGGTCGTCATCCCCGGACTCACGTACTTCGCGATCCCGTCGATCGCGGTGACCGCCGGAGTGACCCCGGTCTTCGCCGACGTGGGGCTCCGCAGCCACGTGCTCGACCCCGCCGCGTTCGAGGCGGCGATCACCCCGAACACCCGCGCCGTGGTGCCCACGCACCTGTACGGTACGCCCTGCGACCTCGACCGCATCTGCTCCATCGCACGTCGGCACGGCATCAAGGTGATCGAGGACTGCGCGCAGTCCACCGGCGCCCGCTACAAGGGGCTCCGGGTAGGATCGTTCGGCGACGCCGCCTACTACACCTTCGGCCTGACCAAGAACATGACCACGCTCACCGGCGCGATGGTGACCACCGACGACGATGACGTCGCCGAGCGGATCCGGGCTACCATCGACGCGGGCGCGCCCGCGCCGCTCGCGCGCGCCCGCAAGGAGGCCATCACTGGCCTCGCGATGAAGGTGGCGACCCACCCGCTGGTCTACCCGCTCACCCTGCACCCGGTGATCGTGCTGGGGAACAAGCTCGGGGACGACCCCATCCACGACCGGTTCGGCGAGCCCGAGGTGCTCTACGCCGAGCTGCCGAAGAGCTTCCAGCAGAACCGGCCGCGCGCCGTACAGGCCGCAGTGGGGCTGCAGCAACTGGCTCGCGTGGACGGGCTGAACGCCTCGCGTGCCCGAAACGGGCGGTTCCTGGACGACCACCTCGCGAACGTCCCGAACCTCACCGTGCCCGAGTACCCCGAGGGCGCCGAGCCCATCTACATGAGCTTCGTGGTCCACCACGAGCGCCGGGACGACCTGATGGCCGCGCTCCGCAAGCGCGGCGTCGACACGACGACCGGGTACATGAACGACTGCTCGGACCACCCGCTTTTTCCGAAGTTCCGCCGACCCTGTGCGAACGCCGCCGAGATCAAGCGGACCCAGCTCCACGTTCCCGTGCACCCCAGCCTCGACGAGCGGGACCTCGCGCACATGGTGGAGGCCGTCCGCTCGGCCTGCCTGGAAATCGGGAGAACTCCGTGAGCGCAACGTCACGCCGCGCTCCGCGGGGGCCCTACCGCCGGGGCGTGATCGGGGCGCTCCGGTACCGCCTGACCGGCCACCGCATGCCCCTGGCCCTGACCGCCCGGGTGACCTGGCGGTGCGACGCCCTGTGCAGTGGCTGTGGCATGCCCAACAGCTCCAAACCCGAGCTGACCACCGCAGAGTGGGTGACCGTGCTCGACGACGCCGCCCGGCTCGGGTGCGTCCGCGTGTGCTTCACGGGCGGAGAGCCCCTCATGCGGGACGACATCGGCGATCTCGTCGACCGCTGCTCGGCCCTGGGCATCGCCACCACGCTCGAGACGAACGGCGGGAGGCTCGCCCAGCGGGCGCGGTTCCTGGGGGCACTCGGGCAGGTGCTGGTCCCGATCGAGGGGGGGGAAGCGGCGCATGACAGCGTGCACGAGCCGGGGAGCCACGAGCGGGGCATCGCGGGCTTGCGAGCCGCCCACGCCGCGGGGATCCCGGTGAGCACCGTGACAACGCTGTGTACGGCCAACCGGAGCGTGAGTGACCTCGAGGACGCGATCGGCGTGGCCGAATCCGTCGGCGGGACAGCGCTCTTCCAGCTTCTGCACGGGGAGGCCCCGCTCGCTTCGCGCGCGGCACGCCGCCTGCGCCTGCAGCCGGACGAGATCCGGGAACTCCTGGCGTGGCTGCTCGAAGCACAAGCCGCCGGGCGCCCCATCGGGGTCTCCGCCAAGACGCTCCGGTACCTCCAGACCTGGCCGGACCTGAACGAGATCGTCCGGGCCGCCTCCCACGAGGACGTTCTGTGCAGCGCGGGGAACCTGCACTGCGTGGTGGATGCCGACGGCACAGTGCTCCCCTGTGTCGTGCGTCCGGCGGCGGACGCCCCGAACGCGCGAGATACAGGTTTTGAAGCTGCGTTTTCAGCGCTGCTCGACCAGCCGTGCCGCGCGTGCGCGATCGCACCCCTGGTGGAGTACAACTACCTGCTCAACCTGAACCCGGATGCCGTGCTCTCGCGGCTGGCCCAGGCCCGAACCCCGATCTCCCGGAGCGCAGCATGAAGCTCGGTACTTCGCAGTCCCTCCGCGTTGCGCGCGCGTTCGTCACCCGTCGGGTGCCCGTGTACGCCCACTTCGGGATCACCCACCGATGCAACCTGACCTGCAAGATGTGCGGGATCTGGCGGTACGGGAACCGCAAGGAGGAGCTCGATCTGGGACAGATCGACGAGATGGCGAAACGGATGGCACGCCTCGGCGTCGTGCAGCTCTCGATCGGCGGGGGCGAGCCGTTCTCGTGCGAGTACCTCGAGGACGCCGCGGCCCTCTTCGTGAAGGCGGGGCTGAACGTGCGCGTGCTCACCAACGGCGTTGGCGTGCCCCCCGAGCGCATCGAGCGGTGCGTCAAGAACGGAGTGCGCAACTTCTCCATCTCGCTCGACTCGCTGTACCGCGAGCGGTTCGACTACATCTGCGAGAAGCAGGGGAGCTGGGACGACGCCGTGGGCTCGATGGCCTTGATCTCCCGGCTCCTCGCCGAGACGAAGGGCGGAGACCACGGCCTGCCGAGCATCAACTGCGTCGTCTCGAACCTGAACCTGGAGGAGCTGCCCGACATCGTCCGGTTCGCGAAGGCGATCGGGTTCCACGTGAGCTTCCTGCCGGTGGAGCTGCTGGCAGACCCGAAGGACGGTGTTCGGAACTGGGAGGCCCGGTTCGTGCGCTATCGGCCCGAGATGGCGGTGGACACCAACGCGGAGCACGTGAACAGCCGGATCGACACAGCCTACGACACCCTGGTGCAGATGAAGCGTGAGGGCTGGCCCATCCTGAACAGCACTCCCTACCTGAACGCGAGCCGCAACTACCTCAAGACCGGGCGATTCCCGATGGAGGGCTGTGACGCCGGGCGCCTCTACTTCAGCGTGGCACCGAACGGACAGTTCACCATCTGCCACCGCACCGAGCAGCAGCACCTGTCCTTCCTCGACCCCGGGTTCGAGGAATACTGGAACAGCGAACTGTACGAGCGACGCCGCCAGATGGAGGCCGGAGGCTGTGAGGGCTGCATGCGCGCCTGCTGGATCGACACCAGCTACATGTTCCGCACGCTGGAGGGCTTCTTCGAGACGGCGAAGATGGCCGGCCTCCCGCGGCGCGCCGTGGGCGTGAGCTGGCCGGAGGCGCGAGCGTGGGCGCGTACGGACACCTCCCCACAGTACGCGGTGGCGAAGTAGCGAGGAGATTCAGCGGCGGAACGACTGCGGGGCCGGATGCCAGACGGGCCGAGCCCGCCGCCCCCCCAACCGCCCTACCTCCGCGCGACCAGGGTCACCCGTGCCTGCCGGACGGGGCGGACCACGATCTCGTCGAGGTTGACGTGGGGCGCGCGAGAGACGGCGAAGTGCACGAGATCGGCGATGTCGGCGGCGACGAGCGGGTCGATCCCGGCGTAGGGCTTGGCGGCCTTCTCGGCGTCTCCGTCGAAGCGCACGAGGCTGAACTCGGTCTCCACGAGGCCGGCGTTGATCTCGGTGATGCGCACCGGGTCACCGTGAAGCTCGAGTCGCAGGGTCTGGGAGATCGCACGAACAGCGTGCTTCGAGGCTGCATAGCCGGAGCCGCCGACGTAGGTGTCGAACCCGGCGATGCTGCCGATGTTCACGATGTGGGCGTGGCCGGGGATCTCGCCTCGCGGCGTGCTCCGCGGGACGCCGAAAGCGCGACGGATCGACGGCATCAGCGCCTTGGTGACCCGGTAGAGCCCCAGCACGTTGGTCTCGAACATCGTGCGCCAGTGCTCCTCCGGCGCGTTCTCCAGCCGCTCCAGGCCGCGGGAGAGCCCTGCGTTGTTGACGAGCACGTGGAGCGGACGATCTCCGATGTGCGCGACGAGGGCGACGACGCTCGCCTCGTCGGTCACATCCAGGTGCACCGCCTCGACAGCCCCCGGCTGGAACTCCGCGGCCAACGCCTGCACGCGGTCGAGCCTGCGCGCCCCGGCGACCACGGTGTAGCCGAGCTCCACGAGCCTGCGCACCGAGTCTGCCCCAATCCCGCTCGAAGCCCCTGTGACGACTGCCAGATCCATGGTCAACTCCTCGCGGCGCGCTGCCGCACCCGCTCAAACAACAACACGCCCGCCGTGACGCTCACGTTCAGGCTCTCGAGTCCACCCGCCAGCGGGACGCCCACGATGGCGTCGCAGCGCTTCCGCACCGGATCGGTCAACCCCTTGTCCTCCCCACCGAGAACGAAGGCCACGCAGCCCGAGAGCGGCAGGGCCCAGGGCGCCACACCGTCCATGTCGGCCCCCACGATCAGGAACCCGGCGCGGTGGAGCTGGGCGAGCGCCGAGCTGATCCCCTCGCGGATCACCGGCACCGCCTCCGCGCCGCCCATGCTCACGCGCTGCACCACGGGCGTGAGGCCCTTCCCGCGCTGCACCGGGATGATCACCGCATCGACCCCCGCGCCGAGCGAAGACCGGAGGATCGCCCCCAGGTTGTGCTCGTACTGCACCTCGTCGATCAGCACGAAGCAGGCATCCCGCCCCCCGCGGATCGCCGTCTCCAGCACCTCGGAGACGGTGAGCTCGGGGAACGGTTCGGCCTCGGCGATGACCCCGTTGTGCACGCCGGTCACGCTCATGCGGTCGAGCATCTGGCGGTCCACGCGCATGACCCGCGTGCCCCCGAGCTCGATGATCTGGCGGACCTTGTCGCCGGGATCGGACCCCACCTTCGCGCCGGCGTCGAGCCAGATGCGGAGCACCTTGCGGCGCTTTCGCAGCAGCGCTTCGAGCACCACGTTGCGGCCCTCCAGCCGGTCGCCGGAGGCTTCTGGCATGCTCTTCGGAGCGGGCGGACGCGCCGGGCCCGGGTGCCCGGGGTGCGAGGAGGCGCGGGGCGGATGACGACGTTCAGACACGCAACGCGGCTAACCCGGCTCAGGCGCGCGACGATGCCCGGCGCACGAGCTCACCGAGGCTCAACCCCTCCCGCAGGATGTAGTAGCCGCCGATCGCCACGGTGAATCCGAACTGCCCGAGGTGCAGCAGCAGCGCGAAGGTGCGGGCCTTGTCCCCGTCGGCGCCGAGCACCAGCAGCGCGGCCACGCAGAGGGCCTCGAACCCACCGAAGAAGCCCGGAGTGGGCACCGCGGCGACCCCGGCCACCGTGAGCGTCCAGACGAAGACCGCTGCGCCGAAGTGGCTCGGCAGGCCGGGCGAAGCCGCCAGCATCGCCCACACCGCGAGCAAGGTGACGAACCAGTTCATCGCGGTGAAGCCGAGCACCCGGACCAGGCGCAGCGGGTCCGCGAGGAGCTTGTGTATGCCCTCCACGAAGCGACGAACCAGCTGCCCGGCCGGCAGCGGATCGGTGTAGCGCAGCGCCCGCTCCCCCAGGACCGCGAGCAGGATCAGGGCGATCATCCCCCCCGCCACGCTGACGCCAAAAAGATGCTGGCCCGCGGCGATCACATCGGTCCCGCCCACCACGATGCCCGCAGGTGGGAGCTCGACCATGAAGCCGACGCTCACGAGGAGGATGAGCAGCATCAGGATGTCCGCGAGGCGCTCCAGGAAGATCGCCGCCATGCCTTCCCCGAACGGCACGCCCTCATCCGTGAGCAGGGTGGGCCGGACGAGCTCTCCCATTCGCAAGGGAATCACGTTGATGGCCAGGAAGCCGAGGCTCATGATGCTCATCACCCGCCAGAACGGCACGGGGCGGGTGAGCAGCGCCTGCAGCCGCCACGAGCGCATCACCTGCGTGCACCAGTAGCAGCACCAGGCCACGGCAAAGCTGCGCCAGTCGAAGTCTCGCAGGCTTTGACGCACCACCTCGGGGTCGATCCCCCACAAGACCGCACCGAGCCCGAGCACGGTGAGCACCAGGATTGCAGCGAGCTTCACGGGTGGGCCCGGCGAAGGAGCTGCAGACCCAGCGCGTCGGACGCGAGGTCCTGGTCCTCCGGGAGCCCGAGGGCATCGGGCGGCGCCGGCCGGGTCACGTTCGACCGGAACAGCAGATCCCACACGGGGAGCGCGTTTGCGTAGTTCCCGTCGCACAGGATGGCGTCACGCACGTGGTGCCAGCTGTGGAACAGGGGGTTGTTGAACAGGTACAGGAGCGCCCGGTTGCGGGGGGCCCAGCGCGTGTTGCTGTGCTCCAGCGCATCGGCGACCACCCCGGGGATCATCGCGACGGGGACCGCCCACCACTCCCAGCGGGTGGTGTCGAACAGCACGCCGAAGAGCAGGACCGGCAGGATCGAGAGCTGCACGAAGTCGACGAGGTGCATCCGGAAGCCCGCCGTGCTGTCGAGCGAGCGCACCGAATGATGGACGCGATGGAACTGCCAGAAGAAGGCGACCCGGTGGTGCATCCGGTGCAGCCAGTAGCGCGCGAGATCCACGACCAGGAACGCGAAGAGGGCCTGGATGGGCCCGGTGGTGAGGCCGCCCACCGCAAAGCACCCGGCGTTCAGGCCAAGGACGCCGGTGAGCCCAATCACGAGCTTCAAGCCATATAGTCCAGCGCCCGTGAGCACGTTGACCAGCGACTCCCGGTTGAGCAGCGGCCGGGCCTCCCGCGGCCACAGCGCCGCGAGGCCGAGCCCGAGGCCGAGGGCGACGATCTGGACGACGAACAGCACGCCGCGTGTCTTAGCGCAAACCGGGCGCGAAGCGAAGGGCAGCCGAGCTTTTGCGCCCGCGGCTACCTTCCCACGAACTCCAGGCATCGAGTTCGCACGGCCGGCGTCCGGATCGCCTCGCAAAGGGCCTGCGCACGCGTCGGGTCCACCCGCTTCAACTCGTGGGCCACGCCCTGCGTGCAGTAGTCCGCGTACGCGCCGAACCCGTGGCAGGCGTCCAGGGCGGCGTCGGGATCCCGCTCGGATGCGCCCCACCCGAGCCCGTGGAAGCAGGTTCCCCGCCAGCGCTCCGTGGCGCGTCCGCACGCCGCTGCGGCCTCCTGGGCGTCCCGTCGGGCCAGGTACTTCGCGATGCCATGCCAGCAGGTCTTCCGGGTGAGCTCGTCGTCTGCGTGCTCGGTCTCCCCGCGCGTGCAGAACGCGACGCCCGCATCCAGGTCCACGAGGCTCACCTCACCGACGACGTCATGCCGGCAGAAGCGCTCGAAGGCCTCGGCATGATCGCAGCGGGAGAGCGCGTAGTCCGGGTCGGTCTCGGCCCAGGCGAGCCCTACCCCGAACCAGCACTGGCCCCGCCACTTGCGGTCCTGTACGCCCGCGCAGATCTGCTCGGCACCCGACCGATCGGTGAGCGTCGTGGCTTCGGCGACGTCGTCGACGCACTCGAGCCGAAGCTCGGCGTCCACCACCTGGGAGCAGACGATCAGCGCGCCCTGTGCGTCCGCCTCGGCCTGCTGCCGGGCGAGCGCCTGCCAGCACACATCCTGCACGGCGGCGGCCATGCCTGCGCAGGCTTCGAAGGTCAGCCTGCGGTCGCCGTCGCCCTCACCGGGCGCCCCCGCAGCGGGCTTCTGGCCCGCAGGCTTCGGCGGGATGGCCATCGCCTCACTGGGCAGCGCCGCCAGGGGCGCCGGTGCAGACCGCACCCACCCGTGCGCGAGCGCCAACTGCAGGCCGAGCAGTACGACGAAGACCGCGATGACGAGGATCGTGAACGGCGCGCTACGCATGCCCGGCGCTCAATCAACGTACCCCAGGTCCTGCATCCACTTCTCGTACTCGGCCTTGGGAATGTCGGCCATGGGGCGATCCGCGAGCCCCCGCTCATGCTGGTGCTGCCAGTACCATCCGGCGGCGCCGCCCGCGAGGGCCACCACGAGGACGGCCCACGGCAATCGTCGGCGCAGGGAGGCGGGGACCTTCATGTGGTCATCATAGCCCGGAAGCACAGCCCCCGCTTATGCGTTAGCCTCCAAGCCGCGTCCCTTTCGGGGGCGCTCCTTTCCCTTGCGTGGAGTGTTCATGAAGTCCCGTCACGTGCTCGCGATGTTCGGCCTCGGCCTCATCGGCCTTCCCCTCGCTGCCCTCGCCGACAACGTCCCGAAGGCACCCATGACGCTTTCGCTCAAGGGCGCCGACCCGGTGCTCGAGGACTACAACTTCCCGTCCGGGCTGCGCGTCGTCTTCCAGGAGGACCATACCCAGCCCGTCGTCTCCATCACGTCGGTCACCGACCGCGGCTCCACCTCCGATCCCCCCGGCAAGGAGGGGATTGCGCACGTCGTCGAGCATCTCTGGTTCCGCTCGCACCAGCTGCAGGCCGACGGGAAGAGCTCCTTCCCCAAGATCTGGGACCTCCTCGAGGAGATGGGCGGGGTCATCAACGCGTTCACCGCGGACGACCTCACCTGCTACATGACCGTGGCTCCTGCGGACAAGCTCCCCATCCTCATGAGCTTCGAGGGCATGCGGCAGCGCGGCCCGGTCACGGGCGTCTCGCAGGACGTGCTCGTGGTCGAGCGCGAGGTCATCCGAAACGAGCTGCGCTTCCGCTACGAGAACAACACCGGCGCGGTGTTCGGCCAGGTGTTCACTCGGCTCTTCCCGCAGTCGCACCCCTACGGGCGTGCCGCCTACGCGGGCATCGGCAACAACGACTCGTTGAACGCCATCAACATCGAAGATGTGCAGAAATTCACCAAGGAGAACTACGGCCCGGACAAGACGACCATCTTCGTCGTCGGCGACTTCAAGCTTGCCGACACGCCGAAGTACCTCCAGGCGCTCGGCACCGACCTCATGGTCGACCCCGCGAACCCGAAGGCCCAGATCGTGTTGAACCCGAACCCGACGGGGCACGTGAGCGGCAAGCTCGTCGAGCCCCCGCCGCCCGTCGCTCCGATCGAAGTGAAGGGCGGGCTCGCGAAGATCGACGTCGTTCACGGTCCGGTCAAGAAGAAGCTGGTGGTGCTCGCGTGGTCCACGCCGGGCGGCCGCGTGCTGGAGAACGACATCCTGCAGAACCTCGTCGCGAACGGGCTGCAGAACGCCATCTACCAGGAGATCAACCCGGACTGGCAGTACGGGCGCGACAAGGACCAGAAGGGCGTGCAGTGCGGCCCGAACCCCCAGAAGGAGGGCGGCGCGGTCTTCTGCTTCATCGAGATCCCTGCGAGCGACGACGGCAAGTCCACCATCAACTCGGCGCTCGACGGCCTGTACCACCAGTGGGAGCAGGACGAGAACGAGGAGATCCGCAAGCTCACCGAGCAGTACTTCACGCGCGGCATGCAGCAGTACCAGGCCAGCATCCTCCAGACCGTCGATCTGATCGCCTCGCTGGGATCGCAGCGCGTCACCGAGGCTGCGCAGTACGCCCACTACTCCGGCTCGCTCCGCTACTTCTCGGACAACTTCAACGCCATCAACGGGATGACCAGCGTCAAGGTGCGTGACTTCGCCGAGAAGTACATCACCCGCCAGCGGGCCATCGCGCTCGTCATGGCTCCCTACGAGGAAGGCGACGTCACCACCGACAGCTCCGACGCCGTGTACGCCGGCGAGCAGCGTTCGGACCGCGCCACGAGCCTGCTCGACGAGAAGACGCTCACCAACGACTTCCTCAGGCACACGCTCGTCACGCCCGACGTGTCGCACCTCGAGCAGTTCACCCTCAAGAACGGCCTCAAGGTCGCCGTCCTGCCGTACAGCAACGGGCCGCTCGTCCAGGAACGCCTGATCTTCAACGGCGGCAAGAACATGGGCATGCAGGCCGACTTTGCCGAGGCCAGCACCACAAACACCACGTACGCCGCGGTCGACGACCTGCGTGTCGCCTCCTTCGACGACTCCACCGTGGACGACACCACGACGACCTTCTCGAGCTCCGGCTCGGCGGGGAACGCCGCCGATCAGCTGTACGTGCTGCGCACCCGCCTCGACGGGCTGCTCCCCGACACCAACGGCCGCATCGACTGGGTGAAGGCCCGCAAGCGCGACATCCTCGACTCCATGGCGGAGGAGCAGTACTGGGCGGACGTGAAGCAGAAGTCGCTCCTCTTCGGGGACCACTTCCTCGGCCGCACGCTCAACCATGGCGACTACGACACCATGAACACGTGGGGCTCTTCCCAGGTCGAGCAGTTCTGGAGCGCCGTCCTGCAGCCCACCAACGCAACCCTGCTCGTGGTCGGCAACGTCGCAGCGGCGGATGTCAAGCTGGCGGCCGAGACCTACCTGGAGAGCTGGAAGGGCTGGCACCCGGGGAAGGCGGGCGAGCTGAAGGCCTCGAACATGCTCGCCGAGCCGAACACCCCGCCGACGCGCACGGTGCTCGTCGTCGACAGGCCCTCCGCCTCGCAGACGCAGGTGAACTACCTCTGCCAGCTCGAGCCCGTGAAGTCGGTGCAGGACAGGGCGGCCAGCCGCGTGCTCGCGGGTGTCCTCTCCCAGAAGATCTGGAACGACCTGCGTGAGAACACTGGCGCGTCGTACGGCGCCTACGCCTTTGCGGGGGACTACCAGGGCGGGATGAACACCCTTGGGATGGAGAGCCTCGTCCAGAACAACTTTGCGGCGATCGCCGTGAAGAACATGCTCGAGCTCGGCGAGGCCGCCGCCGGGCCGGACAAGCCCGACGCACCGGCCATCGACGCCTACCAGGCGACACTGGTGAAGTACGGCGAGGCCCAGCAGTACGCGATCGGCCAGCAGTCCACCGCCCAGATGGCCAACCGCCTGTTCGGCGTCATCGCGCGCGCGGACACGTTCGACTACTACAACCGCTACGCCGACGCGTTCGTCTCCGTCACCCCCGCGCAGATGAAGGCCCAACTGCCCCGCTGCGTCGGCCACGAGGTGGTCACCGCCACGGGCCCGGCCTCGGCGATCAAGCCGCTCTTCGACAAGGAGGGCATCGCCGTGACGGTGATCGACGCGCACCAGGAGAAGCTGGACTACGCCACGAAGTTCCAGCTCAAGGACATCCTGAAGGCCGAGGAGAAGAAGAAGGCGGACGAGGCCAAGAAGGCCGCCGACGACGCCAAGAAGGCGGGCGGCGGAAAGTAGCCGGTCGTAGCCACCCACCAGCGCCCGAAGTCGTCATGTGCGGCTTCGGGCGCTGGGCCTTTTTGGCCTGCAACGCCGCGAGCTATCCGCCCAGAACCTCACGCATGTGTACGAAGTAGTGGTCCTCCCAGCCCTGCCGGTACATCTCCCCCTGGCCAGCAGGGATCCCGGTGTGCCGCAGGGTGAGCCGCGTGCCGGCGCCGGCCGGCTCGACCACGAGCTCCAACCGACTGTCCGCGTCGCCCTCCGCAAAATCGCCCGTCCGCCAGGTCTGCACGATCCGCGCCGGTCCAAGCTCGATCGTGGCGCCCTCGATGTAGCCATCCCACGCGGTGTACCTTCCGCCGACGACCGCCTCGATGCTCGCCTCGGCCCCGCCCGTGAACCGGGCGTGCCAGGTCGGGTCGAGCCAGCGGGCGAGGAGCGTGGACGGGCTGACGGGAAAGACCTGGACGAGTTCGAGGGAGTCAAGGGTAGGCATGCACCTGCGTTATCCGGCCACCGCCCCCGCAGCACGAGCGGTTTCACCGGAGCGGGCCCGGCGTTAGGCGTGGCCATGCGCATTCTCGTCACCTACCCGTTGACCACCGGTCGGCTCGTGCTTCGCACGCAGACGGACTGGGAAGAAGACATCGAGCCCATCCACTCGAACGCCGAGGGAGCGACCTTCGAGGTCGCGTTCGAGGCCGCCACGATCGCGGTGAAGCCCTGTTTGCAGGATGGCGATTCGCTGACGTGGTCCGCGGGGCCCGACTACGTGATCACCCGGTGGGACCCGGATCCGCACATCTACCCGTTGTTTCACGCGCCGGTCCGCGGGCAGGTCTCAGACGTGCAGCGCATCGACGACGAGACCGGCACGCACACGATCCGCATCTACTACCCCCCCGGATACGAGGAGAACACGCTCCGCCGGTTCCCCGTCATCTACATGCAGGATGGAAGGAACCTCTTCTTCCCCCAGGAGGCGTTCTCCGGCGAGGAGTGGGAGGTGGACGAGACGATGGATCGCCTCGACGACATGAACGCGATTCGCAAGGCGATCGTCATCGGAGTCGCCCCGGAAGACCGCATGAGGGAGTACACATGGCCGGGCTCTGAGGCGTACAGCCGGTTCATGGTCAACACCCTCAAGCCGCTGATGGACTCGCAGCTCCGCACCCGGCCCGGTCCGGAGAGCACGGTGGTGATGGGATCCTCACTGGGCGCGGTCGCCGCCTTCCGCCTCGCGTGGCACCACCCGGAGCATTTTGGCAAGGCGGCGTGCCTCTCGAGCACGTTCGGACACCAGAACGACCTCTTCGAGGACATCGCGCGCAGCGTGCACCGCCCGGTGCAGTTCTACCTCGACAGCGGCTGGCCACAGGACAACTACAACGACACCAACGCCATGCGGGACCTGCTGGTGGCACGGGGCTGGCGCCTCGGGATCGACCTCATGCACTTCAGCTTCCCGGACGCCATCCACAACGAACGGGCATGGGCAGGGCGCCTGCACCTGCCCTTCCAGTTCCTGCTGGGCAGGGCCTGGTCCGCCTCCAGGGGGGAGCTCTAGGAGCAGCCGCTCGTGCCGCCGCAGGTCATGCACTTGAGGCACGTGCCGTTGCGCACCATGGTCATCGCGCTGCACTCCGGGCAGGCGTCTCCCTCGTAGCCCTGGGCCTTGGCGTCGCGGATCGCCGAGGCAACCCGGCTCATGCTCTTGCCGTGAGGGGCCGAGGCGTGCAGATCGGGGGCCCGGGGAGCCGGCGATGCAACCACCGCGCTGACGGGCGGCGCGGCGTCCACGTTGATCGCGGACTCGTTGATCATGACGCTCCGGATGGGCATGACCTCCTCATCTGACCACGCGGGCTCATCCTCGTTGTGCAGCGTGTCGTGGCGGAGCGCCTCGGGATCGACGTGCGCGAGATCGTTGCGCCCGAGGTAGTTGATCGCCAGCTCACGGAAGAGGTAGTCGATCACGCTCGTCGCCATCTTGATGCGCGAGTTGCCCTTGACCAGCCCGTTCGGCTCGAAGCGGCTGAACAGGAACTGGTCCACGAACCGCTCGAGCGGCACGCCGTGCTGCAGGCCGATGCTGATGGCGATGGCGAAGCTGTTCATCAGGCTTCGGAAAGCCGCGCCCTCCTTGTGCATGTCGATGAAGATCTCGCCGAGCGCGCCGTCATCGTACTCGCCGGTGCGCAGGAAGACCTTGTGGCCGCCGACGTTCGCCTTCTGGGTGTAGCCCTTGCGACGGTCTGGCAGGCGACGGCGCTTGGCGAGGTAGCGGATGATGACGCGCTCCGCCATCTGCATGGCCTGCTCGCCGGGCGCCTGCTGGAAGAATGCCTCCTGGGAGGGGAGCTCGCCCGGGGTGCGCGTCACGACCGGCTCGGCGGAATCGACGGCGGCGAACAGGTCGCTCGCGAACATCGACGAGAGCGGCTGGGAGAGCTTGGAACCATCGCGGTAGATCGCGTTGGCCTTGATGCCGAGGCGCCAGGACATCAGGTACGCCTGCTTCACGTCCTCGACCGTCGCGTCGTTGGGCATGTTGATGGTCTTGGAGATGGCGCCCGAGATGAACGGCTGGCAGGCGGCCATCATGCGGATGTGAGCTTCGTAGCTGATGTATCGCACTCCGCCGCGCCCGCAGCGGTTGGCGCAGTCGAACACCGCCTGGTGCTCGGCCTTCAGGCCGGGGGCCCCCTCGAGCGTCATCGTCCCGGTGGCGTAGGCGTTCGCGGCGTCGATCTGGCCGCGGCTGAACCCGATGGCTTCGAGCAGATCGAAGCTCGGCTCCCCGAGCTGGGAGCCGGTGAGGCCGAGCACGTCCCGACAGAACGCCTCGCCGAGGCTGTGGCGGTTGAACACGAACTTGATGTCGAACGCGCTGGGGAGCGACTTCTCCACCTTGGCGAGCGTGCCGTCGTCGAAACCCTTCGCGCGGAGGGTCTCGTGGTTCACGCCCGGCGCGCCCTTCAGCGTGCCGCGCCCGATGGCGTAGTTCAGGATGTCCTGGACCTGCACCTCGTCGTAGCCGAGGCGCTTGAGCGCGGGGGGCACGGACTCGTTCGCGATCTTGAAGTAGCCGCCGCCGGCGAGCTTCTTGAACTTCACCAGCGCGAAGTCGGGCTCGATGCCGGTCGTGTCGCAGTCCATCACCAGCCCGATCGTCCCGGTCGGAGCGATCACGGTGGTCTGGGCATTGCGGTAGCCGTGGGCCTCGCCGAGGGTGACCGCGGTGTCCCACGCGCTCCGGGCGGCGGCGAGCAGGTCCGCGGGGCACTTCTCCGGGGAGAGCCCCACCGGGCGGATGGTGAGCCCCTCGTACTCTGTCGCCGGCACGTTGTAGGCCGCGCGGCGGTGGTTCCGCATCACGCGGAGCATGTGCTCACGGTTTCGCTTGTACCCCGAAAAGGGCCCGCGCTCCTTGGCGATCCTCGCGCTGGTGGCGTAGCTGTCACCGGTGAGCACGGCGGAGAGCCCGCCGCAGATGGCGCGGCCCTCGGCGGAGTCGTACGGTACGCCCATCACCATGAGCATGGCGCCGAGGTTCGCATAGCCGAGGCCGAGCGTGCGGAAGTCGTAGGACAACTTGGCGATCTGCGGGCTGGGGTACTGCGCCATGCCGACCGAGATCTCGAGCACGATCGTCCAGAGGTGGATGGCGTGACGGTAGCTGGGGATGTCGAACACCCCGGTCTTCACGTCGTAGAACTTCATCAGGTTCAACGAAGCGAGATTGCAGGCGGTGTCGTCCAGGAACATGTACTCGGAGCACGGATTCGATGCGTTGATCCGGCCGTCCTCCGGGCAGGTGTGCCACTCGTTGATCGTGGTGTCGAACTGCAGCCCCGGATCGGCGCAGGCCCATGCGGCCATGGCGATCTCGTCCCAGAGCTCCTTCGCCTGCATGGACTTGACGATCTTGCCGGTGTTGCGCGTGCGGAGGTGCCACTCCTCGTCACGCAGCATGGCGTCCATGAAGTTGTTGGGCACCCGCACCGAGTTGTTCGAATTCTGGCCGGAGACGGTGGCGTAGCCTTCGCCGTCCCAGTCGGTGTCGTACACCGGAAAATCGATCGCCACGTAGCCCTGCCGGGCGAACTGCAGCGTGCGAACCACGTAGTTGTCATTCACCCCGACCGCACGGGCCTCTCGCATCGCCTGACGGAGCGCAGCGTTGTGGCGCGGGTCGAACCGGTGGTTGCCCTGCAGCTCCTCGGTCTCCTTGCAGGCGGCGAGGATCGCGTTCAGGTGCCGCTGGTTGAGCCTGGAGCCGGTGACGAGCGCCGCGACCTTCTGCTCCTCGTGCACCTTCCAGTCGATGAACCGCTCGACGTCCGGGTGATCGAGATCGAGGCACACCATCTTGGCGGCCCGGCGCGTGGTCCCGCCGGACTTGATGGCGCCCGCCGCGCGGTCGCCGATCTTCAGGAAGCTCATCAGCCCGGAGCTGCGACCGCCCCCCGAGAGCTTCTCGCCTTCCCCGCGGATTTTCGAGAAGTTGGTGCCGGTTCCGGATCCGTACTTGAACAAGCGCGCCTCGCGCGTCCACAGGTCCATGATCCCGCCGTCGTTCACGAGATCGTCCGCCACCGACTGGATGAAGCACGCGTGGGGCTGTGGCCGCTCGTAGCTGCTGCTCGACGCACGAACCTTGCCCGTGCGCTCGTCGAAGTAGTAGTGACCCTGCGCGGGCCCGTCCACGCCGTAGGCCCAGTTGAGGCCCGTGTTGAACCACTGGGGCGAGTTCGGCGCACAGATCTGGGCTGCGAGCATGTACCGAAGCTCATCGTAGAAGGCGCGCGCGTCGTCCTCGGTGGAGAAGATGCCATCCTTCCAGCCCCAGTACGTCCAGCAGCCCGCCAGCCGGTCGAACACCTGCCGGCTGTCGCGCTCGGGCCCGAACCGGCGGTCCTCGCTCATGCCCGCCAGCGCTTCCTCGTCGGGCGCGCGGCGCGAGAGCCATGCCGGCATGCCCTTCTCCTCCGCCGGCTTCACCGCCGCCGGAATCCCTGCCTTGCGAAAGTACTTCTGCGCGAGGATGTCTACAGCCACCTGCGACCAGCCAGCGGGGACCTTCACATCGTCGGCTTCGAACACGAGGCTGCCGTCGGGGTTGCGGATCTCGGAACGGCGGGAGGCGAACTCGAGCAGCGAATAGGGGGAGACGCCAGCCGCGCGGGATTCGGGGGTGGTCTCGGCGGTGAAGCGGCGGGTGATCTGCATGGGGACTCCGAACGGGGGCGCTGGGATGGGTGACGGCTTCGAGGCGGATCGCCGGTCTCGCCCCGAGAGTTCGGGAGGCACGAGACGGGCGGGCGATGACCGCGACCGGGGGCCTGATTCTATGGGCCCACCCCGGTGAAATCAAGGGCGCAGCCCCAACATGTTGTGGGTTTATTTGATTCGGCCCACTACATAATGTGTCCATAACTTATCCACGCATATCTGCCGACTTCTCCACACGTTATCCATAAATCCCTTCGGAAAACGCCCTGCAAGTTGGAGAATTCGCGCATTTTGGGTTCCGGGTCGGGTGGGGTCGCCGGGTCGGGAATTCATCTTTTTGTTGACAGTTATTACTGTCATATTTACAGTACTCGGCATGAGCATCTGCCTCCCATCCCCGAACACCCGCTGGAGCCTGGAGCTCCTCGCCGACGCCGCAGGGGACGTCCTCGACGCGATGCCCGTCCCGGCGGGCGCACGCCCGGACGGCAGGGTCAACCCCCGACCGGACCTCCGCACGCTCCGCTACTACCAGAGCGTGGGGCTGCTCGATCGCGCCGATCCCGGCGTGCCGCGTTCAGAGGGGTACGGGTACCGCCACCTGCTGCAGGTCGTGGCGACGAAGGCGCTCCAGGCGCTCGGGCAGCCGCTCGCGCAGATCCAGAGGGGGCTCGCGGGGCGGACCACCGCCGAGCTCGAGGCTGCGATCCGGCCGGCTCTCGGGAACGCGGCCACCGGCAGCGTGCCGACCACCGGCCCGGTCCGGTTCGTCACCGTGGAGATCGCCCCCGGCCTGCTCGTGACCATCGACCCCTCGCGACACGACGTGGACTCCACCCTCCGCCATCTCCTCAACCACCTTCCCCCTGGAGCAAGACCATGATCCCTTTCCCTGTACATTCCGCGCCCTCCCTCGGCTCCACGGCGGAGGGATGCGGTGACCTCGGAGGGCTGCTCGCCCTCGTGGCCGGGTCCGAGTGCGCGATGCCCCTGGTGAGCGTGCGCGTGCGCACCCGGATCACGGAGGTGGTTGCACGTACGGTCGTCGAGCAGCGGTTCCGGAACACGTTCACGGCACCCATGGAGGCGGTGCATCTCTTTCCCGTGCCGTCCGGCGGCGCCGTGCTGTCCTGTGAGCTCCGCTGTGGGGAGCTCACGGTGCGCGCTGCGTGCGTCGAACGAGGAGCGGCGGAGGCGAAGTTCGCCGCCGCGCGCTCGCAGGGCAAGCGGGCGGCGCTGCTCACCCAGGAGCGCGCAGACATCCACACCCTCCGCGTCACGAACCTGCCGCCGGGCCAGGAGGTGGTGGTCCGCTTCGAGATCGTCGAGCGTCTGGGCGCGGAGGACGGGCGGGTGCGGTGGCGGTTCCCGACCGTGATCGCACCGCGGTATCTATCCGGCCGGCCCGTCGACACGGGGACGGGCCCCGGCGTGCTCCCCGACACGGACCGCGTGCCCGATGCGTCACGGATCTCGCCCCCGCTGCTGCTCACGGGCGGCGCCCGCCTGGACCTCGAAGTCGCGCTCGACGGCGTACCCGCTCGCCTGGAGAGCTCGCTGCACGCGCTGGCCGTCGAGTTCGAGGGGGGGGTGCGCATCGCCCCCGCCGGGGATGCCCGCTGTGATCGGGACTTCGTGCTCGCGCTCACGTGGGCCGACACCCGGGCCGTTCGAACGCGCGCATGCACCGACGGCGGCTACACGTTGGTGCACATCGAGGCGCCGCTCGAAGCGCCGAGGGTGCTCCCGCGCGACGCCATCTTCGTCGTGGACATCTCGGGGTCGATGGCCGGCTCCAAGATGGACGCCGCGAAGCGTGCGCTCACCGCAGCCCTGCATGGGCTCACGAGCGGAGACCGGTTCCAGCTGATCGCGTTCGACGACCGGATCGAGCTCCACGCGCCGGACTTCGTCGCCTACGACGCTGGCAGTCTCGCGAAGGCCGACCGCTGGGTCGCCGCACTGCGCCCCCGCGGCGGGACCGAGATGCTCCCAGCCATCGGCGAGGCGCTCAAGGGAACGACGCCGGCCGGGCGGCTGCGGACGGTGCTGTTCGTGACCGATGGACAGGCTCACAACGAGCAGGAGCTCGTCGCCGCAGTGGCGAACCGGCGAGCGGGGGTGAGCGCGGGCGGCGGGGAAGCGCGCTTCTTCACCCTGGGGATCGACACTGCGGTGAACGAGGCCCTGCTCTCCCGTCTCGCGAGGGTGGGCGGCGGGACCGCCACGTTCGCAACGCCTTCCGACGACATCGAGGCCGTCGTGGCCCGGATGGAGGCACGTTTCGGGAGCCCGGTGGCGCTCGACGTGCGGGTGACCGGGGGCGAGGTGGCCCGCCCGGAGCCGGAGGCGCTGTTCGCAGGGCTTGGCGTGGGGGTGCTGCTGAAGGGCGCGCCGGCGCAGGTGGCCCTGAGCATGCGCACCGCGGCAGGGAACGAGACCGTGCTGCTGGACACCACGCCGCTCCACGGCATGGGAGGGACGTTCCGCGCGCTCTGGGCCCGGGAGCGGGTCGCGATGCTCGAGGATCGGCTCGTGCTCAAGCCGTTCGAGGAGGAGGCCCTGCGTCCCGAGATCATCCGGACCGCGCTCTTCCAGGGGGAGGAAACGCAGGAGGGGTCGGGGATCGCCTCGCGGTACACGGCTTTTGTGGCGGTGGAGGAGACCACCACGGTGGGCGGCGAGCGGGTCACGGTCGTGCAGGGCCATCCGCTGCCGGCGCAGTGGGAAGAACAGGCGGACATGGGGCTCGTGGCCCAGATGGCGCCGGGTGCAGGCGCCCCGCAGATGCTGGCATCGCCGACGCCCCGTGGCTTCGGCGGGCCCTACCCGTCAAGGGCGGCGCCTCGGCCCGCAGCGCCCGCGGCCAAGACCTCGGGCGTGCTCGGTCGGGTCAGGTCGATGTTCACCACACCGGCAGCGCCCCCGGAGCGCGACGACGCAGCGATCTTCGATGTCGACGCGGTCAGCGCCGCGAGCACCACGTTCGGGAGCACCCCTGCGCCGGCGGCACCCGCCGCCCGGCCGGCCGCGAGCGCCGACGCCCTGAAAAAGGGCGCTGCGCCTGCGCCAGATGCCGAGCTTGCGGCCACGCAAGGGGCAGACGGCAGCTTTGGCGGCGACGTCGCCCGCACAGCCGCGGCCCTGTTCACGCTGATCCTGCTCGGGAACACCCGCACCCAGGGACTGCGGAAGCGCAACGTGCAGAAGGCGGCGAGCTGGCTGCTCGGGCGCACCGAACCCGAGGCTTTGCTCGCCCTGGCTGCGCTCCACGCGGCGGAGCGCGGCGAAGCTCCTGCTACTCCATCTGCGGCGCTACTCGGAGCGGGCCGGGAGGGTCGGCTGCTTGCCGACTTGACCCACCCGCGCGCGTGAGTAACTGCACTCTTCCACCAAGGAAGGCTGCAATGTCACTTTGTATCTCCCCCGCTCGCACCGCCGTCACGGCCGCCGGATTGCTCGCCAGCGCGGCGCTGGCGCTCGCCCCCTCTCCCGCGCAGGCTGGCGTCGGCTTCAGCGCCGGCGGCTTCGCGTACACGGACGGCACATCGTTCGCTCCGAGCATCGACTACCGCGCCAAGGGCCTGCTGGTGCAGGTGCACCTCCTGGACCTGCTCTCCGGCCCGGCCGTCGGGGGCGGGTTCGCCCTCAACACCGGGGCTGACGTGACCTACGTGGTGATCAAGAAGAAGTGCGCGCCAGAAGTGGAGGGCGTGTTCATGCCCGGCATCGGATTCCGCGTCGCCGATCTGGGCGACATCGGGTTCAACGCGATGGCGAAGGCCAGGTTCGGCGCCGAGATGAAGAAAGGCATCGGCTTCGGCATGTACGTGGTCCCGGCACTCGGCGTCTCGAACTTCTACGGCAAGATCACCCCGAACTATGGCGGCGGCGTCGAGGTGAGCGCGTGGTTCGTCGAGGGCAAGCAGTAGGCCGTGGCGGAGACTGTACCGGTCGTACGCACCCGCGTGGAGATGACCCAGCTCGTCCTGCCCGAACACACCAACGCAATCGGGACGATCTTCGGAGGCCAGGTCGCGGCGTGGATCGACATCTGCGCGGCGATCGCCGCGCAGCGGTTCTGCCGACGCCAGGTGGTCACGCTGTCGATCGACAGCCTCGAGTTCCTGCATCCCATCCAGCGGGGGCACATCGCCGTGTTTCAGGCATGCGTGAACGCCGCCTGGCGTACGTCGATGGAGATCGGCGTGCGCGTGGAGGGGGAGGACCCGATGACCGGGGACCGCACCCACACCGCGAGCGCGTACTGCACCTTCGTGGCGCTCGACGCGAACGGGCGGCCCACGCGGGTGCCCGAGCTCGAATGCGCGCCCGGCGACGAAGAGAGGCGCAGGACCGAGGCGGCCGCCCGGAGAGAGGAGCGCCTGCGCCGGTCAAGACCGGTGTAGCCTCGGCGCCCGATCCGGCTCCAGCGGCGTTCCGTGGCCCGGGGCGACGGCCGATCCCGCGAGGCGAGCCGCCCCACAGGTGATCCGTTCGCCGTACAGGATACCGGTCGGACCATGATCCTGACCCTACTGCTCGGCTGCACCGCCCCCCTGGGCACCATCCACCACGCAGGCGTGACCGGCGACGCAGACTCCGACGCAGACTCCGATGCGGACTCCGATGCGGACTCCGACACGGACACCGACGCCGAGCCCGACACCGGCGAGCTGCGCGGCGTCTGGGTGGACCGCTGGACCTTCAGCTCTGCCGACGATGTCGAGACAATCATGGAGAACTCTGCTTCCGCTGGCTTCAACACCGTCTTCTTCCAAATCCGCGGCAACGCGGATGCCTACTACGACTCGCAGTACGAGCCGTGGTCGAAGAACCTCACCGGCACGCTGGGCCAGGACCCGGGCTGGGATCCGCTCCAGGTAGCGGTGGAGTCGGGCCATTCGCATGGCCTGGCCGTACATGCCTATGTGAACGCGTTTCCCCTCTGGGCAGGCACCACGGCTCCGACCGAGTCGACGCCGCGCCATGCCTATCTGGCACACCCGGACTGGCTGGTCGCCGACGGGGCAGGCACGCCGATGGCGCTCAACTCCAGCTACGTGTGGATGAGCCCGGGAAACCCGGCCGTGCGGGCGCGCCTGCAGGACGTGGTCGAGGACATCGTCACCCACTACGACGTCGATGGCGTGCACCTCGATCTGGTCCGATACCCGGGGGCGGACTACTCGCACGACGCCACCAGCGAGGCTGAGTGGGACCGCGCGACCTACCCGGACTACGGCGACTGGCAGCGCGCGATGGTCGTGGAGGCGGTACAGCAGGTGCGCAGCGTCTCGCCGGTGCCCGTGACGGCCGCGGTGTGGGGGGTGTACGAGAACGACTGGGGGTGGTCGTCGGTGAGCGAGGGGCGGAACGACTACTACCAGGACAGCCGGGCCTTCCTCTCGGAGGGAGCGACCGACGGGAACATGCCGATGATCTACTGGCCGGTCACCGCGGCGCCATGCGACCGCCTCGATTTTACGACCCTGGTCCAGGACTTCGTCGCACACGACGCGGGCCGCTACATCTTCGCGGGCATCTCGGCCGATCTGGGGGAGGCCGACACGCTCGCCTGCATCGAGAGCGCGCGGGCCAACGGGGCCCGCGGCATCGTGATCTTCGACTACGGGCTGATGCAGGACGGCGGCTGGCTGCAGGACCTGAAGACCGAGGCGTTCGCGACACCCACCACCCTGCCGAACTACCCCTGGAGGCACTGATGCAGCCGATCCTGCGCGTGACGAAGATCACCCCGAGGACGATCGTCTCGCGGCGTGATCTGCTGCTCTCTGCGAGCGCGATGGTCGCCGCCGCGTGCGCCAGCGAGCAGAAGTCAGGCATGGACAGCGGGCCGGACACGGGCGTGGATCCGGAGGCGCTGCCTCCCATCACCGCGAACGCCGACTTCTACGTGACGAGCTCCATGCCGACGCCGACGATCGACGCCGCGAGCTGGACGCTCACCATCCTGGACCGCGGCGCGGTGCTCCAGGTGATCACCTACGCGACCTTTGCCCTGCTCGAGGGGCGCGAGAAGGAGCACACGCTGATGTGCATCAGCGCCGGGCCCGGCTACCCGGCGATCGGGAACGCGGTGTGGACCGGACTCCCCGTCACCGAGCTGCTCGACGCGCTCGGCATCGCCGTCCCCGAGGGGGTGGTCGAGATCAAGTTCCAGGGAGCCGACGGCTACAGCACGTCGATCCCGGTCGGCGACCTGTACGACGAAGGGCTGCACGGCCCGCTCTGGCTCGTCTGGAAGATGAACGGGGAGGACCTCCCACCCGAGCACGGCACGATCTGCCGCTTTCTCACGCCGGGCCGCTACGGGATGAAGAACCCCAAGTGGCCGACCTCGATCGAGTTCATCGACACGCCCTACCTCGGCTTCTGGGAGAGCTACGGCTGGTCGAACGACGCCAGCTATCAGGCCAGCGGCCTGTTCCAGAACCCGCCCCGCTCCACCTCCGTGCCGGCCGGGCCTGTCACCGTCCAGGGGGTGGCGTTCGCGGGCAAGGACCCCGTCGTGGCCGTGAACGTGCGGGTGGACGGCGCGGAGTGGCAGCCCGCCACGCTCACGTACGCACCCGGCGCTGACGTTTGGGTGACGTGGTCGTTCGACTACGAGGCCACCGGGGGCGCCCACACGCTGCAGGTCCAGGCGAGGACGACGGGCGGCATGACGTCAAATGACGACCCCGACGGCACCGGCGCGCTGGACGGCTACGACGGCGGGATGCTGCTCACCATCACCGGCACGTAGGACCCCGCTGCCGGCTCCCACCCTTGCCCCCCCGGGGCCGAGGGTGTAGCTTCTTCCGATGGCTTGGGTATTCACCGTTCCCGGAACCCTGCTCGCGATCGCGGCGCTGATCACCTTTCACGAGTTCGGCCACTTCATCGTCGCAAAAGCGCTCGGCGTGTACGTGCGCGTGTTCAGTCTCGGCTTCGGCGGCCGCGCGTTCGGAGTGAAGTGGAAGGGCACGGACTACCGCGTCTCCTGGGTGCCATTCGGCGGGTATGTGCGGATGGCGGGTGGGGACCCGTTCGCGGAGGGCGGAGCCGAGCCCGAGGACGAGCTCCCGGTGCCCCACGACGAGCAGTTCATGGCCAAGGCGCCGTGGAAGCGGCTCTTGATCGTCCTCGCCGGCCCCGCGTTCAACCTCGCGCTGCCGTTTGCGCTCTTCACCGCGCTCGGCGTGCTCGGCGAGCCGCAACCGCGCGCCGAGGTGGGCAGCGTGGACACGGGCTCCGCTGCCGCGAAGGCTGGGATCGAGGTCGGGGACCGCGTCGCCGCCGTGGACGGCGTGCCGATGACCTCCTGGTACGACGTGCTCGACGCGTTCCGGGAGTCCACCGGGGGCACGGTGACGCTGGACCTGACGCGCGGCGGCGCCTCGACCAGGGCGCAGCTGGCGTTCGTGGAGGAAGTCGGAGACACCGCTGGCGAGCGCAGCCCCTACGACTTCGGCATGGGGAACCTCGCGCCGGACGCCACGGTGGCGGTCGACGACCCGACCAGCCCGGCAGGCAGGGCAGGGCTCCTCACCGGCGACGTGATCACCCGGGTCGGCGAGACCCCCGTGCGCTCGTTCCACGATGTCAGCGTGGCGCTGCTCGCGTTGCCGTCCGAACCGGGAACCCGGGTGGACCTTGGAGTCAGCCGTGGGGGCGACGAGCTCACGCTCCCGATGACCGGCTCGGTGTGGGCCACGGGCGTGCAGGCGGCCGACGACGCCCTCTGGCAGCGCTGGGGCATCGCGACGGCCACGGTCTCGATCGACAGCGTCGAGCCGGACTCCGCAGCGGCCAAAGCCGGTCTGGCGAACGGAGACCGGGTGCTCGCCGTGAACGACACGTCGGTGCACGCCTGGTACGACGTCGTCCGCACGGTGGGTGAGGCCGGCACCGGGGAAGGCCAGGCGGTGACTGCTCATCCGTTGTCGATCACCTTCCGGCGCGCCGGAGAGGTGCGCACCCTCACGCTCACCCCCGACGTGGTCACGGACAGCGACGATCTTGGGCGCTACCACACCCGCGCGCGGCTGGGCATCGGCGGCGGCGGGGCGATGATCGCCACGCCGGACGTGCCGCGCGTGTACCCACTGCCCACGGCGTTCAGCCGGTCCGTCGGGCAGACGTGGCGGATCTCCTCGTACATCGTGGAGACGCTCTCCAAGCTGGTGATCGGCCAGCGGGACTTCACCAAGACGCTCGGCGGCCCCGTCGCGATCTTCCAGCAGATGAAGCAGGCCGCCGAGCACGGCGTCTTCGATCTGTTCCGGCAGATCGGCGTGCTCTCGCTGTCCCTCGGCATCATCAACCTCGTGCCCATTCCCATCCTGGATGGGGGGCAGATCTTCATGTACGTTGCCGAGTGGCTGCGGGGGCGCCCCCTGCCCCTGCGCATCCGCGAACGCGCCCAGCAGGCAGGCATCATCTTCGTGGTCCTGCTGATGCTCGCCGTGACGCTGAAAGACATCGTCAAGCTCGGCGGCTGATGCGCCGCACGCTCGTGATCGACACCGCTGGCCCGGTCGTGGGGGTGGCCGCGATCGTGGGGGACAGCTGCATCTCCGCCGTCGAGGAGCGCATCGTGCTCGGCGCCGACGGATGGCTGCTCCCCGCGATGGCCGACGCGCTCGGTATGCTCGGTGGGCTGCGCACCCGCGACTGCATCGTGCTCGGGGTGGGACCCGGAGCCTTCACGGGGGTGCGGGTGGGGCTCGCAGCGGCGCTTGGACTGGCCGAAGCCGTGGGGTGCCGGATCGTGCCTGTCAGCTCCCTGCTGCTGCGCGCTGCGGCGAACCCGGGGTTCTCCCGGCTGGTCGTGGCGCTGGACGCTCGAAAGGGAAAGGTGTACGCGGCAGAATTCGACACGACCGGCTCCCTGCCGCTCACCCTGTGCGAAGCCCGGGACATCCCCCCGGAGACCGCGTTCACGGGAGCGGGCGCAGCGGCTGGCGAGGGCGCGTGCGTGTACCGCGAGCGGCTTGGGGCGCTGGCGTTGGTGGAACGGCCCGACACGTGCGGCGTAGCAGCCGCAGGGCGCTTCACACAGGAGGAGGGGCTCGACCCCGCCGCGGTGCAGCTCGCGTACCTGCGTGGGGAAGACCAGGTGGTGACGCTGGCGCGACCGAAGTGAGGGGCCGACTCACAAGCCGAGGTACGCCCCGAGGCGGATGCTCCCGACCGTCACCGGGGTGCGCGGGCTCGTCCAGTCCACCTGCGCCCCGTCCACCTCTGCGGTCCCGCCCCCCACGTACTCCCCGCTGAGGAGGCCCCCCTCCAGCCGCACACCGATGGCGGGAGCCGCCGGTCGTCCTGCCTTTCGCCACTCCACGCCGAGCTCCAGCATCGGCCCGACCGCCCAGCCGGGAACGTAGAGCGTGGTGCGCCCGGTCACACCCGGCCCGCACCCGCAGGCGAGCTCCAGCCCCTCCAGCATCGCACCCTCGACACCCACCGCAGGCCGGATCGCGAGTGCCCCGCCCACGGGCAGCTCACCCCCGAAGTGAAGGTTCACCGAGCCTGCATAGGGCGAGAAGTACCGGTGGCCCTGGTCGGAGACATACGGCTGGGGCGCCCACGTTGCGCCTGCACCCGCGAGGAGTGGGCCGATCGACCCGGTCACGTCCAGCGCCAGCACCCCGGTCGGGACGAGGTGCGAGACGCGCGCACCTTCCAGGAGCTGCACCCCGAACGAGAGGTCGAACCGCAGCGCCTGCAGCGCGCCGAGCCCGACCAGGCCGACCTCGTCCGGCGAGAGCGTCAGCGAGGCGGCCTGCCCAGGCTCGACGGAAACGACCTCTCCGTTCACGAGCCAGGACCCTGCGGGCAGCGGGATCCGGGCGGGCAGCAGGACGGGATCATGCGTGCGCCCGGCGATCACCCTGGCGATCCGCTTCTGTTCCGGGTCGAGGAGGGGCGCGGTCGGCTCGAGCCGCAAGGGCGCAGCCGGTGTGGACCGGGGCCCCCGGACCAGCACCCAGCCCCAGGTGGCCGCCACCATGTCGTGGCGGCCCTGCCAGGCATCGTGCGTGTCCCCGCCGAGCGCCAGGTCCGCCGCCTGTTGGCTCCAGGTGAGCACACGATCGATCTCGCCGAGCTCCCAGGCCGCGTCGACCCCGAGCGTGTAGAGGTCGAGCGCATCCGGCGTGGCTGGGTCTGCGAGACCGGCCTCCACCTCGACCATCGCCTCGGCGTAGTAGCGCTGGCGCAGGAAGATGCGGGCCTGTTCGACATGGACCGACCCGGCGTAGGCGGTCCCGAAAAGCACGAGGAACGCGCTCATCCGGCATCAACGAGAGCGCGGGCGAAGGGATGTCGCGCGGGGTCCCGCTGCTCGGCGGGTGAGAAGACATCCACGCAGGTCCCCTCGTGGAGCACGTACACGCGGTGGCAGAGCGGCAGGACGAGCGCGAGATCGTGGCTGGCGATCACGATGCCGCCTGTGGGGCCCACCAGATCCTGCAACAGGGAGAGCGCCTCGATCGCCCGCGGTGCGTCCAGGGCGGCAGTCGGCTCGTCGGCAAGGACGAGGCGCGCGCCCGCCAGCCAGACCTGGGCGAGCGAGGCGCGACGGCGCTCGCCCCCCGAGAGCTCGCTCGAGAGCGCGTCCGCCCTGTGCGTGAGCCCCACCCGGGCGAGGGCCTCCTTCACCGAGCGCTCGCCGCTCAGGCGGGCCGAGATGGCGAGCATCTGGCGCAACGGAATCGCGGGGTCCAGCGAGGTGCCGGGGTCCTGCCACAGCAGTTGCACGCCCTGCGGCTTGCCGCAACGGGGGTCTGCGCCGAGCACCGAGAGAGCGCCCCTCGACGCACACAGGCCGGCGAGGGCGCGCAACAAGGTGGTCTTGCCCACGCCGCTCTCGCCGATGATGCCGACGGTCTCCCCGGGCGCCACCACCAGGTCGATGTCGCGCACGACAGGGCCCCCCGTCCATCGCCCGGGATGGCGGGTGAGCCCCGCGAACACGGCGAGACCGGCCGCCTCCGCGAGCGGCGCGCCGCCGGGCTGACCCGGGACGGGCTCGCCCGAGGGCGAGGCCCCTCCGGGAACACCGATCTCGACGACCGCGTCTGCAAAACCGGCGAGGAGTCGCCGGTCGTGGGTGACGAACACCACCGAGGGGCGATCGGGGCGCTGCGTGAACTCCCGGAGCGCAGCGGTGAGCGTGCGGCGCGCGCGGGGGTCGAGACCCGTCGTCGGCTCGTCCGCGAGGAGCAGAGCAGGACCGGAGCCCGTGAGCGCGGCGAGCAGCGCCGCGCGCTGCGCCTCCCCCCCGGAGAGCGTGTGCGGCCAACAGTCGAGGCGCTGTGCAGGAAACCCCGACAGCAACAGCGTCGCATCGTCGGCGGTCACCTGCTGCCGCACCGTCCGGAGAGGATCGAGGCTCTCGCGACCGTCCTGGGCCACCCACGCGAGCGGGGGCCGGGCCACCACGCCCGACGCCCGGACGCCCGGCGGCAGGATGCCGGCGATCGCGCGGAGCAGCAGGGACTTGCCGGTCCCGCTGGCTCCGAGCACGGCAGTCACCGTCCCACGCGGCACGATCAGCGAGGAGAGCCGCACCAACGCGCGCTCCGCCGTGCTGACCTCCAGGTCGTTGGCCGCGAGCACGACGGCTGCCTGCGGCGCCCACCGGCTCCGTCCGCTGTCTGCCAGCCGCCTTCCCAGCGCGGCCCACCACAAGGCTCCCCCCACAACCGCGATGACGAACACGGGCGACGCCACCGCAGCAGGGTTGCGGCCCGCCCCGGCCCCCATCGCCATCGCGAGCATGTTGCCCCACGAAGGATCCGGCTCGGCGACACCCGCCCGCCCCAGGTAGGACAGCGCCGTCTCCATCGCAAGGAAGGTCGCCAGGATCCGGGCGCACTGCACCCGGAGCACGTCGCCGGCATTGTTCCACACGAGGTGCCTGGCGACCGCGACGGGCTCGGGGATTCCGTGTGCCACGAGCGCAAGCAGCCGGTCGGCACGACGGGACGCGTCCACGCGCTGGTAGATCGCCTGTGTGACTGCGGGCGCGCTCGCCACTCCCCAGGCGAGCCCCAGCGGCAACGCGCCGTGCCCGAGGAGGAGGCCGAGCAGCAGCACGAGCGGAACCGCCGGGATGACCGCCACCGCGCTCGCAGCGCCGCGCACCCCGAGCGCCACGGGCCCACCACGTGCCCCCGCAAGCGCGCCGAGCGGCACACCCACTCCGAGCGCCACCAGAAGCGCAGTTCCACCGCCGAACACCAGGGGCCGCAGGCCCCCGAAGAGCCGCAGGGCGACGTCGCGCCCGACTGCGTCCGTGCCCAACGGGTGCCCGCTGGAGGGCGCGAGCCCAAGCGCGTCTGCGTTCAGCCCGCTGTCGTAGGGGAACAAGGCCGCGATCAGCGCGACCAGGCAGACGTAGACGAGCGGAGAAGGCCGCCTCAAACCAGGATCCGAAGGCGGGGGTCCCACGCGCGACGACACAGGTCGAGCGTGACCCCCACCAGGACCGTCATCGATGCGAGAACGACGATCACCCCGGTGGCCACAGGGACATCCCTCGCCTCCACCGCGCGCCACAGCAGGTCCCCGAGCCCGGGTCGCCCCCACAGCCGCTCCACGATCACGAGGCCGCCGGTCAGCGGGGCAAAGACCGCCTGGGCGGCCTCGAGCAGCGGCACTGCCCGATGGCGCCAGAGGAGACCGCGCACCGACCCGCCGCGGGCGCGCGTCGCGAGCACGAAGCCCGCCTGATCGAGGGCAGCATCGGTCTCCCCGAGCCTCGCCGCCACCTCCCCCGCTGCGGCCGACCCGATCCCGAGCACCCCAATCATCAGGAGATCACGCACCAGCCCACCCTCTGCCGGCAGCGCGAAGAACGACGGCCGGCTCCACCACCCGCTGGTGATGCCAACCCACACGAGCGCGTTCACCGACTCGATCGTGCCCAGCGACAGGATCACGACCGGCAGCGCCGAAACGAGCGCGACGGCAGCCCGCCCGCGCCCGAGCAGTCCTACCCCGACCGCCACGAACCAGGCAGGAAGCAGCACCACCATCGACGAGCCCATCGCCCCCATGACCAGCGCCCACACCGGGGCGCCGGGCCGCACGGTCCACGAGCTTCCCCAGGCGCCGCTCAGCGCATGGAGCGTGCCCAGGACCACCCGGAGGTACATGGGGTCGTCGAGACGCCACTCCCGCGCCAGCTGACCGCGGAGCGCCGGGTCGGGCAGGGTGTCGATCGCGTCGCCCGGAGCGAGCGCGACGAGCACCTGCACGAGCACGATGGCACCCAGTCCGGCAAGCAGCCAGCCCACGACGGTGCGCAGGATGACCGCCGGTTCGCTTCGGGAATCCGGCATCACCGCGCGCATCGCCGCCGCCCGACGGACGCTCCGCAGGCGCGTCGCGCCGCGGGTGTGGTTACTGCATCCGCCACTCAGGGGCCCACGCGAAGAAGGAGAACGGATGTACCGTGACGCCCCGCACCGCAGTCGACAGTGCCGCGTAGCTGTCGAGCGTCCACAGGAAGACCATCGGCATGTCGTCGTGGATCCGCTGATGCGCCTGCCGCAGCGCGGCCTTCCGGGAGATCGGGTCCGCGGCGTCGCGCGCGGCGTCCAGCAGCCTGTCCACCTCGGGGTCCTTCAGGTCGGTCAGGTTGCGCCTGCCGCCGGAGTAGAACTGCTCGCGGATGTCCTCGTTCCGATCGAAGGTCCACTGGGAGAGCACGACGTCGTAATTGCGGTCCTTCCAGACCTGCTGGCGCCATTGCGCCTCGTCGAGAAAGTCGATGACGACGTCCACGCCCTGGGCCTGCAGTTGGCTCTGCAGGTTGATGGTGACCTCCTGCCCGCTCTCGAGCGCGCGGTGCGCGCTCACCGTCACGGTGAGCTTCCGTCCGCCCTTGGACCATCCGTCGGCCCCTCTCTGGTAGCCAGCAGCGGTGAGCAACGCCGCCGCGGCGTCGGGATCGTGCGGGAAGGGCTTGGTGTCGTGGTTGTAGAACGGGCTCGACGGGACGTACGGCCCGGTGATCAGGTCGCCGGTGCCGATGGGCGCGAGCATGTCGGGGACGTCCAGCATCTCGGTGAGCGCCTGGCGCACCTTCGGATCGTTGAACGGCGCCCGATCCATGTTGAAGCCGGCATACCACCAGGAATTGGTCTGGTACGGGTAGAGCTCGACCTTGCGGTTGCTCTGGAGCATGGCGAGGTCGCGCGGCAGCACCCGCACCAGGGCGTCGATGCTCTCATAGAGCAGGAGCTTCGCCTGGTAGTTCTTGTCCGCGACCTCCTTCATCGTGATCTGGGCGATGCCGACGTCGTCCCGGCCGTCCATGCCGTGGAAGCCGGGGTTCGCAGCGAAGCTCACGGAGTTGTCGTCGTTGAACTTGACGAGGGACCAGGGACCGGTGCCGATCGGTGCGAGACGGAAGCCATCCGTGCGCTTCACAGGCAGGGTCGGAAAGGCGGCGGCAGGCAGGATCTTGAACGTCAGCCTGTCCTCCGGCCGCAGCTCGGGCCGCACGAAGTCGAACTGCACAGAGTGATCGGAGATTTCCCGCACATCGCTGATGAACGCCGCGCGCCCCGCCTCGGTGGAGGCGGTGGCGGGATCCTTCATCGCCTTCACGGTGAAAACGACGTCCTTCGCGGTGAACGGCGAGCCATCCTGCCAGTTGAGGTCCTCTCGCAGACGCACCGTCATGTGCAGCCGATCCGTCGAGAGCTCGCCCGACTCGGCGAGCTGCGGCGCAGATGCCAACGTGTGATCATCAGCGTACAACGCTCCAAACAGAAGCTCGTTCACCCGCGTTTCGGCCATCGATGTCGTGAACAGCGGGTTCACGGTAGCCGGAGCCTGATCCTCCGCATAGCGAAGCTGGGAAGCGCTCGCAGAGCCGATCATCGCGAGGGCAGCGAGTCCGGACAGACAGAAGCAGAAGCGAATCATGGTGGAGCCAGGTTTCGGGGTTCAATTCTCGCGCGAAACACCGCTTCGATCCAGGCCTTGCTGCACAGCAAGGTCTCCGATCGTCTCGATCACGCCGATGGTCTCAGGGTAGGTCGCGCGCAGCGCGGTGAGTGCGTCCAGCGCCTCGCGCACGTGGCCCGTGCGGACATTCGCGGCAGCGATCAACGCGAAGACGGTCGGGCTGTTCACCGGCGAGACCTCGCGTGAGGCAGCGTGGTCGAGCGCCTGCTCAGCATAGAACAACGCACAGTTGCCTCGCCTGTTCAGGAGCGCATCGAGCGCGAGGCTCGTGAGCGTCCTCGAACGCCCCACCGCCACGAGCCGCAGGTCGGACAGCAGCGCCCTTCCGTCCGCCGAGGCTCCACCTGCGAGCCGCGCGTCGAAGGCGTCGAGCCGCGCGTCCATCGCCTGGGAGAAGGTCCGGCAGGCCTCGACATCGTCCGTGCTGGGCCGCTCACCCATCACCGACTCGGGCAGGGTGCCGAAGAGGTCCGCCGGGAGGCCGACGCCGGCAGGCTCGTCAGCGGCTCCGCTCCGGTAGGCACGTTGGAGCGCGAGGGGCCGCGTGGGGTCCCAGAATCGCCCGAGGAGCTCGTCCTCGAGCGGCACGCCGGAGAGGCCCCTCAGCACGTCGGCCGCTGCCCCGTCCGCCTGGTCGACCGCGAAGGGCTTGGCGGACTCCGCGTCGAACCCGACGCCGGCCGCGGCCGCAGCAGCGCGCCACCGGTCCGCCGCGGGCGCGTCCCGGTTGAGCTCGGCCACACGCTGGGCGGAGGCGAGCAGCCATTTTGGCGCAGGCGTATCAGGCGAATGCGCCTTCCACCCATCCGCGAGCGTGAGCAGCGCTTCGCTCTCGGCCACCCACAGCACCCCCTCGAACGCTGCAAGCTCCGCACGCGACCGGCGCTCCGGCACGCTCCCCGCGACCGTACCATGGACATTCAACCAGTCGTTCTTGTGAAATGCGATCCACGCGTCGCGACCGCCGTTCTGCTCGAGCGTGCTCGAGAACCGCGACGGCTCGCGCACCACCGTGGCGATCCACGAGACGTCGAGCGGCTCGGCAGCCGGAGGTACGACGGGCGCCTGCTGACACGCTGCCAGAACGAAGAAGATCATTCGCCCTCGTAGGAGCCGCCGCCCTGCGCGTCGGAGGCGGGCGCGTTGGCCGAGTCCATGTCGGTGGACGATGCTCGCACCGTGATGGTGTCAGGGGTGAGCGTGACGGGGTCGAGGGCGACCTCGCCGTGGGTGTACTCGAGATCGAGCCGGGCAAGCTGGAAGCCGAGCTTGTAGATCTCGAAGGTGTAGGTCGTACGGTTCGACAATCGGACCCGGTCTCCCGCATCGTCGCGAAGGTAGTCGATCGTGAACTTCCCTTCGTCGTCGGTCACGATCTCGACGTTCCCCGGCAGCACGCGCACGTTCACCCGCGCCATCGGCTGCCCGTTCCTGTCCTGCACCTCCCCGTGTATCGCAGCCCTGGCCCACGCCGACGACGACGACATCGCCCCGATCAACACCCCCGCCAAGAAAAGAAGCCGGCGCGGCTGCGGATGGATGGTGAACATTCGGACTCCTGCGAAGAACGGGGTAATCGGCCGGGTCGTTGCCCGCTACGAGGGATCGCGGGCCCCGGGCGCCCGCGACGTGTCAGGGGTAGTGTAGAGGGTGCAGTTGGCGCGCGAGCTCCGGTCCCAGGCCCAGACGGCGTGGATCGTGCGTGGGCTCTGGTCGCTGCCGCAGTTCCTCCGCGCCGCACAGCTGCCTCACGCGTGGTTCATCCGCCGCGACGGCACTGCGCCTGCGCCGATCGCCGCGTGCCAGTACATCACCTATGCGTGCCCCGAGACCTGCACGTTCTGCAACGTCACCCAGGCCGTGGCCTCGTGGCAGGAGCCCCTCGACGAGGCCGACCAGGCGCGGTTGATCGAGCGGATCATCCCGAGGATCCCGACGATCGCCATCGGCGGCGGCGAACCGCTCGCGCACCCCGGGATCCTCGAGCACTACGCACGAATCAAGCGCCGCGGGGGCCGCATCTTCACGGTCACGTCGGGCACCACCCTCGGCGCCACGAAGGCGCGCCGGCTCGCCGAGATCGGGCCGGAGGTCGTGATGTTCAGCATCCTCGGCGACGAGGCCGCGCACGACACGGCGATGGGCCGTGCCGGCTCGTGGCGCCGCAGCGTGAACGGCCTGCAGAACCTCCTCGACCACCGGGATCCTCGCCGCACGCGGGTCATCATCAACTGTCCGGTGGATTTTTCCAACGCCGGGACGATTCGCTCGGTGGCGGCCCTCGGCCGCGCAATGGGTGCCGACGCGGTGCGCTACACCTGGGTCTCGTTCCTCACCGCGACCGAGCGGATGGCCGAACCCCACGAGATCAACTACCACATCGTGCCCGACGCCACGCTCGAGGCGTTCGATCCCACCTCGGTGTTCCTCGACGCGGATGCGCTCAGCCGCGAGCAGCGCGGCTACGTGAGCTTCCACCCCGCGCTCAGCCCGGACGAGCGCGGCCGGTGGTTCCAACCCGGGGGCGGCGTCTCGCGCCGCTGCCAGTCCCTGTGGCACACCGTGTTCATACGGCCCGACGGGAGCGTGGTCCCCTGCGGCCACCTCTTCGCTGATCCCGTCGGAAACCTGCTCGAGGACGATCTCGATACGCTGTGGAACCACCCCCGGTTGAAGGCCGAGCGCCTCTCCCAGTGGGGACAACCCTTTCCGGTGTGTGCGCGTTGCTGCAAGACCTGACCCCAGCCCCGGACCGCGTCGGGCGCTTCGTGGTGGTCATCCCCTCGTTGGTCCGGTCCCTTGCGGAGCGCGAGAACCTCTCCCGCTGCGTCTACGCGCTGCGCTGCTGCGAGCCAGCGCCGATCGAGATCATCATCGTGGACGACGGCTCGCCGGAGCCCATCGCGGGTTGGCTCGGCCCCGAGCCCGGGCCCCCGGTGCGCATGATCCGCCAGCCGAACGCGGGGCCCGCAGCGGCCCGCAACGCGGGCGTCTCGCACTCCGGCGCCGCCCCGGAGGACTTCATCGTCTTCGTGGACGCCGACATCGTCGTGCCTCTCGACACCTTCGCCAGGCTGGCCGAGGACTTCGAGCGGTGGCCCTCCGCGCAGGCGATCTGGGGCACCGTCACCGCGGAGCACCCGCACCCGGACGCGATCAGCCGCTACAAGAACCTCACGCACCGCCATCTCACCCTGGCCCAGGCGGCAGAGACGCGTCACCTCACGACGATGCTCGCGGCCGTACGACGCGCCGCCTTCGACCAGACGGGGGGCTTCGACGAGGCATTCCGTGGCGTGTCGATGGAAGACGTCGAGTTCGGTCGCACGCTCTTCGAGGCCGGCCTGCCCGTGTACATCGACAAGGCGCTCGCCGTGGAGCACCGGCATCGGTTCACCCCCGTCTCGGCGCTCCACAACGACTTTCGAAAGGCACGGGCGCTGGCCGCCGCCACGCTCGATCGCCGCGCGCGCGGCGGCCTCAGCGTCGCAACGGACGGGCCGGGAGAACGGCGGCAGGTGCGCTACCTGTTGAGCATCCCGCTCGGGGTGGCGGCGGTCGGCGCAGCGCTGACCGGCCGCTGGCGCTGGTCAGCCGCGTTCCTGAGCGGGCTCGCCTTCGTGGAGCGGGACCTCCTTCGGTTCATCACGAACGAGGAGGGAGCGCTGTTCGCCGCGGCGATGCTCCCGTGGATGGCGATCGAGCGCACGACGGTCTCGCTCGGCCTCGCCGCCGGGGTGGGGGACCACGCGGTGCGACGGGCGAAACGGTCAGCCCGGCGTAGGCTCGGCCTGACGCGCGCATAGCCGCGCCGGCCTCCGCGGCCAGTGCTCTACGCCTCGCCCGGCTCGGGGAGCGGCATGCCACGCAGGTCGCGGATGCCGGACTGGTCGCGGAGACGCAGCAGCGCCTCGCGCTCGATCTGGCGAACGCGCTCACGGGAGAGCCCCATCTCCTTGCCGACCTCGGAGAGCGTGCGGAATTCGCCGTCCTCCAGGCCGTACCGGCGAGTGAGCACGAACCGCTGCCGCTCGGACAGGACGTTGTTGAACGCCTTGTTCATGCGGGTGAGCTCCTGCACGTTGATGGACTCCTCGTCGGGGCTCACGGCGTCCTCGTCGGAGAGGAACCGCTCGAGCGGACGCGGGCGCGGGCCGTCATCGACCGGCTGCTCCAGCGAGATCGTGTTGCCCTGCGAGAGGAGCAGCTCGGCGCGCTCCTTGTCGATGCCGACCTCTTCGGCCAGATCGGCGACGTTGTACTCGATGCCGGCGGCCTCGAAGCGCTTCATCGCCTTGCGGAGGTTGCGCGTCTGCTCGACAGCGCAGCCCGGCAGCCGCACCGGCCGCCCGGTGTGGTCGATGGCGCGCGTCATCTGCGCGCGAACCCACCAGCGGGCGTAGGTGGAGAAGCGGATGCCGCGGTCCGGGTCGAAGCGCTTGGCCGCGCGGAGGAGGCCGATGTAGCCCTCCTGCACGAGATCCTCTTCGTCCATGAACGGGCCGGCGAGCTTGCGGGCCTCGCCGTGCGCGATTCGGCGGCCGGACATCGCCAGACGCCAGCGGAGCTCCTCCGCCTGCTGCCATGCGCCCTGCGCGCGGCGCGCGTGGACCTTGAGCCCCTCTTCCTTGCGCGCGGCCTTGGAGACGGCGCGAACGGCCTCCTCGAGACGGTCCACCGCTCCTGCGCGGGTACGCTCGGCCCGGTCCGGCCGGCGCCGCAGGATGTTCTCCGCAGCGTCGATCCCCGCGACAGCCTCGCGCGCCGCCTGCTCCGCCTTGCGGATCTCACGCGCGATCGTCTTTTCCTCTTCTGCGGTCAATCGCTCCGAGCGACGACGTGCCCCGTCGGCTGAACCGGAGCTGCGAATGCGCAAGGTCATGTACTCTCCTGTCGAAGTTTGGGAGAAGCTTTATAGGCGCCATTGTGCCATGAAGTTGTCAAGAACATGTCAAGTCCGGCGCGCCAGATGTCGTCGTGACAGGTAAAGACAACGTGAATCCTCGATAAAAACAAACCATGACGCCCGGACGTAGCAAGGCAGGTTTTTCGTCGCGCTCTGAAGTCGTAGGTTAAATGGCGGCGCGCAAGATATTCGGCGTTCAACCGTCGAGCAGATCGTTCAACCCCCGTATGGGCCTGGATGTTCCGAGCGCGGGCAGGATTGTACATGAGAACCGACCGTGGGTCTGTGCAGATCCTGCAAACAAGCACAATCGCGTCTCATGCGTTAGCCCCCGCCGGTTTCCCGGAACAGGCGTGTACCCCTTTACTCTCACGATCCACATCATCCTCTCCCTGCTGCTCATCGTCATCATTCTGATGCAGCCGGGGAAAGGTGCCGATATCTCCTCTGCTTTCGGCGGCGGCGGCGGCACGCAGCTCTTCGGCGCCTCCGGCCCCGGCACGCTGCTCACCCGCGGCACCGGCACCATCGCGTTCCTGTTCATGGTCACCAGCATCTCCCTGGCGTTGATGGGGACCGGCGGGGGCGGCACGGCCGCGGATGTGGTCAAGGACGTGCAGAGCGAAGAGGAGGGCAGCGGATTCGGCAACAGCAAGCCCAAGGAGGCGCCTGCCCTGCCTCCTGAACTGCCTGCCCCCGGGTCGGAGCCGCTGCAAGCCCCGAGCGCGCCTGCGCCGACCGTTCCGGTGGCGCCAGCGCCTGCCGCTCCGGGCGCAGCGACCCCCACGCCGGCCCCTGCCCCCGCGGTCCCGCCGAGCCCGTGAACCCGAGCCCAAGGGCAACGGCCGTCCGGCTCGTCATCTGGTGCCTCTTGTTCGGGTGGGCGGTGTGGAAGATGCGCTCCAACGCCGATGTCGCCGCGGGCGCCAACATGGCCCTCGCGCCCGCCATGCGCGTGCTTGAGCGCCCGACGGACGTCCCGGTCGACTCACGCGACGCAGGAGACGCCGTGATCGACCCCGAGGCGCTGCAGTCGGGGCTGCAGATCGCGGCGAAGGCAGCAAAAGCGTGTGGCGCTCATGGTGCCGTGCTCACCGTCACGGTCGGGCGGGCCGGGCTCCTTCGCGCGGAGCTCCGGGGGCAGGTGCCTGACGACGCCGCGGCCTGCCTGGACCGGGCGGTCTGGCTCGGACGGTGGCCTGCCGGGATGGGCGAGATGGAGGCGGAGATCGAGCTCTGAAGCTGCCTACTCCGGGTCCGGGTTCAGCTTCCGCAGGCGCTCCAGGAGCTCGCGGCTCTCCGCGTCGAGCGTCTTGGGCACGACGATCCGCACCTCCGCGACGAGATCCCGCACGCGGCCGTGCAGGTCGGGCGCGCCCTTCCCCCGCAACCGGAACTTCGCGCCCGACGAGGTTCCCGCGGGCACGTTCACCCGCACCGGCCCGCCGTGCGTGGCGACCTTGATCATGCCCCCCAGCATCGCGGTGAGCGCGCCGACGTCCACCCGCACGTTCTCTTCTCCCACGGGTGCCTGCTCTGGCCTGGGCGCATCCTTCTCGTCGGTCTCCTCGTCCTGCAAGGGGTCCGAGGCGTGCGGGGGCATCTTCATCCTGCCGGACTGACCGCGCGTTCGGGTGGCCACGATCGTGATGTCCGCGATGAGATCACCGTAGGAGCCCCCGTTCAGGCCCGCGTCGCCCATCTTGTCGACCCGCAGCGTGGTGCCGTGCCCGGTGCCCGGAGGCACCCGCAGCTCGTGCAGCTCCTCCACGCGGCTCAACGAGCGGGCTCCGTCCAGCCGCTTGAGCCGCGAGTAGGTGACGGTGATCGTGCCGCCGCTCTCCGCCACGTTCGCCGGCACATCGACGAAGATCGGGATGTCCCGCCCTGGAGTCGCAGGCTCGGCCCGGGGCGCCGAACGCGTGCTCCCCTTGCGGCCGAAACCGAAGTCGGCGCCGCCCGAGAAGTCGTTGAAGATGTCCTCCAGGTCGAGATCCGAGGGTGCCTGCGCCCCGGTCGGCTGGGCAACCGGCGGGGGGCGGTAGAATCCGAGGCCCGATCCCATCCGGACGCGCTCCCCGCGCCGATCGTAGCGGGCACGCCCATCGGCATCGCCCACCACGTCGTACGCCTCCTTGGCGTCCTTGAACTTCTGGAGCTTCGCGGCGTCGGAGCCCACGATGTCCGGGTGGTTCTCCTTTGCGATCTTCCGGAAGGCCTTCTTGATGTCCTCTGCCGATGCGTCCTTCGCGACCCCGAGGGTGTGGTAGTGATCTGTTCCAGCCATTCGGCGTAGTGTATCCGGGGACCTGGACTACAATGCGGCCCGGAGGTGCCCTGATGTTCTTTCGACAGTTCCTCGAAGTGCAGAGCTCGACGTGGACGTACCTGCTCGCCGACCCCGAGACCCGCGACGCCGTGATCATCGATCCCGTCGCCGAGACCGTGGAGCGAGACATCCGCTACATCAACGATCTCGGACTCACCCTTCGATGGACGCTGGAGACCCACGTCCACGCCGATCACATCACGAGCGCGTGCCAGCTCAAGGACCGCACGGGCTGCCAGACCGTCGTGTGCGCGAAGGCAGGGCTGGGCGGCGCCGACAGGCACGTGCACCACGGGGACGTCATCGAGTTCGGACAGTTCTTCCTCGATGTACTGGAGACCGCAGGCCATTCGGACTGCAGCGTGAGCTACCTCACCCGGGGCACCTCCCCCGCGCGCGTGTTCACGGGAGACGCGCTGCTGGTTCGCGGTTGCGGCCGCACCGACTTCCAGCAAGGCAATGCCTCCGCGCTGTACAAGGCCGTCCACGCACACCTTTTCACGCTACCCGACGAGACGATCGTCCACCCCGCGCACGACTACAACGGGTGCACCGCGTCCACGATCGGCGAGGAGCGTCGCCTCAACCCGCGCCTGACCCGCTCCGAACCGGAGTTCGTGGCCCTGATGGCCGGCTTGAACCTTCCGAGACCCAAGCTGATCGACATCGCCGTGCCCGCCAACCGGTTGTGCGGGCGCTCCCCGACCTGAGGGGCAGCGCGCCCGCCCCCACACGCCACCGGCCCCGCAGTCGTTCCGCTGCTCCGCCCTCTCGCGGCGGCATCTGCCAGAAGTAGAGCGGGATCTACAAGTTGGAGGGCGCGCACAGGGGGCTGCCCCCGGGCGATTCGCCACCGGGAGCGTCATGATCCAGCCGAGAGCTGCGTGATCGCGGGGTGGCACGCCTCATGCTTTACCCCGGGGCACACCCAGGCCCCCCGATGTTGCTCACACTCTCGCTCCTCGCCACAGCCCTCGCAGCCCCCGGCCCCCTTTCCGGCGTGTGCGCCGCGCCCACCGGCGGCCGGGCCTTCCTCTCCAACGGCGCCACGATGGACTGGGGCGGCAAGTCGTTCACGTGCGACAACGACTCCCTCTGTGAATTCTCGCTGCCGGACGGAGACCCGACGACATTGCGAAGCACGGGCCGCATCCAGGTCCTCTTCGACTGTGGGGGGCTCGCCCAGGTGGCACTGCTGTGCGGGCGGGGCGGCTGCTCGCCCGAGCATGTGGCGCTCGACGACCCGGACGGGGTCACCCTGCCCTACTTCGAGGAGTGGGCACCGGCCCCGGACGGCACGCGCCGCGCCTTCGTCGACACCCTGCGGAGCGAGCCGGCCGCGCTGATGGCGAACCCGGAGCCCGTCGCCGCGGAGGTCCGGCAACTGGCCGTGCGCCTCGCCGACACGCTCGCCGACTGCGACCAGCACCCTTGCGTGAGTCAGCGCGGTCCTGTGGAGTGGCACGCCGCGGGGGAGGCCGCCGCCACGGTCGTGATGGGTCCGGTCACGGTATCCGGCGTCGACCGCGATCTGTGGGGCACGCGGGGTTGGACGGCCCACTTCGATGCCGATGCGGGGCTCACCGGCGAGCTCGACTGCTTCGAATTCTCGGGAGAGTGTGACCTCCACGCCGAGGCGTGCTCCCTCACGCTGCGGAACCAGGGCGGCACCGTCGCCAGCTACTCGGAGCCCTACGCCATCGACGCGTTCGAGCCGAGCGACGCGAAGTGGATTCACGAGGCCCGCGTCGGCGGCCTGCTCATCGGGACCGGTGGAGGCCCGGGCCTCGCCGTGTACGAGCGGCGGCTCCTCCCGGACCCCGTCGCATCGGGATCTCCGTAGGCCGGGCGACACGTTCCCGATCAAAAATGGCTTAGGAGCCGGCCCGTGTTCGCTCCCCAACCCGCTGCAGGACCCCACCCCTACGTTGCCTGGAAGCACCCCGGATTTCGGCGCTACCAGTTCGTGCGCATCGCCACGATCCTCGGCCTGCAGATGCAGGCCGTGGCGGTGGCCTGGCAGGTGTACGATCTCACGCGACGCCCGCTCGATCTCGGCTACCTCGGGCTCGTGCAGTTCATTCCGGTGCTGGCGCTCTGGCCCATCACCGGCCTGGTCGTGGACCGGCTCGACCGCCGCCAGGTGGTCTCCGTCTGCATCGGGTTGTATTCCCTGGCGGCAGCCACCCTCGCAGTGCTGTCCAGCGGACATTTCGGTGGGATCACGTCGGTGGCGCCCCTGTTTTCGATCCTCGCGTTCGTCGCCGCGGCGCGCGCGTTCGGTCAGCCGGCGAGCCAGGCGCTGCTCCCGCACCTCGTCCCCCCGGAGGACTTCACGAATGCCGTCACGTGGACCAGCAGCCTGTTCCAGCTCGGCAGTATCACCGGCCCCGCGATCGGGGGCGTGCTGATCGGGATCGTCGGCGTGCCGGGCGTGTACGCGACCGCGGCCGTGCTGTGCGCGCTCTCGTCCCTGGTCGCGCGGACGGTGACGATGCGCCCGCTCGACACCCCCTCGCCACGGGGCCACGTGTGGGACGAGGTCTGGGCGGGCGTCCGCTTCCTGCGCGGGCAGCCCGTCGTGCTCGGCGCGATCACGCTCGACCTGTTCGCGGTGCTGCTGGGCGGGGCGGTCGCGCTGCTGCCCGTGTACGCCCGGGACATCCTCGACGCGGGGCCGATCGGGTTCGGCGTGCTGCGCGCATCACCGGCGCTCGGTGCAACGGCCATGGCGATCTGGCTCGCGTTCAACCCGGTCGGCCGGAACGCCGGGCGGAAGATGTTCGCGGCGGTGACGCTGTTCGGCATCGCCACCATCGTGTTCGGCGTGTCCACGAACATCGCGCTCTCCATTGGGGCGCTGGCCATCTCGGGCGCCGCGGACGAGCTCTCGGTGGTCGTCCGGCAGACGCTGATCCAGCTCGGCACGCCGGATGACATGCGGGGCAGGGTGAGCGCCGTGAACTTCGTCTTCATCGGGATCTCCAACGAGATCGGCGAGCTGGAGAGCGGGATGGCCGCCGCAGCCTTCGGCACCGTGCCCGCCGTCGTGCTCGGCGGGCTCGGCACGCTCGCGGTCGTCGCCGCCGGCTGGTTCGTCGCGCCGGACCTGCGCGACGTCGACCGCCTGGAGAAGCGGGCGTAGCGCCGAGCGGCCAGTGCCCAGGACGAGATGCCCGTCCCGGCGCCGAGATCGACCACGCGGCCGCTCGGTGCGCGCGCCAACACCGCGTCGAGCAGCGCGTCCGGGTAGCCCGGACGCGCCGCCGCGTAGAGGCCGCCAGCGGCGGAGAAGCGTTCCCGCGGGCCCAGGGCTACTCGAACAGCCCTTCTTCCATGCAGCTCTCGTCGCCGGCCTGGATGGACTTGGCGAGCGAGGTGGCGCGCGGGAGGACATTCTTCGCGTAGAAGCGCGCGTTCGCGAGCTTGCCCTTGTAGAACTTCAGATCGTCACCCGCGGCGCCGGCCTCGATGGCCTCGAGCGCCACGCGAGCCTGCCACACGGAGTGCAGGCCGAGCACGACCGTCCCGAACAGGTTGAGGAACGGAGTGGCCTGCAGCATCGCGCCCTTGATGTTGCCCTGCATGCCGAGCGCCCCGAGGTGCATCGCGGTCTGCCCGAGGTGATCCCGCGCGCGCTCGAGGGCGGTCACCTCCTCGTCCATCTTCTTCGTCGCCTTCGCCCGCTCGAGCTCCTTGTTGCACTCGTCCAGCCAGGTCATGAACAGCATGCCGCCGCCCTGACGCATCTTGCGCCCGAGCAGGTCCATCGCCTGCACGCCGTTGGTGCCCTCGTAGATCGCGGAGATGCGCTGGTCACGCAGGTTCTGCTCGACGGGGTACTCCTTGGTGTAGCCGTACCCGCCGAACACCTGGACGGCGGTGGAGCAGACCTCCCAGCCGACATCCGAGCAATGCGCCTTCACGATCGGCGTCATCAGCTCCACGAGGCCGAGCAGGTACTCCTTCTCGGCGGGATCCCCGTTCTCGGCACGATCGAGCCGGTTGGCGACGGAGTAGACGAGCGAGCGCATCGCCTCGACCTGCGACTTCATCGACATCAGCATGCGCCGCACGTCGGGGTGCTTGTTGATGGTCACGCGGGGCGCGTTCGCGTCCTTCATGTTGTCGATGCTGGAGCCCTGCACGCGCTCCTTGGCGTAGTCGAGGGCGTTCAGGTAGCTGGCGGAGCCGATCGACAGGCCCTGGATGCCGACGCCGATACGCGCTTCGTTCATCATGAAGAACATGACGTTCATGCCCTGTCCCTCCTTGCCCATGCGCCAGCCCTTGCACACGCCGTTGGCGCCGAGCGCGAGCGTGCAGGTGGCGGAGCCGTTGATGCCCATCTTGTGCTCGATGCCCACGACGAAGGCGTCGTTGCGGACGTCGGACGAGCTGCCGTCTGCGTTCACGATGTACTTGGGCACCAGGAAGAGCGAGAGCCCCGCCGTGCCCGGCTTGGCGTCGGACGTCCGCGCCAGAACGACGTGGACGATGTTCTTGGTGAGGTCGTTGTCACCCCCCGAGATGAAGATCTTCTCACCGGTGAGGTGGTAGACATTGGGGTCCTCGGTGCGCTCAGCACGGCAACGGTTGTCGCCGACGGCCGTCCCGGCGCCTGCTTCCGTCAGACACATCGTGCCCGCCCAGTCGCCCGCCATGATCCGCTGGATGGCGAAGGGACGGAAGAACTCGGGGCAGAACTCGGTCTGCAACAAGTTGGCCGTTGCCCGGGAGAGCCCGGTGTAGATCGCAAAGGCGGGGCACGCGCCGGTGAGCATCTCGTGCATGCCGACGTCCACGACGTGCGGCAGGCCGATTCCGCCCACCTCCGGGCTCATGCCGGCGGCCAGGAGCCCCCCCTCGACGATCGCGTGGTAGGCCTCCTTGTAGCCGGGGGGCGTCGTCACGTTCCCCTTGCCGTCGAAGCTGGCCCCGGGGGAGTCGCCGACCTTGTTCAAGGGGGCGATCACGTCCTTCGCCGTCATGGCTGCCTGGTCGAGCATCATGTCGTAGGTCTCGCGGTCGAACTCGGCGTACCGGGCCACGCCCTTGAGCTGCTCATGGACCTTCATCTGCTCGAAGAGGACAAAGCGGATGTCGCGAAGATCGACGGTGTATTCAGTAGCGCTCACGGGAAACCTCGACAGGTTGGCGGTTGACCAGCGCTCGCCAGGGGACGCGAGCGACTGAATGAAGGGTCATTCAGTGTAACTCGAACCACCAACGCGCGCCGAACGACGCGCCCACCTGCGGGCCCATGTAGGAAACAAAAACCCACTCCGGCACGACCTCGACATACCCCTGCAGCGGCAACTTCTGCAGGTTCACGCTCACCCCCACCGGGATCTCCGCCCCCATCTCGACCGAGCGCCCCCCCCAGACCCAGGCGTCGACGCCCCCACCCACGTAGAGGTACGCACGCACAGGGTTCGACCTCGCGATCTCCCAGACGATCACATCCAGGTCCGCCGAGAACATCACCTGGGAGGAGCTCCAGCCGCGGTAGAAGTCCTCCCCCGCCAGCAGGTCGAGCGAGAGCGCCGACGTGAGCTGTGGCGACACGGTCAGCCCGATCGGGCTCCCGAGCGCCACGCCGATCCCCAGCCCCTCGCCCGCCCCCGAAGCCGACGCCCCCGGAATCCACAAGAGCAGTCCCAACGCCACGCTCACGCAGGCACCAGCACGACCCCGTCGCGCGGCCCGACCTCGATGGTCACCTTCCCGTCACTGCCGACCGTCCAGGTGTTGTCGCTGCCCTCGGGGAACACCTCCTTGAGCACCGTGCCCGGAGCGAAGTCCACGGGCATCGCGCTCCCCTGGTACTCGGTGTGCGCGGTGTCGGAGTCCGACGTGTTGATCACCACGAGCACCGTCGACCCATCGTAGCTTCGCTCGAAAGCGAGGATGTTGGCGTCCTCCTCTCCATCCACCCGGTCGCTCGTCCACTTGAAGGTGAAGTCCCCCCGGCGCAGCGGCTCGTAGGTCTGGCGGAGCTTCGTGAGCGCCGCGACATGCTGGAAGATCTCCCCGGAGGTGTCGAAGCCGGTGGTCCACAACGGCTCGCGATTGGCGGGATCGTTGCCGCCCGTGAAGCCCTGCTCGGTGCCGTAGTACAGGCAGGGGATCCCATCCTCGGTGAACAGGAACACCAGCGCGGACCGGAGCGCCGGGATGCTGTCCTTGTCGAACAGGAAGCGGGGGATGTCGTGGTTGTCGATGAAGTTCACCAGCAGATCACGAGGCGCCTGGCCTGCACCCCGGTCCTGCGGGGCCTGGCCGTAGTGCTCGTCCCGCTGGGCGAACAGGTCCTCGACGGCGCTCGTCGGGCTGTTGTGCTTGAACACGTCGTCGTACACCTGGAACTTCTGCGAGAAGTACACGACGCTGTCCACCTCGTCGGGTGCCGTGTAGCTGCCGATCAGCGCGTCGTCCCCGTCGAAGCTCTCGCCGAACATCAGGAACTTCTCCTTGCCCATCAGCGCTTCGTGGTCGCGCACCTCGGTGCAGAAGCGCTGCCAGAACTCGTGCTCCACGTGCTTGAGCGTGTCGATGCGGAACCCGTCCAGTCCAGCCTTGTCGATCCAGTCCTCGTAGACCTTGATCAAGGCGGTCTGCACGTCGGGGTTCGTCGTGTCGAGGTCCTTCAGGCCACCGGGAAAGTCGCCGTGGACGACCTGATCGAAGTCGCCCCAGTCCGTCACACGACCGCGCCGGTTGTACCAGGAGTCGTTCTTGAACTCCGGCGGGTTCGGCGGCACGCGGTTGATCTCCGGCATGTCCACCCAGCCGAGCGGCGCCGGGCCGCTCTCCCCGAGCGAGGTGTACCCCTGGATCCCGCGCGCGTCGTAGGCGGGGTCCCACTCGGTCACGATGTTGACGGTGTCGCTTCCATCGGTCGAGTAGTAGGTCGTGATGTCGGGCGAGCCGTTGCGGTTGATGTCGTAGTAGAACAACTGCCCGATGTGGTTCACCACGATGTCGAGCACGAGCTTGATGTCGTGCTGGTGCAGCACGTCGGAGAGCTCACGCAGCTTGGCCAGATCGCCGAAGTGGGGGTTCACGTTCGCGAAGTCCTGGGTCCAGTAGCCGTGGTAGCTGGCCGACCCGGCGTCTTCCTCCACGTTCACGACCACCGGTGAGATCCACACCGTCGTGATCCCGAGCGACTCCAGGTAGTCGACGTGGTCGATGATGCCCTGGTAGTCCCCACCGAGGTACCGGGCGAGGTTCGTCTCGTCCTTCGAGACGTTGAAGTCGTTGTTCACGTCCCCGTTGGCGAACCGGTCCGTGAGCAGCTGGTAGACGACCTCGTCGCGCCAGTCGTCGACGAGGTTTTCGACCTCGGGGTTCTCGGTGTATGGCCCGGACTTCTGACAAGCGACGAGGGCGAGCAGGGGGAGCAACATGGGCGCGCGGATATCACGAAAGCGCCCCGCCTCAGCACCGGATCTGCTGGCGGGGCGCGGTCACGGCGGGTCGAAGGCGGCGCCACCGCAAGACGAAGCGGGAGCGCCCGCCGGGGCGGGACGCTCCTCTCCCGGGTCGACCCGTTTCAGCTGCAGGCCAACCGCCCGCCCCGGACCACGCAGCGCAGATCGGCGCCGGTCTCGGGCACCTGGACGATGGTCGACATCGGCACGGTGCCCTGGAGCGTGAGCCGGCAGGCGCCCGGCCGCGCGTCGAACCGTGCGACCTGGTCGCCCGAGCTCAACGAGTCGCTGCCGTGCCAGCTGCCGCACTGGATCCCGACCTCGGCGATCGGCATGTCCGAGTCCAGCTTGATCTTGAGCGCGACCGTCCGGACAGGAGCGGGCTGCACGGGAACCGGCGCCTGCCCACACAGGGGGCTCGTGAGCCCGTCGAGCCAGCTGATCTCGGCGTCCTGGCCGAGCTCGGCCACGCGCTGGCGCCACGTGTCCATCGGAGCGCCGCACACCTGGCCACCGAGCGACTTGTTCATCAACAGATCCGACCAGGCCATCAGCGCGCGGCCCTTCACGAGGTTGTGCGTGTCGCTCTGCATCAGGGTTCCCACGGTCGTGTGGAAGCTCTGGGTCTCGGCCGCCCCGGTGTCGGGGTTGACCCACTCGGCGGTGAACACGATGGGATCCGACGGCACGACCTGGCTGTGCCGGATCTTCAGATCCTGCAGGAACAGCTGCGAGGTGCCCGCGAAGTAGTTGATGGGCTGCACATCCTCCTTGTTGGTGCTGGACTCCTCGCCGTAGAAGCGCTCCATCGCGAGGCTGGGCGGCAGGTCGACCGAGAAGTGCACGTCGCGGGCGATCGTGCGGGTGAGCGCGTCGAGGCCCACGCCGAACACGCGGTCCACCACCGCCTCCGACCCGAGGTACACGTAGGCGCCGTGGCCCTTCTCCGAGAGCTGGTCGAGCACCTTGTCGTTGAAGTCGGTGCCCACCCCCACGGCGGTCAGGTTCACGCCGGCCTCCTCGTAGCCCCGACCGATCTCGGAGAGGATGTTGGGGTCGATCTGCCCCTCGTTCATCAACGCGTCGGTGATGAGCATCATGCGTTTGTTGCGGCCCGCCTCTCCCGTGCCGTTGGGGTTCCTGCCCGTCGCCAGGGAGTAGCCTTTCCCGAGCCCGAGCCCGAGGTTCGTCGAACCTCGCGGCTGGAGCTGGTTGATGGTGCCGGTGAGCACGCTCATGTCGTCACGGCCGACCACGAAGTTCTGGATGGGGGAGCAGAGCTCGTTGTCGAAGAGCACGAGATCCACGCGATCCCCGGGGTGCAGGCCCTCTGTCATCTTGAGAAGGCCCCGCTTGAGGTACTCCATGCGACCCTCCGCAGCCATGGAGCCGGACCGGTCCAGCACGAGCGTGAGGTCGAGTGGCCTGGGCGCGGGGTTGTAGCCTTTCACCGCGAAGCTCACGGTGAGGGTGTCCGGGTCGGTCTGGGAGGCTGCGCCCAGCGCCGAGAACACATCTCCGGGCTTGACCTCCGCGGTGTCGAAGCTGAAGTAGTTGAGCAGCTCGTGGGGGCGGATCTCGCTCGTCTTGACCGGGCCGTGGTTCTGCAGGGCCCACAGGAGCCGCTGGGCCGACGCGAGGCTCATGCTGTCGTCGTTGGAGAGGTACACCGTGGCGCCCCAGTCCTGTTCGGGCTCCTGCTCCTCCTTCGCCCGCTCGGTGGAGGGGATCGTGGCCATCTGCTCGTCGTCGCCCCGATCGGCCTCGGGCACGCGGCGCGCGGAGGCCTTCTCCGCGTCCTTGCTCGAGGGCGCGTCCGACTTCGCGAGGCTGTCCATCGGCTTCTGGGGCGAGGGCGCCTTGGCCTTCTTGTCGGCGAGGTTCGCGGGCTCGCCGGCGCTCGTGCTCCCGTAGTCCGCTGCTGCCGAGCTCCCGAGGACCCCGCCGCCCAGCCCTGCGGACCCCGCGGGACCGGCCTCCGCGGCGGACCGCGCCGTGGAAGATGGCGCCTGCGCAACCACGGGCTGGGAAGCCGTCATCGGCGCCGGGGACGCGGGAGCTGCCGACACCGACGTGGGTGCCGGACGGGAGCCCGTGGACGCGGACTTCGCCGGGGTCGGGGCCGGGGGCGGGTAGCTGCGACTGCGCGTCGACTCGTACCGGCTGGCGAAGCACTCCTCCGTCACGAGCGGCGTGGTCGGCTGGACGACGGGCTCGATCGGCGTCGGACGCGTGGCCATCGGCTGCGGGTCGCGATCCTTGGCCGCGACCTGCGAGCTCGTGTTCATCCCGGTGCAGCAGAGGAGGAGGAGGAGAGAGGTCATTGGACTCCAGTAGGTTCGTGGGGAGAACGGCGCCGCGTTTTGGGTCTTACACCGGCTGCAAACAAAAGGGGACAGGACGGACGGCGTAGCGGGGTGGGTCGCCGTTGCCCGGGGGATCCGCGATCCGCGCGAGATAGTCCGTCCGGGTGCTGCTCCTGCTGCTCGCGTGCAAGCCCCACCCGGACCCCCTGCCCAACGCGATCGGCGTGCTCTCGGACAGCGGGAACGAGCGCGTGGTCTACGTCGCGCTCGCCAGTCGCACACTGCTGTACTCGCTGGAGTTGCCCGCGCTGCACCCCGACGACTGCGGGACCGAGTACGGCGGCACCGCGCCCGACAACGCGACATGCCTGCCGTTCCAGACCGATCCCGAGGTGGTGACCGACGAGACCGGCCCCCACGACGAGGTGGTCGTGGAGTACGACCGTCAGGCGAAGGACGACTTTTTCGAGCGATCAGCCATCGAGCGCGTGCGGCTCGGCACGACGCCCGAGGTCGTGTGGCGCCTGGACGCCCTCGACTTTCTCACGAACTACGCGGACCGAACGGACATCTGCGCGCAGGCGAACCCCTGCGACCCCGTGGGCGTCGACCCCGGCGAACCCCTCGAAGCCGCGTTGCGCTGCCGACTCGCGCACGCCCACGACTTCGACATCCTCGCCGAGGACACCGCCAGCGTGGACCTCCTGATCGCCGACACCACGAACGAGCGGGTGCTCTCCGTGCACCTCGACAAGGCCACCACCTGCGGGGTCGTGACCGACGTGATGGACGACTCGACCACGCCCGGCTGGGTCCGCGGGCGCACCCCGAACGACGTCGACGCGGTCCCACTCGACAACGGCGACACCGGCGTGCTCGTGACCTTCCGCGCGTCCAACCCGGACACGGTGCCCGACGGCGGCGACGGCAACGGGTTTGCGATGCTCTACGTCCCGGGCATGCTCGGTTGGGACCAGGCCTGGACCTTCCCTGCCTCGGGATTCCTGAATTCGCCGCATGACACCAGCATCGTCACCTCGGCATCCGGCGCACGGTTTCTCGTCGGGGCCCACTCCGACGGGAACGGGCAACACCTGCAGGCCGACTGGCTGCAGACCACCGACTCGCTCGGCAGCATCAGCGTCGCGGCCCTGCCAGACCTGCTCGCCCCCCCCGACTACCGCTACGACGTCGTGATCGCGCCCTCGGACGACGACCCGGGCATCGGCTTTCTGCGCTCGGCCCACCCGTACCGCACCGGCGTGGATGGTCCGGGCGACGAGAGCGCCGCCACCGACTGGATCCTCGCCGACTCGGGGTGCATGTCGGAGCAGGCGGGGTGCCCGCACACCCCGAGCATCCGGGCCATCCAGTTCGATCTGGACGACCCGCTGGACAGTGACGCGAGCGGCGCCTTCGAGCCCGGACGTGCCGGACAGACCTTCCTCTCCGCGCTGCCCACCGGGGACCCGCTGGACTGCGGGTTCGCGGTGCCCTACGTCGTGGACCTCATCTGGCACGCCGGCGACGGGATCCCGGCCACCGGCGAAGCCTGCGAGCAGTAGCCCGCACGGATCACCGCCGCGACTACCTGGTCGTGATCAGCGCGTACACGACGATCCCGATGGTCCCGAGGATCGCGCATGAGAACACACCGAAGAAGAACACCGTGAACACACAGCCCCAGATCAGGTTGTCCACGAAGCGGCTGATGGCGCGCTCGACGTGCTTGATGATGTTGGCCGGCAGGTAGGGGCGGATCAGCCGCCAGATGTAGCGCTCGACGTAGCTCCACAGGAGGATGCCGATCGCACCGCCAGCAGCTTGGGCGGCGGTCGGGGGGGGTGGCGGAAGCTGTTCGGACATGCCGCGGCACCTATCAAGATATCGGCCGCCGGCCCCGCTGAACCCGTCTACGGCCAGATCCCTCCGACCACCTCGCCGTGGCCTGCACCGGGCACATCCACGAACTTCGCCCCCGGGATCGCGCCCGCGAGCGTCCGACCCTCCTCGACCGGGACGACGGCGTCCCTGTCCCCATGCAGGATCACTGTGGGGACGTGCACATCGGCAGCGCGGCTCAACGAGTCCATCCTGTCCCAGAGCAGCCATCGCACGGGCAACCAGGGGTACTGCCATGCCGCGACGTCCACCAGCGAGGTGTACGGCGCGAACAGCACCAACCGCGAGCACAGGCCCTCGGCCGCCATCGCGACCGCGATCCCTGTTCCCAGCGAGTGGGCAGCGCACTCCGGCCGCGCGCCCACGGCCTGGATCAGGGCCCGCCCGGCGTCGAGCATGCCGGCTTCACTCGGCCCCGCTCCGACCGAATACCCGTACCCGGGGTAGTCGACCGCGGCGAAGCCCTTCCCGATCGCGCGCATCTTCTCGTTCACCCACAACACGTCCGCCAACTGCTCGCCGTTGCCGTGAAACCAGACGACCATGGGCTCGGCCGACCGGATCAGCGCAGGCACCGTCCCGCCAGGCACCGCGAGGTCGACCCGCCGGACGCCCTCCACCTCTGGAATGGGCTCCGGTGCCCTGAGGAACCCCGGGAACACCAGCGCACGTTGGCCAGCCGTCATGCAGGCGACGACGATGACGTAGGCGATCAGCGGCGCGAGCAGCAGGCGTCGGCCAGCGACCCTCACCCCGGAGCCCGGGTCCCCACGAACGACGGTCGGCCCGACCAGCGGTCCACCACGCCGATGAGCGCCGCGTGCTGCACGGGCCAGGCGGAGCGGAGCTTGAACCACTCCAGCGTGGTGACGAGCGCGATCGTGTCCAGCGTGAGCGCCTGGCCGAGCCTGCCGACCTCCACCTGGTCGGTCACCCAGGTCATGGCGGCGTCGATGCGGGCGCGCTGCTTCACGAGGTAGGGCACGCCGAGGTCCACCGCATCGCGCTTCATGTAGAACAGCGCGATGGCAGCGTCCAGCCCGGCGTCGATCGCCGCGATGCGCAGGCGTCCGTCGAGATCGAGGGCGGGGATCACCCCCGGCGGGCCGGCCACGAGCACATCGTGGATGATCGCCGAATCCCAGAGCACCCGCCCGTCGTCGAACCGCACCGTCGGGATCTTCCACGTGGGGCACACCGCGACGAGCTCGTCCTGCACGCCCGGGTCGTTGGTGTTGCGCAGGGTGAACGGCACACCCAGCTCGGTCGCCAGCACGCGGGTGCGACGAACGTAGGGGGAGGTCGGGGTGCCCCAGAGCGTGAGGGCCACGAACTAGCCCGGACGCGGGGTGAGGCTGGGCGGAGCGCCCGGACGCAACGGCCTCGGGGCGCCGGGGGGACCGCCCGGAGGGCCGTGACCGCCGGGCGGCTTGTCGGGCGCAGGCGGCTTCGTGAGCGCAGGCGGCGGCTTCTGCGGCTTGACCTTCTCGGGCGGCACGCGACCCTCGAGGATGTCGTCCACGTCGGAGAAGCTGTCCTCGGCCGGGCCCTTCGAGAGCTTCACGAGGCCGCGTACGAACTCCCCGCGCGCGTACCAGTTGTCCCCGTCACGCAGCACGTGGATGGTCTGCTCGGGCTTGCCGTCGGCGCGCAGCGTGAGGTCGAAGGCCGCGACGAGCGTGGCGGGCTCGGTGCCGTCCTGCACGTAGGCCGTCGACTTCAGCTTGAGCGCTGTGTCCACCCAGTTGGAGAAGGTCGCGTCCTTGTCGGACACGATGGGCGCGGCATCTGCGGGGGCAGCGCCATCAGCGGGGGCGGCTGCAGGCACGGCGGGTGCGCCGCCCCCCTCACGCGCCCAGTAGGCCGCTGCCTTGTCGTCCTTGTTCTTGTGGTTCCAGGTGACCGTGCTGGCCCCTTGACCGAGCGAGGCGCCGGTGATCTCCTCGGGCTTCAGATCCGTGAGCGAGCGCTCGGGGAGCCGTGTGGCTGCGAACTTCAAGGACTTGAACACCTCGTCGTCGACCACGTAGATGTGGCCAGAGGCGGTGTCCTTCACGTAGCGGTCCTTGGTGCCGTAGGTCTCGCCCCCGAGCGAGAGGGAGCGCTCCTTGCCATCCAGGGTCACGGTGAGCGTGGTGTCCGGCGCCGTGAGGCCGAAGGACTCGATCTTGTCAGCAGGAACGTCGTCGAGCGAGCGCACGGCCATCAGCGGCGCGAGGCCGTCCACGAGCTTGTCGGCGGCACTGCCCGCCTTGAACTTCGTGACCTTGGTCTCGCTGGTCTCGGTGGACTCGCCGGGCTTGTCGGGGTTCGGGGCCTTCTTCTTCTTGACCTCGGTCACGGTCACCCACCCGTAGCTGCCGAGCCCGTCGTTGCGGACCTCGTACTCGACGGTGAGATCGGGTGCCGTGTACACGGCCTTCTGCAGGTCGCTCTTCTTGCCATCGAACAGTACCGTCCCCACCCGGGGCTTCTCCTGGTCTGCGGTGAAGTGCATCCAGGACATGCTCAACGTGACGAGCAGGATCCCGCCGAACAACGCAACTGACTTCATGACGCATTCCCCTTCGAACGGCGGGCGCGAACCCGCAGCATGCCACCGAGCAGGACGAGGGCGGGGACGAGCAGACTGGTCCCATAGAACCACATCGCCTCCCCCTCCTTCGTGTGTTGGATCTTGATGTCCTCCTCGTCTTCCGTCTCGCCGGTGAGCGCAGGATCCTGCGTGAGCCAGCCGACCGTGGAGACCAGGTAGACCGCGTTGGCCTGGTTCCGGAGCACGGCGTTCGACATCCAGGTCGCGTCGCCGATCACCGCCGCACGCCACTCCTTGCCACCTTCGGCAGGCCCACTCGCGACGCTCGCGATCTCCCAGCCGCCGCGCTTCTCACCGACCATCGAGACCGTGCCGTCCGCCGCGGGCTTCGGGTCCTTGTCGAACTCGAAATTGCCGTTCGTGTCCGCCCACCACTCGGGCATGCCCTTCATGATGTTGGTCACCTTGCCCGGGTGATCCTGCAATTCCGCGATGCTGCCGACGCCCGGCGCGATGAACGTGGCCTGGGCAGCGTTCTTGGAGAGCGTCGTGACAGACTCGTGCGAGCTGTACTTGTTCGTGCCGACGAAGGCGCGGTCGCCCGGGCCCCCGGTGACCTTCAGGAAGGCCTTGTCGGAGAGCAGCGGGAGGTCGCCGAAGCCGACGCCCGCGAGCGCGGCGACAGCGGGATCGCTGATGTCATCGGGGCCGGACGCTGGCTCCATGCTGATGAACAGCGCGCCGCCGCGGTCGCGGTAGTCCTGCAGGGACTTCACCTCCTCGGGGAGGAACAGGCGCTTCGGACCGACGATGAACACCATGGCAGCGTCATCCGGGACCGCCTGGGCGAGACCCGTGCCGGCGCCCAGCTCCTTGACCTTGAGGTTCAACCCCTCGAGCACCGCCTTGGCCATCGCGATGTTGCTGAAGTCGTCGACCGCGTTCTTCCAGTACAGCTCCTCGTGGCCGACCGTGAAGTAGACGGTGCGCTTCTCGCGAGCGATCTTCAACAGCGCGGTCTGCACCTTGCTGTCGAGCTTACGCAGGTCCTTCCTCGCCTTGTCGATGTCGTCGTCGAGCTTGACGGACTCCGTCTGCTCGTCGTCCCCCTCGCCCTTCACGAACACGATGGTCCCGTTGTCCTTCACCTTCCAGGCCTTGGCCTGCTCGGGGTCCATGGTCTGATCCATGACCTCGACAGAGAGGTTCGCTCCCGCGAGGTCGTCGAAGTACGGCCGGACCTCCCGCAGGACCTCGCTCGTGGGGGGGAAGAACAGCACCACCCGGATGGGGGCCGAGAGGCTGTCCACCGCTGCGCGCGTGGAGGTCCCGACCGCCGTGGTCTTGAAGAAGCCGAAGTCCCAGCGCTTGTTGTTCTCCGTCGCCAGGTAATTGATCGGGAACAGCATGCTGATGCCGAGCGCCACAGCGAGGCCGCCCTCCAGCGCGTTCTTCAGCCGGCCGGGGTGCACGCTGTGCGGGCTGGCGGAGAGCGTCGCGTCAATCGCGAAGGCCGGCAGCGCACCGATCACCCAGACCAACGGGACGAGCGCCTGGAGCCCGACCTGGAGGTGGTTCGCCGTCTCGATCGCGAGGCCGAGCATGGCCACACTGTCCTTGAGCGCGGCCACGTACAGGAGCCCAGAGCTCATCGAGAGCACGAAGAAGCCGATCGCGAGGCGCGTGGCGCTCGGGTGCCGCTTCCAGCTTGCCGCGCGGGCCAACAGCGCGCCCACGGCGAGGGCGAGCCCGAGGAGGATCAACGGCCAACGCACCGCGTCGTTCCCCGAGAACATGCGCTCGGCGAGGAAGATCGACAGGCTGCCGATGACATAGAGAATGCTGGGGGTACTCATTCCCACCTCCGCGCGATCAAGGAGCGCGTGGCCAGTAAGAGGAAGGCAAAGCTCACGGACACGAAGAACACGACGCCCTCGGTGTTGATGCGGCCTTCCTGGAAGGGTTGAAACTGCTTGTCGAAGAACGCCATGTACGCGAAGAGCCCCTTGAACGGCGGGTCGAGCACGCGCGAGAGCATCCAGGAGAGCACGAAGAACAGCGTGCCGGCCGCTCCGATGATCAGCGCCACGAGCTGGTTCTTGCTGATCGCCGAGGCCCAGGTGCCGATGGCGATCCCCGCGGCGCCGAGGAGGCTCACCCCGAGGTAGCCGACACCGATCTGTTCAGGGCTCACCTTGCCGTTCACGAAGATCATCGCCGGCATGTACGCGGTGAGCACCAGGAAGAGCGCGAGGAACATGAGCCCGGAGAGGTACTTGCCGATCACCGCCTGCGTCTCCGAGAGCGGCGACGACTCGAGCAGCACGATCGTGCCCGTCTGGCGCTCCTCGGCGAACAGCCGCATCGTGATCGCGACACCCGCGAAGAGCACGATGCCGCCGGTCAGGAAGAAGAAGTCCGTCAACACCTCGGCCGAGAGGCGCGGGGTGGAGGAGAGCGCGAACGCGTTGAACAGGATCCCGTCGATGAGCAGCGCCAGCGACAGGATGAGCCAGCCCCACATCGTATTGATGAACGCCGAGAAATCGCGGCGCGCGATCAGCCAGATACCACTCACTGTGCACTCTCCTTCGTGAGGCCGAGGAAGATCTGCTCGAGCTCGCCTTCGTCTTCAACCAGGCGGCGAACGCCGACGCCTGCCTGCACCAACGCGGTGACCAGCGCCTCGCGCGCATCGCCGTGCATGCTCGCGGGCAGCGTCACGTGGGCCCGGGTGAGCCCCGCCGACTCGTCTCGCAGGTCCGACGCCACGACGCCCGCCGCGGCGAACGCCTTCGCGATGGCGTCCGGTGCACCGCGAACGAGCACCGTCACCCGGCTCCCGCCCCCCGCGCGGGCGGCAAGCTCCGCCTCGGTGCCAGCCGCGACGATCCGGCCGCCGTTGAGCACGATCAACCTGTCGCAGGTCTCCGAGATCTCCGAGAGGATGTGCGAGCTGATGATGACCGTGGCGTCCTTCGCCAGATCCCGGATCACCTGACGCATCTCTACGATCTGCTTCGGGTCGAGGCCCGAGATCGGCTCGTCGAGGATCACCACGCTGGGCTTGTGGATGATGGCCTGCGCGATGCCGCAGCGCTTGCGGTACCCGTGCGAGAGCTCCCCGATCACCTGGTGCTGCCGGGCGGTGAGCTGCGCGGTCGCGAGCACGCCGTCGAGCCGCGCGTTCACCGCGCTCGCGGACATGCCCTTGAGCTGGCCGCAATAGCCGATGAACTCCCGGACCGTCATCTCCTTGTAGAGCGGCGGGTCTTCCGGCAGGTACCCGATCCTCGACCGGAACTGTGCGCCCGCGCTCACCAGGTCGGCGCCGTCGATCGTGACGGTCCCGCCGGTCGGCACGAGCAGGCCCGCGAGCACCTTCATCGTCGTGGATTTGCCCGCCCCGTTGAGGCCGAGCAGGCCGACACACTCGTTCTGCTGAATCGTGAACGAGAGCCCTTCGACTGCGCGGCGATCGCCGTACCAGTGCGAGAGGCCTTCAACCGTGATCATGAGGAGTCCGGGTACAGATGGAGGGATGCGCCGAACCCCGGCAAGGCCGGGCCCGTCGCGGCCGCCTCATTTAGTCCAACGGCCCACTCCCGCAAGGGCGGGCGCTGTCACGGTGTGTTTATTGTCGGGCGGACGGCCGGTTGCGACGCAAGAGTGGCGATCGCCCACGCGTGGAGCATGCCGACGCCCGCGCGTACGTGTCGCGCTGGCTCGCGAGGATTGTACCAACGAAAGTACGTGTGCAGGTCCGCCGGGCGAGTGATCCCGGAGCGGGTGGTCTCCACGAGGAACGCCGGGATCCCGAACTCGCCGTACACGTGGTCCACCTCCATGCCCAGGCCCCGAAAGAAGAACGCCCACCTGGAGAGTTGACGCGGCCGGTACGCGTGCGGACCCATCCCGCCCTCCATCGCCTCCCCGATCTGCTGCAGACGCGGCCAGTCCGGCGCCCGCGCCCAGAGCCCCGCCCACGGGTAGTAGATGAAGCCTCCGAAGCTGTGCAGGGAGACGAACCCCTCGAAGGGTACATCCCCCGGACCCGTGTGCGAGCGGATCAGCGCGTCGATCGACCGGGTCTCCGGCTGCGACAGCCCGCCCGGCGAGACCGCGTACCGCGCGGGCAGCACGTAGCGCCAGATCGCCTGGCTCTCGCGGTTCACGAGCCAGTCCCGGTTCAGATCGACGTGGGCCTCGTTGCCGCGCCGGTAGAGGTTCCGCCCTGCCTGCAGATCCGTTTCCACCCGCTGCCTGCCGTCCACGTTCACGATCGGCACCACCACGATCTCCAGCCCCGGCGTGGGATTCGCAGCGTAGTCGAGCAGGAAGCCCAGCGCGTCCTCCGTCGGGATCCACTCCATCGCGTGGATGTTGGCGATGAGCAGCAGCCTGTGCGCCACGGGCACGGTGGCGTCGTGAACGGCGAACCCCCAGATGGGCCGGTCACGCAGGGTGCAGCCCACCACGAAGGGCTCGATCCGCCCCGGCGACAGCGCCGCCACCGCGCCGATGGCCCGGTAGACGTCGGCCGCGAAATGGTAGGCCGGCTCCGGGTGGACCGAAGGCTCTCCCGCGAACGACCCTGAGAATTCGGCCTGCCTGCAAGCCGGCGCGGGGTCCGCGGCGAACGCCAGGCCCCACGCGAGGAGGCCCATCACCTGCGGAATTCCAGCGTGAACGCGGCCTCGGGCAGGACGATCACGCTCACCTGGTACCCCGTCTCCAGCGTGGACTGCGCGCGGTGTACGAGCACGGCGCCCCGGAAACCGAGCGTCACGCTCGCCGGGTCTCCGAGCCGATACCCGGCCCCGAGGCCGAACCGCCCGCCGAAGCCCCCGATCCTCGCCCTCAGCTCGCCCGAGGCCTCATCCGCGCTCGCCTGATCCTCCTCGGTGTAGGCCTCGGAGGTGTCCTTCGCGTTCGGGAGGACCCCGTAGGCGCCCACGTCGGCGTAGAGATCGACGCTGCCCGGGCCCGCCTTTGCGGCGGGCAGGTACCGCCGGTAGTCGAGGCCGAGTCGGGTGGACCCGACATTCTGGGCGGAGGGCGTGTCGGACCAGGTCGCCGTCGAGAACCGCACCATGGAGAAGTCCACGAGCACCGCATCGTGGGCGTCGTACCACCCGCCGTACACAGTGAGCGGAGGCCTCAGGATGCCGTCGAACTCGCCCGCCATCGTCCCGGAGAGTTGGTCCGCGTCCTGCCACGCGAGCGCACCCACCCCGCTCGGGATGAACGCGCCGCCGAGCATGACGTGCAGGAGCGCCGGTGCCATCTACTGCCCCAACCGCTGAAGGCCGGCGAGCGGGATCTCCAGCCCCGGCTTGAGCGCGACGGCCTTCTTGTAGGCTCCGACCGCCATCTCCGCCTGACCGATCGCCTCGTAGCACTGCCCAAGCTCGGTCCATGCGCCATAGTGCTGCGGCATCAGCGTCGTGGCGTTCCGCAACGCGCGGATCGCGATGTCCGGGCGGCTGAGCGCGACCGCCGACTCCCCGAGCCCGAGCCACGCGTACCCGTTGCAGGAGTCCATCGACAGGGCCGCGCGGTACTTCTGGATGGCGCCCGCGGCGTCCTTCCCCATCCTCAGGTCGTCACCGGTCATCACCTGCTTGCGGGCCTCGCCACGCAGGGCCTCCATCGGGGCCTCGCACTCCGAAGGCGGATCGCGGGGCAGCCCCTCGGTGAGCTGGGCGATGGCGTCGGGCTTTGCGAGGGTCGACGCGGGTGGCGGCGTGTTGAAAGCGCTCGGGGAGGCGGGCGACGGGGTGGACGAGGGCGTGTAGGTCGAGGTTGCGGAGGGGGTCCACGTGGCTGCTGGCGCACCAGTCACGACGGGGCCCATCACACCGCCGACGACGGGGCCCACCACACCGCCGACGATCCCACCGCCACCTTCGGCCCGTTGGTCGTCGGATGGCCAGTGGTTGAGGGTCGTGTCGACTCCGGCCTTGAGATCCGCGAGGATCTCGTCGTCGTCGAGATCGTCGAACAGGATGCCGGTGCTCGGCTTCGGCTTTGCAGGGGGTGGGGCGACAGGGGCCCGCCCGTCAGCGGTCGTGTAGGGCGACTGCGAAGTGGCCGGGGAAGGCGGTGCGACGGGCGAGGCAACCCCAGGCGTGTAGGCCGTGGTGATGGGCGGCACCGGCGCGCGCGTCGTCGAGGCTGGAGGCGCAGCCTGGGCCTGCGCGACCTGCACTTCGAGCTCCCGCCCGCCCACGATGACCGTGACGGCTCCGACAGGCGTCGGCCTCGCGCCCGGGGGCGCCGCGGTGGTCGAGGCGCTTGACGACACCGAAGGCGCCGCGCTGAAGGACGCCGGGGCGCCACCCGCTCTTGGACCCGGCGCCGCCCGGAAGTTGGCAGGGCTGGGACCAGCGCCCGTGTCGCACACCGAGACGTGGCCCGCGTCGGGATCGAAGCAGAGGCCCGTCGGGAGCAGGCAGCTCTTCGCAAAGCAGGCCCACTGCGCGGAGGACGACTTCGCGACGTCTCCCGCCGCGGGCACCGAGGAGAACACGGTGGTGCGCCCGTCGTCGAAGAACCCCCGACCGTCGCACGAGACGACGTACAGGCCCGATGCCCGCCACCCGGTCCCCTCCTTGTAGACCTTGCTGGCCTCACCGACCACATACAGCTCGGTGGCGCAACCCGAGAGCCCGGATTCCCGGCAGCAATCGAGGCAATCCGTCGCAGTGGTGCCCGCGAGGGCATCCGATGTCAACCAACCGAGGAGCAGCGAGAGCACAACCATGCTGTGAACTTACTCCAGCATCGGGCGGGGCGTCGCGGGGTTCAGTACACGACGATGCTGTACGTGCGCTCGACCGCCCCCTCGATCTGCACGTCCAGACCCGCGACCGACGCTGTGCCCGACGCCGTCTGCACCGTCGTGGTGGCCGCGCCCGTGCACGTCCCCGAGACCGTGTAGGTCGTCCCATCGGCCTCCACGAACCGCGAGGAGATCGCACTTCCGGAGCCGAACACGTAGACGGTGCGGCCCGCATCGACCTCGTCGCGCGTCACGAGGCCGGGAAGGGGTCCATCGAGCAGCGTGTCCGCGGGCTCCGTGTACATCGGCACGATCGCCCCGGCCGGCGCAAAAACCGGGATGCTGTCGGGCGGCGCGTCAAAATCGCCGCTCACCGCCGGCGCGCCCGTCCAGAAGTCGTACCACGAGGTCCCGGTGGGCAGATCCACACGCCGGGCGAGCGCGCCCTCCACCGTCACCGGGGCGACCAGCAGGTCACCGAGCAGCCACGCATCCATACGGCCCCAGCTCTCGTCCGGGTAGGTCAGGAACGGGGCCCGCACGAGCGGCGTCCCCTCCTGTTGCGCCACGAGCGCGAGACCACGCAGGTAGGGCGCCAACTGCCCGTGGATCCGCGACCACCGCGCGTACAGCGCCAGGGTCTCCGCATCGCTGTCGAACTGCCAGTCGTCCGCCGCGAAGGCGCCGTGGTGCGTACGCATGATCGGGGTCATCGCACCGAGCGTGCACCACCGCCACCAGAGCTCCTTCGTCGAGGGATCGTTGCCGATCGACTGGTACCCGCCGATGTCGTGCGTGAACAGCGGCACGCCCGCGATCCCAGCACCGATGCCCATCGGGATCACGGTCGGGAAGCCATCGTCGGCGTCGAAGCTGGTGCGCTGGTCACCTGCCCACGCGACGGGCGAGAGCGCGGGCGAGCCGGTCCAGCCCGACCGCGTGAACATGACGCCGTCCGTCGTGCCGGTCTGGTTGTTCAGCACCGCCGCGTTCGTCTCCTGCCACCAGAGCGGGTAGGCGTTGTGGTCGTCGAGCGCGTTCCCGTCCGAGAGCTGCGCATCTGTCGGCAGCCACTCGCCATAATCGGCCATCCAACCCGTGAACCCGATGTCCACGGCCGCCTGCATCTTGGACTCGGCCCAGGCCCGCGCGTCGTCCCGCGTCAGGTCCAGCACGCTCGTCGGCTCGAAGGTCATGCCCGTGAAGGTGTAGGGCGTGCCGTCCGTGTTCCGGATCACCATGTCGCTGGCTTCGTCCCACGAGGGGTTGCCCTCCACGACGAAGGGCTGGAAGTAGGCGAACCACGCGAACCCGTTCGCCGCGAGATCGGCGGCGATCCCCGAGGGGCCCGGGTACAGCGTTTCGTCGACTTCCCAGTTCGGAAGCAGGTGGTAGCCGTATGCCGACTCTGCGCCCCCCTTCCAGTCCTCGGTCCAGATCACCCCACTGGTGGCCCCCGCCTCCCGAAGTTCACTGGCGACCGTGCGCACCCGATCAGCTCCCCCGACCGCATCGTTCCAGGGGGCAAAGGCCCACGCTGGCGGAATCACCGGGGTGCCCGAGCGCAGCGCGTGCTTCTGCACGGCCTCCAGCGGCGTGGCCACGTCGTAGAACAGGATCTCGCTCTGGCCCGCCCACACGCTCGCCGACCAGCGGTCCGAGGTGCACAGGTCCACCTCCACGCGGCTCTGGGTGACAAGCTCGACGCCGAGCGGGTCCGGACGAATGAAAAACGGGTCCGGGTAGCTCGACGCGTGCCGCGTCCCGGTCATGAACCAGTCGTCGCCCTGGCTCTCGTCATCGGACTTTCCGATGCCCGGCTCGCTCACCCACAACGGGAAGGCCTCGCCCACGTGATCGACGTCCTCGGCCTGCTCCCCGAACCCCGCAAAATGGTCGTCCCCGCTGCAGGGAACCGAGTACCGCGTGCGGTTCACCTCGCTGTCGGCGGCCGCGACGAGGATGGCGACGATGCCATCGCTCGTCTGCGCCACGGACACCTCGCCGTAGCTGTCACCGGCGTCGTCCACGAGCGCCCAGGTGTACGCGGGATCCTGGCCCACGGGGTGCCCGGCGGGCGCGACGGGCTTCCACTCGACGGTCTCGTCGTCGAACTTGTAGCTTCCGGTCTGGAAGTCGACGCTGGCATCGCCGATCCCGAGATCGAGCCCGAGACCGCTCACCAGGGCGCTGCCGTCGGCCCGCAGCACGTCGAACCCGATGTCGGTGGGCACGATCTGCCAGGGGCCGACCGTCCGGGATCGGGTACACCCGGCAAGCAACACCATCGCCAGCAGAAGACGGATTCGCATGCCACCGGGTATCCCCGGGCGGCGTCCGGAACGATACCTTGCGTCCATGTCCGAGTCCAAGCCGATGCAGTCCGAGGCCGAAGTGAGGGCCGTTCTGGCCGCAAATGACGCCTTCTACCGGGCCTTTGTGTCGGGGGACGCGCTGCGGATGGACCTCGTGTGGGCCGGGCACGATGGCGACGCCTGCATCCATCCGGGAGCCGAGGCGATCATCGGGCCGATCAACGTGCAGAACTCCTGGCGGCGGATCTTCGGATCGGGGGACCGTTTGTCAATTCGCGTCTCGGAGCTGCGCGTGGACGTGTACGGGCCGACTGCGAAAGTGCACCTCGTGGAGAACGTGAGCACCGGCGCCGGCTCGTCGCTCGTGGCCCGGGTGGCGTGCACGAACCTGTTCCTGCGCACCGATGAGGGCTGGCGCATGACGTTGCACCATGGCGCGATCATCTCCGATGACCACGAACCCGAGCTCGACCCGGACCCGGATACCAGCGAGTTCAACTGACGCGCTGCGGCCGCCAGCAGGGGCACCGCCTGCAGGGTCGGCTACATTGGCGGGATGCTCACACTCCTCGCCCTCTCCGCATTTGCCGCAGACCCCGCTGCTCTCCAGACCGAACCGCCTGTCGCCACGAGCGGTCCGAGCGACACCCCTGCCGTCCCGGCGACTGCAGACGCGACGGATGGCGATGACGACGAGTCGATCCCCGAGGTCGGCAACGGGCGGGCCCGGGGAGGTCGGCACGGGCACGAGGGCCACCCCGGGCCCCGGGAGCCGATGTTCAAGGTCGGCGGCGAGTTCCAGGTCAACTTCGTGGCGGAACACCTCGAGCGCAACGGCGACCCCGCGTACGTGGACAACCCACCCCGCCCCACCTTCACCGTGGCGCATTTCCTGCCCCGGGCCACCCTCGACGCCACCCCCTGGCTGGACATGCACGCCGGCATCGAGTTCGCGACCGAGCCGGAGAGCCCCCCGTCGGACCCGGTCCTGCTCGGCGACTCGCTCGCGGTCGCCACGACCGACGAGTCGATCTTCGACCCCCGGTTCGACGAGCTCTTCATCCGCATGCACGTGGGCAAGGACCTGCGCCAGAACCTCAAGATGGGCGTGATGCACACGTCCTTCGGCTTGCGGGACGACTACGACAGGTACGACCGCTTCTTCCTCGGCGGGCAACTGGCGTACATGGAGCCCGAGCGCCGGTTCGGCGTCTCGCCGGGGATCGACATCGGCGTGAGCTACCGCCTGGCGTGGAAGGACGTCGGCGCGCTCGACCTCCAGCTGATCAACGGATCGGGCGTCACGAAGCTCGATTCGACCGCCTCCAAGGACATGGTGGCCCGGCTCTCGCTCACCCCGCTCCGGATGTTCGACGTACGAGGCTCGGTCATGCACGCCGGCAACGCGACGGATGGGCACACCCACGGCGCCTTCTCCCTCGGCGTCAACACCGAGCGCTTCCTGCCTGCCTTCAACCCGCGCGTGGTCGCCGAAGGCCTGCTCTCCCGAGTCACCGAGGGCGGCTACAACACCGATCGCCTCGGTTGGCTCGTCGCGGGCGCCGTGGACGTGCCCCTGCACACCATCGCGACCGACCACCTCACCGTCCTCGCCAGCGGGAGCGCGTTCGACCCCGACTTCGTGAGCGGGGGGCCCTCCACCCAGGCCAAGTTCGACCAGAGCTGGTACCTCGACGCCGGCGCCAACATGTACTGGAACACCCAGGGGAAGCGTGGAATGGCGCGCGGGGAACACCCGGACGCCGAGGGCACCGTCGCGTTCACGGGCCTCACGTACGAGCAGGTGATCCCGCAAAACGCAGACCTCCCGATCTCCCACAGCGTCGTGGTGCAGTGCGGGATCTCCCGGTAGTCCACTGGGGGCCTTGACGACGATCGTCCGACGGAGGTCCGCCGCCGCCGGCGGGCCGCGCGCGCCCGCAGGCGTCACAAGTGGTTGAAAACGCGTGGGCATGCGCCCTGCGAGGGGGGTGGCGTGCCGGGCATGAGGCCCGGCCTGCCACCTCTTCCCCGAGAGCGTCACCATGTCCGCATCCGTCCCAACCTCCCGAGCCACCGTCGCCCCACCAGGGGCCAGGGCGCTTGACATCAACTTTGCATCGTTCATCGCGCGGGCCCCCGGTAGCGAGGCCTACACTTTGTCGTCCCCGCCGGTCCTCCCCCAAAGGTGCCCCATGCCCTCCCGCAGCTTCCCCTCCCTGCTCGCCGTCCTGGTCCTCGCTCTCGGCCCCGCTGCCTGTGCCTCCGACCCACTGGATAGCCCGACCGCGCTGTTCCCGACCGGCTGCCCGGATGAGCTGCAGCTGGCCTCGGACCTCGCCTGGGACGAACTGACGAGCGCTCCGGACAGCCCGGCCCGCGACAAGGGGATCCAGGAATTCGCCGTGCGCAAGGTGAACGTGGACGACACCGGGATGGCCCACACCCGTGTGCAACAGCTCGTCCATGGCGTTCCGGTCTGGGAGGGCGAGGCGATCGTGCACCTCGCGGCGGACGGCAGCCTCGCCGGGTACACCGACGACCTGCTCGCCGACGTGAAGGTGGACACCACCCCGGAGTACACGAGCGAAGAGGCGATCGATCTTGCCGTCGCCCTGCTCGCCGATGGGGGCTCCCAACTCTCGGACACCCCGCTCGCCGACCTGTGGGTCCTGCGCAGCGAGGACGGAGACCACCTCGTCTGGCGCGTCCAGCTCAAGCAGCTGAATTTCCAGGCCGACGACGCCATGCCCGTGCTGTTCATCGACGCGCACACGGGCAAGCTCGTGTGGTCCTACAACAACTTCCAGACGTCCACCTGCTCGGCCAGGACCAACTTCTACGGCACCGTCTCGCTGTCCTGCTACCACGACTCGACTTCCGCAGCGTACTACCTCGAGGACACCACGCGCGGGGTGGGCACCTACTCCTGGGGCGGCAGTACCAGCAGCCTGTCGTACATCTCGAGCAGCACGACCACGATGTCCAGCAGCAGCGCCGCGTACAAGAACGCGAACGAGGCGCAGTACGTGGCGGCCGCGGTCTACGACTACTACTCGAACGCGTTCGGCCGCGACGGCATCGATGGCGCGGGCGGTCCGGCCTACATCACCTCCCACGGCTACGACTTCATCACGTCGACCACCAGCTACTCGTCGCGCTACGAAAACGCGTACTGGGACCCCACCGACCTCTACATGACCTACGGAGATGGAGACGGCTCCACATCGGGCTCCCTCACGACGCTGGACATCGGCGGGCACGAGTTCACGCACGGCGTCACGCAATACGAGGCCAACCTCACCTACTCGGGCGAGTCGGGTGCGCTGAACGAGGCCATATCGGACATCTTCGGATCGCAGGTCGAGCGCTCGGTGTTGGGCGAGAGCGCCAGCACGTGGACCGTGGGCGAAGCCACCTGGACCCCGTCGATCTCGGGGGACGCCGCCCGCTACATGGACGACCCGGCGGCCGATGGTGGCAGCTACGACTACTACTCCAGCCGCATCGCCACGGCCGACGTCCACTACGGATCCGGAGTCGCCAACCTCGCGTTCTACCTGCTGGCCGACGGCGGCAGTCACCCGCGCGGGCGCTCCACCACCGTCGTCACGGCGATCGGCGCAGACGACGCCGCCGCGATCTGGTACCTCGCCCTCACGAGCTACATGACGTCGTCCACCTCGTACAGCGGCGCTCGAACAGCCACCCTCAGCGCTGCCGGCGCGCTGTACGGCACCTCGAGCCAGCAGTACCGCTCCGTCGGCGACGCGTGGACGGCCGTGGGCGTCGGCGGCTCCTCGAGCACGACCTGCACCTCGACGTCCTACACCGGCTCCATCTCCGCAGCGGGCAATTCGGCCTACCGGCCCTCCGCCGGCACCTCGGTGAGCGTGGCGAGCCAGACAGCCACCCTCACCGGTCCCTCCACGGCGAACTTCAACCTGTACCTGCAGAAGAAGTCGGGGGGCACGTGGACCAGCGTGGCGTCCTCCACGGGATCCACCTCCAGCGAGTCGATCCGGTACTCCGGCACGTCCGGCACCTACCGCATGAAGGTCTACTCCGCGAGCGGGAGCGGGTCCTACAGCCTGTCCTGGTGCAAGTAGGCAAAGCTCCCCGGACGGATCCGACGTCGGCCGAACGCTCTCCGCGACCCTGCCCACACGCAGGTCGCGGCCCGTCGCCCGGAACGTTCGCCCGCTACACGGCCCCCCGACCCTCGAGCAACCCCTCGAGGGCCTGACGCTCGATCCGGTAGCGTTGCTTCAGCGCCCGCACCTCGGCCAGCCGCTCGTCCCGCTTGCCCATCCCCGGCTCCCGCACCGCCACGATCATCACGTTGCGATGCGTGTGAGCGTCGGAGATGAACTCGATCACCCGGGCGCGGTAGCCCTGCGACTCCATGAGCAACCCGCGCATCGCATCCGTGAGCATCTGGGCGTACCGGTCCTTGAACGTGTCGTGCTTGAGGATCGGCATCTCGTCCGCCGGCGGCTTGAGCTGGGGCCGGAGCTCCTTCTGGCAGCAGGGCACGGCCACGATGATCGAGGCGTTCGCCGCGACCCCCTTGTAGAGCGCGACGTCGGTGGCCGTGTCGCACGCGTGCAGCGCGATGAGCACGTCCACCGCGCCCGGCTCGTACTCCTCGACGGTCGAGCGCTCGAAACGGAGCCGCTCGTAGCCGAGCTTCCGGGCGATGGTCCCACATGTCGTCATCAACTCTGCGTTCCTGTCCACCCCCACCACCTCGGTCGGGATCCCGAGGTGGTGGTTGAAGTAGTCGTACACGGCGAACGTCAGGTAGGCCTTGCCGCAGCCGAAGTCCACGACCCGCAGGTTCTCCCGCACGCCGAGGTCGGACCGGGCGACGAACTCGTCGAGCAGCTTCACGATGTTCTGCAGCTGACGGTACTTGTCGGCCTTGTCACTCTTGACGTGGCCCTCGACGCTCACGATGCCCAACTCCTGGAGGTAGGGGGCAGCAGCCGGGTCGAGCAGGTACCGCTTCTGGCGGTCGTGCTCGCCGTCCCCGGGCTCCACGAACGTGGGCTTGTGGTGATGAAGGCGCGGTTCGCCCTTGTTGTTGGTCCGCAGCTCGGAGTCCCCCTTCGTGGTGAACAGGTGGCAGTTCTGGAAGCTGGTCTCCAGGAGGGCGGCGACCACCTCCCCCGCAGCTCCCACGGGGTGGTTCCGGGTCACGTCCTTCGAGGGGTAGCGCCACAACACGCTGATGTGCGGCTGGCCCTTGATCTGCACGAGTCGGACGAACGCCTGGGTGGCCTCGCCCGGGCCTCGCTTCGCGCTCTTGGACAGCGTCGCCTTCACGAACGTCCCCGACTCCAGCGCGGTGGTGAGGGCCTGGACGAGAGCGGCGAGCGGTTCGGTCATGCCGGCGGCTAACAGATCGGCGCACGCTCGAAGGGTGCGACCTCGAGGCGGACCACCCGATCGCAGCCCTCGACCAGCGCAGGGTCGGTGTCCACGACGAGGACGGTGCCACCGGCATCAGCGAGGCGGTGCAGCGCGTGGAGCAGCGACGCGATGTCGGCCGGGTGCAGGCCGATCGACGGCTCGTCGAGCACGTAGAGCGTGCCCGCGACCTCGCCGGGCTTGCCGAGCTCCCGGGCGAGCTGCACGCGCTGCTGCTCCCCTCCAGAGAGCGTGGACGCTGGCTGGCCGAGCGGCACGTAGCCGAGACCCAGGTCCTCGAGCAATCGGAGCGGGCCGGCGATCGCGGCATGGTGCTGGAAGAGCACGCGGGCCTCGCGTGCGGGGAGCGCCAGGACCTGCGCCATCGAGAGACCGTGGAACGTGACGGAGAGCGTGGCCTCGTCGTACCGCTGGCCCTCGCAGGCCTCGCATTCGAGCGCCACCTCGGGCAGGTAGTGAAGATCCACGTGCCGGATCCCTTCGCCCTCGCACACAGCACAGCGCCCCGACCCCGCGGTGTGCAGGCTCCAGTGCGCCGGGCCCCACCCGTTCTGCTTCGCGAGCGGGGTGCGCGCGTAGAGCCCGCGGATCTCGGACCAGACCTTGAGCAGCGTCACCGGCATGCTGCGCTCGGACCGCGGCGCGTTGGCCACCCCGACCTGCACCAGCCGACGGATCTGATCGAGCCCGGCGAAGCGCTCGCAGGCCAACGGGTCCGCCCAGGCTCCGAGCTCACGAGCGACCGCGACGGCCAGGGTATCAAGCACCAACGTTGATTTTCCGACACCACTGCGCCCGGTCACGGCGGTGACCTGGCCGATGGGCACCTCCAGATCCACCCCCGCGAGGGTGCGCCCCCGCGCGCCGTAGACCCCGAGAATCGCACCTACCGGTCGGGGGATCGGCGCCAGCACCCGATCCCGGCCGTCCAGCCACCGCGCCGTGGGGCTCTGCTGGGCGGCGAGCCCGGCTGGCGGCCCGACGTAGAGCACCTCGCCGCCATCGGGCCCCGCCCCCGGCCCCACGTCGATCACCAGATCGGCCGCCCGGATCACGTCGGGATCGTGCTCCACCACGAGCACCGTGTTCCCGGCGTCGCGCAGCCCGAGCAGCACGTCGAGGAACATCGCGGTGTCGAGCGGATGGAGCCCGGCTGTCGGCTCGTCGAGCACGTAGAGCACCCCCGAGAGCTGGTTCCCGGCCTGCGCTGCGATGCGCACGCGCTGGCTCTCCCCGGTGGAGAGCGTGCTCGCAGACCGACCCAGCGTGAGATGTCCCAGCCCCGTCCGGACCAGGAAGCTGACCCGACGGGCGATCTCCTCGATCAGCGGCGTGATCTCGGGGTGGTTCGTCGGCGAGAGCGCCTGGCCCTCCGGCGACCGGCCGAGCTCCCCCAGCGGGATGTCCATGAGATCGGGCAGCGAGACCCCAGCCACACGAACGCCCCGCCCCACCGGGCCGAGCCCCGACCCCCGACAGCTCCCGCACATCCCCTCCCGCACGGCCCGGGTCGCCCGCTCCCCCGCCCGCGCGGCGCGTCGCACGGCCCCCTCCCAGCCCGGCCCGCCCGAGAGCACGAAGTCCTGCGCCTCCCACGTGAGGTCCCGCCAGGCCCTGTCGATCGCAATCCCCCGAGCCGCAGCGGCGTCCCGGAGCGCCTTTCCCCCCTCGACTGCACCGTCTGCGATGCTCCGGGCGGCGTCCACCACCAGCCGCATCGGGTCCACCGTCCGCAGGATCCCCAGGCCCTCGCAGGCGCGACAGGCGCCCCGGGGGCTGCTGGTCGAGAACAGGCGCGGATGCAGCTCCGGCAGCGGCGTGGAGCAGGCAGCGCAGCGGCCGACCACGCCCCAGGCCAGCAGGGTCTCCCCAGCCTCCACGAGCACTTCTCCGCGCCCGGCGGCCGACCCGAGCCGCTGCGCCGTGCGGACGGCCTCGAGCAGGCGCGCCCGCTTCTCGTCCCGGTCCTCCGGCGGCGGCACCTTCACCCGGTCGACCACCACGTCCAGGTCGTGCCCGGCACGATCGTCGACAGGCCCGAGGCCGTCGAGCGCCACGTGAGCCCCGTCCAGCCGGACCCTCGCGAAGCCCTGGCGCGGGAGCTCCCGGAGCAGCGCGGCGACAGGCCTGCCTCGCGCGAGCGGCGCCATCACCGAGAGCCGGGTGCCGACGGGCAGGGCGAGCAGCTCGCGGACGATGCCGTCGGGCGTGGCGGGCCGCGACGGCGTCTGGCAATTCGGGCAATGGAGAACCCCGCACGTGCTCCAGACAACGCGCAGCAGTTCGTGGATCTCGGCCTCGCTGCAGACCGTGGCGCGGGCTGCGGGCGCGGCACGGCCACGCTGGCTCACGCCGATCGCGGGCGGGAGGCCATCCACGAAGGTGAGGGCCGGACGACGCAGGCGGCCGAACCGGGCGCGCGCTTCCGGGGCGAGCGCCTCCACGAAGCGGCGGCTGGCCTCGGCGTAGAGCGTGTCGAACGCCAGGGACGACTTGCCGGAGCCGCTCACCCCGGTGAAGACGATCAGCTTGTTGAGCGGCAGATCGAGATCGACGCCCCGGAGGTTGTGCTCGCGGGCGCCCCGAAGGCGGATCATGGCTGCTCCGGGGGGATCGGGAGCAGACGGCACCCCAGGGACCGGAGCTTCCGGCGCAGCTCCTTGAGGCGGCTCGTGGCGGGCACCCACACCGGGAGGGTGTACCCGTACACCGGATGCTGCCTCAACATGTCGGCGAGGGCTCCGTTCGGCAGACCCGGACCGTACCACCGGGCCTGGATGAACCGGTGAGCGGCAAACTCGACGCTCCATCCGACGGGCGCGACCAGCGGGACTCCCCGCTCGCACACCGTGACGCGCTCCACCGGATGCCGAACCACCGGCATCAAGAGCGAAGGCACGTCCTTGAGCGCCGCGACCCCCGCGACGTGCCGCACCTGCGCCCGAAGGACGATCGCCGGCAGTCGCGAGGTCCTCCCGAGGACGATCGCCGTGTGATCGCCGGGCACCTGGGCGAAATCGCCGTCCTGGTCGCCGACGAGCTCGAGCGGCGCCGCGCGGCGCACGTTCACCCGGTCCAGGAACGCAGCGCAGCCCTCCACCGAGGAGTCACCCGCCCCCCGCGTCATCACCACGCGCAGGTTCGGGAAGGCGTCCACGCCTTCCGACCGCAGACCCTGGACGGTCAACTGCTGGAGCGGTCCCCACGCCGGGTCCAGGACGGCGACCTCGATGTCCGTCGGCTCCCCCCCGTGGACGAGGCCCTGCTCGAAGCTCGCGGTGGCCGACCGGAGGCCGTAGGGCCTGTCGCAGAGGCGCTCGATCGCTGGTGGGGGCAGCGCGCGCACCCCGTCGGCGGGCAGCCGCCCGAGAGCGGGGACCCGCGGATCCCCTCGCTCCCGCATCGCGTCCGTCAGCACGGCCACGGCCAGCGGCCGCTCGGCGCCCGTCGCCCCCCACGCTGCGAGGTGGAGCGCCCGCAACGTGGCGTCCGGCACGTCGACATTGCCCCCCACCCTCCTCGCCAGCGCACGCAATCGGGCCCGCGCCGCCGGTCCAGCCGAGACCGTCCACATCCCGGCGGCATCCGCCGCGGGCAGCCGGTGCTCCCATGCCACGCGGGCGAGCCCCCGCACGTCTCCCGTTCGTGCGAGGATGCCGGCCGCCAGCGAGACGTCCGCGCCGCGCGACTCCCGCGTGAGCAGCGTCGCGCGGATCGCCGTCGCGATCCGGGGGTCGGGGGGCGAGGCGCCGAGCGCCCCGAACAACCCCGCGGGGTCCGCCGTCGCCAGGATCCCGCTGCGCAGCGAGCGCCCGACGTCCACGTCCGCCGGCGGGGCGGCTCCCCGAAGCCAGAGCGCCGCCGCCCGCGCGGCGTCCATGGGGTCTCCGACACGCGCGTCGACGACGTCGATCACGTCGGCGACGAGCGGATCACCCCCCTCCCGCCAGAGCCGGAGCAGCGACCCGAGGGCTGCCGCATGGTCCCCGCGGTACACCTCGTCCTCGGCCTCGACGATCCGCCTGTCCACCGGGGTGCCCGTCAACCAGTCCCGGACGATCCGGGGGCGCAGCGGGCCGGGAATCGCGCTGAGCGGCTCCACGAGCGCCTCCCCGAACCTGCGCGCGAGGTCCCCGAGCAGCACGGCGTGGCGGTTCCAGTCCCGCTCCTCGTCCCAGAGCCGGAGCCGGTCGAGCCTCCCCGTCTGCGCCAGCGGGTCCGAGCCCAGGAACAAGGAGACCCCCAGCCAGGGCGCCACCGCCAGCTCCTCGATCGCAGCGAGCAGGTGGCTCGGCCACACCCCCACGAACGGGCTCGGAGAAGCAGCGAGCAGCCGCGTGGCGATGCCGGAGACCCGGTCCAGCTCCCCGTGCAGGGCAACCGGTATCCAATCGCGGAGTGCGCCCGGCGTCATGCCGAGAGGTTAGCCGGATGGCAGCCCGGGTGCGTATGCTCGATGCCGCCTTTCTCGCGCTCGTCTCCGCGCTCCTCCTCACCGCCTGCACCGGAGAGGGAGCGGGGGATCGCCCCCTGGAATGCACCGCGGACGTGGCCTCGATCCCGATGCTCGTCGATCTCGGCTGGACCGCCCCGGACGGCGCCACCCGCTCCTGGGCCGAGTACACGACCGCCGACGGGCTGACACACAGGCGGGACGCCGAAGCCGCCTCGGGGGAGATCGCGATCACGCTTTTTGGAGCGGGACCGGAGGAGATCGTCGAATGGACGGGCCGCTCGATCGACGAGGCGGGAACGCAGTGGTCGTGCTCCGGGACGACCACCACCGGAGCGCTGGAGAGCGGCGTTCCGACGCTGGTCGTGACAGCCGACAACGGCGACTGGGATCCCGATGTGAACTACTTCCTCGGCGTGTTCTACGAGATGGCCGACACCGTCTCGCGCGCGTTCGTGGTGGACCGCACGGGCAGGTACCTGTGGTACGCGGCGTCGGACGAGGGCACCGTCTCCGTGGACGTGCACCTGCCCCGGGACGGCCGTGGGCTGCTCGTCAACCAGTTCAACCGCGACGTCACGATCGACGAGAGCTCGATCCGCCGACTCGACTGGGATGGCGAGGAGGTCGAGCGCACCGCCACGCCGCTCGCGCACCACACCTTCACGGAGCTGCCGGACGGCAGCTTCGCCTTCAACCAGCTCGACCCCCGCGAGGTCCTCGACCCGAACACCGGGGAGGAGGAGCTCTGGGTCGGAGACGCCATCGGGCAGGTGGCGCCGGGCGGAGCGGCCACCACCGTGTTTTCGGTCTGGGACTGGCTCGAGCCCGTCGCCAACGTCTACATGGACGGGGTGAGCCTGTACGGCGGGCTCGACTGGACGCATGGCAACCTGATCTCCTACGACGAGACCACCGACCACTACCTGCTCTCTCTCGCGCACGCGGCCACGATCTTCGAGATCGATCGGCGGGGGATGGTGCCCACGCGCGAGCTCGGGCCGCCCGGGTACCCGTTCACCGACGGCAGTACGCCGTTCACCTACCAGCACGGCCCCGTGCTCGAAGATGCCGACACGCTGATGGTGTTCAGCACGCCGACCGAGCAGTCGAACTCCGGCGCGTTCGAGTACGCGCTCGACAGGCCGACCGGCGCGCTCACGGAGCTCTGGCACTTCCAGGGCAACACCAGGGCCTTCTGCCTGGGCCAGGCGATCCCGCTCCCGAGCACCAGCGTGCTGATCAACTACGGCTGCTCGGCCACCCTGCAGGAGGTCGGACGCGACGGTGCGGTGCACTGGCAGCTCGACTCGACGGCGGGTTCGGGGTTCGGGCAGGTGATCCCGCTTGCCACGCCGCCCTGGGACTCAGAGTAGACTGTAAGGCATGTCCTGCGACCTCGCAGTCGTTAACGCCCTCCCGAGCCAAGACGCCACGGCCGAGGCCGTGGTCGTGAGCGGGCGCACCGAGTCCAACGGCTTCGCGCTGGCGGGGGCGAAGATCACCTGGCTCTCCCAGGCGGCGATGAGCACCTGGGCCACGTTGCTCGCGCGCCCTGAGGACACGGACGAGTGGCTCCCCGCGTCGCTCGGCACGCGCCTCGCAGAGCGGCTCGACGCGACGCACCTCTACCAGCAGAACGACCTCTCGCTGCTCGGTGGGCTGGTGCGCATCCAGCGGCAAGCCGTGGTCGCGATCCACTGGGAGCAGGTCGACAGCAGCAGCGTGAGGAACTGCTGGTGGGTCGAGGACCCCACGGCCTGGAAGGCTACGCTCGCGAGATGGCCGGATGAATCGGAGTTCATCCTCCACGGTCAGGGGGGGTGGGACGTGCATCCGACCACCGGAGGCGTCTCGATCTCCTACGCGTTCTGGACCGAGGCCAGGTCGATGCTCCCCCAGATCCAGGCCTGGGGGATGTCGCGCACGCTCCCCGACCTCGCGAAGGCGTTCGAGGCCCAGGCTCTGCGCGTCGAGGCCACCCGCCCCGGCTCCGTACCTTGACCGATCCGCTCCTCGGCAGCGTGATCTCGGGCCGCTACCGGATCGATCACCTGATTGCGCGCGGGGGGATGGGAAGCATCTACCTCGCCGAGCAGGTCCCGCTGGGTCGGTCCGTGGCGCTGAAGGTGCTCGTGCCCCAGAGCCTGCGCGCCGACGACACGGGCGAGCTTCGACGCCGGTTTCTCCGCGAGGCCGAGACCTGCGCACGCCTCCGTCACCCCAACACGGTGATCATCCACGACTACGGGACCCTGCCGCTTCCGGACGGCGAGGGCGAGGGCCTGTACATCGCGATGGAATTCGTGGCAGGGCGGACGCTCTCGCAGGCCATCCGGGAGGACGGGCCCTTCGCCCCCGAGCGCGTGCGCAACGTCGCAGTCCAGATCGCCCGCAGCCTGCGTGAGGCGCACGCCGCGGGCATCGTCCACCGCGATCTCAAGCCCGGCAACGTGATGCTCACACCGGGGGGCGACGAGGACACCGAGGGCGTCAAGGTGCTGGACTTCGGCGTCGCGAAGGTGATGGGCGAGGGAGCCGACGGGCTCACCCTGGCGGGGAGCTTCGTCGGCTCGCCCCGGTACGCCTCGCCCGAGCAGATCCAGGAGATGGAGGTGGACGGGCGGTCGGACCTCTACGCGCTCGGCGTGGTGATGTACGAGATGCTCTGCGGAAAGCCCCCGTTCCTGGCGCCCGACACGATCCGGATGTTGATGATGCACGTGCGGGACACGCCGGCGCCGCTCACCGACCGCGTGCCGACGATTCCGCCCCAGCTGGCCGCCCTGGTACATGCGCTCCTCGAGAAGGAGCCCTCGCACCGGCCCGCCGACGCCGACGCCGTGATCCAGGCGCTGCGCACGCCCACTGCGATGCCCACCGAGCCGCTCTCGGTGGACACGCCCACCTGGAAGCCTCCCACCGTGGCCGGCCCGCCGCCGCGGAGCCGTTGGCCCTGGGCCGTCGCCGGGCTGGGCATGCTCGCCGTCGTGGCCCTGTGCGCCGGCGGCACCTGGCTCGCGGTGATGCCCGACGCCCCAGGGGCCGGAGCCGTGCCCCCCGCCGTCGCTCCCACGCCGGTCCAGGTCACCAGCACTCCGCCCGGAGCCGAGGTGTGGGAGGGGACGACGAAGCTGGGGGTCACCCCGCTGGTCGTGCCCGTCGCGGGGGAGACGAGGCTGCGGGTGCACCTGGACGGGTATGACGACGTGGAGAGGGTGGTGACCGACGCGGATCTCTCCTGGTCGCCGACGCTCACCGGCCGGCCAGTGGAGCCCCCGACGCCCCCGCCCCCCACGCCGCCGAAGTCGAACACAAAGCCGAACCCGCCGAAGGGCGACGGCATCCGGACCTCCCGATGATGCTCTTCGCCCTGACCCTGCCGCTGTTTCCGATGGCGCGTGCGGCCGACACCGCCGCGGCCTCCCTCGACGTGGCGGAGGAGGCCGACGTGCAATTCGCCCTCGGCGTCGCGGCCTACCGCCGCGGCGACCACCTGGGCGCCGTCGAGCACTACCTGGCCTCCAACCGCCTCGTGCCCAACCGCAACGTGGTCTACAACCTCGCGAAGGCGTACGAGCAGCTCGGCCGCTACGACGCCGCCTGGCGCCAGTACGACGTCTACGTGGGGATCGAGCCGGATCCCGCCCTGCGCGCCGAGGGCATCGCAGCGCGGGACAAGCTCGGCCCCCGGGTCGCGCTCGTGCGCGTCGAGTCGAACCCGCCGGGTGCCCTCATCTTCGTCGACCGCGAGGACCTCGGAGCCCGCGGCCAGACCCCCGCCGTCATCGCCCTCCCCGCGGGTGAACACGCTGTCTTCGTGCGCCGGGACGGCTACCACGACACGCCTGCACAGCCCGTGAGCGCGACGCTCGGCGCCGAGACCGCGGTGCGGTTCACCCCCGCACCCGTCCTGGGCACCGTCGTCCTCACCGGGCCCCCAGGTGCCCTGGCCGAGGTCCCAGGTGAGAACCAGCTCCCGCTGCGCCTCAGCACGCCGCCCGGCCATTACGACATCCTCGTCCACGCGCCCGGACGTCGGGACACCACGGTGGCAGTCGACGTCGGCCCCGACGAGATCGTCACCCGCGACGTCGATCTCCCCTGGCTCACGGGCACGGTCGTGGTCGAGGCGCCCGAGCACGACGCAGAGATCGACATCGACGGCGTGCCGCGTGGCTTCACGCCCGCCGTGCTCTCCGACGTCCGCGTGGGCCCGCATCACCTCGAGGTCACCCGCCCCGGGTTCCGGCCCTACGAGACCGACATCCAGGTGGTCGCCGACACCACGCTGCCAGTCGCCGCCGAGCTCGTCTCGCTCAACGAGGTCACCGCCGCGAACCGGACAGCCCAATCCGCAGAGGACGCCCCCGCGAGCGTCAGCCTCGTCAGCGCCGACGAGATCCGCCTGTTCGGCGACACGACGGTGTGGCAGGCGCTCGCCGACCAGCGCGGGTTCTACGGCACGTCCGACGGCACCTACCAGTACCTCGGGGTCCGTGGCTTCGCCCGGTCGGGCGACTACAACAACCGCCTGCTCCTCACCCTCGACGGGCACACGCTGAACGACGACCAGCTCGGCGCCAGCTACGTCGGCCACGACGGGGAGATCGACCTCGACGACGTCGAGCGCATCGAGGTCGTACGTGGCGCCGGATCGGTGCTCTACGGCTCCAATGCGTTCCTGGGCGTGGTCAACATCGTCTCCGGACCCGTGGACCTCGCGCGCCCGACGCACGTGGTGATCGGCGCGGAGTCCGACCGCACGGCGCGGGTCCGGGCCGGGACGAAGGTGAAGATCGGCGGCGGCGACCACCCGGCGTGGCTCTCCCTCAGCGCGGGCGGCCTGCTCTCCGAGGGCCAGGACTTCCAGTTCCCCGAGCTCGCGGATGAGGCGAACCCCCTCGGCAGCAGCATCGACGCAGGCGGATCGACGGCCGCTGGCGGGACCGTTCGGCTCGAAGCGGGCGATTGGAACGTCGTCGGCTGGGTGAACACCCGCGACCAGCGCATCCCCACGGGCGCGTACGAGACGATCCTCGCCGACCCGCGCGCCCACTCCAGCGACACCCGTGGCTTCGGCGAGGTGCGCTGGGAGCCCACGTTCGGGGAGAGGCTCCGCATCGCGACCCGCGCCTACGTGGACCGGTACGACTTCGTCGGGGCCTACCCCTACGCCGACCCCACAGACGTCGTGCGTGACAGCTGGCACGGCACGTGGGGCGGGGCGGAGGCGCGCTTCATGGTCACGCCGATGAAGGGCCTCGACTTCACCGCCGGGGCCGAGGCGCGGCTGCACCTGCAGGCGCACCTCGAGGGCAGCGACAGCTCCGGCCTGTACCTCGACGACAGCACGCCGTTTGAGGTGTACAGCGGCTACCTGCTCGCCGGGATCAACCCCTCGCGCGCGCTCAGCCTCTCCGGCGGGGCTCGCGTGGACGCCTACTCCACCTTCGGCGCCACGGTGAACCCGCGCCTGGCGCTGATCGTGCGCCCCGGTACGCACGACACGCTCAAGCTCCTGGGCGGTCGCGCCTTCCGCGCACCGTCGCCCTACGAGCTCAACTACAACGACGACGGCGTCACCCAGGTGGCCGCCCCCGACCTCGCTCCGGAGCACATCTGGAGCGGCGAACTCGAATACACGCGCCGGTTGGGCGACGTGAGCACGCTCACGCTCGCGGCTTTCGGCCACCGCATCGACGACCTGATCGGGATCTCGCTCTTCGACGCCGCAGGAGTGCTCCAGTACACCAACAGCGCCGACCCCGTGAACGCGGTGGGGCTCGAGGGCGAGCTGCGGCGGGAGTGGCGTGGAGGCTGGCTCGCCGCCGCGAGCGTGAGCGCCCAGCGTTCCCGCGAGGGCAGCCTCCTGACCGGCGCCGAGCTCGAGAACTCCCCCGCCGTGACAGTCTCTGCGCGAGGTGCAGCACCGGTCGTGGCGGGCATCACGATGGCCTCCCGGATGCGCGTGGAGAGCAGCCGCTTGAGTCATGACGGCACGCGCACCAACCCCGCGCTGCTCTGGGACGTGAACGCAACCGGGAACATCACGCCGAAGGGCAAGAACGCGTTCAGCTGGTCGCTGGGCGTGCGAAACCTGCTGGACTGGAAGATCGAGTACCCGACCAGCGATGAGCTGGTGCAGTCGACATTGCCGGGATCGGGGAGAACGGTGACGGCAGAGGTCGGCTGGACGGGGTGGTAGACTGCCCGAACGCGCGCTCCAGCCCTCACCCTGCACCCCGGGATCCCAGATGACCCAGACTCCTCACCTGCTGTCGCTCCTCCCGCTCCTCGCGCTCGGAGCCTGCAGCGGCGGCCCCGACGACTCCGTCACCCCCCACGACTCCCCCGCTCCCCACGACTCGGACTCTGCCGTGGACACCGCGACCGACGACTCCGGTGTCACCGACGACACCGCGACCGACGACACGGGGGGCCACCCCTGCTACGTCGCGGTGGAGGCGACCAGCCCCGCCAACGGCTCCACGAGCGCGTACTACCGCTCGGACATCGCGTTCACCCTCTCGGACCCCGACGCCTCTGCCGTGATCACGACAGCGGTCGCAGGCCATCAGGCGACGTCGAGTGACGGCTTGACGGTGAGTTGGGTGCTCGACGCGCCGATGGACCCCTCCACGGCCTACACCGCCACGCTGGACTACTGTGCCGGCTCCGTCGCCCTCTCCTTCACCACCTCGGACCTCGGTACCCCGATGGACGACCCGGCTTCGCTCCTCGGGCGGACATATGCGGTTGACCTCGCCAGCGCGCGCATCACCGAGCCCCCGGGGATCGGCTCGGTGCTCTCGGGCTACCTCACCACCGACATCCTGCTCGGCGTGAGCGCGGTGGACGGCGGATCACTCGACATGCTCGGTGCTGTCGCCCGTGCCGACGTGAGCCCCGACGAGCAGGACACCTGCAGCCCGACGTTCCCGTTCCCGACTGCGGACTTCACCGCAGAGCCCTACTTCGCGGTCGGCCCCCAGACGGTGACCCTCTCGATCGGGGGCTACGATGTCGACATCTCCGATCTCCAGATCACCGGCACGTTCGCGTCGGACGGCACCTACTTCGGCGGCGGCACGCTCTCCGGCAGCCTGGACACCCGCCCCCTGTCCGCCCTCGTCGACGACTCGGGTGACCCCGGAGCGATCTGCGACCTGGCGATCAACTTCGGCGCCGAGTGCATCGCCTGCCCCTCCGATGGGGAGCCCTATTGCCTCACCCTCGTCGCGGACGAGATCCTCGCGGAGCAGGTGCGTCGGTTGACACTCGTGGATGTCGGCGGCACCAACTGCATGGACTGCATGAGCCCGACGGACACCACCGACCTCTCGGAGACGTGCGAGATCGACCCGGACCTGTAGCGCTCCGGAGGGCACCTTCTACGCTGGTCGTCGGCAGCCCCGTCAATCGCAGATCAGGGACCCCGTGTCCGGCTCCGGCCCGGCGGTCAAGACGATGTCGGCGACCTCAAAGCCGTTCACCGCGAGTGCGCCCGCGATGGTGTCTCCTCCCGCGGTGCCGTCCAGCGTCGCGTCTCCCTTGTCGAAGTCCACGAGGCTGGTCGACCGGAAGGCCCAGTGGATCTCCCCCTCCGTGACCGTGGCCTGGTCGATGTCTCCGTACGCACAAGCCCAGTCGAGCCTCGCGTTCCCAGCGCCGTTCACGCTCAGCCCCACGCCGCCTCCGAAATACCCGCCCTCCGGGACCGTTCCGTTGGCGGGTATGGGTGCCCGGGCCTCGTCCCCGGACGCGGGGCCGGAGCCAGAGGGGGCACACGCCAGGAGCAGGAGGAGGACGGTTGCCACTCAGCCCTTGCCCAGCTCCGCCAACACCCGATCCGCGTGCGCCACATGCCCGAGGTACCAGAGGATGTACCGTACATCCACGTGGATCGACCGAGTCTGGGCGGCATCGTAGAGCGTGCCCGAGCTCACCCCCTCCCAGTTGCTGTCGAACACCAACCCGATCCACTCGCCCTTTGAATTCAAGGTGGGACTGCCGCTGCTGCCGCCCGAGATGTCGAGATCGGCGAGGAAGTCGACAGGCACGGTCTTCAACGTGGCGTCCGCGTAGCCGCCCCAGTCGCCGGACGAGCGCCCCGCGTCGATCGCAGAGAGCAGGGCGACGGGCGCGTTGAACGGCCAGTCGCCCGCCTTCTCGGCGACGCCGACCACGGTGGTCTGGTCGCCGTAGTGCACGGCATCCCGCGGGTCCTGCTCGGTGAGGTGCCCGAAGCTCACCCGCAGGGTGCCGTTGGCGTCCGGGTAGCTGCGCGCCGGATCGTAGGCAGCGAGTGCCTCGGCGTACAGGGGGCGAAGGCGGGCAAAGGCGCCGTTCCGCGCGAGATCCGCCTGGCGCTGCCGCTCGTCATAGGGCGAGAGCGCCGCTGCAAGAGAGAGAAAACCATCCGTCGAAGCCGCGAGCGTGCCGGAGGGGAGGTCGAAGGCGCCCAGGCGCTGGTCGTGCAGGGCGAGCACGGGCGAGGTGAACAGGCGGTCGAGCGCGCCGTCGATGGCGACCTCGTCCGTCCCGCCGATCCAGGCCTTGAGCTCCGGGATCTGCTGGCTCTCGGGGAGCGCGAGCAGGGTGGTGAGGAAGTGCTTGAGCCAACGCCGTTCGGCGGCGGGGACCCAGCGCTGATCGATCTCGGAGAGGGACGCGAGCGTGCGGGCGCGGTCGCGGTCCTGGAAGCCGGGCTCCCGCCTGGAGTCCGGGAGCGCACGCATGCGCGACCACTTGTAGATGGTCCGGGCGGCGCCGAGCAGGTCGGAGCGCACGAGGTAGCCGTAGTCGCGGTCCCGGTCCCGGGTGGCGCCCTTCTCGGCGATCTTGGTGCGCAGCTCCGCGATGGCGGCGGCGTAGCGGGCGGAGCGTGCAGGGTCGGCCGCAACCCAGGCGTCGAGACCGGCGTCCCGGGCCTCCATGCGCTCCAGCACGTGGGTGCGAGAATAGCCCTCGAGCATGCCGGCGTACTTGGAGCTGTAGTTCGCGAAGCTCTCGACCGAGCTGGACAGGCGCGCCGCGGCGTCCGGCCCGCTGCGCCCGACGGTCTTCCACATGTCGAGCGCCCAGTCCATCTCGGACTTGCCGAGCGGAAGGGTGTACTTCGTCTCCTCCACGACCTCGGCGGCAGTCCGCCACCGTCCTGTCGTCCCCGGGTACCCGGCGACCGCGATCAGCCCGTCCGCAGTCGGCCCCGGGCCCACGGCGAGGTGGTGCGCAGGGTGGAACGGCACGTTGGTAGCGGCGTAGTCCGCGGGCTTCCCGTCTGCGGCGGCGTAGGCGCGCAGGAACGCGAAGTCGCCCGCGTGCCGGGGCCAGTGCCAGTTGTCGATCTCGTCGCCGTAGTTCCCGGTCGCGTCGGGCGGGACGTACACGAGGCGCAGGTCCCGCAGCTCCGTCTGGGTGACGAGCGTGTACTGGCGCCCCTCGTAGAACGATGCAACGCGGCACCGCACCCCTCCGGGCTTCTCGCACGCAGCGATGAGCTTCTTCTGGTTGGCCTCCATCTTGAGCGCGCGGTCGAGATCTGTGGTCTTCGCGGTGATCCCCGCGACGACCCCGGCCGTCACGTCGGTGAGCGACCGCGTGACCCACACCCGGGCGGAGGGCCCGGCCGAGCGTTCCTCACCCTGGGTCGCGGCATAGAAGCCGTCGCCCAGCAGGTTCTCGCCCTCCTTGCGGGCCTGCGTGAGGTAGCCCACCGCGCAGTGGTGGTTGGTCACGATGAGGCCGTCCCCCGAGACGAAGCTCGCCGAGCAGCCCTGGAGTTGCACGACCGAGCCCAGCGGCGACCCGAGCGGGTCCGACCACGCCGCGACGTCGATCCCGTCGAGCTTCCTGGCCTGCTCCGCAGGGAGCCTGGACAGCTCGCCCGGCGGATACATCCCCTCGAACGCGGACGCGGGCGAGAGCGTGCCCAGGGCCAGGAGTGCGAGGAGCATGGTCACAACGCGTACATGATGGGGAGCACCGGCGCAGCCTCGAACACGAGGATGAAGCCGATCATCAGCAGCAGGACGACGATGATCGGGGTCATCCACCAGAGCTTCTCGTGCACCAGGAAGTCCCAGAAGTCGGCCAACAGGCCCTTGGGTGCGGCAGGAAGCTCGGGTGGGGGCTGGGGCGCGGAGTCGGACATCGTCAGAGCGTATCCTCGTTCGCCACGCCATCGCGGCAGACCACCGGGCGGATCTCGATCAGCACGGCCAGCGCATCGGCCAGCCCGATCCACGCCCGCCGGGCCGCGCCCGGGGGCTCCCCGGAGGCCCCGAGCGAGACAACGCGTTCCCCCGGCCACCTGCCCAGCTCCACGCCCGTGGGCGAGCACAGGACGAGTCCGCCCCAGGCGAGCTTCAGGCTGCTGCCGTCCTCGAACCCGACCTCGGTGAGGGCGGCCGGTCTGGTCTGTCCCTGCTCGATGGAGACCTGGAGCGCCTCACTGGGGAGCTGGCCCGGCCGGATGCGCAGGACGCGGGTGCACCGGTCTGTCGGGTGACCGGAGGTGTCGCTGTCGGTGTACTCGAGCTCCGGGCCCGGTCGGGGGACGGGGTGACAGCAGGCGGATGACGCGCTGCGCAATTCGACCAGCGTCGTCGCAGCGTCGAACCAGACGATGCCGTCGGAGAGTTCCACGGCCACGGTGGGCTCCGGCTCGGGACCGACGGCGATCACCACGATCGGCGCGCGCACCGAGCGTACTGGCCTGCCATCGCAGGTGACCTGCCCGTTGGCATCGCCCGACCACAGCCGCCCCGCGATGTCACCGCAGAGCGCGGTCGCCGGCGCTGGCAAGGACACGCGTCGCACGGTGGGCCAGTCGAACGCCGCCAGCGGGGCGCCCACCCCGAGGAGGCGCCGGATGCCCGCGTGCTCGGGCGCATCGCCGCGGAGGAGCACCGCGTCGAGCGCCGCCTGCCCGCCACCCGACAGCGCGCTCGCCTCAGCGCGCACCAGGGCGACCAGCGAGGCGACGAGGGGCGGAATGGATCCGTCCGCCCACGCCCACTCCACCCGCGCAGGGAGCGCATCCAACACGGCGCGCCGGTCCTCCACGCTCGGGCAGGCGTCGGAGAGTCGCTCCCACACCCAGCGGATCACGGTGTCACCGTCGATCTCCGGCCCTTCCGGGACGGCGCCGATCCACCAGGCCAGGACGAACGAGCGCCGGGGCTCCCCGCCCGAGACGGTGGCCCCCTGCTCCTCCACCGTCGCCACACCCGTCGCCTCGACTCCGCGGACCGCCCCCTCGACCGACGCACCCTCCAGGACCAGGTGCGATGCACCACACGCCACCGCCCCTACGCGCCCCACCGCCTCGACCCGCGCCCCCGGCCCGAGCCGCACCATCGCCCGCCCGTCGAGGGAGACGGCGCAGCCCGTGAGCTTCGCGATCACCGTCTCGGAGACGTCCACGGAGCTCCCCGCGTACGCGGCGATGGCCCACCCGTCCGCATCGGAGATCGAGCAGCCCCGGATCACCACCACCGACTCGCCCCAGGTCTGCACCGCGATCCCGCTCTGGCCGGTGAACGCGACGCCGCTCAAGGTCAAGCGGGTGGCGCCGTTCGAAGTCGTCGCGCACGCCCCTCCGGTGAACCGCCCGCCCTGGACCACCGCACTGGCGTTGCCCATCGCGGCGAGGGCGGCGGAGAGCTCGCCGACGCCTCCGTCGAAGGTGCAGTCCTGAAGGGCCAGATCAGCGTCCTGCCCCACCGACACGTAATAGGTCCTGCCCCCCCGGAACACGCACGCGCCGAGCGCCGATCGGGAGCTGCCCGACCCGCTCACGGCCGCAAAATCGTTGTTCGTGAAGGTCACGCCCGTCGCCCTGAGCTCCCCATGGTTCTCGATCGCCGGGCCGAGGGGGTCCACGCCCGGCGGATATCCGACGCACGCGACCGCGCCAGAGAGACCGCCGCCGATGAGCGTGAGCCGCCCCTTCGGCAGCACCTGGACGAGACCGCCGCTCCCCCCGACCCGCGTGACCCGGACCGCCTCGAGCGTGAGCCCGCCGCCGACGATCAGCGCGGGACCGAGCGTCTCCACCTCGAGGGTGCCTGGGCCCACGATGCGCAGCCGCTTCGGCAGCTCGGTCGGCTCGGAGAGGCGAACGGTCGTGCCGCGCAGCTCGAGGACGCCCGTCTGCTGCGGAAGGCCGCTCACCCCGTCACCGGAACGGCCCACAGCGCGTACCCGAGCCCCAGGGCGGCGAGCCAGGGGCGGATGGCGGCCGGGCCGGGCCGGGCCGTGGCCACGCCGAGGACCGAGAGCCACAGCAACGGCAGGAAATAGTGCGACGGGAAGTGGTCGATCGTGCAGAGGAGCAGCGAGTACGCGAGCGCGGTGCCGATCAGCACCCGGACTGCGCGGTTCCAGCCCGAGAGCGCGATCACCGGCGCCCACCCGGCGTAGCCCAACCACACCCGGTAGAACTCCGGGGCCCGCCCGAGCAGGACCAGGGGGTCGGCCTGTCCGTGCCAGTGCTCCGGCCCGGTCTCCCAGGTCGCCGTGGTGATCCACCCGTCGAGCGCGCCCGTCGCCCACCCGACGAGGCCGAAGCCCAGGATGATCGCAGCCACGCCCATCCCCAGCTGCGCAGCCGCCCGGAATCGTCCGGAGAAGATCAGGAAGAGGCCGGAGATCAGCGTTCCCGGGTAGCGCGCGAGCTGGGCGACGATGCCCCAACCCGCTCCGGAGGCGCTCGCGACCAACGCCAGGACCGCGAGGGTGTAGAGCGTGTCCGGGAGGCCCGCGCTCCCAGGCTCCAGCATCAACCGCGCATGCTCCGCCGCCGCCAGGGCCGGCAACCCATACGCGACCCACGGTGCGCCGGGAGCCCACCTGCTGATCGCGCGCACGCCGACGAGGCCGCAGAGGCCGCACAGGTAGATGAACAGCACGTTGGCGGTCGGTTGTTCACCGGTACCGAGCGCGCCGGCGGGATTGGCCCGGAGCACGAGCGCCAGGGGCCAGGACCACAGCGGCGGCTGCACATCCGTCACCCATCGCGTGACGGCGATCTCCCGGGCCCACCGCAATTGCTCCACCATGTTCAGGATCTGGTAGTAGTGTCCAAAACGCAGCTCGCCGGCCCCGTACAGCTCCCAGAGGGCCTCCGCGCTCGGGATCAGGTACACCGTGCAGGGCGCGCAGCCCAACAGGTGCAGCGCTCCGCCGTCGTCCACGGCCACGGAGGCGGCACCGCGGTCCAGGTAGCGGGGCACCGGCCCCTCCTCGGCGTTCTCGGTCGGGTCCGTCTCGATCGTCGCAGTGCTGTCGCCGACGACGAGGCGCGTGCCGACGGCCCCGCGCACGACCACCAGTCCCGGGCCCATCGTGAACGTGGCGTCTGTCCCCGCGGGCTCGACCACCCAGGCCGAGCCCACCTGCCGCTCACTCCTCCATCCCTCGCCGGGCTCGGCATCGCCCTGCTCCGCGAGGGAATCGCCCGCTGGGGACCACCAGTTCCCGTCCAACGGCAGCCGGATCTCGGTCCGCCAGGCGATCACCACGCTCACGCACGCCGCGATCACCAGCGCGGCGCCAATGCGCTCGCCCATCGAGCCCCGTCGCGGCCTCGGCGCGTCGCGTAGCCAGCCCAGCGCGGCGAACACCGCCGCCCCGCCAAACAGCGCTGCACGCTGCGCGCCCACGTCGGTCAGCCGCACGGAGGCTGCCAGCAGCGGGATCCCGAACGCTGTCGCGATCACACAGGCCCGCAGGATGCGGTCAAGCGGGTGGACGGCACCCCGCGCCCAACCGAGGCCCGGCAGGCACAGCAGCGCAGGCACGATCAGCAACGCTCGCTGGGCCTCGAGCGCCCGCGCGGGGAACAGCCACCCGACCGCCGCGGCACCCGAGATGCCCAGCACACACGCGCACGCCGCGAGGACCCTGGACCGCGTCATGCTCCCTCATACCACACGACCGGATCGGGGGTATGCTCCTGCGATGCTCGCCTTGCGACCCCGGCTCTGGTCCCTGATCGCATTCACGATCGCGCCCGCCTGCGACTTCTCCGCGTCCACGAAGATCGTCGGCGACACCTCGCCCTACGACACCGCGGACAATGGCGACGCGGACACCGACACGGACGCCGACACCGACACCGACACCGACACCGACGCGGACACCGACACGGACACCGCACCCGACACCGGGGAGCTCCTGCCCGCCGACATCGACGACGACAGCGACGGGTACACCGAGAACCAGGGCGACTGCGACGACGCGGACCGCTCGGTCCACCCCGACATCGAAGACGGCTGCGACGGGATCGACACCGACTGCGACGGCGTCGTGGACGACGATGCCCCGGACGATGCCTACGAGCCCAATGACACGACACCGTACAACCTGGGCAGCCTCGAGGTCGACCCTGAGGTCTCCCTCGCCGCCTGGCTCTCCAACGACGACGACGTGGACCGCTACGAGTTCACCATCGTGGACGACACCTGGGACTTCTTCACGCTGAACATCCAGATCTCCGACATCCCGAACGACGCGACCTACCTCGTGAGCTTCAACCGCCTCCGCTCGGACGGTGACGCTCCGGTTGGCCAGATCGACCAGACCTTCGCCACCGGGACGGCCTCGTTCACGTACAGCGACACCTCCGGCTACGAGGACGGCGGAGACTACGAAGTCGTGGTGGCCAGCATCTCCGGGGCCTCCTGCACCCACACCTACCTGCTCGCCGTCTCCCAGTAGCGATGCTGGCCGCCCTCCTCCTGCTCGTCGGCTGCGACCGCGATGGAGACGGGTGGGCGTGGCCGGGGGACTGCGACGATTCGTCCACGCTCATCCACCCCGGCGCAACCGAGTACTGCGGCGGCGGCGACGAGGACTGCAACGGGAAGGTCGACGACGGCGCGATCGGCCTCTTCTACCAGGACCTGGACGGCGACGGGCAGGGCGATCCGAACCAGCCGTTCACCGCCGACCAGTGTGAAGCCCCCCGCGGCCTCGTGAGCGACGCCCGGGACTGCAACGACGCCGACGACGCTGTGTTCGACGGAGCCGTCGAGATCTGCAACGGCGTGGACGACGACTGCAACGGGCTGACCGACGACGACGACCCGGGCATCGACCCTTCCTCGCTCACCCTCTGGTACGGCGATCGGGACCGGGACGGCTACGCCGGGGACGCCTCCACACCGCTGTGCGTGGGACGCCCGGGCGACGCGCTCCTCCCCACCGACTGCAACGACTCCAACCCGCTCACCTACCCCGGGGCGACCGAGCTCTGCGGGGACGGCGAGGTGAACGACTGCGACAACCCGGACGCCGACGTGTGCGGGCTCTCGGCGCCCAGGACGCAGGCCACGGCGAACGCGCGGTTCGTCGGGGAGCGGAACGCGTATTTCGGCGGGGCGTATGCGGTCGTGGACCTCGACGGCGACGGGGTGCTCGACCTCGTCGCCGGGCAGGAAGCCGCGATCGCCGGAGCCGGGGAGCTGTGGTGGCAGCGCGGGCCCCTCCTCGCCGGGACGGAGGCGCGGGGGCGCTTGCCCGGGGCGGCAGGTGACGGCCTCGGGGGGGCGGTGGCAGTGGCCTCGGACCTCGACGGCGACGGGCGGGACGAGATCATCGTGGGCGCGCGGGACGCCAACGAGGGCGGCGGGGCGGTGTACGGGTGGACAGGGATCCCGAGCTCGAACTTCCCCGCCGATGCGCAGCTCTCGACCTCCGGTCCGGCGGGATCCCACGCCGGATGGAAGGTGCTGGGCCCGGGGGACACGGACGGGGACGGCGCCGCGGAGCTGTTCATCGTGGGCCACCAGGACGACAGGACGGGGGCGGTGTGGATCACGGAGGGGCCGCCGGGCCCGGACCTCGGGGCCCCTACGGCGACCTCGGCGCTGTGGCTGGGGGGGTTCGGCGGCGGCCTCGCGGACCTCGGCGACGTGGACGGCGACGGCCTCGATGACGTCGGGATCGGGGATCCCGCGGCGTCGGCGGTGTGGCTCGTGAGACCGGGCGAAGTGGAGCTGACGCGCGGGTACCGCGGGGAGAGCGGCGCGTTCTGCGGCGAGTCCGTGGCCGGCGTCGGGGATGTCGATGGGGACGGCCTCGCAGACGTAGCCATCGCTTGTCCCTGGCTCCCGAGCCCGGTCCAGATCCGGCTCGCATCGTGGAGCGGAGCCGGGCTCGACACGATCGCCACGATCGCCTTCGACGCAAGCGATTCCCGCATCGATCAATCCCTGCTGGCGCTCGGGGACGTCGACGGCGACGGGGGGGTGGACCTCGCGGTGGGGTTGCCGGACGCCTCCGTCCAGGGGGTGTCCGACGGCGGCGTCGCCGTGATCATGAGCCCGCTCGACGGCGGCGAGGTGCAGGCCACACCACTGACGGGCGGGTCGCCCGGCGTGCACCTCGGGCGGTCCATCGCTGCCGCCGACGTGGACGGCGACGGCCACGTGGACCTGCTCGTCGAGGCCGGGAACCCGCGAGAGGATGCGAGCTCGAGGGATGCGACGAGCCTGCTGGACCTCTTCGTGTACCAGACCCCGTAGTCCCCGAGGCCCCGAGCTTGACGTCTGCGCCCGGCCGCGCGACGTTTCCCGATGCTCGAGATCTTCAAGCGCCTCTGGGCCCAATGGAACCGCGCGGTTCGCGCAGCCGCGCGAATCCAGAGCGAGTCGATCATGGCCGTGGCCTACGTCCTGGGGATCGGGCCGGTGGCCATCGCCTTCCGGTTGCTGGGAAGGACGTTGCTCGACCGCGGGCCGGCGCCGGTCGGAGCGACGACGTTCTGGCTCGCCCGCCCAGAAGGTGAGGCGACGATGAAGGACGCCTCCCGGCCGTTCTGACCGTGCGGGTCGCCTGCGTGCAGCTCTGTTCGACGGCGGACGTCGCGAAAAACCTGGAGCAGGTGTCGCGCGAGGTGCACCGCGCGGCGGCGCTCGGCGCCACGTTCGTCGCCACGCCAGAGAACACCACGTTCCTCGGACCCTCCGCGCTCAAGCTGAAGCTGGCGGAGCCCCTGGACGGTCCGACGCACAGGGCACTGGCGGGCATCGCCCGCTCGGCGAAGGTGTGGCTCTTGATCGGCTCCGTAGCGGAGACCGGGCCCGGCGACGGCCGCTGCTACAACACGTCGCTGCTCTTCGACGACACGGGCCTGCTGCGCGCCTCCTACCGGAAGATCCACCTGTTCGACGTCGACATCCCCGGCGGGCCCTCGTTTCGGGAATCGGCGTTCATCGCGCCCGGAGGTTCGCTGGCGGTCGCCGAGACCCCGATGGGCAACCTGGGGCTGTCAATCTGCTTCGACCTGCGTTTTCCGGCCATGTACCGGGAGCTCGTGCAGCGTGGCGCAACGGTCCTCGCGGTGCCGAGCGCGTTCACCGTCCCGACCGGCAAGGAGCACTGGCACCTGCTGCTGCGTGCCCGCGCGGTGGAGTGCCAGGCCTTCGTGCTCGCCCCCGCACAGGTCGGAAAGCACGACGACGAGGGCATCCGCGAGTCCTACGGGCATTCGTTGATCGTGGACCCCTGGGGCACGGTGCTGGCCGATGCGGGCGTCGACCCCGACGGCATCGCCGTCGCCGACCTCGATCTCTCCCAGGTGCAGCGTGTACGGGCGGGCATGCCCCTGACGAGCCCGTTCTTCCCCAGCGGGACGATCGGATGATCCGGGCCTCCCTCCCCCGATCCGGGGGCCTTTCGTGAATCCGTACCGGGTGGCGCTCGGCAGGGCGCGGAAGGCGCAGGGGCTCGACCCGATCCCGGTGCTCGCGCTCTTCGGCGGGGCCCTCGCGGCCGGCCTGCTCCGCACGCAGGTGTTCGACTTCGCGGTCGGACTCCCCGGCCACACGTCGCTCGCCTCGGACGCCGCGGCGAGTCTGGTGGCCCGCCTCGGTCTGCTGCTCGGCGCCGGCCTCACGCTCGGAACCTACGACATCGTGGTCCGGGGACCGGACCGCGCCGTGCTGGACCTGCACCCGCTCCTCCCCGGGCCCTGGTACGCCGCCCGGGTGACCGAGTCCGCCCGGCTGCGCCTGCCCTGGTTGCTCGCCGCGCTCGGCGCGCTCTGGCCCCTCGCGGATCTCCGCGCCATCGGGCTCTGCGCGTTCGTGCTCTCCGGGAGCTGGTTTGCAGGCCTTGGAGTCGGCATCGGGGTGAACCTCGCGGCGCCCGGCATCGGGCTCAACCCGAGGTACAGGGCGCTGCTCGACGCCATCCGCGGCGTGAACCCGCGGCTCCAGGCCGCGCTCCTCTACGCCCCCGGCACGGCGCTCGGGATCGCGGGATTCGGGATCCTCGGGGGCGCCAGGGGCCTCGCGACCACCCTGCACGGCTCGTTCTCGCCCCTGCTGCTCGCCCCCTGGGCGCTGGGGGCCATCGGCATCGTGCTCGGCCGGCGCAACGCCGAGGCAGCCGCCCGCCTCCCGGCGCTGCTCGGGGAGATCGACGCCGCCTACGCCTTCGCCGATGCCCCCGACGAGGCCCACCGCGTGTACCTCGAGTGGGCCGTGCGCTTTGCCCCGCTCGGGTTGCGGGTGCACCTGCTCCGGGAGCTTCGGCACATCTGGCGGGGCCAACGCGCCTGGGCCACCGGCGGGCTCGGACTCGCGATCCTCGCCGCGTTCGCGGGCTGGGCGGGCCAGACCTGGGTCGCCATGGGCCTGATCGCCGTCATCGGCGCGCTCGGCGTGCGCCTCACCGCTACCGATCCGGCGTGGCTCGCCCAGACCCTGGGCATCCCGCGGGCAAAGGTGCAGGCCGCCCGGACCCTCGCGGTGGGCGCGATGGCAGGCCCGATCGCCCTCACCGCCGGGGTGGGCGCCTGCGCCCAGCGAGGCGCGGCGGGGTTCATCGAGCTTGGCGCGTTGTTGGCCACCTGCGGCTTGTTCGCCTACGCCGGCGTTCGCGCCGGAAGGGCGTACGGGCCGCTCGCCATCGGCCTTGTCGGCGCGGCTGCCGCGCTACGGAGCTTCGTATGACCGCCGTCCCCGGAATCGTGATCGCAGGGTTGCGGAAGCAGTTTGGCCCGACCGTGGCGGTCGACCTGATCGATCTCGTGATCCAGCCTGGGGAGTTCGTGGGTCTGATCGGGCACAACGGCGCCGGGAAGTCCACGCTCCTCAAGATGCTGGCGGGCCAGTTGCTCCCTACGGCCGGCACGGTGCAGATCGCGGGGGTGGACATGCTCGCAGACCCGAACCGGGCGCGCGCGTGCCTCGGCTTCGTGCCCGAGGAGGCGCCGCTCTGGGACTACCTCTCGGCGCGGGAGTTCCTGGAGTTCGTGATCAGCGTGCGCGGGAAGGGCGATCTTGCCGCTGCTGTCGAGCTCACCGGGCTCGGATCCGACGCCGACCGCCTCATCCGCGAGTACTCTCAGGGAATGCGGCGCAAGACCGCGCTCGCCGCTGCGCTCGTGGGGGAACCGAGCGTGATCGTGCTCGACGAGGCGCTCAACGGCCTCGACCCGCCCAGCGCAGCGCGCACCAAGGCCCTCTTGAAGGAGCGATGCCAGGCGGGCGCGTGCGTGCTCTTCTCCACCCACATCATCGAGACCGTCGAGGCGGTGGCCGATCGCGTGGTGATGATGACGAAGGGGCGGATCGTCGACGATCGGAAGATGTCGGAGATCCCGCCAGGCGGGCTCGAGCGGCTGTTCCTGGGGCAGATCAGCGGGTGACGCCCTCGGCCCCATGGGCACCGAGGCGTCCTGCCGATCAGGTCTGGCCCACGTCCCCGCCCCGCTTGCGCAGGAACTCGTTGATGAAGAACTCGCCCGCGCGGTAGCTGGACCGCACGAGCGGGCCGCTGGCGACGTACCGGAAGCCCAGCTCCTCGCCGATCGTGCCGAGCCGCGCAAACACGGCCGGGCTGACGAATTCCTTGACCGCCATGTGGTTGGCCGAGGGCCGCAGGTACTGGCCGATCGTGAGGAAGTCCACCGAGACCTCGCGCAGCAGGACCATCGTGTCGATGACCTCGGCCTCGGTCTCGCCGTGGCCGACCTGGATCGAGGTCTTCGTCATCTGGCCGGGGCGGGCGTGGGCGTGGGCGAGCACCGAGACCGACTGCTCCCAGTTGGCCCGCGGGTCGCGCACCGGCGTCTGCAAGCGGGGCACTGTCTCGACGTTGTGTCCGAGTACGTCGGGCCGCGCGTCGAGCACCAGGTCGAGCAGGTCGAGGCGCCCGGAGAAGTCCGGGATCAGCGTCTCGATCAGCGTGTTGGGGTTGCGTTCGCGGATGGTCCGGATGCAGGCGGCGAAGTGGCCCGCCCCCTGATCCGGCAGATCGTCGCGGTTCACGCTGGTGACGACCACGTAGTCGAGCTGCATGTTCGCGATGGCCTCGGCGACGTTGCGCGGCTCGTCGGGGTCCGGTGGGGGCGGGTTTCGAGCCGTCGAGACCGCGCAGAAGCGACACCCGCGCGTGCACGTGTCGCCGAGCACCATGAACGTTGCGGTGCCGCTGTTCCAGCACTCACCGATGTTCGGGCACTGCGCCTCCTCACAGACCGTGTTGAGCTTGAGTTCCCGGGAGCGGCCCTTGATCGCGTTGTATCGGTCGCCGCCCGGCATGCGGACCTTGAGCCATTCGGGCTTGCCACGCTGCATCACGCACCTCTCCCCCGCGGGGTAGCCCCTGCTCGCCGCACCCGCAAGATGCAGCCAGACTCCGCGCCGTGATCCCCGAAACGATGCCCCTGCCTCCCGGGCACCTCCATCCGTCGCTCGACCCCATGATCGCGAGCCCGTTTTCGGTTAGCCCGCGCCGATGAAATTGACCGGCCGTGTGCTCTACCTGTCCGACGACGCTGGCGAACTGCGCGCGCAGTTGGACGGCGCAGACCTCAACTATACGGGACAGCCCCTCCACTATGGCGTCAACACCGACCTGATGATCTCGGGCGCGGCATGCACGCTCGGATACACCGGACCCGTCCTGGGCCCCTGGTTCCTGGAGAATTTCAAGGACACCGTGAAGAAGGGCGACGTGCAGCGGGGCCACTTCCAGGTCGTGGTCGGTGGGGACGCGTACGGGTCCGGAAGTTCGAGGGAGGTCGCCGTGGTCGCGCACCAGGGCGCCGGCGTCGAGCTCGTCGTCGCCCGCAGCTTCCAGCGGATCTTCCAGGAGAACATGGTGTACGGCGGCATGCCGTTCACCACCGATCTCTCGGTCGTCGACAAGCTGAAGGCCGGCGCAGACGTCGACGTGCGCGGGTTCTTCGATGCACTGCCGCCCTTCTTTGCGCAGGTCGCCAAGGGCGGGGGCCTGCTCGCGTATGGCCTCAAGCTTCTCGCCGGCGAGATCAGCCCCTGCTACGACGTGAACGTCGCCTCGCGGCCACTCAACGCCGTGGAGAAGATCATCGCCCGCAAGACGTGGACGGGCGGAGGGCCCGAGGGGATCGCCGCTGTCGGCCCCGGTGACCAGGTGCTGTGCCGCGCCGGCTTCCGCGGCGTGCACGAGTACACGGCCGGGATGGTGGTGGCGCTGTACAAGGAGGCGTTCGGCAACGCACCGATGGTCGACCCCGAGCTGATCGCGGCCTTTGAGGATCACTTCGTGCTGATTGACGAGGCGACCGTCCCCGCGAACGTCAAGAAGGCGCGGCTCGAGCCCGCCCGCCAGCTCACGCGCGAGATGGTCGAGGCCTGTGGCGAGTTCGGGATCCGGCTGCACGGCCCCGGTCGCGCATTCAAGGCCGGTGTCTGCCACCGGATCGTGGTCGAGGACTACGCTCGTCCCGGCACGATCGTGATCCTCACCGACTCGCACACGCCCACCGCGGGCGTGCTCAACTGCTTCAGCTTCGGCGTCGGCTCGACCGCGATGGCGTTCGCCTTCCGCACCGGGCTCATCCCCGTCACCGTGCCGAAGGTGGTGCGAATCCTGGTCCGCGGCACCCCCAAGGGTGTGCTCTCCCCGAAGGACCTCATCCTCCACCTGATCGGCGACCCGTACTTCCGCGAAGAGCAGTGGCGCACCTCGCCCACCGACACGTGCGTGATGCAATTCGGCGGTCCTGCCCTGGACAACTGGAGCGTCGACGAGCTCTCCGTGCTCACCAACATGACGGTGGAGGGCGGCCTGATGACCGGCGTGGTCGAGCCCTGCCAGCCGCTGCGGGACTTCCTCGCGGCTCGCCGGGGATCGGACATGGAGAGCGAGATGGTCTACCCGGACGCCGACGCCGTGTACGAGCGGGTGATCGACGTGGACCTCGACACCGTCCCTCTCACGGTCGCCACCCCGGGCGACAGCCGCAACCGGATCACGCTGGCGGACGTGGGCGACGTCGCCATCCACAACGTCGTCATCGCGTCGTGCACCGGCGGGTCGCTCGCCGACCTGCGGGCGGCGGCCAGCGTCCTACGGGGTCGCACCATCGCCGCGGGCGTGCGCGTGACCGTCACGCCAAGCTCGGCCGACGTGAACGCCGACGCCGAGCGCGAAGGCCTGCTCGACCTGTTCCGTGGCCTCGGCGCCGTGGTGAGCCCGCCGGGCTGCGGATCGTGCATCGGCAACGGACCTGGGATCCCGCTCCCGGGCGAGGTCACGGCCAGCACGACGAACCGCAACTTCGACCGTCGGATGGGGTCTGCGGGTCCGGTCTACCTCGTGAGCCCGGCCGTGGCTGCGGCCAGCGCGATCACCGGCAGGTTGACGGATCCGAGGGACCTGTAGCGGGGCGGGAGTCCGCCCCGGCCACCACCTACTTGATGAACGTGCGCAGATAGGCGGTCACATCTGCGAGATCCGCGTCCGAGAGCTGGGTGAACCCGGTCATGCTGGTGCCCGGGCGGCCCGAGCGCACGCTGCCCGCCACCTGTGCGTCGGTCCTGCCGGCCCAGAACGCCGCGGCCGTGAAGTCCGTGGGCTTGGGGGTGAGCGCGATGGCGGCGGCCCCCTTTCCGTTGCCGGTGCCGCCGTGACAGGCCGTACAGTTGGCCGCGTAGATCGCTTTGCCCGCGTCAGGGTCAGCCGCAAACGCCGGGTTTGCGACCGCGTACAGCTGCATTGCGACCATCAGGAACACCAGACCTCCGAGAGTACACCCATGTAACGCTCGAGAGCGATGGTTCTTCAGTTCCCGAGTTTCGGCCCGCTGCTACTTGCCCGAGCCCCGATTGCCGCTGCCACTGTTGCGCCACACGCCGGGCGAGACTTCCACGGCGTCCGGCGAGCGCGGCCGGAGCCCGTTCTGCGCGATGTCGCCCCAGGTGCTGCCGCCGCTGCTGCCCGCGCTGCCGCGCGACACCGGCGCAGGGCTGCGCGCGTCTCGACCCGCTCCAGGGCCCGCTCCGCGGGACTCCCAGCTCCCACCCCCGCGGCCACCGCTGGGCGCACGCCCGCCGCCGGCAGGCCCGTACCCGCCGTAGCCTCCGGACGCGGGGCCCGGAGCACGACCCGGGCTCGGTGCCGGGCCACGCCCGCTGGGCTCCGGCGCACGCCCACCCTTGCCCGCGAGCTTTGCGCGCGCACGCTCGCGATCGTCGGCTTTCCGCGCCCGGATCTCGGCGATGCGCTGGCCGATCGGGATCTCCAGGGGCTCGGGCGGCCGGAAGCTGTAGTCGAAGCCTTCGACCTTCACGCGCTGCAGTCGCTTGCCGATCGCCCGCTCGATCGCCGAGAGATCGCCCTCCTCCTCGGGGCTCACGAACGTGAACGCCTCGCCCGTGGCCTCCGCGCGCGCGGTGCGGCCGACGCGATGGATGTAGTCGGCCGGGATGTTCGGCACGTCGAAGTTCACGACATGCTCCAGCGCCTCCACGTCGATGCCGCGGGCGACGATGTCCGTCGCGCACAGCACGCGGATCTTCCCCGACTTGAACCCGGACAAGGCGTCCGTACGCTGACCCTGGCTGCGGTTTCCGTGCATCCGGGCGTTGGGGATCCCCGCGGCCTCGAGGACCTCGGAGAGCCGGTTCGTGCGGTGCTTGGTGCGCGTGAACACGATCACGTTGCCGATCTCGTTCCGCTTGAGCAGGTGGATCAGGAGCGCCGCCTTCGCGGGCTCGGGCACCGGGTAGAGCACCTGGGTGATGCCCGTGGCCGGCGCGGCCACGCGCTCGATGTTGAAGGCGACCGGGTTGACGAGCATGTCCTTCGACAAGCGCTGCACCTCGGGCGGCATCGTCGCGCTGAAGAACAGCGTCTGACGCTGTTTCGGAAGGTGGGAGAGCACCCGGCGTACGTCGGGGAGAAACCCCATGTCGAGCATGCGGTCGGCTTCGTCGATCACGAGCACTTCGAGGCCGGGCATGCGCGCCCAGGGGTTCTGCAGGTGGTCGAGCAGGCGTCCCGGAGTGGCGATGATGACGTCCACACCAGCGCGGAAGGCGCGCTCCTGGGGGGCCGGCCCGACGCCCCCGAACACCGCCGCGCCGGTGAGGCGGGTGTGTCGGGCGAGCTCGATGAGCTCCTCGTGGATCTGGGCAGCGAGCTCCCGCGTGGGGGTGAGCACCAGCGCGCGAGTGGTGCCGCGCGCCTTGGGGAGGAGGCGGTTGAGCACCGGGAGCAGGAAGGCGGCGGTCTTGCCGCTGCCGGTCATCGCCGCTGCGAGCAGGTCACGCCCGGCCATGCCGGCGGGGATGGACTGCTCCTGAATGGGGGTGGGCTTCGTGAAGCCGAGGTCCGACACGCCCTTCAAAAGCAGGGGGTCGAGGTTGAAGTCTTTGAATTCCAAGTAGATGTCCTTGCCCACAGAGGGGCGAATGTTCACGCCGGCCATGCCGACGGCGCGGGGGTAACACCCCAGCGGGTTGTTGTGATACCCTGCCGCCCCCTTTCCCCCTCCACCGTACCCTGCTCCGAGGATCCCATGAGCCAGATTGTCCGCTGCGGCCTCATTCAATGCGCCAACCCGATCAACGACGAGTCCGTGCCCGTCGCGACGATCCAGGAGGCGATGTTCGAAAAGCACCTGCCGATGATCCACGACGCGGGGAAGAAGGGCGTCCAGATCCTCTGCCTGCAGGAGATCTTCAACGGCCCCTACTTCTGCCCGAGCCAGGATAAACGCTGGTACGACGCGGCGGAGCCTGTTCCCGGTCCGACCACCGCCCGGCTCGCGGTGTTGGCGCGGCAGTACAACATGGTCATCATCGTGCCGGTCTACGAGAAGGAGATGCGCGGGGTGTTCTACAACACCGCGGCCGTCATCGACGCCGATGGCACCTACCTCGGCAAGTACCGCAAGCAGCACATCCCCCAGGTCGCCGGCTTCTGGGAGAAGTTCTTCTTCAAGCCCGGTGACGGCGGCTACCCGATCTTCAAGACGAAGTACGCGACCATCGGCGTGTACATCTGCTACGACCGGCACTTTCCCGAAGGGGCGCGCTGTCTCGGCCTCAACGGCGCCGAGATCGTGTTCAACCCGAGCGCCACGGTCGCCGGTCTCTCCCAATACCTCTGGAAGATCGAGCAGCCCGCCCACGCTGTCGCCAACGGGTACTACGTCGGCGCCATCAATCGGGTCGGCACCGAGGCCCCCTGGAACATCGGCAAGTTCTACGGACACAGCTACTTCGTGAACCCGCGCGGCCAATTCCTCGCCGAGGCGTCGGAGGACAATGACGAGCTCGTGGTCGCCGATCTGGACCTCTCGGTCATCGACGAGGTCCGGCAGACCTGGCAGTTCTACCGGGATCGCCGGCCCGACGCCTACGCCGAGCTGGTCGACAAGAAGTAGAGACAGAACGAGCCGCGCGCCCGGACATGCGCCAGACCTCCGAAGCCTGCCTGCGAAACCGCGGCCCGATCCTCGACGCCCTGCGGCCCCGGTTGCCCCCGGGGCTCGTGCTGGAGATCGCGAGCGGGACCGGACAGCACGCCGCCTGGTTGGGCGGCGCCCTCCCCAACACCTGGCAGCCCTCCGAACGCACGCCAGAATGGCGCGAGAGCATCGCAGAGTGGTGTGCCGGACTGCCCAATGTGCTCCCGCCGCTGGCGCTCGACGTGACGGAGGCGTGGCCGATCGATCATGCGGACGCGGTGTTCTGCGCGAACATGATCCACATCGCCCCGTGGGCCGCCACGCTCGCGCTGCTGGAAGGCGCAGCGCGGGTTCTCCCCACGGGCGGCCTGTTGTTCCTGTATGGCCCGTTTCGGATCCGGGGCGCCATGGCCCCGAGCAACGTGGACTTCGACGCGTGGCTGAAGGCCCGTGACCCCGCCTACGGCGTGCGGGACCTCGAAGCCCTTCAGGCGGCAGCACCGGCCCTCGAGCTCGCCGAACGGGTCGAACTGCCAGCGAACAACCTGCTCACGATGTGGCGCAGGCAGGCTCGCGGCTGAAGGGCTGCGGGGTGTGGCACAGGCGGTGTGAACATTGGCCCCGGTCGACATTGGAGGCGGGGCGCGCCACGACGGCCATCGCGCGCCGATTGGGCGGCCCTCCCGCGCAGCAGATCGATGGGGGCGTGCTCAGCGCGCGAGCGGTCCTCCGGGCGAGCCGCGGCATGCGACTTGCGAGTCTCTCCTGCATCCGGCGACCCCGGAACCAGGGAGCACCATCATGCAGATGACGATTCTTGTCCGCGCCTTTCGATTCCTGATTGCAGCCGTGCTGGCCGCCGCGTTCGCGGCGCCGTCACACGCGATTCCGGCGCCCGCCAGGGTGGAGATCTGCCATTGGGACGCCGCCACGGGCACCGCGGCGGTGATCACGGTGAGCGCCATGGCCGTGCCCGCCCACTTCGCCCGACACGGGGACAGCTACCCGGGGAGCTACCACGTCGATGCCGACCGGGACGGCTACGGGGACCCTGCGCTGACGGACCGCTGCCCGAGCGCGGGCCTGATCGCCGACGGCACGGACTGTGACGACACCCAGGCATCCATCAATCCGGGAGCAGCGGAGATCCAGGACAACGGCTTCGATGAGAACTGCTCGGGTTGCGCAGACGATTCGTCGGCCACGTGCGTCTGCTACACGGTCGAGGAGGTCGACGCCGCGTACGCCGCATTCCCGTACGCCGTGTGCGACGATCAGGCCGCCTCCCCCCTGGACTACACGAACCTGACCTTCACCGACGGTGCAGGCATGCACGGGTTCATGGCCGACTCGTGGGCCCCGCACGCGATCACCGACGTGTACTGCGAAAACTACGCGCACAACCCAGAGTACTGGTACTCGGCGTTCCTCACGGAGGCCGCCGAAGCAGAGTGCGAGCGGGTGCTCCAGGACTGGGCAGTGTGCCACGACCTGGAGTGCAACTAGACAGCCGCCCGCAGACGGCGACCCCGGCGATCCGGTCGAGCGGACCGGCGCTCCCGAACGGTCAGCGCAGGAGCTCTCCAACCCCCGCGCGGGCCACGAACTTGCCGCCCCCTGTCGTCTCGGCCTTGCCATTGTTCACGATCAGCCGCCCGCGAGAGAGCACCACCTCGCTCCAGCCCGTGACCTCGAAACCCTCATAGGCGCTGTAGTCCACGCGCATGTGATGGGTGAACGGGTTGTTGATGGAGATCGTCTCCTTGCGGTTGGGGTCGAACACGACGATGTCGGCGTCGCTGCCCACCGCGATGGTGCCCTTCCTCGGGAACAACCCGAAGGTCTTCGCGGCTGATGTGCTGGTCAACTCCACCCAGCGGTTCAGCGAGAGCCGGCCGCCGACGACGCCGCCATGGTACATCAGCGAGAGCCGGTTCTCGACGCCGGGCGCGCCGTTCGGGATCTTCGTGAAGCTCTCCTTGCCGAGTTCCTTCTGGCCATTGAAGCAGAACGGGCAGTGGTCGGTGGCGACGGCGGAGAGGTCCCCGAACTTGAGGCCCTGCCACAGGGTGGCCTGGTTCCACTTCTCCCGCAGCGCGGGCGTCATCACCCACTTGGCGCCCTCGAAGTTCGGGCGGTCGTAGATCGTCTGGTCGAGGAAAAGGTACTGCGGACAGGTCTCGGCCTGGACATCCACCCCACGCCCGCGACCCCGCTTGACCTCCTCCAGCGCGTCGTGGGAGGAGAGATGGACGATGTAGAGCGGCACCCTGGCGACCTCGGCGATGGCGATGGCGCGGTGCACCCCCTCGGCCTCCATGCGGGTCGGCCGGGTGAGCGCGTGCCAGCGAGGCTCCACCTTGCCGTCGGCGACGGCTTCGCGGATGATCTCGTCGATGACGATGCCGTTCTCGGCGTGCATGCAGATGCGGGTGCCGTTCTCTCCCGCCTGGCGGAACGTGCGGTAGAGCGTGCCGTCGTCGACGTAGAGCACGCCCGGGTACGCCATGAACAGCTTGTAGCTGGTGACCCCGGCGTCACGAAGCCGCGAGAGCTCGCCCAGCCGGGCGACCGCCATGTCGGTGACGATCATGTGGAAGCCGTAGTCGATCGTCGCCTTCCCAGCCGCCTTCTCATGCCAGGTGTCGAGCGCGTCGAGCGTCGAGCCGCCCTTGGCCTGGATCGCAAAGTCGATGATCGTCGTCGTGCCGCCGTGCGCCGCAGCGAGGGTGCCCGAGGCGAAGTCGTCGGCGGAGGTCGTGCCGCCGAACGGCATGTCCATGTGCGTATGGGGATCGATTCCGCCGGGGATCACCAGCTTGCCGGTGGCGTCGATCACGCGGTCGGGATGTACGGCGAGGTTCGTGCCGATCTGGGTGATCTGCTCCCCGTCGATGTAGACGTCCGCGTAGTAGTCGTCGGTTGCAGTGATGATTCGGCCGTTCTTGATCAGCGTGGACATCGCGGGCTCCAGGGGTCCGCGAATCTATCACGGCCCTCGAACAAACCCCGGCGGAAACACGCGACGACGCTGTCCTCTCGCGGGGGCGCGATTACTCGATGGCAACGTGGAGATCACATGGACTGGAAGCTCGTCGTGCGCCTGTCCGGGTTTGGCCTGTTCATGGCCCTGGCCACGGTCTTTTTCGTACCCCCGAGCGTCGAGCCCCTGCTCTGGCTTCCGATCCTGGTCACGGTCGCGCTCCTGATCGCGAAGTTCGCCCCGGGAAAGTACTTCCTGCACGGGCTCGCCGTCAGCGGGATGAACTGCGTCTGGATCACCAGCGCGCATCTCCTCTTCTTCGAGCGGTACGCCGCGGGGCACGCCAGCGAGATGGCCGCCACGGCCAGCATCCCGTTCCCCCCGCTGGTCGCGGTGTCGATCGTGGGCCTGCTCATCGGTCTCATCTCGGGGTGTGTGCTGGGGATCGTTTCTTTCATCGCCAGCAAGGTCGTGAAACCGTCCGCGTGACGACAGGGCGCCGGAGCGCAGCGGCGTCCTGCGGCCATCGGTAGACCAGGTCCCCGAGGGAGCGAGCCGCCCCCCAGAAGCCGGGCTAAGACGCCAACGCAAACCGAGGCCCCATGTCCATCCCCTCCTTTCCCGCCCGCAGCTACGCCTTCACGCCCTACGTCCCCGCCCGGAACTGGATCGGCGGCGAGTGGGTCGACGCCGCCAGCGGAGCAACCCTGCCGGTAGAGAACCCGCGCCACGGCAAGGTCATGTCCCATGTGGCCATGTCCGGCGCAGCGGACGTGGACGCCGCCGTGAAGGTGGCCCAGGCCGCGTTCAAGACGTGGAAGCAGGTGCCCATCAAGGAGCGGGCCGACGTGTTCTACCGGCTCAAGCAGCTCATGGAGCGCGACCTCGACGAGCTTGCGTGGCTCGCCTCCCACGAGAACGGAAAGACGTTCGCAGAGGCCAAGGCAAGCGTGCAGAAGGGCATCGAATGCGTGGAGTTCGGCGCCTCGCTGCCCAACATCGCTGCCGGGGAGCAGCTCGACGTGAGCCGCGGCGTGAACTGCCGCATCGAGCACGAGCCCCTCGGCGTGGTCGCCGGCGTCACGCCGTTCAACTTCCCGATCATGGTGCCGCTGTGGATGCTCCCGCAGGCGCTCGTGGGCGGGAACACGTTCGTGCTCAAGCCCTCGGAGCAGGTGCCATTGGGCGCGCTCAAGCTCGCTGTGCTGTTGAAGGAGGCCGGCCTGCCCGATGGGGTGTTCAACATCGTGAACGGCGGTGTCGACGCCGTGAACGCCATCGGTGACCATCCGGACATCAAGGCCATCGCGTTCGTCGGGTCCACGAAGGTGGCGAAGCTGCTGTACGCGCGTGGCTCCCAGACGGGAAAGGCGATGCTCTGCCTCGGCGGCGCGAAGAACCACCTGATCGTGGTGCCGGATGCCGACGTCGCGCTCACCGCTGCGAATGTCGTGGCCAGCTACACGGGCTGCGCCGGCCAGCGCTGCATGGCGGCCTCGGTGCTGCTCGCAGTGGGCGACGTCCACCACGTGATCGACGCGATCGTCGAGCAGTCGAAGGCGTTGCAGCTCGGCAGCGAGATCGGATCGATCATCAACGCTCCGTCTGTGGAGCGCATCAACGGCTACATCAACGACGCCGAGAGGCGGGGCGCGAGGGTGGTGGTCGACGGGCGGGGCAGGACCGGCGACGAAGCCGGCTACTGGGTGGGCCCCACCGTGATCGATGATGTCTCGACCGACATGCCGGCGGCGACGCAGGAGATCTTCGGGCCCGTGCTCTCGATCGTCCACGTCCCGAACCTGGACGCTGCCATCGCGATCGAGAATGCCAACGCCTACGGCAACGCGGCCTGCATCTACACCACGTCCGGCGCTGTCGCCCGCTACGTCACCGAGCGCGTGGAGGCGGGCATGGTCGGCGTGAACGTCGGCGTGCCGGTGCCCCGCGAGCCGTTCGGCTTCGGCGGGTGGAACGACAGCAAGTTCGGCGCCGGCAACATCACGGGCATGGATGGCTACCGGTTCTGGACCCGCCCACGCAAGGTCACCACCAAGTGGCAGATCCAGACCGACACCAACTGGATGTCCTAGGGAGCCCGCCATGACCATGACCTCGAACGAGATGATCGCGCTGTGCAAGCAGCACACGCTGTACACCTGGTCTGCACAGGACGCCGTGGACCCGCTGCCGATCGAGAGCGCGAAGGGCGTGTACCTGTACACCCCCGACGGGAAGCGCATCCTCGACTTCAACTCGCAGTTGATGAGCGTGCTGATCGGCCATGGTCACCCCCGGGTGATCGAGGCGATGAAGAAGCAGATGGACACCTTGATCTACTGCTACCCGCAGACCGCCACCGAGCCGCGTGCCCTCCTGGGGCAGATGCTCGCGCGGCTCGTGCCCGGCGACATCGACAGCTTCTTCTTCACCACCGGCGGAGCAGAGGCGAACGAGAACGCGATCAAGATCGCGCGGCAGTACACCGGCAGGTTCAAGATCCTGTCCCGGTACCGGAGCTACCACGGCGCCACCAACGCCACGATGCAGTTGACGGGTGATCCCCGACGCTGGGCAAGTGAGCCCGGTGCGCCGGGCTTCATCCGTGTGATGGACCCCGCGCCGCTCGAATTCTCCTTCGGGACCACCGACGAGGAGCGCACCCGGAACCACCTGATCTACCTCGAGGAGATGATCCAGTACGAGGGTCCGAGCCAGATCGCGGCGTTCTTCATCGAGCCGATCACCGGCACGAACGGCGTGCTGGTGCCGCCGAAGGGCTGGCTGCAGGGCGTCTCAGCGCTCATGAAGAAGTACGGCATCCTGCTCGTGTGCGACGAGGTGATGGCGGGCTTCGGCCGCACCGGGAAGTGGTTCTCCTTCCAGCACGGCGACATCGTGCCGGACATCGTCACGATGGCAAAGGGGCTCACAAGCTCGTACATGCCGCTCGGCGCGATGGGCGTGAGCGCGCCGATCGCCGAGTTCATGCGGAGCCACGTGTTCTCCGGCGGGCTCACCTACAACTCGCACCCGCTGGCCCTGGCCTGCGCAGTCGCCGTCCTCACCGTGATGGAGGAGGAGGGCATGGTGGAGAACGCCGCACGCCTCGAGAGCGTGATGCGACGCGAGATGGATCGGCTCACCGCGAAGCACCCCTCCGTCAAGGAGGGCCGGGCGGTCGGCCTGTTCGGCATGTTCGACATCCGGAAGAACCCCCGCGAGCTGATCGCCCCCTACAACGGCTCGCACCCGGCCATGGGCCGGCTCGGCAAGTTCTTCCGCGACGAGGGCCTGTTCACCTTCATGCGGTGGTCCAGCTTCTCTGCGATCCCCCCGCTGTGCATCACCGAGGAGCAGCTGTGCGAGGGGTTCGCGATCGTGGATCGGGGGCTCGACATCACGGACGCCGTGTTCGAGGGGTGACAGCCAGCCCGCGAGGCCGACTGCGCGCACGCATGCGCGGTCAGGCCTCGACGCCGCTCACGAACACCCGGGGTTTCTCCCGGGTCCGGATCGCCTCGATCTCGTCCGCCGCCGCGTACCAGAGCATCGTCGCGGGTTGGCCGACGGCGGTCCTCGGAGCCTCCCCGAACGGCAGGTGGTTCTCCCGGCTCAGCGTGTGGAACACCCGTCGCATCTGATCCTCTCCCGTGAGTTGGGCGACGTGCACGAGCATCGACGCCGCGTCGAGGAGGTTGGCTGTCCCGAGGCGATACCACGGGTCCATCACCGAGTCGTGCCCAATACCCACGCTCGCCCCTGCCTCCCACAGTGCATCGACCCGGGTGATCCCCCGACGCCGCGGGTAGCTGTCGTAGCGGCCCTGCAGGACGACGTTGTCGAGCGGGTTTGCCACGACCTGTACGCCCGAGGTGGCGACCAACTCACAGACCTTGGCGGCGTAGGGATTGGGGTAGCTGTGCAGCGCCGTGCAGTGGCCAGCCACCACCCGCCCGCCGAAGCCACGGTCGATCGCCTGGGCACAAACGACCTCCAGGTTGCGGCTCCCCGGGTCGTCCGTCTCGTCACAATGGAAATCGAGCCGCTTCCCGTGCCTCTCGGCCAGGTCGAAGGCCATCCGCACCGACTGCCACCCCTCCTCGGTCGTCCGCTCGAAATGCGGGATGGCGCCCACGGCGTCGCATCCCAACGCCACGGCGTCCTCCCAGGCCTCGCGTCGCCCCGCCGCGCGCAGGATGCCCTCCTGCGGGAACGCGACGACCTGGATCTCCGTGCTCCCGGCCTGCTCCTCCCGTAGCTCCAGGAGCGCCTCCACGGCCACGCGTGAACCGGTGTCCACGTGGGTCCGGATCCGCAGGGTGCCGTGCTGCCGGTACCAGCCCACCACCGTCCGCGCGCGCTCCAGGACGTCCTCTCGGGTGAGCGTCGGCCGGATCGCGGCCCAGTTGGCGATGCCCTCCCGCAAGGTGCCCGAGCGGTTCGGCACCCGGGCGCCGAGCAGCACGGCGTCGAGATGGACGTGGGGCTCGGCCGTCGGCGGTGTGAGCATTCCGCCCACGACCACCGTCTCATCACCGAGGGGTACCAGCGTGCCCGCCGCCTCGATCGCGGTGATGAGCCCCGGGGTGGGGGAGCGCGAGGGACCGGATTGACACCGCAGGTCCACCCGGCGGCCCTGGAGCAAGACGTCGCTGAACAACATCCCTCCCCTTACCCCACGGGGGCCCGGTCACCCGGGAGGCAGCAAAACTCCGCCCCGGAGATCCGGCACCTCCGGTTGTGGTAGAACCCGCTCGCTACCGGGTGTCTCCTTGGTTGAAACCACCTCTCTCGAAGCGTCGGGCCTCCCCGCCGACATCGGCGCAAGCCCGCTGTTCAACCCCGACCTCGCTCCGGTGCCCGACGCCAAACGGGTCTGGAGCACCTACAATTTTGCCGCCCTCTGGGTCTCGATGGCCCACTGCATCCCCACCTACATGATGGCGGGGGGGCTCATCGCCGTCGGGATGAACTGGTGGCAGGCGCTCCTCACCATCGGGCTCGCGAACCTCATCGTGCTCGTCCCGATCCTGCTCAACGCCCACGCCGGCACACGCTACGGCATCCCGTTCCCGGTCTTCGCGCGCGCAGCGTTCGGGACGCAGGGCGCCAACGTGCCCGCGATCCTGCGCGCGGGCGTGGCGTGCGGCTGGTTCGGCATCCAGACGTTCATCGGCGGAGAGGCCGTACGCACCTTCATCGAGGCCATCTGGCCCGGCTTCGCGCTCCTGGGCGGCGGCTGGACGTTCACCGGCCTGTCGCTCCCGAGCGCCATCACCTTCGGGCTCTTCTGGGCATTGAACATCCTGATCATCTACCGGGGCATGAACGCGGTCCGCGTGTTCGAGAACTGGGCGGCGCCCATCGTGCTGGTGATGGCCGCCGCGCTCCTGCTGTGGGTCGTGAACCGGGCGGGCGGGGTGGGGCCGCTGCTCACCGAGCCCTCGAAGTTCGCCACGGTCGGCGAGTTCTGGAAGGTGTTCGTGCCGAGCCTGACAGGGATGATCGGGTTCTGGGCCACCCTCTCCCTCAACATCCCCGACTTCACCCGCTACGGGCGCAGCCAGCGTGAGCAGATGGTCGGGCAGACCCTCGGCCTGCCCACGACGATGATCGCCTTCTCGGCGATGGGCCTCGTCGTCACGAGCGCATCCTCCGCGATCCTCACGGGCGTACCGGTGAGCAAGCTGTGGGACCCGGTCTACATCCTCTCGCAGATCACGTCGTCCACCGCACCGATGGGGCTCCACGAGCCGCTGATCGCGTCCGCCGGCGTGCGCCTCGGGATCGCCGTCGTCGCGCTGTTGGGCGTCGGCATCGCCACGCTGTCCGTGAACATCGCCGCGAACGTGATCAGCCCGGCGAACGACTTCGCCAACCTCGCGCCGCGCCACATCTCGTTCACCACCGGCGGCCTCATCACCGGCATCCTCGGCATCCTGATCCTGCCGTGGAAGCTCCTGGCCAGCCCGGAGGCCTACATCTTCGACTGGCTGATCGGCTACTCGGCGCTGCTCGGCCCCATCGCAGGCATCCTCATCGCCGACTACTGGATCGTCCGCAAGACCGAACTTGACGTTCCCGACCTGTACCGACCGGAAGGGCGGTACGCCGGGGTCAATCCGGTGGCCATGGTCGCGCTGGTGTTGGGGATCCTGCCCAACGTGCCCGGATTCCTTCACGGCGTTCACGCGCTCCGTGAGGTGCCCGGCATCTTCACCGCGATCTACCCCTACGCCTGGTTCACGGGCGTGTTCGTCTCGGGGCTCCTCTACGTGGTCGGGACGCGGGTGGTGTCCCGGTCAGGCGCGGCGGGTGTGGGCGGCTCGCTCCCCTGAGCAGGCCGCCGACCTGGACCGTGGAACGCCGCTGAACCCCGGCGCGGCGGGCCTCCCGTGGTAGACTGCCGCCTCCCCTGAGCGAGCGAATGCCCCACCTACCCGAACAACGGTCCGAGACGGTTTTCGAGGACTTCAAGCCTCCGTTCGACGACCAGCAGGCTGCGATCGAGGCCAACCGCTGCCTGTACTGCCACGACGCGCCGTGCCAGCATGCGTGCCCCACGCACATCGACATCGCCGGATTCATCCGCAAGATCGCCACGGGGAACGTCCGGGGCGCGGCCAGGACCATCCTCGACTCCAACATCCTCGGGATGAGCTGCGCGCGCGTATGCCCCGTGGAGGTGCTCTGCGCAGGCGAGTGCGTCCACAACGTGCAGGATGTGCCGCCCATCGCCATCGGAAAGCTGCAGCGGTACGCCACCGACCAGGCGCTGGCCGGAGGGTGGCAGTTCCATGAAGCGGGCGCGCCCAGCGGCAAGAAGGTCGCGCTGGTCGGCGGCGGCCCCGCCTCGCTCGCGTGCGCCCACCGACTCCGCCGGTACGGCCATGCCGTGACCATCTTCGAGTCCCGCGAGAGGCTCGGTGGGCTCAACACGAACGGCGTCGCGCCCTACAAGCTGCGCGCCGACGCCGCGCTCGCCGAGGTCGACTACGTGCTCGCCATCGGCGGCATCGAGGTCAGGACCGGCGTTTCGGTCGGGAAGGACGTGTCCTGGGCAGAGCTCGAACGGGACTACGCCGCGATCTTCATCGGCGTGGGCCTCGGCGCGGACAGCGTCATGAAGATCCCCGGCGCCCAGCACGCCGGGATCCACGGAGCTGTCGCGTTCATCGAGTCGTTCAAGACCGGGAGCGTAGACCTCTCCCGCGTGCAGCATGCCGTCGTGGTCGGCGGCGGCAACACCGCTGTGGACTGCGTTCGCGAGCTGATCGGGCTCGGTGTCCCCAGCGTGCAGATGGTGTACCGCGGCGAGGAGGCGGGCATGAGCGGGTACGCCCACGAGTGGGACGAAGCCAAGATCGAGGGCGCCCAGCCAGTGTGGCGGGCCGTCCCTGTCGCGTTCGAGGGTACAAACCAGGTGACCGCGGTGCGCTGCGCGGCGCTCGACGCCAACAAGAAGCCCACGGGCACCGAGTTCACCCTGCCCGCGGAGCTGGTGCTGCTCGCCATCGGGCAGGCCAGGCTCGGGGATCTCGTCGGCGCCCTCCCCGGGATCCAACTCGACAACGGACGCGTCGTCGTGGATGAGCACGGGGCGACCGGGCGGCCCGGCTACTTTGCCGGTGGAGACTGCGCCAACGGCGGCAAGGAAGTCGTGAACGCCGTGGCCGAGGGCACCGCCGCCGCCCACGCAATCCACCAGAAAATCGAGGGTGTCACCCATGGCTGATCTTCGCTCCAACACAGGCGGCATCCGCTCGCCGAACCCCTTCTGGCTCGCCTCCGCGCCGCCCACCAACTCGGGCGACCAGATCATGCGCGCGTTCGATGCCGGCTGGGGCGGTGCGGTCTGGAAGACCCTCGGGCAGCCGATCCAGAACGTGTCGAGCCGTTTTGGGGCGTTGAACTTCCGGGGCACACGTGCGGTCGGGTTCAACAACATCGAGCTCATCACCGACAGGCCCCTCGACGTGAACTTTCGCGAGATCGCCGAGGTCAAGCGCCGCTACCCGGACAACGCGGTCATCGTGTCGTTGATGGTCGAGACCGAGGAGGAGTGGCGGGAGATCATCAAGCGCTCGATCGACGCTGGCGCCGATGGGCTGGAGCTGAACTTCGGCTGCCCGCACGGCATGTGCGAGCGAGGCATGGGCTCGGCGGTCGGCCAGGAGCCCAAGATCAACGAGCGGATCACCTCGTGGGCGGTCGGATACTCCACGGTCCCGGTGCTGGTGAAGCTCACGCCCAACGTGAGTGACATCCTGCCCCACGGCCGAGCCGCACAGCGCGGCGGAGCCCACGGCGTCTCGCTGATCAACACGATCAAGAGCATCATCGGCGTGGACATCGATCGCTTCGTGCCTGTGCCCCGCGTAGGAGACCTCTCGACCAACGGCGGGTACTGCGGCGCGGCGGTCAAGCCGATCGCACTCCACATGGTCGCCCAACTGGCGCGCGACCGGGAATTCCAGCTGCCCATCTCCGGCATCGGCGGGATCAGCAATTGGAGGGACGCCGTGGAGTTCATCCTGCTCGGGTCGAGCAGCGTGCAGGTGTGCACCGAGGTCATGCTGCGGGGCTACCGCATCGTGGAGGACATGATCGAGGGCCTGAACACCTACATGGACCAGAAGGGCATCGCGAACCTCGACCAGATGGTCGGGCGCGCCATCCCCCGCTACAGCGAGTGGGGAAACCTCGATCTCAACTACGACACGGTCGCGAAGATCGACTCGAGCACCTGCATCGGTTGCCAGCTCTGCATGGTGGCCTGCATGGATGGCGCGCATCAATGCATCCACCCCAACCCCGATGGTAGCCGAGTGCCCACGGTGGACGAGAGCGAGTGCGTGGGCTGCAACCTCTGCCAGATCGTGTGTCCCGTCCCGGGCTGCATCACCCTGGAGGAGGTGCAGGACCGCCTGCCCCCCGCCTCCTGGAACCAGCACGTGGAGCACGGCGCGAAGCTGCGGCCCAAGAAGGGCGTGCACTGATCCGCCCCTCGCCGACGTTCGCATGGGTCGCGCTTCACGGCGTTCTCGGCCTGCACGGGTGCGCCAGCGAGCCGCCGCCGAAAGCACCCGCCCAGATCACGATCGGCGTGGCGGTCCCGCTCTCCGGCCCGGACGAGAGCGCTGGGCAGGAGCTCGTTCGGGGCGTACGGCTCGCCGCGGGAGACGCGTTCGCCGTGCTGGTGGACGACGACACGCAACCCGGCTGCGCCGACAGCCTGGCGCGGATCCCCGAGGTGATGGGCGTGGTCGCGCACGTGGGCGCACCTGCGGCCGCGAAGCAGGGCCCCGACTGGAAGCGTGTGCACCTCCCGACCGTGATCGGGGCGCCCGGGGGCCTGCCCTCGCTCCCGAGCGTGCTCCCGCCTCCGGACCAGCTCGCCGGGTGCACCGCGCGCCTCATCGGGCAGGTGCCGTACGTCGTCCGCACCGACGGCACGCCCGACGCCCTCGCCACCGCGGGGGTCCTCAAGGCAGCGCTGCCGACGTACTTCAAGGGGGAGGCGACGGTCACGCCCACCGACGTGGCGACAGAAGCCGCGAAGCTGCAGGGCCGCAGGGAGCAGGTGGTGTACGTGGGGGATCCGAAGCTCGGCGGGGACCTGTTGCGAGCGATGCGCGCGTTCTCGGAGGCACCGTTCTTCGGCGTCTCCGCCCGGGACCCCGCTTTTGTGGCGGCAGCGGGCAGCGCGGCCGAGAACGCGCGAGTGTCCGGTCAGAGCCGCCCGGCGCGCGACCCGACCTTCCTCGCCGCGTATCGGGAACGGTACGGCGAGGTGCCCGAGGGGAGCGCGGTGGACGGCTACGACGCCGCGCGCCTGCTCATCGCGGCCTGGCAGGTGGCCCACGGACGAAACCCGGCCGTCACACGTTCCGCCGTCGCGGAGGCGCTCCCAGGCGTGGCGGCTACCGGGTCGGGCGGGGCCATGCACCTCGACCCCTCGCTCGTGCTCCAGCCCGTGGGGTGCCAGGCCTATCTCGTCCAGGGCGGGCAGTTCGTGGCCGAAACCGCAGCGTCGATGACGGATCCCCCTCAACAGCCCGAGGCGGCGACCCGATCGGGCGGGCGGCGCAAGAGGGCCGAAGGCGAGTGGCTGGGGCTACCTCCGCCCGGCCATGAAGGAGATCCGGCGCCAGCAGCGCCGGGTGAGCCTGTGCATACGCCCTCGGTCAGGCGCCCCTGAACATGAACCACGCCGCCGCGCACATGCAAGCTCCCGCGGCGGCGTAGTTCCACGTCAGGCGCTCACCAAGGTAGAACGTTGCGAATCCGGCGAACACCAGGAGCGTGATCACCTCCTGGGTGATCTTCAGCTGCGCCACCGAGAGTGTCTCCGCGCCAAGGCGGTTTGCAGGCACCATCAGGCAGTATTCGAAAAAGGCGATGCTCCAGCTCACCAGGATGGCGACCCACACTGGCTTGTCGCGGAGCGTGTGCAGGTGGCCGTACCAGGCGAACGTCATGAACACGTTCGAGGCGAAGAGGAGCGCGACGGTCTTGAGCATGCCCCGGAGCTATCGCGGGGGCTGCCCGCCGCCGCGCGCGCTCACGAGTGCGCGATGTCCGCCGGGATGAAGGCGAGCACGCTGTCGGCCGGCTTCAGCCGCCGATCTCTGCAGTGTCGCCTGTGTCCGTGCCGGTGAAGGTCTGGCGCATGTAGGCGATGCAGTCTGCGGTCTCGGTGTCCGTGAGGGTCTGGGCGGGCATGGCGCCGGCGCCGTTGAGGATCACGTCCGCCAGCTCGTCGTCGGTCTGGTCGCTCGTCTCGAACTGGAGGTCCGCGGCCGCAACGCCGTCCACCGCGACTCCCGCGGCCCCGTCGGCTCCGTGGCAGCTCTCACAGGCAGAGGCGTACACGCTGGCGCCAGCGCTCGCGTCGCCGTTGGAGTAGTCGGGAGAGCCACAAGCGAGGAGGGAGACAATGAGAAGCATGATGAATTCACACCGGGGTGAGGGGGGGCAACGTTTTTTAACTTTAGGCCCCGAGCCCGCCCAGCGCCGGTCCCGCCACCGGATCGCCGTGGCCGCGAATTCTGGACTGTCTTCCCCGAGGACCCGGGTGTGGTGCAATCTGTTACTTTGTGTCGTGATCCAGACCGAGCGACTGACGCTCCGCCCCCTCGCCATGACGGACGCCACCGCGCTCCTGGAGGCCGCCGTGGAGTCCCTCCCCGAGCTCATTCCGTGGATGGGCTGGGCACATCCGCAGTACGACATCGACGACGCGGAGGCCTGGATCACCTATGCTCACGAGATGTGGGCCCTGAACAGGGAGTTCTGCTTCGGGGTGTTCGAGGGCGGCCGCTACCTCGGCAACTGCGGGCTCGACCGCGCGGACTGGACACTGCGCGCGGCCAACCTCGGCTACTGGATCCGGTCCTCCGCCGTCGGCGCCGGTTTTGCCACCGAGGCAGCGAACGGCCTCGCCGCGTGGGCGTTCCGCGTCCATCGTCTGCACCGCATCGAGGTCGTGGTGATGGTGGGCAACGAGCGCAGCGAGCGCACCGCCCTGCGTCTCGGCGCCACGCGGGAGGGGCTCGCCCGGAACAAGCTCACGCTCCACGGCGAGCCCAAGGACGCAACGGTGTTCGGCCTCGTGCCGGCGGACATCGCGGCAGGGTGAAACACCCGCCTTCGCCGCTTGACTTTGCACGATGCGTTTGCGACCATCCGGCTCAACGTGGTGCGTTCATGCGTGGCTTTGTGCTCCCGACCCTGCTCGCGACGATCACCCTCGGCGCCTCGCCAGCCTGGGCACGCCCCGCCCTTCCGGCAGGCGGCGATCGCGACCACGACGGGCTGACCAACGGCCTGGAGATCGCGATCGGCAGCAACCCGGCGCGCGCTGACACCGACGGCGACGGCTGGGACGACTACACCGAGTACATCTACGGCGCCTCCCTCACCGACGCTGCGCAGACCCCCGACGACGATGGTGACGGACTCTACCTCCCCTACGAGCTCGCCTCGGGCGGTGACCCCGACGTCGTCGACACCGACGGCGACGGCTGGGACGACTACACCGAGTACATCTACGGCGCCTCCCTCACCGACGCTGCTCAGACCCCCGACGACGACGGCGACGGACTCTACCTCCCCTATGAGCTCGCCTCGGGCGG
>CAIQVJ010000044.1 GCA_903875225.1 uncultured Pseudomonadota bacterium
GCCGCCTTCAAGCGCGCACACCCCCAGCATTACCACCCGAAGTGAGGATGTTCGCGGCGGGTTCGGCTGGACGGGGAGCATGGGGGACAGGGTAAGCGGCGGCGGTGGGGAGGTCTGCCCGGTGTCGCTGATGGGTCACGCAGTACCGATCATGCGAACGGACCGGCGTCCGATGGTTCCGATGCTTCGTGCTCGACGGCGCGGCGCCCCCCGCGTCATCGGGCAGCTGCCCAGCATCTCTACTGCAGCGACCAACCCAGAGCGTCGGAACCCGGCTCTCAGCCCGGGACGAGCGTCGTCTGCCCTGGCTTCCACGCGCACGCAGTGAGCCCACCGGTCTGCACCGCCGCGAGCACCCGGAGTACCTCGCCGATCTCGCGCCCGGTGTCCAGGTCGTTGACCTGCGCCCACCGCACCCGCCCAGCCGGATCGATGATGAATGTCCCGCGAAGCGCAACGCCGGCTTCATCGTCGAGCACGTCGAAGGCACGCGCCAGCTCTTTCTTGTGATCCCCCACCAGGGGGTACCCAAGGGTAGCCAGGCGTGGGTCTGCAGTGGCCCAACCACGGTGACACTCGACGGTGTCCGTCGACACGCCGACAACGTGGGCCCGGAGCTTCTCGAACGCCGAGAGATGCTCACCGAACGCGATCAACTCGGTCGGGCACACGAACGTGAAGTCCTTCGGGTAGAAGAAAAGCACCAGCCAGTGATTGTCCGCGAGGAGCTCAACGGACTCCAGGGTCCGGATTTCCCCGTCCGCGAACGCGGCAGCCGAGAAGGAGGGGGCAGGTTTGTTGACCAGACTCATCGGATCTCTCGGCTCGGCAAGGGGTAAGCACGCACGGCCTGGCCGCAAGGCCCCCGCAGGAGCGCGATTTCCGGGTGGGGCGGCCTTGCGCCCCCGGCGATGGCGCGGGCCGGAGCCGTCGAGCGGCCGTGAACCGGGGCAGCGCCGCGTCAGCCGCCACGCCCGGGGGGAGGGTGGCGCGAGGCGCGCCTATCTGCGCTGGCTCCCCGTGGTGCGCGTGACAGTTCCTTCGGCCGTGACTGTGTAGACGTGGCCGAACGGGAACCTGTCCGGGTCGAGCCAACTCGTGAAGCCAAGATCGACGATCCCGAGGGTGACGACCCCGCCCTGCTCGTCCTGGCGCAGGACGGCGGGCGAGATGCTCATCCAGGCGTCGCGCTCGCCGGCGTGGGTGGCGAGCACGCTGTCCCAGGCCGCCCCCCGCGGCGTGCCGAACGCCCCCGCCGGTTCGCAGGACCACGGCGTCAGCCAGTAGCGCCGGATCTCCAAGTCCCCTGGGCCGGGTCGCGAAAACCCCGTCCAGAACAGCGGAGCGAGCGGGCCCGGGACGGCCTGTACGGGCTCGGGCGCGCGCGTGAGCGCCATGGACTTCAGAAGGAACGCGACGCCAAACCAACCGCCGAGCGCAAGAATTCCAGCCCACGGAGCCGGTCGCCCGCGGCGAGCGAGCCACCAGGGGAGGAGCCCGAGCAGCAGCCAGAACACCGGGTCGACGATGAAGATGAGCTCCAGCCCGAACCGGCGGTCGTCCGGCCACAAGAGCTGGGTGCCCCAGGTCGTCGGCACATCCAGCACGAGGTGGGAGGCGATGGCCGCGGCCCAGAGGCCCAGGTGGTCGCGAAAGCGCCCCGTGCGAAGAGACGAAGAACTGGCGGCCGCGCCCAGCAGGGACAGCACCGGCCAGCCCACCAGGCTGTGCGTGAATCCGCGGTGCTCCCAGTTACCCAGATCACGGTTGAACACGTAGACGAGCACGTCGAGGTCCGGGATGTTGGCCGCGATCACCCCGATCAGCGCCGCCCGCGGCCCCACCCGTCGGAACGCGCCGAGCTGCCCCATCCGAAGGCCCATCAGCCCGTGCGCGATGTTCTCCACGTCGGGTCAGGGAGAGGCAGACGGCGTGAATTGCGAAACGAAGACCATGTGTGTAGCGTAGCCTGGCGAGCGCCCGAGAGGGCACGCCTCGAGCCCGCAGGACCGCCCGGCCCCGCGGATCAGCGAACCGGGAGCGTGCGCCTGTGGCTGGTGCGGGGATCGGGTCGGGTGTACGCGACGACGATCGGTCCATCGTGGGCTGCGCCGGTGCGAGAGCCAGGGTCGAACTGCAGGGCGGCGAACGTCTCCTGGTCCTCCGGCGATGCGGTCGGCCCGAACGCCACGACCAGGACTCCGGCGCACTGCACACCGTCCGGGCGCGTGCGGGGCACCGCCGCCACCAGGCACATGTCGTCGGGATCGCTCGCGCCCTCGAACCGACGAAACGCCTCGACGTGGCCGGCAGACGCAGGGCCGGCGAACCCCCAGGTCGTGCACCGGATGATGCCGCCGCGCGCCGCCATCAGGTTGTGGGAGTGCCCATCCGCCTCGCACGCCCGGATGAGGTCCGAGGTCGATCTCTCGGTGCCGAATTCGTCCTTCAATGTCCGTCACGCGCAGCACGTCTTCGAGCGGGTAGGTACAGGCCGTGTCGGCGGACTTCCACGCGCTGGCGAGGAGGGGGAGCGCCGCGGGAGCCCGGGGATCTGGGGCGAGGTGGGCGGCGCGCCTGGCCCGCAGCGCCGCCGGCCCCGCAGTCGTACCGCCGCTGAATCCCGAGCGGGCGCCGTTCCCGCGAGTTGGGGGCACGGCGGGGTGCAGCGGCGCTCGGTCCCCCCGCGCGCCGGTTTGAGCCGCTTGGCGGACCATTGTCAGGGGGACAGGGCCATCCCCGCGAGTTCGATCCGCCTGGCGGACCAATGTCAGGGGGACAGGGCCATCCCCGCGAGTTCGATCCGCCTGGCGGACCAATGTCAGGGGGACAGGGCCATCCCCGCGAGTTCGATCCGCCTGGCGGAC
>CAIQVJ010000045.1 GCA_903875225.1 uncultured Pseudomonadota bacterium
AGCGGCGCCCGCTCACCGTGACGCAGGAACAGCACGAAGGGATCGGCGTCCGGGATCATCCGAGTTGCTCCAGGCCCCAGAACGTCAGCAACTCCATGCGCTTTTCAGGCGAGAGCGGCTCGATGGGGCCACACCCGCGGGCGATCATCACCACCTTCGCGTAGTGCTCCAACCCCTCCACGCGGAGAAAGGCGTCCCAGGCCGTCTGCGCCCAGGCCACGACCCCGTGCCGCGGCAAGATCGCCCAGTTGTACGCCTCCATGTACGGCCGTAGCGCCGCGGGGCTCTGGTCCGACGAGATGCGCGCGTAGGCCGTGGTCGGTACGGGCGCGGCGGTGATGTAGGTCTCGTGCAGATTCACGCCCGCGAGCGACGCGGCGACGGCGTAGGGAGCGTGCGCGTGAACGACGCAGCGACAGTCGGGTCGCGTCCGGTGAAGCTCGACATGAAGCCGGAATTCCGACGTGGGCGGTCGAAGTCCACGGAGCAGGGAACCGTCGGGCCGGACGACAACGAGGTCGTCCGGGCGAAGGAAACCAAGGTGAACCCCCGTTGGCGTGATCAACAGGGAGCCGTCATCGAGGCGCCACGAGACGTTGCCGTCGATCGAGACGTTGTAGCCGCGCTCGTAGAGGAGGTGAGACACGCGCGTCAACTCCCGACGAGCCAGCCACTCGGGGTCCTCGGGGTCGGCCGAGAACTGGCCCTGATGATCAATGCTCCCGGTCTCGCCGTCCGTCGTGCCGGCGGGTGCCCGGCCGTCGCGCATCGGGAGGATCCACTGGAACCGGCGGCCGTCCGGTGCGAGCTCGCGACCAGCCGAATCGGCGAGGCCGGCCGTGCCGTCCATGCGGTACACGACGGATAGCCCCTCGAAGAAGGCGCTCGCGGCCCGGAATCGGGCCGGAGTCACCGGCTGGCCCTCGCGATCGACGATGGCCCAGGTTCCGTCGGGCTGGCGCTGGGTTTTGGGCTCAGACATGCCCCAACTCCTCGGCGAGTTGACGCGCGGTGGGCCGGAGTGCCGGATCCGCGGCCAGTCCTCGGCCCAGGACCCGTGCGAGTTCCGGGGGGATGTCGTCCAGCCCTTGCGACGTGCGGGCGCGCAGGAACGCCGCGCGAACCTCGGGCCAACCGCCCGCGGCGAAGTGGCGCTGAACGGCGACCCGGAACGGCGGGCCGCCGCGGAGCATCGCCACGCACAGAGCGGCGGCGGAGTAGACGTCCGTTGAGGGTCCGAGCTGGCCGAAGTCAGCGAGCTGTTCGGGCGGGACGTACTCCCAAACCCCCCAATTGATCTCGCCGCGCCAGGGCGTCGTATACGTCGCCCGCACGGCGCACGCGAAGTCGAGGAGGGTCGCCGGTTCCCCCGCCAGTACGTTGCCAGGATGCACGTCCGTGTGGATCCACCCGGCATCGTGCATCGCGGCGCACACGATCAGAACCTCCCGGGTGATCCGCACGGCCTCCGACTCGGGGAAGCGCCGCAGTCGCCTCGGCTCGCCGACGACTTCACCGGGGCACATGCTCAGCAGCAGGCGGTCGTTCATGTCGAAGCGCTCCCGTCCGAGCAACTCGGGAACCCCCGGCTGTCCGCGAAGGGCGAGGAGCGTCTCGACCTCCCGGTCGTTGCTCCCGCGCGTCCACTTCGACACGAAGGGGCGTCCACCGGGGGGTTCTATGAGCTGGACTCGCCCCCAGGCCGTCCGGGCGAGCACGATCCCCTCGATCGGCTCGGAGTGCGGGGTCGCGCGTAGCTCGACCAGCAGGCTTCCTCGCTCGTCAATGACCTCCAGACCGCCATCGAACCGCTCAACGCGCGCTTGCCCGTTGTAGTGGGGCTCCACCACCGCGAATCGCCTCGTGTACGCGGGCTCGCCGAGGGCGTTGATGTGCGTCCACCCGAATTCATCGCGGGCCCTGGCGAATCCCTTGTGGAAGACGTCCAGGTCGAGGAACCAGCGGCCGTGAGTCAACGCCCCGGCTTTGTCGATGTGGCTGGATCGCCCGTCCGCGTTCTGGACGACGGCGATCCCGTCGCGGAAGTCACCCGCGTAACGCCAGCGCGCCGCGTAGAGCGGCTCGCCTCTCAGTTCGATGTGGAAGTACCCGCCGCCAACATCGCGAACGGGACACCGCCCCCCCTGGAAGTTGCCGCACCACGCCCAGCGCGCCGCGTAGGCGGGCTCGCCGTCGGGCCGGATGTGATGCCAGCCAGCCGCCCCCGCATCCACGGCGGCGAGGCCCTCGTAGAACCCGAACGCGCGCTGATACCGACGCTCGTAGGCGGCGCGCCCGTCCACGGTCACATGGAACGCGCCCGAGGCGTCCCGCACGGGCGCGAGCCCCGGCGCGTGGAATTTCAGGACTTCGAGGAACCGCATCGCGTAGAGCGCGACCCCGTCGATCAGGTGGTGGGTGTCATCCGGCGCGACGACGGTGTTCCGCCAGTCCACGCCGCTCATGCCGGTACCGGCTTGCGCAGGTTGCAGGAGAGGCAGAGCCCGCGGCTGGAGTAGCTGGCCAGCAA
>CAIQVJ010000046.1 GCA_903875225.1 uncultured Pseudomonadota bacterium
AGCGCGGGAGGCTCATCCTCCTCGACGGCCCCAGCTCTCGAACGAAGCACCTGGATCTGGCCTCCCTGCCTGCGACGGGTGACACTCCGGAACCGGACAGAGTTTCCGGAACGCCGCAGGCGAAGTTTCAGGAACCAGCAAGTACCTGCGCCACCCGCAGCATCCCCATCTCGGCGGGGAGTTCGAAGCCCACAGGCAGTTCGTCTACGAGCACCAGCATCTACCACCTCGGAGCGAGGGTAACCCGGATGGGCGGATGGAGGTGGTGGTCGCGCGCGCTGGCTGGCAGGTGCCCCTTCCCCCTCAGACCACACCGGACTTGGGGCCCACCATCCCCATCAAAACCCCCTCATTCCTCCGTACAAACGCGCTCACCTCCGCCCTCGTCCACCCCGGCGGCGGGCTCCCGATCACCGCGTCCACGACGAGCTTGTAGAACTGCAGCCCGTTGCGGATCGGCCCGTCCTGCAACTGCCCGCGCGCCAGCCGGTCCCGATCGCGCACGACGATCGCCAGCTCGCGCTTCGCCGCGACCCCCTTCTCCCGCAGCTCGCTGACCGCCTTCTCCAGCCGCGCGACCCTGGCCCCCTCTCCGACCTCCGGCAACCGCAACAGCTTCCCGACAAGCACGGCGATCGCCGGGAGCAGGTGCGCGGTCGCAGCGCCCAGGTCCTCCCTTCTGGCGACAAATTCTTCATCGTGTCCGTCCCCCATTTTGCCGTCCAAATGTGTCAACTCGTGAACCGCGACCCCATGCAGGAACGCCGCGAGCGCCAGCGGCCTCTCCCTGTGCGCCTTGACCACCTGCGCGAACCGATCCGGGTGGATGAACACGAACCGGCGACCGCCCGGCCGCTCGACGGCCTCGGCGACGACGTTGTCGTCGAGCACGAACCCAGGCCGGAACGAGCGCCGCATGCGGGCCTCCGACGCCACGAGTCTCAAGGTTCCGTCCCAGGCGAGCAGGTAGGGCACCCACTTCGCGTAGTTCTTCTTGAAGCGGTAGGCGCGCGCCCGGTCGTAGGTCTTCTTCGCGATCCGCAGACCGGCGAACTTGCCAAAGGGGTTGCGGGTTTTCCGCTTCTCGATGGCGTCGAGCGAGCGTGCCCAGGACGGCGTCAGCGCGTCGAGCGCCCCGGTCGCGCGGCTGACGGAAACGGCCTGCATGAGCCCGCCGCCCCCCGGCCCGAGCGCCTGCTCCGCCGCCCTGTCGATCGCGGACTCCACCGCCTGCGTCTGCCACCCGTCGAGTTGATGACCGGCCTCGGCGCGTCGGAGCGCCTGGTCCACCTGGTCGGTCACGACGACGACGCGCACCCCGCCGGCCGCGCGCCCTGCCTCGTCCGCGTCGTTGAGCACACGACGCAGGACCCTGGCGGCGACCACATCCGACGGGGCCTCGATGTCCGGCTGCGTCGCCCCGCTCTCGGCGGCTGCGGTCACGCCGGGCGGGAGCACCCAGGTGCGCTCCGGGGCGTCACCCTCCGCCACGGCCCGCGTTCCGCGTGGGGCAACCGACGCGACCGGCTCGTCCACCCCCGAGTAGCCGGCCTGTGCGGCGTAGAAATCAGCGATCCCGCCTGCCGCATCGCTCACCGCGGCGCGTACCGCCGGGTCGGCGAACGCGGCGGCGAGCTGGTCGGCGATGTCGTTGCCGTCCTCGACGCCTTCGTCGCCCTCGGGATCGATGAACTCGTCATCCTCCCCTTTCCCGACGCTCTCGTTCTCCCGCTCGACCTCCTCGACCAGGTCGGCGAATGTCCACGCGGCCTGATCTTCGAGGGCGTCTCGGGCCGCATTGAAAGGGTAGCCCCGGACCCCCGGCCTCAATTTGCACGAAAGGTCAATGACTACATCCGCTTTCAGCCCGCCGCGTTGGGCAGGGGTGACGAGCTGCAGCAAGCCGCCTCTCCATCAAGGTCCGCAATACAGCCTCAAGATCGAAGTTCCCGAGGCTCGACCGCCCAAGCCCATCGCGCCGGCTGGGACGGTCACGCACGAGATGAAGCTGATCCGGCGAAAGGCTTGGCGGAACAGGAGGGCGATGGAGGTCGACCTCGCCCGCGACCTGCCGCCGGTGGGCTGGGAGCCGAACACGACTAAGACGAGGAAGCGGAAGCCATAGAACAGTGACCGTGCCCCTCAGAAGTCCCCGTTTGCCTGAGCATCGAGGTACTGCCCGAAGCCCTCCAACCAAGCTCGAAACTCGTCAAGATCGGAAGCGCGACGGACGATATCCTGTACGTCCTTCGAGCTGAAAACCAGCGGGATCCCGCTGTCCACGAACGCCATGCCAGCCGGGTACCGTTGGGCGAGGTAGCCATCGAAGGCGTCTAGCGTTGCTTTCACCTCGGCTAACTTCGCGCCGTCGATGGGAAACAGCCGAAAGGATGCGCTATGGACGACCCGTGTCATGGTTGCGGGCACGGGGCTGAAGCCGTCGAGGTGGATACCAAGGGAGCCGCCGCGCTTCTCGAAGCCGCCGTGGGCGTACGTGTTTCGCAGCCGTTCCTTGATCTCGTTCAGTTCCTCGTAATGCCGTTTGCTTGTCGCATCCTGGAATCCGAGGATTCTATCGTACTTGTCCGCCCAGTTGTCACCGATGAAGGCGACTAAGTCGTCTGTGGCAGGGTCGTAGCCAGCGAAGGGCAATAGCAGCACCATCGCGTGCTCGAACCAGCTGAAGTACGAGTCAAGCATCCCAAGGCCGAAGTAGAGCGCCTCACGATGGCGACCGAAGTGGTCATTGAGCAAACCCGCGAGACCGAACCCGTCTTCGCCCGGGCGTTCGGGCGAAGGCGCTAGGAGCGCACCCTCGGCCTTTTCACGGAAGAAGGTATACATGTCGCGAAAGCTGGCTGCGCGGTTTTCAACGGTGACGTTCCCAGCGCTCATCTGTGCGCTGGCAAATTCGTTGAAGGCGAACTTTTCAGACTTCTTGATCACGGACTGCAGCTTGCTGATGAGCTCATCCGCCGTACGGACAGCGTGGTCGTCGCAGACGAGGAGGCGGCAGCCGAACTTCCGCAGCTCCAACGAGCATAGCTTCCCGCGGAAGGCGAACATCACCCTCCAATGAACCTTTTCTTCTGGCTGCCTGTCCACCGTGGCGCCGATGATCTCTTCCAGCAGGATCGCGCCGAGGGAAGGCACGGGAAGCGCTTCCCGCTCGACGTTGAATACTTGCGCTTCGCCTGCTCGCCCGTCCACCCCTTGTGGCAGAGAGAAGTCACGCAAATCAAGGGCGAGCGTGCGCCTGAGCTTCTGATCCAGGATGGGCCGGTTCACCGCCTTGGCCTTTTGAGCGAGGTTGGGCGGTCGGAAGAATCCAGGTGGGATGCGGGCGGCCCACTGCCGCAGCCATGCCAACAAACCCGTGCGCGCGCCCTCTCACCGAAGTCCATGAGTCTCTTGAGCCTTCTTCCAGTTCTTTTTGAGAATCGGGCGGCTGACGCTCGTCTCCCCGTGCGAGGGCTCACCTGAGAAGTGGCAGAACTTCTCGGCGTAGTCGGCGTCGCCGTACTGGCTCCACTTCTTGTAGGCGTCGTGGCTGAGCGGCTTCTCGATGTTGAACGGGATCTCGACGCCCGTGCGGATGCAGTATCCCACGGCTTTCCCTGCGCCGCTCGCGGCGGTCGCCTTGCCGTTTGCCGGGCGCTCGGGCGCCTTCGCCGTTGGTGGATGCGGTCGCTCGACCGCGCTCGGTAGCGGCTCGTGCTTCGGGGCGACGAAGTCGAACCTTTGGCTGGTGGTCTGGATGAAGTCCACCTCGTCCATCGCGTCCTTGAAAAGCTGGGCGTCGGCGGGGTCGTTCCGGTCGATCAGCACGCCCATCTCCTTGTTGTTCGCCATCGAGAACTCGTACAGGTTCAGCGACGTGATGATCATCTTGTCGTCGTTGGCGTAGCACTTCGCGTGGAGGTCCTCGTTGAACTTGAGCACGACGAACCGGAGGCCCTGAAGGAACCGCATCTCGTCGGGCTTCAGCTCCTGCTTGCCGAACACCACCGTCGTCACCTTGTCCTTGCCGTTTCGGTACTCCAGAAGCTGCCGGAAGTCCTTCGACAGCTTCAGATACGGGGAGACGAGGATGAGCCGCTCCCCGGCGTTCCTGATGAGATCCTCGATCTCGGACACCGCCTTTCGCGTGTTGATGAACTTTGCCAAAGGTGTGATCTCCTGGGGGCTGGCGTGCGTGCGGTCTGCGCTGGCGGCCAGCCTATCCGGGGTTGGCGTTCGGCGGTGCCGTGGACGTGCTTCGGGTGCCTCGCCGTGACGGCGCTCGTGGCAAGGGGGGCATCCACGCCGGAGATCGTCGCCCTTGCTGGACACGGCGGCCCATCTCCGCTACCCTCTCCCTGTCTTCATACCGACAGCATTGCCCCGGGTTGAGGTTCCGGGGACCGGCCGCGAAAGCGACGGGAGCGGGTACGGAGGCAGGAGCACGATCCTCTCTACCTTCTTCCACCGTGACGCCAGCCCTATGGCGCGCCTGCTCGGCGCGACCCCGCAAGGGGTGCTGAACGTCCCGGTGGTTGTCCAAGCCCCCCGCCGAGCAGAGAAAATCGATGTTGATCCACAAGGAGTCGTCGGAGTCGGCGCGCAATGCGCGCCCGTGCTCCTTTCCATCCACGCTTGATGCAGGCGTGGACTCGCCAATCGGTCGCGATCGGGGTGGCGCATGACCCGCGTGCTCGTCACGGGTGCCGCGGGGGTCATCGGCACGGCGCTCCTCCCGGCGTTGGCGGCGGCAGGGTTCGATGTGCAGGGCCTCGACCGCACCTTCGGCCCCGACCAGGACCTCGTGAGCGGGGACGCCTTGGCGGAAGCGCTGGCGGGCTGCGACGGCGTGATCCACCTGGCGGCGTGCGCCCGGGTAGCGGAAGCCGAGGCGGACCCCGCCCGAGCGCGTCGGGACAATGTCGAGGCGACAGCAGCGCTTCTTCGCGCCGTGAGCACGCAACCACGTCCGCCCTGGGTGGTGTTCGCGAGCAGCCGCGAGGTCTACGGACGCGCTGGCGTCCGCCCGGTGCGCGAGGACAGCGTGCTCGCGCCGGTCAACGTCTACGGAGCCACGAAGGCCGAGGCCGAGGCCCTCGTCCGGCGAGCTGCGGCCGAGGGGCTGCGCGCCACGATTCTACGCCTCGCCAACGTCTACGGCGCGGCAACCGACCACGCAGATCGTCTCGTCCCCGCCTTTGTCAACGCGGCCCTGGCTGGCCGGGCGCTCATCGTCCGCGGCTCGGATCGGACGCTCGACCTCGTGCACGTCCGTGACGCGGTTGCCGGGTTCATTGCCGCCGCGGAGGCACTGACGCGCGGGGATGCCGGTTCGGGCGCGATCAATGTGTGTTCGGGCGTCGAGACGACCCTGAGCACTCTCGCCAGCCGGGTGGTCACGCTCTCCGCGTCGAACAGCGTGGTTCACGCGGCGGAGCCCGCCCCCCACGAGGTTGACCGCTTCGTCGGGGACATCGAGGCCGCACGCAGCGCTCTCGGCTGGGTGCCGAGGGTGTCGCTCGATGCCGGGCTCGTTGAGCTAATCCACTCTGCCCGCTCGTCTTCGCCGCCCCGCCGTCGCGGCGGAAAGGATGCTCCAATGAAGATCCTTCAGGTCATCCACGGTTACCCCATGCGCTACAACGCCGGGTCCGAGGTCTACACGCAGACGCTGGCGCAGGCTCTGGCCGAGCGCCACGAGCTCCATGTGTTCACGCGCGAGGAGAACCCCTTCGCGCCCGACTACGCGCTCCGCGACGACGCCGACCCGGACGACCCGCGCGTGCGGCTGCACGTCGTGAACATGCCCCGGGCCCGCGACCGCTACCGCCATGTCGGCGTCGACCAGCGGTTCGCCGAGGTGCTTGATCGCGTCCGCCCCGATGTCGTCCACGTTGGCCACCTGAACCACCTGTCCACGTCGCTGCTCGGCGAGGCGGCGGCCCGCGGCCTGCCCATCGTCTTCACGCTCCACGACTACTGGCTGATGTGCCCCCGCGGCCAGTTCATGCAGATGTTCCCGGAGGACCCCGACAACCTCTGGGCCGCCTGTTCCGGGCAGGAGGACGAAAGGTGCGCCCGGCGCTGCTACTCGCGGTACTTCTCGGGTTCCCCCGCCGAAGAGGCCGGGGACGTCGCCACCTGGAAGGACTGGGTGCATCGACGCATGGCGCACGTCCGCGAGATGACGGAACACGTCGACGTGTTCCTCGCACCGGCGCGCTACCTCCTCGACCGGTTCGCGACGGACTTCGGACTACCGGCCGCAAAGCTACGGTACCTTGACTACGGGTTCGACCGTGAGCGCCTCGTCGGGCGTTCGCGCACGCAGGGCGAGCCGTTCACGTTCGGATACATCGGCACCCACATCCCCGCGAAGGGAATCCACCAGCTCCTCACCGCGTTCGGTGAGGTCCGAGGGGACGTGCGGCTCCGCATCTACGGACGGCCCCGCGGGCAGGACACCGACGCGCTGAAGGCGATCGCCAACGCCCTTCCGGGCCATGCGGCGAGCCGCGTAGAGTGGCCCGCTGAGTACCGGAATCAGGAGATCGTGCGCGACGTGTTCGACCGGGTGGACGCCATCGTCGTGCCGTCGGTGTGGGTCGAGAACTCGCCGCTCGTGATCCACGAGGCGCAGGGCGCGGGGGTGCCGGTCATCACCGCCGACGTTGGCGGCATGGCCGAGTACGTCCACCACGAGGTCAACGGCCTCCTTTTCCGGCACCGGGACTCCGAGGACCTCGCGCGTCAGATGCAGCGGCTCGCCGATGACCCCGCGCTCGCCGAGCGGCTGGGGCGTCGGGGCTACCTTTACGACCCGGAGGGGCGCATCCCCGACATTCACCAGCATGTTCGCCACGTAGAGGCCGTCTACGATGAACTGCTGCGCCGCCGGCAGTCCGCCCGCGTCGACGCCCTTCCCGGGCCGTGGCGGATCACGTTCGACACCAACCCCGACGACTGCAACCTCAAGTGCATCATGTGCGAGGAGCACAGCGTTCACAGCACGCTCCAGGACGAGCGGAAGGCGTCTGGAAAGAAGCCTCGACGAATGCCGATTGAGCTGATTCGCCGGGTGCTGCGGGATTCGGCCGGGACCGGGCTGCGCGAGATCATCCCGTCCACGATGGGCGAGCCGCTCCTCTACGCGCACTTCGAGGAGATCATCGACCTGTGCCGGGAGCACGGCGTGCTCCTGAACCTGACGACCAACGGCACGTTCCCGAAGCTTGGCGCGCGCGGCTGGGCCGAGAAGGTCGTTCCGGTGACCTCGGACGTGAAGATCTCGTGGAACGGGGCGACGAAAGCCACCCACGAGGCGGTCATGCCCGGGAGCCAGTGGGAGAAGGTGTTGGAGAACGCGCGGACGTTCATCGAGGTGCGTGATGCCCACGCC
>CAIQVJ010000047.1 GCA_903875225.1 uncultured Pseudomonadota bacterium
CCCGGACCTCGACGTCTACGCCGCCGCAGGCGGCCCGGTCGCCTTCAGCAACCCGCTCACCACCTGCGTCGTCGCAGGTTCCCGGATCACGATCGACCGCAGTTTCATCGGCTTGTGGCAGTGGGGACAAGCCCATCCGTCCAGGTTCACCTCAGACTGCAACAGTGCAGTCCACGGTTGCAGATTCGGTCACCGTGACCCTGCCAGTCCACCCGCTCCACGGGCTCACCCTGCCCTTCGTGCGGGAGATCCGCGACCGCGAGGGGCGTCGTCACCTGGATCTGGAACATCCGCGCGGCTGGGTGATCCGCCTACCGGCCAACTGGACGGACCGCGCCGTTGCCCGGGGCCCGCTGGTCGTGGGCGGGCGCGACCTCCGAGCCTCCCCTCAAGCGCTGCAACGCCTGTCGGTCGAAGTGGCACTGCTCGTCGCGTCGACTATTGACGCGGCAAGAGGTGTGCTTACCCCGAATCCTGCCTCTGCCGCGGAGGATGCCACCCACGATGCCGACTCCAACGCCGTTTCCCCGCCCGGTGCCCCCGACTTGGGAATCCGTGAACGTGCCAGCGCGGGACCTCCTCCTCGCCCAACTCGGGGCGCTGGTACATCAGACGCTACGGACTCGGTCGCGGCCAGAGGAGAACGACCATGAACGACAAGATTCAGCGGACACACCTGGACCGGCGGGCCGTGGTCTACCTCCGGCAGTCCACCGTGCTTCAGGTTCGCGAGCATCGTGAGTCGACCCTGCGGCAGTACGATCTCCGGGAGCGAGCGCGGGCGCTCGGCTGGGCCCCCGACGCCATCGACGTGATCGACGAGGATCTTGGTCACAGCGGCACGACCGTGGAGGGGCGGACGGGATTCCAGCGCCTCGCCCACGACGTCGCCCACGGGCGCGTCGGCGGGATCCTCGCGCTCGAGGTGTCTCGCCTGGCGCGCAGCTCGGCTGACTGGCACCGCTTGCTCGACGTGTGTCGGCTCGCCGATGTCGTGATCGCCGACGAACAGTCCGTTTACACGCCCCGGCAGTACGACGACCAGCTGCTGCTCGGGTTGAAGGGCACGATGGCCGAGGCCGAATCCGTGTGGCTCCGGCTGCGACTGCAAGGGGGCTTGCTGAACAAGGCCCGCCGGGGCGAACTCCGCATCCGGCCGCCGACAGGCTACCAGTGGGACCCCGGCTCCCTGCGATTTCGGATGGAACCAGACGAGGCGGTGCGGCGCGCTATCGGGCTCGTTTTCGAGCGGTTCAAGATCGAGGGGAGCGCGCAGGGGGTCTGCCGCTACTTCGCCCGACACGGGCTGCAGTTGCCGGCGCGCGATGGGTCCGGCGAGCACCGGTGGGTCCCGCCGAGGCCGGCCTACCTCGTGACGCTGCTGCACAACCCGGTCTACGCCGGAGCATACGTGTTCGGGAGACGGAGCACCCGCACCGAGCTGGTGAACGGCCAGGTTCGCCCGCACCATGTTCGACAGCTGGCGACAAAGGACTGGACGGTGTTTCTCCCCGAGCGCCATCCGGGGTACATCTCCCGGGAGGAGTTCATGGCAAACCAGGACAAGCTCAACCAGAACCGCTCGAACCACCACGTCCCGGACCGACGCGGCGCAGCCCGAGAAGGAGCGGCGCTCTTGCAGGGGCTGGTGATCTGTGGCCGATGCGGCCAGCGGATGCGAGTGGAGTACCCCCGGGGGCACGTGGGGCCGCGCTACGTTTGCCGCTCCCCCAAGGAGCGGCTTGGCGCTGGCGGCGATTGCTGGTCGCTCGCGGCCCCGGTCGTGGACCGGGCAGTGGCGGACCTCTTCCTCGCGGCGGCGCAGCCCCCGGAGGTCGAACTCGGCCTGGCAGTTGCCCACCAGGTCGAGCACCAGGCCGACGTGGTCGACCGGCAGTGGAAGCTGCGCCTCGACCAGGTCCGCTACGAGGCCAAGCTCGCCGAGCGCCGGTACAAAGCGATCGACCCGGACAACCGCGTGGTCGCGCGGACGCTCGAGCGCGAGTGGGAGGAAAAACTCCTCGCGGTCGAGGAGGCAGAACGGGAGCACCAGGCCATCCGCCGCGCGGAGAGGGTAGAGCTCTCGAACGAAGACCGGGCGCGTATTCTTGCCTTGTCCCGTGACCTGCCCCGAGTCTGGGCCGCAGAGTCCACAACCCAGGCCCAGCGAAAGACGTTGCTGAGAACCCTGGTCCGGGAGGTCACGCTCGGCCCCGTTGACGTGCCGGTGCGCGCCACGCGGGTCCAGCTTCTCTGGGAGGCCGGGGCGGTATCCGACTTCACCGTCGAGCGGTCGCCCGGCGGCGGATGGAACGCGACCGACGTGGACATTCTCCAGCGAATCCGCACGCGCGTCGCGCAGGGCGACGACGACGTGGCCATCGCCGACGCACTGAACCGCGATCAGTTGAGGACTGGCGGCGGAAATGCCTGGACCCCGGAGGCCCTGTACGCGCTCCGCAACAGGCACGACATCCGGCCACCCAACTGGACGTCTTCGAACGTGCGGCTGCCTGATCAGCGCAAGGATGGCCTCTGGTCCGTGCACGGCATCGCCCGCCGATTCGACGCGTCCCGTGCCATGGTGAGCGATTGGGTCGCCGCTGGCCAAGTCGTTCCCACCGAGGGCGGCGGCAAGGGCCACGCGCAGTGGTTCCGCCTGGACGACCCGACCGTCGAGCGACTGGCCGCCCTCCGCGCCCGCGGACGAGGCCCCCGTCGCCCGAAGCTGCAACCCAAATCTTCAGAGGAGGTAGTGTGAAACCAACGCGTCGTACTCAAAAACTCTGCGAAAAAGCTCGGCCCAGCACCGCCGCTGCTCCGCCCGCTCGCCCCGTGCCCGCCGGTCCTCCGCCTTCACCAGCTTCAGCGCCGCACGCGCCTCCCGCTCCGCCTCGGTCGAGGTCGGCACGTTCGGGACGACCTCCGAGCGCCACGCCGCGTTGCCCGCCAGAACGCCTGCGTAGAGCGTCTGGTTCGACCGGGGCGGAGGGACGATCGCTGCGAGCTTCTCAACCAATTCCAAAGGAGAGAGCCAGCAGCACTCGCCCGCTGGGGCGCCGCTCCAACCGACCCAGCGCGAGCGGCGGGCGGAGCACGTACCGGCACAGCCGTTCCAAACCACCCCGGTCGCTCGCATCGAACGAGACGTTCGCGTGGATGTTGTACCCCTCGAACGCCGCGCAGCGAGGACCAAGCCGGGCGGAATTCGGCGTTTGCATGTCGGGCACGACCGGCACCAGCGGTAGACCCCGCCAGGGGTGGCGGAGACCCGACGCCTGTCCTGCGTCAAGGGCTGACGGCGCGCATGCCTGCTCCGGCCCACGCCCGCCCAACCCGCCCACCACCCGACCGGCCTGACAGACCGGCTAAGTCGTCCCATGCTCCTCACCCGCGCCGAGTCCACCTGCTTTCGCGAAACCTCGCTCCACGCCGACGTCATGGCGTTCATCGCCGGACTGGCGGCCCGCAACGATCCACGGTTGCACATCACCTCGTTCGGGACCAGCCCCGGGGGACGGTCGCTCCCGCTCCTCGTTCTCTCGACGCGCGGCGTGCGGACCCCGGAGGATGCACGCCGCGTGGGGCTCCCCGTCGTGCTGATCGTCGACGGGATCCACCCCGGCGAGGTCGAAGGCAAGGAGGCCACGCTCGCGCTCCTGCGCGACATGCTCGACGGCCAGCAGGGCGATCTGCTGGAGTCCATGACCCTGCTCGTGGTCCCGCTGTTCAACCCGGACGGCAACGACGCGCTCGACCCCGCAAACCGGCGCCTGGACCTCAAGAAGCTGAGCGGACAGATCGGACCGGTGGTCGGGACGCGCACCCAGAGCCACGGCATCAACCTGAACCGCGACTACCTGCGCCAGGCGGCACCGGAGATGCGCATGTTCCAGTCCCGGGTGTGCATCCCGTGGGCGCCGGACCTGACCATCGACAACCACGCGACCAACGGATCGGTCCACCGGTTCCACATGACCGTCGATGTCCCGCACACCGTGCAGAGCGGGCGCGCCGAGCCCATCGAATACATGCGACACACGCTCGTTCCCGAGGTGATGCGCGCGGTCCGGGCCCGCGGGTTCGACTCCGGCTGGTACGGCAACTTCGTGGAGGACGAGCGCGTGCTCGACGTGGACGGAGACGCCGATCCCACCTCCCCCGTGCGCGAGGGCTGGATGACCTACCCGCACAACCCGCGGTTCGGCTCCAACTATCGGGGTTTGACGAACCGGATGGACCTGCTGCTCGAATGCTACAGCTACCTCGGGTTCGAGGAGCGCGTAGCGACAGCGTCCGCCTGGCAGATCGAGGCCTTGGACCACGTGGCGCGAAACGGAGCCGCCGTGCGCCAGATCGTGGCTTCGAGCCAACGACCCCCGGATCAGGTCGCGGTGCGCTACCGCCTGGACCGGTTCGAAGCGCCCGTGGAGATCCTGACCCGGACGCCGCGAACGCTCGACGGAGCGCCGAGCGCGGTCGAGATCCCGCACATCGCGCACTTCGTCGGGACCCGCGTGGTCGAACGCCCGCGTGCGTACGCTGTGCCTCCCGGAGTCGCGGCGCACCTGCGCCTGCACGGGTTGACCGTCACGGCGGGGTCCGGCAGCGTGGAGTGCGAGGTCGCGCAGGTGGAAGCCGCCGCGCAGGCAGACGGCCGCGGGATCCTCGAAGCCGCGACGGTGGGCGCGCTCGACGTCTCGTGGAGACGCGAGACGCGGGATCTCCCGCCCGGCTGGGAGACCGTGGCGACCGACCAGCCGCTGGGCGCCATCGCCGTGTACCTTTGCGAGCCCGAGAGCGACGACGGAGCGATCGAGAACTGCGGTCTCGCGGCGCCCGCGCCGGGCGAGGAGTTCGGGATCTGGCGCGTTCACGGCTGAAGGATCCCGACCCGGGCCGGCCGACGCCCGGCTCACGGCCGGTCGGCGGCGGGGTCGCGCCGATCGCCCCCCGCCAGGCGCGCGTACCCGCGCGACCCAGGTTACCGGACCCCGTGCCGTCGCCCCGCACGTACGCGCCCCGTTTCGCCCGGATCGTCGCGCTCCCCACCCTGATCGCGTGCCAGCACGGCACGCTCGAGCAGCCGCGGGACAGGCCCACCCCTTCGTCCGACGCCCCGCTCGACTCCGTCCCCGCAACCCCGGTCGACACCGCGCCCCCGCCGCCCGACGACGGCTGCCCAGCCGTCTACGACCAGACCGTACTCCCCACCTTCAGCCTGCAGATCTCCGACGCCGAGTGGGCTGGCCTGCAGGCGGACTACACCTCCGGCACCAAGGCGTGGCACCCCGCGTCGTTCACCGGCACGATCGGCGACGAGGTGGTCACCATCGACGACGCCGCCGTGCGGCTCTCCGGCAACCCCGGGTTCTCGTGGATCGGCCCGAAGATGCAGTTCGCCATCTCCTTCACCCAGACCAACCCGGACGAGCGGTACGACGGCCTGCGCAAGCTCAAGCTCGACGCCGCCTGGTACGACCCGTCGCTCCTCCGGGATCGCCTCGCCTACGCCTACCTCCGCGATCTGGGCGTGCCGGCGCCGTGCGCGAACAACGCGACGCTCACCATCAACGGCCAGCTCTACGGGCTCTACAAGAACGTCGAGTTCCCCGACCAGGAGTTCCTCCAGCGCGTGATGGGCCGGGCCGACAGCGGCGGCGTGCTCTGGAAGTACGGCACCACGCCCACCGTCAACGAGCAGGACGCCGATCCCGAGGACATGGCGGCGCTCTGGGCGAACACCGACGTCGCGTGGCAGGCGGCCAACACGGATCTGGAGGGCAACCTGCTCGAGTGGGCCGGCGAGGCGCTCATCCCCCAGGACGACGGCTATTGGTGCTGCGACCACAACTTCTACATCTACCAGCACCCCACGAAGGGCATCCAGTTCCTGCCGTGGGACATGGACTACACCTTCGACTCGGCGCCCTACTTCGCCGATCCCGACACGTTCTACCGCGACTCCAACAGCCAGCCGCACCTGGATGCCGTCGCGGCCGACCCGACATGGGGCCCCCGCTGGGTCGCCGCGCTCCAGACAGCGACAGACGCCTACGACCCCGACACGATGGTCCAGCGCGTCGCCGACTGGTCCGCACAGATCGACGACGCGTTCGCCGCGGACCCGAACACCACGATCTCGCCCGGCGCCCACGCGGACGCCATCGCGCGGATGCCCGGCTGGATCCGCAGCCGCAGCGCCTTCATGCATGCCTGGATGGCCCGAAAGACAGGTGTCGCCCGGGATGACGACGGAGACGGCCACACCACTGCGGACGACTGCGACGACGGCGACGCGTCGATCCACCCCGGCGCCCGCGAGGCCTGCAACCACCGCGACGACGACTGCAACGGGCTCTTCGACGACAGCGGGACCTGCGACGCCTGCGACGAATACTCCTTCGGCAGCTCCCGGTTCCTCGCCTGCGGGAACCCCGTGGACCACGCCAACGCCGAGCTCACCTGCCAGGCGGCCGGCGCCGTGCTCGGGTACCCGTCGACGACCGAGGACTGGTACCTCGTGGTCTACACGACCTACTGGCAGGAGCACGCGTGGTCCGGCTATTCGAGCTGGTGGGCGGACCCGGGCACCGGCGGCTGCCACGCGCTCACGCCCGCCTCGTGGGCCTCGGCCCCGTCCGACTGCATGAAGCACCTGCCCGTGCTGTGCCGACTGGAGTGAGGAGAGCCTGGAGGCGCGGGCGTCCCGGACGCCAGCTCCGCAACCGGCGTGACCACGCGCTCCGCGGTGTTGTACGCGAGCAGCGACGCCGGCGTGTACAGCACGTGGAGCGTCACGCCGACCAGCCCAGCGGCGTGCAGCGAGCCGTCCCCGAGGTCGCACAACGACGGGGTCGGCGCGAGCGATCTCCAGGTCACCGTGCTGGTGTTCACGAGCATCGACGCCATGGGCGGGTCGTCGACCTCCGGGTTGTCCACGAACTGGATGACCGCCGGGTGGGCGTCGTCACGCACTGCGCTCCCGCCGTAGCCGAGCATCACGCCCGTCGCCCCGACGTGGTCGTACAGCCCCCGGAACAGCGCCTCCTCCGCCGGCCCGCGCCGCGCAGAGTCGAACGCGTCCACGACCCCGATGGCGTCGGAGAGCACCGGGACGTCCGCCCCTGCATGCTCAGAGTACGCGTCGGGGTCGCGCGTCACGACCCACTCAAAACGCTCCTCGTGGTCCAGCCAATCCCCGTCGGCGTACCACTCGCCCGCGGTCGGGCCCGGGGTGCCGTCCCACGTCACGGCCTCCGCGCCAGGCGGCGGGGCTGCGGTGTCCACCTCCCCGGTTGCCACGTCGAACGCCCACCCGTCGGTGAGGCGGTCGAGGCGCAGCCCCTGCCACGTCAACGGCACGCCCGAGGCGCGCTGCGGCAACGTCGAGCCATCGGCGGTCACGAGGCTCACGGCCCCCACCCCGACGACCTCCGCGCGCCCATCCCGGATCCACACCCCGGTCTCCTCCTCGCACCCGAGGCCGAACACCGCCGGCAGGTCGAGGTCGACCAGGGCCTTGCCCATCGCCCCGACCAGCCGGCCGAGCCGCCCGCGCTGCGTGAAGTGGGTGTCCACGACGTAGCCGGGCACGAACCCGAGGAAGTCGTCATGGATGCCCGAGCCCCCGTCCGTGTCGTCCAGGTACGGGGTCTCCGCGTCCTCCAGCACGTCTTCGGAGACCAGATCGCTCCCGCCGGCCAACGCAAACTGGGCTTGTGACATGGCGCCTGCGCTGGTCCCGCCAGTCCCCCCGCCCCGGGTCTCGTGCACAAGGCGGAGCTGCGCCTCCAACACCGAGTCGTTCCAGCGGTCGTAGTACTGCCCCTGGTCGCCGCCCTTCAGAAACACCGCGTCGACCTGGGCGAAGGTGTCCACCAGCGCGTCATCCTCGGCTTCGTCCCGGTTCGAAACCCGCACGTTGAACGCCTCGTCGGCGCCGAGGATCTCGAAGTAGTCCGGCAGCCACTCGTCTTCTTCCTCGACGGACACGATCGCCACCCGGACGCGGCCGTCCCCCGTCACGTCTCCCCCCTCCCACAGGTGCGGGTACAGCCGCGCGCTCCACGCCGTCATGTCGTCCGCCTCCCCCTCGGCCCCACCCCCGGCCAACACCACGATGCCAGGTCCGGCGGGGACGCCTGTGTCATTGGTGTCGCCGGAGTCGGCGGCGGTGTCATCCCGGCCCGGGTGGCCCTCCGGGGTCTTCCCCGTGCAGGCGGGCGTGAGCAGGGCCAGGACGAACACGCGCGGAGCAGTCAGCTTCATGGGGTCCGCTAACCGACGACGGATCCGCAACCACCCATCCGACCCGGATCGAAACATGGGCCGCGCCCCCTCCCCCCGCGATACCCCCGCCATGACCGGAGTGTCCCATGTTGACCCTGCTCCTCGCTTGCATCGTCGCCCCCTGTGGCACGGGCACCCACCTCCAGGACGGCGAGTGCGTTGCGGACGGCACGTCCGACTCGGGCGACACGGACGCCGACTCCGACGCGGACACCGACGCCGATTCGGATACGGACACCGACACCGACACGGATGCCGACTCCGATGCGGACACGGACACCGATACGGACACCGACACCGACACCGGCGTGGCGGACGAGACCACAGTGTGCGACGACGGAATCTCGCCCTTCAGCAGCATCCAGGACGCCGTGGACGCCGCCCACGACGGCGACACCATCACGGTCTGCCCGGGCACCTACAACGAGGAGGTCTCGATCGCGTCCGTGTCGGTGAGCCTCGTCGGCATGGATGGCCCCGACGTGACCGAGATCGACGCCATCCACAACGATCATGTGCTCTCCGTCACCAGCGGGCAGGGCGCCGACACCGTGATCAGCGGCTTCACGCTCCGTTACGGCGACACGCCGGACGACGGGGGTGGGTTGTACATCGAGGGGTCCAGCCCCCGGGTCGAGGATTGCATCGTGCGGGACAGCCACGCGGTGAATGGAGGTGGCGTCGCGCTGATCGACACGGACAGCGTCCTGGATGGGGTTCGGATTGTGTCCAACACGGCGGACTTGCGGGAGTCGGCGGTCTACCTCGACGGGGGGCACCCCACGTTGGCTCACCTGTGGGTCGAGGACAACACCTCCGGGCAGACCGGCGCGATTGGCATCCGGCACGACAGCGGGTACGACCTGTCGAACAGCGTGATCGTTGGCAACACCATGCCGGTGGGTGCGAGCGTGTTGACCAATGGGAACGACGGACTCGTCTACAACAACGTGGTGGCGCTCAACGTGATGGGCGACGGGCAGAACAGCGCGGCGATCACGGCCTCGGTGGGCACCTGGTACAACAACATCATCTGGGGCAACACCGGCGCGGGGTTGTGGTGCGTCTCGAGCGGCACGGCCTCCTACAACGACGTCTCTGGGAACACGGGCGGGGGGCTGGGGCAGACCATCGGCTGCTCCGACCCGACGAACATCCTGCAGGACCCCCGGTTCACCGACAGCGGCGCCCACGATTTCACGGTCACCAGCCTCTCCCCCTGCACCGACGCCGGGAACCCCGCGGCCGGCTACAACGATGTGGACGGCACGCGCAACGACATCGGCGCTTTTGGAGGGCCGGGCGGGGTGTGGGTGCCTTGATCCAGGCGCCCGACCGGGGTCCACCAACGAGAGATCTGCGATGGGGCGTCTTCGGTCGCTCGGCGGTCGCCCGACGGTGAGCTGCTTCGATCGCATGTTCCTCAGGAGGGCCGGCTCACCCTCGAGGGGTGAGCCCTTTGCGTCGCCGGGCGCCCGCCACTGTCGCGATCAGGAGCCCACCCCAACCCCACGCCTGCCCCGTGCTGGAGCACCCGCAGTGCGAGGTCTCATCCGGTTGCCCCGCGTCGGGGTAGCCCCCGTTGTACCCAGGCAGCGCGGTGCGGCTGTCCTTGGTGTGCATGGTGTCGTGCCCGAGCTGCGACCATGCGACCGACGCTCCCGCCGGGCTGGATGTCGACCACGCGAACAGGTACCCGTCGCGGGTGGACAGCACGACGTCCAACGAGCCGTCGCCGTCGATGTCCCCGATCGCCGGGGACGCGATCACCCAACCGCCGACCAGCTTGGGCCACCCGGAGGGCTCGGCGCCGTCTGCGTTCCAGGCGTGGGCCTCCCCGCCGCCGGTGCCCGCGATGACCTCCATCGCGCCGTCCCCGTCGATGTCGCCGATCGCGGGGTTCAGGAAGAACGGCAGGTCGTCCACCACCCGGGGCCAACCGGCCAGGAACGTGCCGTCTACGCCGCTCCACGCCGCCACCATCTGGTCGAAGTCCGTCCGCTCCCCCTCCGCGAGCCCGCTGAGCATGTACCCGATGCCGGTCGCCCCGGTCACGAGGTCCAGCACGCCGTCGCCGTCCAGGTCTCCGAGCGAAGGGGAGTTGATCAGGGGCAGCACGGCGTTGTCTCCGACGTTGCTGCCGGCGCCGTACGCTGAGGCGTTCGTCAGGGTCTCGAACACGGTGCTGCCGTCTGCCGCGAACACCGACACGGCGCCGCCCATCGAGTGGGCGATGACCTCCGGGAGGCCATCCCCGTCGAGATCGCCGATCGCGGGCGACTCGGGCATGCCCTCTCCGACCACCGGCAACACGTCTGTGGAGTAGCCCCACATCCGCACCGGCCAGCCGGAGAGCGGGGTGCCGTCGGCGTGGTACGCGAACAGCGGGGCGTGCTCGTCGTCGATCGCCTCGTTGGTGCCGAACACCACCTCGGGACGCCCGTCGCCGTCGAGATCGCCGACCGCGGGCGAGGAGATGATGTGCTCGCGCCCCTCGATCGTGGCGTCCCAGCGCGGGACGATCGGCCAGCCCGCCAGGAGCGCGCCGTCGGCGGTCCATGCGTACACCTTGCCGTCGAAGCCGACCACGACGATCTCGAGGCGCCCGTCCCCGTCGAGGTCCGAGAGCACCGGTGCGCCCAGGATGCCGTCGTCCACCTGGAAAACCGGATCGGTCATCGGGATCGGGTCGAGCAGGACCGGGAACCCGGGGCGCGGCGATCCGTCGGCGCCGAACACGTGTACGGCCCCGCGCATCGTCGCGACCACGATGTCCACCCCCCCGTCGCCGTCGAGGTCACCGGCTGCCGGCGTGGCTGCGATCGGCGCGTACATCGCGAGGCCGACGTCCGCGTACGCGGGTGCACTGGAGTGGGCGCCGGGGAGCGTGTCGTCGATCTCCTCCAGGGTCTCGACGTGCGCGCTCCAGAGGCGGCTCCCATCCCCGTGCAACGCGGTCACCCACCCGCCCCCGCTCGCCTGGATCACGTCGAGGACGCCGTCTCCGTCCACGTCCACGAGCAGGGGGGATGCCTCGAGCGAGCTGCCATCGGCGAGGCGCTGGGGAAACCCCGGAAGCGCGTCGGGGTCATGCTGTACGAACACCGTGCGGCGGACGACGGCTTCCTCGCCGTCCACGTCCACCGCCGAGAGGCGCAAGGTCCACGTGCAGGCGTTCATCGACTCCTCCCGCTCCACGGTGGTCGTCCCCGATGGGTAGTCGTCGAGCGCGCAGTCGTCCTGCGGAAGCGTCCACGAGGCGAGCGCGTCGGTGGCTCCCGAGCCTCGGCCGAGGGGCTCCCAGGCGGCGGGCTCCAGACCTCGCCCGACCTCGAGCGTCCAGCTCGCGAGCGGCGCGCGGGGTGCTTCGACCCTCCCCGCGATCGTGACGGTCGGCGTCGCGACGGGATCCAGGAAAGCGAGCCACTCGGGGGCGGTGATCTCGATGGTGGGCGGGATCCGGCCCTCTCGGGCCGCCGCGACGGAGGCCTCGGCGTTCACGCGCCCCTCTCCGAAGTACCGGTCCCACCCCGGCAACGAGGGGTACCCCTGTGGATCGGCGTCGGCGGAGAGGTCGATGTCCTCGACGTTGCGGGTGAGGAGCTGGGTGACCTCGGCGGGGGACAGCGTGAGCCCCGCGTCGCGCCCGGCAGAGAGCACGAGCCCGGCGATGCCTGCGGTCAGCCCCGTCGCGTACGACGAGCAGTCGTCGCTCGGCACCGAGAAGTCGAGGCGCGGTCCATGGTTCGTGCAGTTCTCGTACGCGAGGAACGAGCTCGCCTCTGCCTCCGAGTCGCCCGAGTAGGTGACGCCGTGGACGTAGACCGTACGGGACTGGTTGGCGGGCGGGTTCGAGTGCCAGGCCGTCTCGTCGCCCGCGCTGGAGACCACCAGCACACCGTGCTCCCAGGCGTACTCGATCGCGACCTGCGCATAGGCGGGGCGGGTGATCGCGCCGATCGCGACCTGCACGATGTCCACGTCGTTGTCGGTGGCGTAGAGCACGGCAGAGGCGAAAGCCGCGGCGTCGGCGATGAACGCGTCGCCGACGCGCAGGTGCATGAGCATGCAGTTCGGGCAGGCGCCGACATCCCCGTCGTCACCTCCCTCCTCCGATGACCACTCGGCCTCGCCCGTGCCATGGCCGAAGTCGGTGTCGTCGTAGGGGTCGTTGTCGTTCCAGAGGAAGTCCCAGCCGGCGATGTCATCGACAAAGCCGTTTCCGTCGGCGTCCGTGCCGTCCGAGTAGGTCGCGATGAGGTCGGAGGGGTCGAGGATGTCGTCTGCCGCGGCGACCCCCGCGGTCGGGTCGACGGAGCCGGCGTAGTCGCTGATGTTCACGACCCCGTTCCCGTCGGCGTCGTAGACGTCGGAGCCGTTCGGCAGCGGCAGCTCGGCGGTGTTGAGGGCAGTTTTCCGCACGATGCCGTCAGCGCCCCAGTCGATGCCGCTGTCCATGACCGAGATGAGCACGTCGGTGCGCCCGGTGGTCGTCCGCCACGCGCGGTCCACGCTCGCGCCGCTGGCGGTCTCGGCCGAGCGCACGGTCTGTTGCCACGCCGCAGGGATGTAGGACAAGTAGGTCCAGCGCTCCGCGAGGTCGACAGGGCAGAGGTCAGCCCGGTCGGGCTCCCCGCACTCGGGGTAGGTCGGCAGGGGCAGGACGGCGAGCGCGGGGTGTATGAACAGCAGCATCAGCGCATTCTACACGCCCGCTGCTCCACCAACGAGACGACACCGCCGACCCCAACCGTCGCCACCCACCCACCATGCGCACTGCCCGCTATCATCTACGAGACACCGACCCTTCCTGCAGCCCCGCGAACCGCCCTGTCAGGAACAAGCGGGAGAGCCAGGCGAACCAGATCAGCATGAACACGAGCCCACCCAGCCCGCCGATCATCCCGCCCACCTGGCTGCCCGCCACTGTGGCGACGCCTGCGAGCAGGTAGGCGGCTCCGGTGACGAGCGCGACCCAGCCGAGCGCGCGGGGCATCGGGGCGCTGCGAAGCGCGAGCCCTCCGAACACCAGGAACGGCACAGCGAACACGAGGTTGTCCAGCGCGAACAGCCCGATGTTCCCGGGGCTCAAGAGGCTGGCGATGTCGAGGGCCGCCGCCGGCACCCACGCGACCAGGCCCAGCCGACTCCAGCCGACGGACTCGTGGCGGTGAGCACGGTAGAGCCCGTAGAAGGCGGGCGTCAACGCGCCGACACCGACCACCGCCAGCACCTCGCTCACCCCGCTCGTGGGCGCCGCGGCCAGCGCCACGAAGAAGAGCACCATCAGGACGACCCCCGCGAAGGCGCCCCAGCCCGCCAGACGAAACACGGAGCTTTCAGGCATGGGCAGTGGGCCTGTCGGTGAGCATACGCCGGGAGCGTACACCCTCCTTGGGCCTCGCTGCAAGCCCTTCCACCCGCCGAACGCCGGGTTGCAGGGTCCTGGACGTGGGCGCCTACAGCGGCTCGAACGCCGACTCCTGCACGTAGGTGCAGGGCAGGTCGACCCCGAGGTCGCTCGCCGCCGCGGTGCAACCGTCGCCAGTGCACGTCAGGGTACTGGTGACCTCGGCCCCGAAGGCGGTCGGCGAGTCGGCAGACAGGGACCATGTCACTGCGACCTCGATGTTGGCTGTGTCGGAGTACTCCCACCACACCGACTGGGAGGAGACGCACCCAAACGTGGCGCCGTCATACAGACAGGCCTCCGGCAGCGCCGAGTACGGGGCCGTCAGCGTGAGCTCGTTGGCCCCCTGCCAGACGAGATCCCAGGTCTGCTCTTGCGTCGCCAACATGCCGCCGCAGGTGTCGGAGCCGACGTCGATCGTCTCGGCGTACTGGCCCTCCACGATCGGCGCATCACCCGACCACGACCCGTCGTTCGGCACGACCGTACCCCACAGGAGCCCCGGGAACGGGCCGACACCGGCCGCGCTGTCCGCCGCGTTCCCGTCGAGGGTGACCCCCTGCTCGGTGACCGCGCCCGACACGGTGTCGATGCCAACGGCGCAATCGCGGACGACAAGGTCCGTGGCCTGCACGGACGCCCCGTCCGACTGGAGCCCCGCGCCGACCGCCGCGTCCACCAGCACCCGGTCGAGGCTGGCCGCGCCGTCGGTCCCCGGGTCCGTCGTGACGTAGATGCCGGTCGCCGCACCGTCGTCCGGGCAGCTGTCGGTCGCGCACGCCTGTGCGGTCACGTCGTGGACGGCGACGTCGGTGAGCGCCAGCGACGCCGTGCTGGCCATGATCCCCGCGTACCGGACGCCGGTGAACGTGCTGTTCTCGACGGTGACGTCGGCGTACCGCGCGGAGAGGCCGTACCCGTACCGGCCGGAGGGGTCGGCGCCGACTCCTTCCACCGCGACATCCTGGAGGGTGGCGGTCACGAGCTCGAGCTCGAGGCCCGCCGTGACCCCACTGACGAGGGACGCGCGGGTGATGCTGACCGGCGCGTAGTCCCACCCCCGCGCGTAGATCGCCTGGCCGTCCCCGCCGAACGGCGTCCCGGAAGTGTCGGTCACGACGATGTCGGTGAGCGAGACCGAGGTCGGAGCCACCAGCGAGATGCCCCGGGCGGTGGTGGTGTCGACGAGCAACCGGGAGGCCTCCAGCCCGGCGTCTGTGAGGGAGATCCCCATGGCCATGCTCCCTCCGGCCGTGTCCGCCACGTGTCGGATGGCGACGTCGTTCATCACAAAATCGCTCGTGTCGACGGCGAGGCCGTAATAGGCGGCGCCGTTGACGAGCACCCGATCGAACGTGGTGGGGATGCCGCTGAAGACGCCGCCGATGCTGTGGTTCACACCGACGAAGTCGGACACGGAGGCAGACGTGCCGCCGAGCACGTACAGGCCCCACGTCGAGTTGGTGGTGAACACGCGCTCGACGGTGAGCGACGGCACCTCGCCGACCATGATCCCCGCGGTGCTGGACGCACTGTCGACGACCGCGTCCTGGACGGTGGTGGAGGCCGCGGCGGTCCCGTCGACGGTGAAGGAGCGGATCGCCGGTCCGGCGACGTCGAGGACGGTGGCGCCAGAGATGTCGAGCTGGCCGGAGCCCTGGGTGCCGATCCCGCCGAACGCGTTGCCGGTGTCGTCGGTCCCGATGTCGCGAACCCAGATGTCCTCGAGCACCGTGTGGATGTCGCCCTGCAACGCGATGGCGTAGGACTGGGAGTCCTCGACCGCAACCCGCGAGAGCGTGCCGCCCTCCGAGCCGTTGAGCACGGCCTGCCGGAAGCCGGCGCCGCGGCTGCCCGTGGAGACCTCGGAGCGGATGCCCCACGCGACGTAGTCGCTCACCGTGAACGGCGCGCCCTCCACCCACATCCCGGTTCGGTGGGTGGCGGTGATGCCGACGCCGCTGGCGGTGAGGGTGCCGCCCACCTGGTAGAGGCCGTCCCCGTTGGCATCGTCGCTGGGGCGCGGGTCGACATGCGAGATCAGCACGTCCGAGAGCGTCAGCGCGGTGTCCTCGGCGTGGATGCCGTGGTTGGCGACCGCGTCGATCACGACGCCCGAGAGCGTGACGCTGCCCCCGCTGGTGACCACGCCGACCGCGGTGGCGTCAGCGATCGACAGGTCCCGGAGGGTGACGTCGGCATTGTCGACAGCCACCACGCCGGCCTCCTCGTCGCCCACGAACGAGCCGGTGATCCGGACCCCGGCGGCGCACACACCGCGCAGCGTCACGTCGTTGGCCAGCGTGACCGACTCGTCGTACGTCCCGGCGGCCACGAGGATGGTGTCCCCGGCGGACGCGGCGGCGACGGCCTCCGCGATGGTCCCGAACGGCGCCTCGCGCGACCCCGTGCCCTCGCTGCCGGACGCAACGAACCAGGTGCCCTCGTCCGTGGCGTCGGACGGCCAGGTGTCGGTGGGGCAGGTGCTGCCGACCTCGGCGCAGCCGTCAGCGCCGGGCAGTTGCATGCTGGTCTCCGTACACTCCTCGTGCGTGCCTGTCGGCCAGGGGCTGCACATGTGCCCGCCGAGCACGAGCGGCTCCTCCGTCCAGCCGGTCGGACAGGTACGGTTGGGCGGGGCGATGTCCGGCGTCCCGGCGTCGAGCCAGTCGATCTCCGGCGGAGCGACGTCGGGATTGCCCGACTCCAGCCAGGGGATCTCGGCGGCCGTAGCGGCGGTGTCGTCGGCGGGCTGTTTGGTCTTCGCGTGGTCGCAGGCGGAGAGTACGAGCAGGAAGAGAGCGGTCATGCGGCGGAGCCTCGGGAGGGAAGGACTGAGGGGTGGGGGAAGGACTCGGGGGCGGGGCGGGGCAGCGCCCTGCACCCCGGCGGGTACGAGAGAGCGGACTACTGGCTCCACGACTCCTGCACGGGCACCGTGCACGGGAAGACGAGCGAGCCATCGGCCTCGGCGGACTGGCAGTCCGCGCCCGCGCAGTCGATGGCGATGTCCTCCTCCTGATCGAACGACGAGGCGGACGTGGCCTCGAACGTGGGGACGGTGACGACCCAGTCGAGCACCGCATCCGCCGTCAGCGCGACGGAGAACGAGTAGCCCTCGCAGGTGGTCCCGGCCTCGCCGTAGGTGCACGCCTCCGAGAGCCCTCCACCGAAGTCGAGGACGAACCCGCTCGCGTCGCCAGCGAGCGGCGAGGTGCCGACCGCGATGTGGAAGGCGTCGCCGAAGCCCGCACCGCACGAGGAGCTGTCCTGCGCGAGGATCGAGCCGGTGTAGTACCCGTTGACGAGGAGGCCGTCCCAGGTGCCCGTGTCGTCACCCGTGTCGGCCCCGGTGTCGTCTCCGCCGGCGGTGTCGTCGGCGCCTGTGTCCGCACCGGAGGTGTCGTCAGGCACGTCCGCCATCTCGGGTGTGCAGGCAAGAAGCAGGAGCGAGAGCATGGAGGGCCACCGGTGTTCGGGCGCCCGTATACCACAGAGGCATCGGTTGTTCTACCGATGCGGTCTCGAAGATCCTTCAATGAAGACGAACACGTGGCCTTCGCGTGGATCCCTGCCAAACTGGGCGCACCACGCCTGACAGCGTGTCGAACGACTGCGGGAGACCACGGGCGCCGTCGCCACGACCACGCGCCTGGCACCGCCAAGGGTCAGCAGGGGGCACCCCCCCGTCCCCCACCACGACAGGCCTGACCACCGCCCGGGCCCGGTCCCCTACGCCGGTGCGGTTCGCCTGGCCGAGGATGGCCGCATCCCCGCGAGTTCACATCGCGCGCTTCGTGGGTACCCGCGTGGTCGAACGCCTGCGCACCTGCGCCTGCACGGGTTGACCGTCACGGCGGGGTCCGGCAGCGTGGAGGGCGAGGGCGCGAGGGTGGAAGCCGCTGCGCAGACCACATGCTCGAAGCCGCCGGTGTCGAGGTAGCGGCGATCGCAGGCGAGGCCAAGGAGGACGTGAAGGCGGACGAGCAGGAGGTCGGCCTGGGCGAGCAGCTCCCGGCGGCGCGGAACGGGTGCCCACCGGGCCTCCGCGACCAGGAACTCGAGGACGATCCCGTCGATGCGGGCGGCGAAGGTGAAGCGCACCGCCGTGGGGAACTTCGCGGTGCGGTCGAGCAGATCGCCGAAGAGGCGCTCCCAGAGCACGAGCAGCGCGGGCTCGCCGCCGCCCTCACCCGCCGGCGTCACGAGCCGTCCGAAGCAGCGCGACCAGATCGTCGGCGTGGTCGCGGATCCGCGCGTCGCCGACGCCGGGCACGGCTTCGAGTGCGGCCCGTGTGTCCGGCCGGGAGCGCACGATGCGCGCGATCTGGCTGTTGGTGAACAACACGTACCGCGGGCGGCCATCCCGCTTGGCGCGCTCGTCGCGCCACTTGCGAAGCGCCTCGAACACCGCGCGGTGCTGCTCGGGCGCCATCTCGATCGCCGGCTCGGCGGCGCGCTCGGGGCCCTGGCGAGCTGCGGAGGTGGCGGGCACATCCCGATACCGCACCACCCTGGTCAAGGTCGGAACGCCGTCGTGAGCGAACCAGTGCTCGGTCGCGTCGAGGGCGGCGAAGAACGCGGCGAGCGGCGCATCATCGAAGGTGCCGGCGAGTCACATGCAAATGCAACCAAGGGTTCAGGAGATCAAGCGTCAAGGGCTCGACCTCGAAAGGCGAAAGCCGATGAGGTAGTGGGGGCGGCTCGGGGCCCAGGAGTTGCGGCCGGACACCGTCGCGCGGTACGCGTGGTCTTCGTAGTCGCCACCGCGAATGACGCGGACGGAGCCAGATTCTGCGCCGATGGGATCGGTCAGGCTCCCCGACGGGTAGTCGTCGTACCAGTCTTGCGTCCACTCCCACACGTTGCCACTCATGTCGTAGAGGCCACAGGCGTTCGGGGCGAGGCCAGCCACCGTCTGCGTGCCGTGGCTGTTCTCAGTGGTCCAGGCCACGTCGGTCGAGGTGTTCGACCCCGCGTACTCCGTGTCGGTCCCGCAACGCGCCGCGCCCTCCCACTCGGCCTCCGTCAACAGCCGGTAGCCGGTGCAGTCGTAGGGGTTCGGCCCGACCTCGCACTCGACTGCGGTGCCCGTCCCCGTGCAGGCATAGCATTCCTGGAGCCCCGCAGCGTCGGACACAGCGTTGGCGTACGCCGCCGACTGCCACCAGTTCACGGTCTCCACCGGGCAATTGTCCGGGCCAAGGCCGTCGCAATCCCTTTCCGTCGAAGGATTGTAGTACATTACGGCCTGAAACTGGCCCTGCGTCACCTCGGTCACGCCGACGTAGTACGCGTGCGTGAGCGTGACGGCGTGGATGCCATAGCCGTGATCGGGCTGGCCGGGCGTGCTGCCCATGTCGAAGGTGCCAGCGGGGATCTTCACGAAGCCGGCGTCTCCGTCGGTGTCTGAATCGGTGTCGGTGTCCGAATCGGTGTCGGTGTCCGAATCCGCATCGCTGTCGGTATCGGTATCCGTGTCGGCATCGCCGGAGCTCGATGTGTCCTCGGTGGTCCTGGGGGTGCAGGCGGTGAAGCTCAAGGCGGCGAGGCCGAGGGTGATCATCGGGACTCCGGTTCGGAATTGGGTGCGCTCTACCAATATCTGGGGGCGCCGCGGCGTGTAGGTCGGCCGCTGACGTCCGGACCTGTGGACTACCGCCCCACCCCCCGCTCCCCCACCGCCAGCCCCGGCCCCCCGTTTGTGTCGTGGCTCCCCGCACCATAGGCTTTGCCCATGCTGCTGCTGATCGCGTGCATCGCGCCGCCTGGGAAGGCGCTGGACGACTCCAACTCTGCCACGACCGACGAGAGCGTTGCGTTCGAGACCGTGCTCCCCGTCTCCTCGGACAGCTGGGATGGCTTTTTCATGTACGGAACCAGCGACGGCTACCTGTACGAGGACGGTGCCTTGACCGACATGGATGTGTGGTCGAGCTACAGCTATGCCTTCGTGAATGCCGCCCCGAACACCGAATGGGTGGAGCCCGCGTTGTTCACCGATCCGAAGGATCATTGCTGGACAGCCGCCGGGTTCCCTTCGGACCCGGCGTTCCAGGATGTCGGCCGCTCCCTCTCGGCCTCCGTGGACGTGAACGACCTGTCGCTGCGTCGGGAGGACTACGGAGGTAGCGACATCGAGTACTGGTGGGACCCGGATCCCAATACGCCGAGTTGGGCCCTGCAGCAGGGCAGCGCGATCCGCTTCGAGAACACCGCTACCGGCCTCGCGGTCCCCGAGCCTCTGCTTCGGACGGACTTCGACTCCACCTGGGCCGAGTACCGGGAGACCGGAGATCTGCACCTGCGCTGGGAGCCGGGGTCGGCCGACGCACGGATCGAGGTCTGGCGGCTCGAGGACGATGGCACGACGGGCTCGATCTGCGAGCTGTTGGACGATGGCGAGGCGGAGATGGTGTTCCCGACGCCCCCATCCGCGGCCGAGCCAACGCTCTTCACCAACCGGACGACCGTCGCGGCGATCGATGTGGAAGGCATCGGTCGGGTCCTGGCGCTCTCGACGGCCATCTTGAGCAATGGTGAACGGTGACGGGGCCATCACCCAGCGGGATCGAGCCATCGCCGACCGCGACGTCAAGCTGGTGGAGCAGGACGCGAAGATCGCGGCCTTGACGATCTCCAATGAGGACCTGGCGTGGTCGACAGGAAGGCCTGGCTGCTCGCCAGATCCGAAGGAGGTGCCAACGCGCGCGATTCGGACGACGACGTGACCTGGATCTGCGACCATGATCAGCTCGGGGACGACGTGATCGACGCGATCGTGACCGGCCGGAGGGGCAGAGCGTGCCGGTCACGGTGGAGATGGACCAAGCGGGCAGCCATCCGGTGACCCAGGGGGTTGCGATTGCGCTCGAGTGGCTGCCGGACTGGTGGCGCACTGCAGTAGTCTCGCCCCTGTTCTCACCGGGGGACGCTACTTGAGCTACGGCCCTCGCCCTGCCGGCCACCGGGCGAAGATCGACGGCGCCTGCCCGAGCCCGTACGACCAGGAGCGGGGGCGCAAGCCTCGGGATTGACGAGGGCTTCGGCCGGACCGATCGCCGCGGACGACGGCGAGGCGCCGCCCTGCGAGAACGGTTGCGTTTTGAAACCGTTCGCCAGGGGCGTGGCGCCGCCCTGCGAGAACGGTTGCGTTTTGAAACCGTTCGCCAGGAGCGTGGCGCCGCCCTGCGAGAACGGTTGCGTTTTGAAACCGTTCGCCAGGGGCGTGGCGCCGCCCTGCGAGAACGGTTGCGTTTTGAA